>NZ_JAJPWK010000005.1:0-549620 GCF_046549115.1 Streptomyces sp. x-19 | reverse complement strand
GGAAGGGGCGGAACAAGCCCCATCGTGGCGATCGCCGGTGGGCGAACGCCTGGAGCCCGGAGCAGATTTCAGCCCGACTGAAGATCGACTTTCCTGAGGACGAGTCCATGCGCATCAGTCACGAGGCAATCTACCAGTCCCTCTACGTCGAGAGCCGCGGCGGCCTCAAGCGAGAGCCCGTGGCCTGCCTGCGCACCGGCCGCGCCCTGCGCGTTCCCCGGGCAAGGTCCCGCAACAAGCCGGGCGGCCACGTCACCGAGGAGGTGGTGATCAGCCAGCGGCCCGCCGAAGCGGTCGACCGAGCCGTGCCCGGCCACTGGGAAGGAGACCTGATTATCGGGCTGAACCGGTCGGCGATCGGGACTGTCGTGGAACGAACGACCCGCTACACGATGCTCGTTCACCTGCCGCGTGCCGAGGGTCACGGCACCATCCCACGGACCAAGAACGGCCCCGCGCTGGGCGGCTATGGGGCCGTGGCCATGAAGGACGCCCACCCTCGCCTGGAAGACCCCTGCGGAAGCCCTCAATGATCATCTACGATCAGCACAAGCCGGTGTTACGACGACCGGTTGAATCCGCCCTGCGAACCGCGGTCGCTGTGCAGAACGCACCCGTGGACGTGCTCGCGTCGGGCCACGGCGTTGTCCAGGGCGGTCACAGCCAGTCGGGACTTCATCCGCGCGTCGATGGAGTAGCCCACGATCCTGTTACTGAAGACGTCCTTGACCGCACAGAGGTACAACTTCCCTTCGTCGGTGGCGTGTTCGGTGATGTCCGTGAGCCACAGCCGGTTCGGGCCGGACGCGGTGAAGTTACGGCTCACGAGATCGTCGTGCACCGGCGGGCCGGCCTTCTTGCTCCTTCCGCGCTTCTTGCCGAAGACGCTCCACCATCGGTTGTCCCGGCAGATCCGCCAGGCAGTCCGGTCCGCCATCCCGGCTCCGGCGCCACGGGCTTCATCGGCAAGGAACCGGTAGCCGAACTCCGGATCATCGCGGTGAGCGTCGAACAGAGCGTTCGCGCGATATGCCTCCTCCAGGACAGCGGAGGCCACCGGCTTTTCGAGCCAGCGGTAGTAGGGCTGTCTGGCGAGCTTGAGCACCCGGCACGTCACCGTGACGGGCACCCCGTCCCCGGCCAGCTCCTTCACGAGCGGGTAGATCCTTTCCCGGCAGATGCGCCTGCGAAAGATAGGCTGCCGCCCGGCGCAAGACCTCGTTCTCCTGCTCCAGCAGCTTGATCCGCCGACGTGCATCCCGCAGTTCCGCGCTCTCCTGACTGGTCGTTCCCGGCCTGGACCCGTCGTCGATGTCCGCGCGGCGCATCCATTTCCACAACGTCATCGGATGGACGCCGAAGTCCTTGGCCACCTGCTCGACCGTCACCCCCGGGCCACGGTTCCTCGCAACCCGCACGACGTCCTCACGGAACTCTTCGGGATAACTGATCGTTTCAGAATGAGTTTGGTGTGGTGGTTGGTAGTTGAGGGCGACGTCGGGCAGGGGCTGCGGGGTGTCCGACTTGTTTCTGATGATCTGTGGAAGCGGATAGTCCCGCTGCTCCCGGCCCATCCGCCGCGGCGGCGCCGCTTCCCCGGCAGGCTTCCGGTGGACGACCGCGTTGCCTTGGCCGGCACCGTCTATGTGCTGCGCAAAGGGGTGAGCTGGCGGGATGCCCCGGCCGAGTGGATCGGTTGCAGTGGAGTGACCTGCTGGCGCCGTCTGCGGGACTGGACCGAGGCCGGCGTGTGGCCCCGCCTGCACGCGACGTTGCTGGTTGAGCTCCGCAGGTCCGCTCTGCAGGAGATGGACGACGCGGCAGTGGACGGCTCTCATATCAGAGCCCTCAAGGGGGGCTCCCACCGGCCTTCGCCGGTCGATCAGGGCAGGCCGGGCAGCCAGGACCATCTGATCGTCGATCGGCACGGCACGCTCACCGTGTCGCTGACCGGCGGCAACCGACACGACGTCACCCAGCTGATGTCGCTGTTGGATGCCATCCCCCGCATCCGAGGACTGCGCGGCCGCCCACTGCACCGGCCGCGGAGGCTGTTCGCCGATCGCGGCTACGACGTGGACAAGTACAGGCGCCTGATCCGCAAGCGCGGCATCACCCCGAAGATCACCCGCCGCGGTACTCCGCACGGCTCCGGCCTGGGCAAGACCCGGTGGGTGGTAGAGCGCACCTTCGCCTGGCTTCACTTCACCAATTCAAACGCCTGCGGACCCACTACGAGATACGCGCCGACCTCCACCAAGGGCTCCTCGAACTCGCCTGCAGCATCATCTACTTGAGACGACTACGCACCGCATTCTGAAACGATCAGTAAGGCTTGGGCACAGCGACATCCTTCCCACCCGCCCCACAGGGCAGGCCAGTTCAGATGTCACCCGATCGTGCGGCAGACCCACCGAGATCGTGGAGTCCCAGCAGACCCGGCGGGTGGTGCCGAACGCCGCGGTGAACGGACTCTTCGGCAGCGGGTGCAACCGGTGGGCCTCCTCGGCGAGCCGCTCGACGGGTTTGCGTCGAGTCGCCTTGTGGACACGGGAGTTGACCTCGTCGCAAAACTGACGGCAGGCCGCTTCCAACTCGCCGAACGTCTGGTAGTGCTCCCGCAGATTCACGTCCTTCGGCACAAGATCGGCCTTCGCGATCTTCACCGTGGACTCCGACCCGCCTTTCGTCTCCGGATCCGCCGGCAAGCACGTGCGTATGGTCGTGCCGTAATGCCTCGCGACCTCGACGATTTCCGGGTTGCGCACCGCGATCCCGGCGACGTGGTCGGTGGTGACCGTCTTCTCATTGTCCGTGAGCACGTAGGCCGGGATGCCGCCGATCCTGCGGAACGTGGCGTCCAAACACGCCGTGATCGTCGGCAGTGTCTTGTCCCATATCGGGATCACGACGCAGAACCGGGACCAGGCCAGCCACGCGCAAAACAGCGTGGTCCTGAGTCCCTTGACCACCGGACCGTCGCCGAAATCGTACTGAATCCACAGCCCCGGCTCAGTCACCCATGGCCTATAGACCCGCCGCCGACCGGCCCTGAACTGGGCTTTTGCCTCGGCGACGGTGCGGCGGGTGGTGCGTTCCCCGCCCGAGAAGCCCATCGCGACGATCCTCTTGTGGACCACGTCCGCACGGATCTTGCCCTGCGAGCGGACCACCAGTTCCTCGATCTTCGGCAGATAGCCGTCGATCTGCCGGCCCCGGTGCCGGCGCTTGTCGGGCTGCTGCCCGGCAGCCCGCATCTTCACATACCGGGCCACCGTGTGGTGGTCGCACCCGGCCAACTCGGCCGCGGCACGGTAACTCCCCGTGAGGTCGTACGCCTCAAGAATCTCCATGACTTCCTTGCTGTTCTTCACCCGCTCCAGCGTCGCCGAGCGGGACTACTCGGAGAGAGCGGGGAGAAATCTGGCCGCACCCGGGGACCCCATGCCGTACGTGGGGAAAACCGTGGCCACAGATTGCGCCGTAAGTGGCCGCCAGCGTGGAGCTTACGTAGGCCGCCGTCAGAGTAGAGCAAGCCTTCGACGACGTTGTCGTGGGCGCTGCCCCCGGGCACGAAGTGGAATGACTGGAAGGCGAGGCCGATATGCCGGTGCGCAGGGCGGACAGTCGGCGGTCGGAGAGGGTCGCGACGTCATGGCCCGCGATGCTGACGGATCCGGCGGTGGGCCGGTCCAGGGTGCCAACGATGTGCAGCAGCGTGGAATTGCCCGAGCCGGACGGGCCGACGATCGCGAGCAGTTCCTCGCGTTCAATCCGCGGATCCTCCCCGCGCAGCGCCGCGACCCCGCCCGGGTACTCCTTGGTGACCTGGTTCAGTTCGACGACGGTGCTGATGTCGTGGGCACTCCGACCTTCATTCCCTCCGTCAGGCCGGATCCGCTGATCTCGGCCCTGCCTTACCCGAAGATTCCCGGTTTGACGGGGACTTCGCATGCCGCTCCGTGCTCCACCACCTGGACGCCGAAGCCTCCGGCGAACAGCGCGAGCAGGGCATTGACGGGCACGGTCAGCACGTTCTGGCGCGTCTCGCCCTCGATGTCGACGGAGACCGGCGCCTGGTCAAGGCCGTCACCTCCTCCAGGGTCAGTCAAGGTCACGCGTGCGGTGACCTTCGCCTCGCCCTGCCCGCCCTGGTCCTTGCCATCCCCACTGTCGACGTTGCGGTCGGTGGAGACCACCTTGCCCTTGACTCGCACGCCGTCGGGCAGGGTGGTGTCGACCCGGGTGCCGGGCTTGGCGAGGTTGGCTTCGGCCGCGTCGCGTTTGATCTGCACTTCGCGCCCGGACCGGGTGGTGCTCAGCACCGGCCGGCCGGGGGCCGTCTGATCGCCGACGGCCGCCTCCTTCTTCTTGACCCGCACGGAACCGGGCTCGAAAGCGACCTGATCCAGGCCAATCTCGCCGGTCTGCTTCAGGCCGTGTGCCTTCTGCCAGCGCTTGACCGCGTCCGCGGTGCCGGAGGTGAACTGCTCTTCCACAGCTAGCCCTTGGCCTTAGCCAAGGTCACAGAGGTTCTCCTTGAGCTGCTTGACGTCCGGACCCTTGTCCCCCGCCTTCAGTTTCTGGTACATGGGTCGCTCGCCGTACATGAGCCGGCCCTTGTTGCCGTCGGCCTCGTAAAGAGGCTCACCGCGTTTGATCACCGTGCCGGTGTCCGGGAGCCAGGTGAGGGTGCCCTGCACCCCGCCATTGAGCTTGCGCTCCTTGGAGTAGCCGAGGGTCCCGTCCGCCTGGGGCCGGCTACTCAGGTCCTGCCGCTTTGCCGAATCGGTCTTCTGCGGCAGACCGTCCGTAGGGCTCTCGCGGCTCACGCCGTCGCCGGACGTTGAGACGGCCGCGGCTCCGCCCGCCAGCGCGGTCGCCAGGATCAGCGAGGCGGTCACGGGCATCTTGCAGAACTCTTTACGCTCACTCCCCAATCTGATTACGGCACGCCTTGTTCGCCTTCTCGTGCTTCTCTATCTCCGCACCCTGCGGAACCGTCGAAGCTTCCGATCTGGCCCCGCCGTCGGCGAACTCTGGGTCCTTCATGTCAACGCCGTTCTTGCGCATGCATTGGGCATACTTGAGCAGCTTGTCCTTGTCCGCCTGGGATATCTCCTCCCTGCCCGAGCCACCATCCACGTCAGCGCACGCCTTCATGGCCTTTTTCACCATCTCCGCGTCGCCGTCGATGGCCATGGCGTGCTTCTCGTCCTTGGGCTCCTCGACCTTCGCACCGTTGTCACGCAGAAACTGTCGGTACTTGTACGCGGCGTCGACCTCTTTCCCCTTGCCGGACGCGTGGGAGCTCTTGGCGGTGCTGCCGTTATCCGAATTTTCCGTACCGCCGGCACAGGCCGTGGCAAACAACGTCACCCCTGCCAGGACCGATGCCGCGATGCCGCACTTGCGCCGTTCCGCATGGTTTCCTACCTGTCCGAACATTGGACACCGACAGCACGGAGACTGGCACACATCCGCATTTCGTCTCTCTTAACGAAGAGGTTTACAACGACGAAAGGTCGCCTTCAGGTACACCTGACGCCATGCACATAGTGATTGTGGAGGATGAGGAGTTCCTACAGACATGATCGCCGAGGGACTGCGGCGCGATGCTCTGACCGCAGACGTCGTGCGCGTCGGCCTCCCCGGCGTGCACGACGATGAGGTGTGCCGGCACGTCGTCGAGCAGCGCCTGATGCCCCGCGTACTGATGCTCACCGCAGCCCGTTCCGTGTGTGAGCGCGTCGAGGGCCTGGGGCTTGGGTGCGGACGACTATCTCGCCAAGCTGTTCGCCTACGAGGAGTTGCACGTCCACATATCGGCGCTGGGCAGGCGCGCCTGCCCAGCGCTGCCTCTGGTCATCGAGCGCGCGAGCATCACCTTGGACACGGCCCGCCGGCAGGCCTTCCGGGACAGCCGCTACCTCGCCTTGTCCTGCAAGGAGTTCAGGGTACTGGAGGTGCTGATGCGCGCCGAGGGCGCCGCGTCGGCGTCGACGAGGTGATCGAGCAGGTATGGGACGAGCACGCGGGACACGGCACCAACGTCGTACGAGTCGCCCTCAGCAAGCTCCGCGCCAAGCTCGGCTTGCTCCAGGTCATCGCGACGGTGTCCGGTCACGGCTACCGCATCGGCGGCCCGGTGTGAAACGTATCCGGCTGCCCGGAGGAGAACGGGCCCGACTGAGCACGCTCTACGGCGGGCTGCTTGTGCTCGCCGGGGCCATGCTCATCGGCCTGGTCAACTTCCTCGTCCGCGAGGGCCTGCATTCCTCGATCAGCACAGCCGTGTGTGTCAGACCCGGGAGCATCACACCGGCCGCCTCCCTCTCCCCCGTCCCCGCCTCTCCCGGGCCCGCGGATCCCAGCGACCATGCACGCTCCCGGACCATCGAAACCTTCGCCCGGGCCGCCGAGAAAGCTGCCCAGAACCGGTTGCTGACCGTCTCACTGATCGCCCTGGGCGCGTTCGCCATCATCGCCATGGCACTGGCCTGGTGGATGGCAAGACGCGTGCTGCGCCCGGTAGGGGTGATCACCCGTACGGCACAGCGGCTCTCCGGCGATAGCCTCCACGGGCGCATCGCCCTGGACGCCCCCGCGGGCGAGCTCAAACAGCTCGCCGACATCGTCGGCAACATGCTCGCCTGCATGGAGCAGCTCGTCGGCGCTCAGAAGCGCTTCGCCGCCAACGTCGCGCACGAGCTGCGCACACCCCTCCCTGTCCAGCGAGCGGCGGCGGAGTTTGGCCTGGACACCAGCGCCCCGGCCGCGGTCGCGCGCATCCGCCAGAAGCTCATCGAGGTCGAGGGGACGACCGGCGGTGCCTCCGCCGGGCCTGTCGCCCGCGGCCTGCTGTTCGCCGTCCCGTCCGACCTGTCATGACCGCTGGTGCCAGGCCCGGCGCCGGCCCTTCCCGCGAAGTCCGCCACCTCCGAGAGACCTCTGGAGAGCAATGAACAAGCCACTGAGGCACGTAGCCTTCTTGTGCGGGGCCCTGATGATGGCCTTGCTCGTACAGGCCACCTGGGTGCAGTTCGTCAGGAGCGACGAGCTGGCCAGCGACCCGAACAATCGGCGGGTGCAGATCGAGGCTTTCGCCAAGCCCCGCGGCAACATCATCGTCGGCGGTCAATCGATCACCGACTCCGTGCAGACCTCCGGATCGGACCTCAAGTACAAGCGCGTCTTTACAGACGGGCCAATGTACGCGCCGGTCACCGGCTACTTCTCCCAGGCGCAGGGCGCGACCTTCCTCGAAGGCGTTCACGGCGACGTGCTCAGCGGCAAGGACGGCAGGCTACTCAACGGGCCGCTCTCCCCGCTGACCGGCGAGAAGCCACGGGGCGGCGATGTCGTCACGACCATCGACGCGGATGCACAGAGGGCCGCCTACAAGGGGCTCGCCGATCTCAACGCCAAGGGTGCGGTGGTTGCCCTGGATCCCCGCACCGGCAAGATCCTCGCCATGGTGAGTACGCCATCCTACGACCCCTCCGTCTTCGCCGGTATGTCGAGCGAGGAAGGAGATGCCTTCCAGGAGCTGGACCGGGATGAGGACAAGCCACTGAGCAACCGGGCGATCCGTGAAGCCTACCCACCCGGCTCGACCTTCAAGATCCTCACAGCAGCGGCCGCCCTCGAACACGGCACGATCACCGATATCAATGCCCCCTCGGGTATTCCGGCGCCCTACCAACTGCCGCTCAGCCGCACGAAGATCGGCAACGTCGTCCCCGACGCCCAGTGCGACAAGGTCTCGATGAAGACCGGCATGCAGTGGTCGTGCAACAACATCTTCCTCGACGCCGCACACAAGACGGGTAAGGAGCAGATACGCGCAACGGCGGAGAAGTTCGGTTTTAACAAGGAGCAGTTCACCCCCGTCCGTACAGCTGCCAGCAGCTACCCCAGCGACCTGGACCAGCCTCAGACGGCGCTGACTGGCATGGGCCAGGGCAGCGTGACCAGCACACCACTGCAGATGGCCATGGTCACCGCCGGTCTCGCCAACGGCGGCAAGGTGATGAAGCCGTACATGGTGGACGAGCTGCGTGGACATGGTCTGTCCACCATCGAGAAGAACGAACCCGAGGTCCTGAGCCAGGCTGTCTCCGAGAACACGGCGAAGAAGGTGCAGGAGATGATGGAGTACACCGTGAGCGACGGCACGGGCAGCAAGGTGAAGATCGACGGCGTCACGGTCGGTGGCAAGCCTGGCACCGCCCAGCACGGCGCCGACGTCAACGGCGAGCGCCCGTACGCCTGGTTCGTCTCCTACGCCAAGCAGAGCGATGGCTCCTCCCCGGTCGCGGTCGCTGTCCTCGTCGATCCCAAAGACATGAACATCTCCCGTTCCGACATCGCGGGCGGTCGGCTGGGCGCCCCGATCGCCAAAGCGGTCATGGAAGCGGTGCTGAAGCGGTGAGCCGTCGCCGTTCGAAAGCCGGCCGAATACATGGGATCACTGGCAGGATCCGGGCCAGGCAAGCACAAAGGGAGGTGACGCAGCAGGTGAGTGAGACACCAACAGTGGGCGAGGACCCCGACAAGCCGGAGCGGCAGCGACTCTCGGGAGGAACCTCCGCGAGCGGAGGCGATCCTCGTACCGAGCCCTCCCGCGCACCGGAAGCACGACCGTCGGATTCACCGGAGTCCAAACCGACAACTGCCAGTCCTTCGGGGCCGGTTAGGGTCACAGATGACGCAATGGGCGAGCTGCCCGATCCGGAACAGGAGGAGAAGCCAGCGCCTCACCCGAAAACGACGCCGCCCGGCAACGGTTCGGTGACTGGAAGCGGAGAGCGTGTCGTGCCCGACCAGCAACCCGGGACATGCGACAACGAAACCGAGATTCCGACATGGGCAGACGCAGGGGCGGCACGACGGGACGCCACGTATGGCACGGCCACCCTGTCGCCGAGGACAGTTCGACGATCTCCAACCCTTGCGCCGAGAACCGCTCCGGAGGCCAGGAGGGCAAGGCCACTGCGGAGGGCAGCCAGATAGACGAAGCCGACGACGGACGAACTGTAGCAAAGACCGACACGCACGACGACATCGAGGACGGCAAGTCCGCACAGTAGAACGGCCCTGATGACGTCGCTGAGGACGACAGCGATGCCGAGCGGGCCGACTCCGCCGTCACTGACCACGTCAGCAAGTCGACCCGGGGCCGACCCGCCGCACCCGTCTGCCCGGTGCGGCGGATGAGAAGAAGACAGCGGCGGCCGCGCCCACCCGACCGCACGAGGGCGCCCCCGCAGCTCAGCCCGGGCCGCGGCCGGAGGGCCGAGCCGTCCCCACCGCCGAATCCTCTGCACATGCTCGTACAGCTCGCCAACACCCCGCCGCCGCCCGAGAACCTGGCCAGGGGCGTCGTCCGTCGGCTCAAGATCTGGACGCCAATCGCCCTGGTCCTGGCCACCTCCTCATGGCCGTGCAGACGGTGCGCCCCCTGCCCGACGTGACTCTCACACTCTCCGCCGCGACCTCGTCCCACACGTTCGACGGACGGTTCGACATTCCGTGGTCCGACAAGGGACAAGGTGCCGTGCAGGCCCAGGGCACGGGCAGCCTCGGCATCTTCGGGGGGGGCAGAAACCGGTGCCAATCGCGAGTGTCGCCAAGGAGATGACATCGTATGTGCTCCTCAAGGAGCATCCGCTTGAGAAGGACAAGACGGGCCCTACTATCGAGGTCGACGACGAGGCCGTGCAGGACGGGCGGGCCGAGGGCGAGTCACGCGTCGAAGGCCTGACGGCGGGGGGCGAAGTTCAGCCAGCAGGACATGCTGAAGATGCTCATGATCCCGTCGGGCAACAACATCGTCCGGCTCCTGGCCCGGTGGGACACCGGAAGCGACACCGAGACCGCGTTCGTGCGGAAGATGAACGACGAGGCCAAGGCGCTTGGCATGTAGGACACCACCTACACCGACCCCAGCGGCCTCGACGCCAAAACCGTGAGCTCCGCTGTCGACCAGCTCAAGCTGGCCGCGGCCGTCATGAAGTTCGACGCGTTCAGGCCGGTCGTCGCACTGCCGAACGCCACCATCGGGGACCTGCCTCAGCAGATCATCAACAACAACGACAACCTGCTGCTGGGCCCTCACCCCGCGTCCGGGACACCGTAGACACTGGATCTTGAGGATCTGGGAGAACGGAGGCCCTGTGGGGATGAAGCACTATCCGCCGGAGTTCAAGGCGGACGCGGTCGCGCTGTACCGCTCACGGCCGGGAGCGACGATCAAGTCGGTCGCGGCTGATCTGGAGGTCAACACCGAGACGCTCAGGAACTGGATACGGGCCGCCGACGGGCGGCGTCCGGGCTCGCACTCGGCGGCCCAGCCGGCCACTTCGGCAGCGGACTCGGCGGAAGTGACCGCCTCGCGCAAGCGGGTCCGTGAACTCGAAGAAGAGCGGGACATCCTGCGCAAAGCGGCCCGGTATTTCGCAACGGAGACGCGCTGGTGAGGAGCCGTAAATTAACTACTGCCGTCTTTGATCATGTCGTTGTGCTGTTCGATCACGCTTTTCAGGGCTTCGAGTGTGCGTGGTGGACGGGTCTGGTGAGTGAGGAGCATGGCAAGCTCCGGACCGCCGTAGGCCAATAGCGGCTTGGTCCTTGTGGCGTGGTAGCTCATCGTGTTCCGGTCCCGGCCGAGCAACTCCCCGACCAGTGTGAGGGCGACGGTGTTGCGGCTGCTGAGGACGGCAGCCAGGATCCGGTGGCGGTGGTCGAGGATGCCAAAGCCGGGGTTGCGGCCGCGGCCGTCTCGGCCCTCGGCCTGGCGCTCGGCCTCGGCCAGGATCTGGCGGCAGGGTTCGAGCTGGAGTACGAGCTGGTCGAACCGATCACGGGTCATGCCGGTCAGGGCAGGGTGGGTGAGCAGGAAGGTGGCCTCCGGCGGGATGGCGGGCGCGGGCTCGTGCTCCGGTGCGCTCGGCAGGTGCTGGTCGGGGTCGCGCGGGGCGATGGTGTAGTTCCACTCCCCGTGGAACGCGTCGCGCTCCACGCGCTGTTCGACGGCCCTGCGCTCGGCTTTGGTGAGCTTGCGCCCGGTGGGGTAGTCGTTCTCGTCCAGGACGGCGCTGACGCTCAGTCCCGTGCTGGTGCGGGTGGAGCCGATGGGCTGGAGCAGTACCTCGTAGCTGGTCAGCGGCTGCCCGCGCAGGCTGTGGGTGATACGGGAGAACAGGCGGTGTTCGACCTTGTTCCATTTCGAAGCCCCGGGCCAATGCCGTTGCTTGAGTCAGTGAACTATCGTCGGCTGCAGGGTGATGACCTTGGGGGCAACGCGCCGTGTCGGCTGCCTGTCCCGGGTGTTGATCCGGTAGGAGAGCTTGGAAGAGTACTTCGAGTCCGGCCGTTTGAGGTGCCGGTCCGCCTCGCGCAGGCGCCTGGCGCCGTTGTCGAATTTCCGGTGCACCCTCGCCGCCAGCATGGCCAGGAACTTCTTGATCTTCTCGGGTGTGTCCGCACACTGACGGACCACACTGCGCCGCGTGCGCTTGAGGACTTTGACGAACGAGACCCGGACCGGATCGATGCCGTTGTCGTCGGCCAGGGACATGATGATCCGCATGAGGCAGTGGTACACGACCAGGTGCGCCCAGACCTCCTGCCGCACCAGATCCGGGTCGCCCGACCGCAGAACCTCGGCCGGCCCGCGCTGGAAGGTCTTGATCTGCCGAAACGCCGACTCCGCCTCCCACCTCGCATGGTAGAGCCGAGCCAACTCCGTCGCCGGAAAGGCAACCGGGTCGAGCAGATCGGTAAGTAACCTGACCACCTCACCGCCGTCGACGCGGTACTCGATCACCCGGACCAGCACCCCACCGTGGTGTGCGCCCTTCTGCCCGGCCAGGTTCATCCTGGCCAAGTAGGTACCGTCGGGAAGATGCTCGACCGGCCGATGTGCCACCGGCGAACGAGCCCGGATCAGCAAGTGCGCCCCGGCCCCGAGGTACGCCTTCCACAAAGCTACCCCGGGAAAGTTCCGGTCCATGATGACCAACATCCCGCTCGCCGAGCCAGCCAGAGCGATTGCCAGCTCCCGCTCACCTCCGCTGAATCCGCCCACCGCCGCATCGACCTGCGCATGTGTGCCGCACTCGGTCAGCGTCACCACCCGGACCTGAGGGAAACCCGCCGGCTGCCCGTTCTTGACCGGGCCGCCGAACGCAGCCCGGTTGGCTGTCGTATCCGGCGCATCCAGCACGAACCCTTCTACCGCGGCCAACCGCATCCCGCGGTAGAAGGCGCCCTCCAAGCTGATGGGGGCCAACGGGCCGGCCAGCTCACGGAACACAGCCTCCAGGACCAGCGGCCCCAGACGCTTGCGCGCCCGCGTGAACGAGGACTTGTTCGGGATCCTCCCGCTCAACTCACGGACAGCACCCACCAGTTGCTCCGCAACGTCATCATAGGAATCCTGCTGGAACAACGCCAAGGCAAGCGTGAATTAGACCATGAACCCGGCCGGTAGTGCACCGGGCTTCTTGTCCCGGACTCCGCACTTCTCCAGCACCCTGGCGACCAGTTCCGGGCACCCATCGGGTCACCACACCCAGTCGCACATGATCGGACAATCCCACCCAAGGATGCATACCGAGCCCAACGACCCCGCTTCTCCAACGTCACTGGGAACTGCTTGACGAGTTCAAGCAACGGCATTGAGCCCCGGGCGGGAAGTGCAGGACGGTGACGGCCAGGCCGGTCGCGTCGCACAGAGCAGCCAGGTCCATCTTGAACAGGACAGAGTCCGCCGCGTTCGCCCCGCCGGCGTCCGCGGTGATCAGCAGCCGGGTGGCCGTGGGGTAATCGAGGCGGCCTTGGTGGTTCCACCAGCGGTGGATCGACTCCGCTGCGAAGGCGGCGGTGTTGCGGTCGGTGCCCACGTTTACCCAGCCGGTGCCGCGTCCCAGGTCGTAGATGCCGTAGGGGATGGCCATCGGGGTGTCCGGGTCGGTGAAGTCGTGGTCCGGGGCGGTGATCGGTCTTCCTTTGGGCCGGTAGGTGCGGCCGGGGCGGGCGAACTCGCCGATCGGCTCCTTCTGTTTCGCGTCCACGCTCACCACCGGTAGGCCCTGGGCCAGGAACTGTTCGACGGTGGTGTTGATGCGCCGGAACTGGGCGTCGCGGTCGGGAACTTGGCTGCCGGCACGGATCTTGGCCATGCCCTGCAGACTGAACCCCATCCCGTGCAGCAGGCTGCCCACCACCGGGGCGCTGACCGGGTGCCCTGCCTGGGCGAATTCTCGGGCCAGGTCGCGCAGCGAGGCGGTGGTCCAGCGCAGCGGAGAGACCGGGTCGCCCACCTCCCGCGGCTCGATCAGCGTCTCGAGTGCCGTCACCAGGCCCAGGTCGCGCTCGGCGGCAGACTTGCGCCCACCGCCGGGTCTGCGCACCCGCCCCAGCGTCACTGCCCCGCCCGCCAGCTCCTCGCGCCCGCGCGCGATGGTCGACTCGGAGACCTCCGCCAGCCTGGCCACGGCCACGTTCCCGCCGTACCCCAGAGCCCCGGCTTCCGAGGCCAGATACAAGCGGCGCTGGCGCTCATCCAGGTGCGGCAGCACCGCGGCGAACTTCACATCCAACACCGCCAAGACCTCATCTGATATCCCCATGAGAGCCCATATACCAGTCCACGCACCGAAGTTGAGGTGAAACCACCAGTAATTTTCTTACGGCTCCTGAACCGCTGCCAGTTCGTTGATGATCACCAGCGCCGATACGGCGTCAAGCGGTTGTGCCGGATCCTGAGGATCGCCCGCTTGAGCTTCTACTACTGGCGATCCACCGCTCCCGCCCGGGCCGCCCGGCAGGCCGCGGACGCGGAACTCGCGGCGCGAATACGCCGGGCCCACCGGGAATCCGACGGCACCTACGGCGTCTCGACGATCAACGCTGAACTCCGCTAGGACAGCGGCGAGCGCGTGAACCACAAGCGTGTCGCCCGTGTGATGCGCGGTCCATCGGCCTGGTGGGCCTGCGCCTGCGTCGTCGCCATCGCACCACCGTCGCCGACCCGGCCGCCGCGAAGGCCCCGGACCTGATCGGCCGGGACTTCACCGCCGAGGCGGTGAACACGAAGTACGTCGGGGACATCACCTACGTCCCGCTGACCAGCGGAAAGTTCCTCTACCTCGCGACCGTCATCGACCTGGCCTCCCGCCGGCTGGGCGATCGCCGACCACATGCGCACCGAGCTCGTCACCGACTCCCTGGCCGCCGCCCAGCAGACCCGCCGCACCCTGCGCGACGCGGTGCTGCAGACCGATCACGGAGCCCAGGGCGGATTCAACCGGTCCTTCGCCGCGGCCTGCCGACAGATCGGCGTGATCCAGTCCATGAGCACGGTCGGCCGCAGCGCGGACAACGCCCTCACGGAGTCCTTCAACGCGACGTGCAAACGCGAGACCCTGCAGGGACGACGGGCCTTCACCGACGAGCGCGAGGCCAGGCTCACCCTGTTCCGCTGGCTACACCGCTACAACACCGTCCGGCGTCACACCGCCCTCGGACACCGCGGCCCCCATAACCTACGAACAAGCACTCCGCACACCGTCAACTACGCTGGCCTCAGCCGCATAACCAGTGTCTAGGATCAAGGGTCAAGGCCCTTTCCCTTTTGAAGGTCGCGTTGAAGCTTTCCGCGGCGGCGTTGTCGGCCGAGCCGCCGACGGCGCTCATGGACTGGATCACACCGGTGCGGTGGCATGCCCCGGCGAGGGCGGCACTCGTGTATTGCGCCCCGTGATCGGTGTGCATGACGGCGCCTTTGAGGCTGCCGCGGGTCCGCTCGGCCGCCGCCAGGGCGTCGACGACGAGCTCGCCCGCATGTGGTCAGCGATCGCCCACCCTGCCAGGCGGCGCGAGCGTAGGTCGATGACCGTGGCCAGGTAGAGGAATTTCCCGCCGCCCGTCTTCAAGTACGTGATGTCGCCGACGTACTTGGTGTTCGGGCCTGCTCGTACCGGCCGAGCACCGGCCACTTCTCCGTGAGCACCGTCGTGCCGCTCAAGCCATCTCCCAAGTTCGTAGCTACACCTGGGAGACATGATCACCCCGGCAGATTCCACGTAACTTTTAAGCTCCTCAAACGCCAGCACTACGGCCGGGCCGGCTTCGAACTGCTCCGACGACGTATCCTCCTTGCGCGCTGACTCCTTGCTTCACGGAAAGTGTCGAAGAGCCAATCCCAACTGGCCGCTGACACTCGTCCACGTCACCCATGGCCGACCAACAGCACTCGGTACAGCGAGATCATGTCGGCGGTGGTGAGGGCAGGTAGCCGGAGACCATTGCCAGTCTCCGGCGCGCCTTCCTCCTTCCGACCCGATCGGGCGGGAAACTGGGAAAGCAATGGGAAAACGATCATGCAAATCTCCGCGACGTACTGCACGAAGACGCAGCGAGCTACCCGAACATGCATGCTGCACCGCAGGTCAGACGATGGTCACTCCTCTGACCTGCCGCGTCCTAGCCCAGCGGCTTATTCGCCTACCACAAGACGGGCATCCTGGTGGCCACCACGTCCAGCGTCTTCAGCGGCGGCGGGCACGCCGACCACTGGGCCCGTTCCTTCTACCATCGGGCGGAGGGACGGGCATGACGCCGCGGACGGTCGATCCGGCGCCGCTGGCCGGCAGTTGGATCAACTTCGACACCACGGCCACCGGCATCCGCCTGGTCGATGCCGGGGTCGACGGCGGCCGGCTCATGCTGCGGATCACCGAGCGCGGCGCCCCGGAGACCGCACAGGAGGCACTGACCGACGGGCCCGTCACCGGCGCCGCCCTGCCCGCCGTCCCGCTGGCCGACAGCATCGACGCCACCACGGCCGTGGCGTTCCTCGCCGAGGGCCCGCTCGGTTCCCGCCGGGCCATCCTCTGCGGCTACCTCAACCGCGGTCTGCTGACCCTCGACGTCCACACCGTCCACCCCGGTGACGCGCGGATGCCGAACCTCATGTACCGCGCCCATTTCTACCGCCCCGAAGGGGCCGACCCGAGATGACCGGCGACCGGGACCGCCTGACCGGCCCGGCCTCCCTTCCGGTGTCCGAAGACGACCGGGCGGTCCTCGACGCCGTGGCGAAGCTGGCCGAGGACGCCTTCGCCCCTCGCGCCGAGGAGTACGACCGAAGGGCCCGATTTCCCACCGAGGACTTCGACGACCTGTTCTCCGGGGGCTTCCTCGGCGCCACCGTGCCCCGCGCGTACGGCGGCCTGGGCTACGGTCCGCAGCAGCGCAACACCCTGCCGCTGTGGGAGATGACCACCACACTGGCCAAGGCCGATCTGTCCCTGGCCCGTTGCTGGGAAGGGCACGCCAACTCCCTCGTCCTCATCGACGCGCTGGCGCTCCCGGAGCAGAAACGACGCTGGTTCGCCGGCGTGGTCGAAGCGGGGGAGGTCTGGGGTGCCTGGAGCGGCGAACCGCAGGCACCGAAGCCGGGCGAGAGCCACCGCTTCGGCACCATGTTGACCCCGGTGGCCGGTGGCTGGACCCTGCGCGGCAGCAAGGCGTTCGCCACCGGCGCCACCGGCGCCCGGTGGGCGATCCTGCTCGTCGATCCGGCCGGCCCCGGTGGAGCCCGGCACGCCCGAGGTGCCGACCGGAAGCTCCTGCTGCTCGCCTGCGACCTCTCCGACCCGAGTGTGACGGTGGACAGTTCGTGGTGGGACCCGATCGGCATGCGGGCGACGGTCAGCCACGTGGTGCGGTTCGAGGACACCTTCGTCCCGCGTGAACACCTCATCGGCCGTCCCGGCGGCTACCTCGACGGGCAGTGGCAGACCGCGTTCATCCCGCACTACGCGGCGAGCTTCCTCGGCGGCGCGCTGGCCGCGTACGAATACGGACTGGGGTATCTGAAACGGCAGGGCAAGGGCGGCGACCCGCACGTCCAGCAGCGGGTGGGCACCATGGCCGTCAACATCGACACCGCCCGCCTCTGGCTGCGTCACGTCGCCGACCTGTGGGACGAGGGCAGGCTCGACGAGGCCCGGATCGCCGGCAACCGCGCCTGGCACGTGATCGAGCACCTCGCCGAAGAGACGGTGCACCACGTCATCCGCGCGTGCGGGGCCCGCAGCCTCATCCGCCCGAGCCCGGTGGAACGCATCCTGCGCGATCTGACCTTCTACGAGCTCCACGACAACGACGACCACGTCCTGGCCACCATCGGCCGAGCCGTCCTCGGCGAGCAGCACGACCTGTCGTTCCACCACCCCTGAACAGGGGCGCCGCGTGGCACGTGATCAGGCGTTACCGCCGTCCACCTCGTCGTCCCGAGGAGCGGCGCTCCGCGTGGACGCGGGGCGCTGCGGGCCGGTGATACGGAAGCCGACGAGTGCAGCCGCGGCGCCGACGGCAACGGCGATCGCGCTGGTGGTCTTCTGCGGGAACCAGGTCGGCTCGTACATGTTCGGCAGCGGACCGAGCGTGCCCACGTTCACGTACCGGTAGAGCAGCACGGCGCCCAACGCGGAGACGGACACCAGGAAGGCGAACGCCCACACCGACCGTCGTCGGCCGAGGAGCAGGACGAGGAGCGCCGCCAGGGACGCCGCCGCCGCTTCGATGCGGAACAGCGTTCCCTGGCTGATCTGCCGCCCGATCGGATCGTAGGCGGAGGCGAGGTCCACGTGTACGTAGGCGTCAACGGCCAGTGCGGCGGCGGTCACCACTTGGAGCACCACACGCGTGACCCTGTGGCGGCGCGGGCGGTCACCGGGTTCGGAAGCCATCGCTAATGCTTGGTCGCGCTCGCCGCGGCGCTACCGGGCGTCGGGGACGCGGAGCCGTTCCCCCGGACCTGGAGATGGGTGTCCATGCCGAGTTCCTTGTGTTTGGCGATCGGACACCACAGCTCGTAACTGCCGGGTCGGAGGGCGACGGTGAGCCGCGCTCGGCCGCCGGGAGCAATGGTCGAGGTGTGCGCGTTGGACACCCCGGGCCCCGCGATGGCCAGCGAGTGGGCCACCGTGCCTGCGTTGTCGACGACGAACGTGACGGTTCCCGAGGTCGCCTGGGCCGGTGAGAGGGCCAGTGAGTACTCCTTCTCCGTGACGGTGATCGTCGTGCCCGCCCGCGCGCTCGCGCTCGGAGTCGCGCTCGGAGTCGGAGTCGGAGTCGGGGCCGAACCGTTGGAACACGCGGTGGCAGCGGTCAGCGCGGCGAGTGCCAGAAACCTCAGACCCTCGCGGGCGCCACGCGGGGATGGGAAGCAGTGCACGGCCATGCCTCGGTGTCTCCCTTCGTCTCGTGACGAGGCTGGCCCACGTTGCCGGTCGGGCCAACGCCGACACTCGTCCCCGCGCGCACCATCACCCGGTCAGGCGCGGACGCTCATTGGGGTGCGGGCGTGTCCTTGCTCCGAACCGTGGCGACCGGGTCCTCGGACAGGTCCCGGCCGCGGGTTTCGGCGGTGCGCCAGATGGCGAGGGCCGTGATCAGGCCGCAGACCATGGCCAGGACGGCGAGGGGGGTGCTGGAGATGCTGCCCGAAGCAGAGAGGCGGCTGCTCGCGAAGAGCGGGGTGAAGCCGCCGCCGATCAGTGCGGCCAGTTGGTAGCCCATGGAGGCTCCGGTGTAGCGGACCTGGGTGCCGAACATCTCGGACAGCAGCGGTCCCAGCGGTGCGTACATCGCGTTCTGCACCACCTGTCCGAGCACCATGCCGAGGATCAGCAGGGGGACGGAGCCCGTGTTGATCAGGGCGTAGATCGGGAAGGCCAGCAGCACGATGCCCGCGGCGCCCCCGAGCGACACCGCCCGGCGCCCCAGGCGGTCCGACAGCGCGGAGAAGCACGGTATGGCCACCAGCCCGGTGAGTGCGGTGGCCGTGAGGCCGGACATCACGTCGGACGTGTCGTACCCGACGGACTTGGCGTAGGTGAGCATGAAGGTGCCGATCAGCGCCGTCAGGGCGAAGGGGCCGATGCCGACCGCGCAGGCGAGGAGCAGGACCCGCGGGGCGCGCAGCACCTGTGCCAGGGGAATGCGGCGTGGTGCCGCCGCGGCCTGCTGTTTGCGGGCCCGTGCCTCCTGCTGGAACAGCGGGCTCTCCGTGACGCTCAGGCGCACGTACAGGCCGATGCCGAGCAGCACCGCGCTGAACAGGAACGGGATGCGCCAGCCCCACGCCAGGAACCGGTCCTGGGGAAGGAGAGCGGTCACGCTGACCGCGAGGCTGGACAGCAGGAATCCGATCGGCGACCCCATCTGCATCACGCCGTTCCACAAGCCGCGGCGTCGTGCGTCGGCATGCTCGACGACCATCAGCGTGGCGCCGCCCCATTCACCGCCGATGGCGATGCCCTGGACGATGCGGAACAGGATGAGCAGCGCGGGCGCCGCGACGCCGAGGGTCGCGTACGTGGGCAGCAGTCCGATCAGACAGCTCGCCACGCCCATGAGGAGCATCGTCACGACGAGCATGGTCTTGCGTCCGAGGCGGTCACCGAAGTGCCCGAAGACCACGCCGCCGACGGGCCGGGCGACGTAGCCGGCGGCCAGTGTCCCGAACGCGGCGATGGTGCCGACCGTGGGGTTCGACTCGGGGAAGAACAACGGGCCGAAGACCAGGGCGGCCATCGTGCCGTAGAGCAGGAAGTCGTAGTACTCGATGACGGTGCCGAGCAGGCTCGACAGGGCGACCTTGCGCAGCAGGGCGGTGTCCGGTGCCGTGGGTGGTGTCCCGGAGCCGCCGGCTCTCTCCGGGCTCTGCGGGGACGACGGGGAGGGTGCAGCGGGCATGCCTGACTCCCTTGAGCGTGCGGGATGTTGCGGGTGGGTGAGCGAGGAGCGGTTGCCGTGGTGGGCAGGGCTCGTTCTCCCCGGTGGTCGCGGGAGAGCGTCCGTCACCTGGGCGGTACCGGGCGCAGGCTTCCGGGGACCGGCACCGGTGTGACGGGCTCAGCCCTTGCTTTCCAGGCCGAACGCCTGTCGTGCGATGAGTCCGCGCATCACTTCCGAGGTGCCGCCGCCGACGGTTTCCAGGATCGCCTGCCGCCACATGAACTCGACGTCGCTGTCTTTGATCAGCGCCTCGTCCGATCCGAACTCCATGGCCGAACGCGCGATCTCCTGGGCGAGCAGGGTGCCGGCGAGTTTGTGGTAGGCCGCCGGGACCGCCGAGGGCTGACCGCTGATGATCTCGTCGAGCAGCGCCAGCGCCAGCGCCTCGACCTCCGCCACCTGCACGGCGAGGCCGGTCAGCCGCCGGCGGACGACGGGATCGCGGCTCAGGCCCGCCTTCTCCACCCAGGCGACGAGGTCCTGGAGGTCCCTGCGCAGCCGCTTCGGCGGGAACTGGACGTGCCGTTCGACGGCGAGCGCGGAGGCGACGACCTGCCATCCGTCGTTCTCGGCGCCGACGCGGTTCTCGACCGGTACCCGGACCCCGTCGAACCGGACCTCGTTCAGGCGGCCGCCGTCATGGGTCGGGATCGGGGAGATCGAGACGCCGGGGTGGTCCAGGGGAACGATCAGGACGCTGAGTCCGCGCGATCTGCTCTCCTGGGCTCCGGTCCGGCAGAGCAGCCAGATGGCGTCGGCCCAGTGGGCGTTGGACGTCCAGCACTTGGCGCCGTTGATCTCGTAGGTGTCATGGACCAGGGTCGCCCGGGTGCGCACGGCCGCCAGGTCGGAACCGGCATCCGGTTCCGAGTAGCCGAGCGCGAAGTTGACCTCCCCGAGCCGGAGTCCGGGGAGGAGGCGTTCGCACTGCTCGGCCGTGCCGTGGGTCATGAGCGCCTTGGCGACGAGGCCCGGACCCATCGGTGGCCGGGCGACCCGCGCGTAGGCCATCTCGTCCCACAGGATGAACTCGTAGGCGGGGGACAGCCCGCTGCCGCCGAACTCCTTGGGCCAGGACAGCGACAGCCAACCGCGTTCCCCGAGCGCCCGGTAGACCCTCCGCACGCCCTCCCCCGTGCTCTCGCCGCGGTGGAAGTAGCCGTCCGTTCCCTGGTAGTCGGCCAGGAACGCGAGCACTTCGCCGCGGAACGCCTCCTCCTCGGGGGTGAATCCGAAGTCCATGTCAGTCGTCCTTGCCGGCCGCGGTGGTCCACTTCGGTTCGCGCCCCTCGCTGAAGGCCCGGGGGCCTTCCTGCGCGTCGGGGTGCGCCCAGTGCATCCGCAGGAGCGCCCATCCGTACTCGCACGCCTGGGCATAGCCCATCTCCAGCGACCCCCAGATCGCCTGCTGCGAGAGCGACACCGCGGCCGGCGAGTTCTTGGCGATGCACCGGGCCATGTCGTCGGCCGTTTCCATGAGGTGTTCGGGGGCGACGAGTTCGTCCACCAGTCCCAGCTGGTACGCGCGCGCCGCGGGCATCCGGTAGCCCTTGCCCATCAGGGTCATCCGCAGCGCGGAGCCCAGCGGCAGGCGCTTGGCGAGACCGATGTTCTCCATCGCCCCGACCAGGCCGACGTTGACGTGGGTGTCCATGAAACTCGCCTGCTCCGAGGCGACCACGATGTCGGCGTCGACCACGAAGTGCAGCCCGGCGCCGGCCGCCAGGCCGTTGGCCGCGCAGATGACCGGCTTCCATACCCGGTTCTGCCGCGGCGACCAGAAGACCTCGTCGGTCAGGGGCCCGGTGCCGGTGCTCATGCCGCCCCGGTCGGCGACGGCGTTCACGTCCGCGCCGGTGCACAGGTGCCGTTCGCCGGCGCCGGTGATGATGGCCGCACGGATCCACGGATCGTCGCGGACCTCGCTCCATACGGCCTTCATCTGCGGCATCATCGTTCCGGTCAGGGAGTTTCCCTTGTGCGGTCGGTTGAGCGTGATGTAGGCGACGTGTTCGCGCTTCTCGAAGAGCACCTCCGGTTCTTGGACGTCCGCCGCCCGCTGCTGGTCCTGCGTCATTCCCGACCACCCTCCGCATACATCGCCAGTACCTGTTCGCCTGTGTGGTGCGCGTGCGACGGCACCATCGAGAGTTGCCTGATGCGCTGCGCGACGTGGCCGACGGGACCCTCCACGGAGTAGCCCATGGCGCCGTGCGTCTGATGGGAGACGAAGGCCGCTTCCATGGCGGCTCTCGACGCGGACAGCCGCGCGGCGGACGCGAGGGCGGAGCCCTGGTGGTGACCCTGGTCGATGGCCCGCGCGGCGACCTTGATGAGCTTCTCCGCGGCCTCCAGTCCGAGGCCGGCGTTCACGAGCGGATGCGCGACGGCTTGGAAGGTGCCGAGGGCCCGGCCGAACTGGACCCGGGTGCGCGCATGCTCGACCGCGGCGTCCAGTACCCGCCTGCCCGCGCCCCACAGGTACCCCGCCAGCGTCATGTGGGCGAGGTCCGTCGCCTCCCGGACGCCGTCCAGCGGGAGGACCCGCTCCAGTGCGACGCGTCCCCACGGCTCGTTGCCCAGGGTCTCCTCCGGGGTCACCGCACCGGCCGGCCGCGCGAGCCAGGCCCGCTCGCCGTCCGTCTCGACGAACACCTCAGCCAGCGGCGACCAGGGCATCAGCGGTGGGCATCCCCACGACACCAGGCGCTCGCCGGCGGCGACGGGGGGCGTGCACGCGGACGGCAGCGTACGTGCCGCGAAGACGGTCCCGGTCAACGGCCCGGGGGCGAAGGCGCGTCCCAGTTCCATGGCGACGGCGGCGACCTCACCCGCTCCGCCCCCCTCACCGGGCACGGCCAACGACAGCACCCCGAGGTCGGCCAGCCCGCGCCAGAAGGGCCAGGGAAACGACCCCGGTCCCGAACGTTGCACTTCTTCGGTGCACTTGGCCGCGCAGTAGCGCCGGACGGACCTGGCGAGCGCTTCCTGATCCGGGGTGAACGCGACGGGTTCGCTCATGCCGCTGCGACTCCCCAACGCGAGGTCACCACGGCACGCCGATGGGCGCGCAGGCCGCCGAGTTCGGCGCGGAGCGCCTGGAGGCGCAGCGTCCAGAGGTGGAGGTCGTGTTCCCGGGTCAGTCCGACCGCGCCCGTGATCTGATGCGTTTCCCGCGTCAGCCGGTGCAGTGCGGCCATCGTGTGCGCAGCGGCGACCGCCGACGACTCCGCGGTGGCGCCCCGGAACGCCGCCTCGTAGGTGAGCCAGCGCGCCCCTTCGAGGAGCACGCTCAATTCGGCGAGGCGATGCTGCAACGCCTGCAGCGAACCGAGGGCACGGCCGAACACCGTGCGGTCCTTCGTGTACGCGACGGTGAGGTCGAAGGCCCGCTGCATCATCCCGAGCGCCTCGGCCGACACCCCGACACGCCACCACCGCACCATGGTCCCCGCCGTCCCGGGGGCGAGCTCCTCCGCACGGCGCGGCACCACGCGGGCCAGCGGATGGCCGTATGCGGACGGAACCGGCTCCGCTTCGTCCGGACTCAGCTCGGCGGCAGCGCACCGGTCGGTGCCGGCGGTGAGGATCTGCCTGGCTTCGCCGCCGTACCGTACGGGGCCCGACCGTTCGTGGTCGGCCAGGACGACCGGCCCCTCGGGCACCGGCAGCCCGAGCGCGGGCAGCACGAGCAGATGCGGTACCGGCGTGATCGCACCGAGCTCGGCACCGATCCGTTCGACCGCCAGGGTGGCTTCGAGCGGGCCCGCGCCACTGTCACCGAACAGGTCGAGGAATCCCGCCGCGCGCAGCTCGGATTCGAGCTCGTGGTCGTACGCCCCGCGGACGGCGAGCTGTCGGCTGCGCTGGGTGCCGGCGTGCCGGCTCAGCAGGGTGCCCAGTGCGTCCAGGAGCGCGCGTTGGGTGTCCGATGGTTCGAAATCCACGTCTATTCCTTCGGCAGCTTCAGGATCAGGCGGCTGATCAGGTTGAGCTGGACTTCGTAGCTCCCGGCGGCGATGCCGGCGCCGAGCGAGTTGCGGAACTGCGCGTCGCCGGGCGACTGTTCGACCAGGGCTTCGCTTCCCATGACGTCGAGCGCGAGGTCGCCGACCGCTCGCTCGGCCTGCACCATCGCCGCGCGGGCCTGATAGGCCATCGGCGAGGGTTCCTTCGCCTTGGCCCGCTCGTCGATGACGCGGTGGACCAGGACACGGGCGGCTTCGCAGCGGGCCCTCGCGTGGCCGAACTGCTCCTGTACGCCGGGGTCCGTGAGCAGGCCGGCCGCTCGGCACCAGTCGGCCAGCCCGTCGAGGACCCGGGCGGCGCGGGCGTACCGCGGGGCGCCGACCCGCTCGTAGGCGAGCGTCCGGCGGACGATGTCCCAGCCCTTGTTCTCCTCGCCGAGCAGGCAGCTCCCGGGAACCCTGACGTCCGTGAGGAACAGCTCGTTGAAGGAGTGCGCGCCGACGAACCCGTCGATCCGCCGGACTTCGACGCCCGGCGTGCTCAGCGGCAGCAGGAAGACGGAGATGCCGTTCCGCCCGTCCGACACGGAGCCGGTGCGTGCGAGGAGGAAGCAGTAGTCGGCCTCGTTCGCGTACGACGTCCAGATCTTCTGGCCGTTGAGGACGTAGCCCTCGCCCTCGCGCACCGCGCGGGTTCGCAGGGCCGCGAGGTCGGTGCCGGCCTCCGGTTCGGAGAAGCCCTGGCACCAGAAGACCTCTCCTCGGGCGATGGGCGGCAGCAGCGCCTCCTTCTGTTCTTCGGTGCCGTACTTGATGAGGGAGGGGCCGACCCAGTTCACGTTCATGTACTGCGGGCCGCGGGGCTCTCCCCGTTTCCACATCTCCTCGCCGAGCACGAAGTGCTGCCAGGCCCCTTGTCCGCCGCCGCCGTACTCCTTCGGCCAGTGCGGGGTGAGCCACCCCCTGGCTGCCAGGGTGCGCACGAAGTCCCTTGAGAAGTCGGTGTACACCGCGCTGCCGAGACCGTGCTCGGAGCGGTTCCACCCCTCGGCCAGTTCGCGGTCAAGAAAGCCGACGAGGTCGCTGCGAAACGCCGCGTCCGCCTCGCTCAGAGCGAACTCCATCAGTCCCTCCCCGTGGGGGTCGTGCGCCTCCCGCGCCACACCTTCGGGAGCGAGCGCATCCCGTGGTGCCACGTCGGTCGCCCCCATCGGAGGAGCAAGGCGCCCTCAAAAAAGAGTACACTTTATTAGGTTGGCGGCAAGACCCCTCACCTCAAACGGAGGGCGCCGCAGCATCTACCCTCCCGCCTCGACAGTCGGTAACGTCGCAGCAGTAAGCAGGCGTTACGAGGAGAAGTCGGCGGAACCGGCCCGAGCCCGGAGGCGATCCCGACACACGCCAGAGCCGGAGCCCAGCGCCAACTGGCCACTTGAGGACAAGAAGATGCCACTCAATTGCCGTTTTGGCCGATGGCTTGAAGGGAACTCCTCGCGCTGACTGCGCCCGTTGACGACCAAGGGAGCACCTTCGTGGCTGACGTACTGACACTGCCGAACTGGCTGCGCTCGATCGGCACCGCTCCGCACGGGGCGCATCGTCGAGCGCTGCGTGACGACTCCGGAGAACTGACCTTCGCCGAGCTGGTCGACGCGATGGATGCCGTCGCCGTCGGACTGCGGCGCGCGGGCCTGCACACCGGAGACCGCGTCGTGACGGCCATGGAGCCGTCGATACCGCACACCGTGGTCATCCTCGGCGCCCTGGCCGCCGGCCTGGTGGCCGCACCGCTCAATGACCGCCTGACCGGGCCGGAAGCACGCGCCTACCTCGCCACGCTCCGCCCGAGCGCCGTGATCGCGGACCCCGCCCACGCCTCCCTCGCACAGGAGACGGGCTGTCGGGTCATCGAACTGCCGGCCGCCGCCGACCGCTTGCCCATCGCGGACCGGACGACCCCGCTGGGGAGCCGTGGCGGGCCGCTCGCGCCCCCGGCGGAGGACGCCCCGGCCCTCGTCTTCGCCACCGGCGGCACGACCGGAATGCCGAAGGGCGTGTGCCACACCCATCTCAGCCTGTGGCTCTGGCTGAACACCTGCGCCCACGGGAATCCGCGCACGATCACCGACGTCGAGCTGTTCTTCTCCCCGTTCTTCCACATCACGCTGGGAACGAACCTGTTGGCGCCCCTGTTCGCGGGCGGGGAGGTCTGGATCCAGCGGCGGTTCGACGCCGGCTCCGCGCTCGCCGCCATCGACCGCGGTGCCAGCCGCCTGATGGGTGCGCCGACGATGTTCACCGCGCTCCGCCGCCATCCCGCCTTCGCCACGACCCGCCGCGAGAACGTCAAGGCGATCCGCTTCGGGTCCGCGCCGTCCACCGACGGCTTCGTGCGCGGCCTGCTGCGCGACTTCCCCAACGCGCGGATCCGGGCGGGGTTCGGCGCCACCGAATTCGGCTCGGTGATGGGATTCGACCACGAAGACCTCCTGGCCGACCGGTTCACCGGTGTGGGCCGGCCGCTGCCCGGCGCGATCGTCCGCATCCTCGACGAGGAAGGCCGCGACGTGCCCGCGGGCGTCGTCGGCGACCTCGTGGTCGCCTGCCCGTGGCAGGCCCGTGGGTACTACGGGTTGCCCAAGGAGACCGAGGAGACGTTCCGGGCCGACGGCGTGCACATCGGCGACCGTGCCTCACGGACGGAGGACGGCTGGGTGTTCATCGTCGGCCGTACGAAGGACGTCATCATCAGCGGCGGTGAGAACGTCTACCCGCGGGAGGTGGAGGAGGTGATCCTCCGACACCCGGGGGTCGCCGACGCCGTGGTGTACGGGCTGCCCGACGAGCACTGGGGGGAGCGCGTCGAAGCCGGCATCGTGACCGTCCAGGACGCGACGGTCGACCTGGCGGAGCTGCGGGCCTTCTGCCGGGCGGACCTGGCCGGTTACAAGATCCCCAAGAACCTGCGGCTGCTCGACGCGATCCCGCTCACCCCGAACAACAAGCCCGACCGGCGGAGGGTGCGCGCGGAGGCCCTGGCCGAGACCGCGGGCAGCGGCGCCGAGGCGTAACGCATCGCACCCGGCCCGCGGTGCATCGCCTCCCGGCGCGGTCGGCGACGTGTGCACCGTCACCGGCCGCGCGGGAAGGGGCGAGGATTGCTCAGGCGCCTTTGCCGCCGGGCTGCGGGAGCCCCGGCGCGAGGGCGCGGAACGTGTAGAGGTAACCGCCGTTGTCACCGCCGACGGTGACGTACGCCTCGGTCGTGCCCGGCTTGATCACCAGGTTGCTCACGAGGGGTTCCGGCTTGGGCTGCTGCGGTATGCGGATCGTGGCGATCAGGTCTCCGGTCTGGTTCCAGACGAGGATCTTCCCGGAGCCGAGCACCACCTGGTACACGTTGCCGGCGGAGTCGACGGAGTTGGAGTCGAAGCCGCCGCGACCGACGTTGGCGGACATTCCCACGCTGCCCGTGGTGAAGCTCTTGCCGTCGGGCGCCAGCGTGAAGAAGTTCTCCCGGCCGAGGTTGTACTCGCCCACCCACAGGCCGGAGAAGTCCGGAGTGAACGAGATGCCGTTGGGACTGGACAGTCCGTCTTGCAGGACGATCGGTTCGGTGCCGCGGGCGTCGAGACGCACCACCCGGCCGTCCGGGTTCTTGAGCGAGCCCTGGTAGTCGGTGATGTACATGTCGCCCGCCTTGTTGAAGGCGATGTCGTCCGGCACCATCGCCCGGCCGTCCACCGGCCCCGAGAAGACGGTCGTGAAGCCCGAGCCGTCGGGGTCGAGCCGATCGATCTTCCCGTTGTCGTAGTCGGTGACGTACATCTTCCCGTCGGCCGGACTGAACTGCAGGGACGAGAAGCGGCTCGTGGCGTCGGTGTAGAGCGGCGTGACGGCCTTCGTCCGGGGGTCGAACCGGAGGATCTTGGGCTTTCCGGCCGGAGCGGTGAAGTCGACGAAGTACAGCTGGCCGTCGGGCCCGAAGGCGGGCCCCTCCAGCACGGTCGCGTGCCCGAACGCCGACGGCGGATCCAGCGGCGCCACCTTGGCGACCTGAGTCGCCCGGATGACGCCCGGCGACGCATCCTGCCCCGCGTCCGAGGCGGGGACCCGGCTGTCGGTCGCCCTAGCGGCGGTCGTGGCCACCGGGCCGCCGACTACCAGGGCCACCATCGCGGCGGCCGCGAGCGCGAGCCCTCTCCTGCTCTTGGTCATGTCTTCTCCCGATCCACTGTTCTTGATCATGGTTGTTCCGGCCCGCGACCCGGCTCCGAGATCTCGGACGACGCCACGGACCGGGCGAAAGGGGGCTGGCCGACCGGGCCGGATCCGGTCGCGACCGGGGCGAGCCCGGCGGCGCCGCCGGCGGGTCCGGCGCGGCATCGCCCCTACGAGACGTCCGGCACGTCTCCGGCAGGGGGCCGATCGAGCGCGACGTGCGGGGACCGCTGCCGCAACAGGCTCTTCTGGATCTTTCCCGTCGACGTCTTGGGCAGTTCGCAGAAGACCACTCGACGGGGTGCCTTGAACCCCGCGATCCTGGCCCGCACGAAGGTGACCAGCTCCGCTTCGGTGACCGATACGTCGGCCCGGAGCGTGACGTAAGCGATCGGCACCTCACCCCATTTCGGGTGCGGTGTGCCGACGACCGCGGCCTCCAACACCGCCGGGTGCTCCGCGAGCGCGCTCTCCACCTCGACGCTGGTGACGTTCTCCCCGCCGGAGATGATGACGTCCTTGGCCCTGTCGCGGAGCTCGACGTAGCCGTCCGGGTGCATGACGCCCAGGTCGCCGGAACGGAACCAGCCGTCGGTGGTCGCCGCGGCCGCGGTCGCCTCCTCGTCGCGGTAGTAGCCGAGCATCACGTCATTGCCGCGCAGCACGATCTCGCCCAGCGTGCTGCCGTCGGCCGGCACGTCGGCGCCGTGGGGATCCACCACCCGCAGCGGTTCGGCGATGACGTTCGCGATGCCCTGCCGCGCCATCAGCGGTGCGCGCCGTGCGGCCGGCAGGTCCCGCCACTCGGGCTGCTCGTCGCAGACGACGGCCGGGCCGAACGTCTCGGTGAGTCCGTAGAGATGACGGATCTCGATGCCGAGCGCGCTCATCCTGGTGAGCAGTGCCGGCCAGGGCGGCGCGCCCCCGACGAACGCCCGTACCGGATGGGGGGCCGGTGCCGCCGCGGCGGGGTCGTCGGCCAGCATGGCCAGCACGGTGGGTGCGGCACAGAAGTGGGTGACTCCGCTCTCGCGGATGGCCCGCCAGACGTCCGGCGGGTGCACCTTGCGCAGGCAGTGGTGCACCGCCCCGGCCGCGGTCACCGCCCACGGGAAGCACCAGCCGTTCGTGTGGAACATCGGCAGCGTCCACAGGAAGCGTGCCGACGTGTCCAGCCTGGCGTGGTAGGCCATCGCCAACGCCTGGAGGTAGGCGCCACGGTGGTGGTACATCACTCCCTTCGGCCGTCCGGTCGTCCCACTGGTGTAGTTGATCGACAGCAGCGACCTCTCGTCGGTGACCGCCACCGCCCGCGGGGTGGCGTCCGCCAACAGGGACTCGTACGCGTCGTGCGGCCGCCCCGAGTCGATCACCGCGGGTCGGACCTCGCTGAGCGCCAGCGCCTCGGTCAGCACGGTGCGGCAGGCGGCGTCCACGATCACCACGACGGGAGCACTGTGGTCGAGGATGTAGGCGATCTCGGTGGGCGCCAGCCGGGTGTTGAGGGCCACGAGGACCGCACCGGCCAGCGGCACTCCGTAGTGCGCCTCCAGCAACACGTGGGTGTTGGGGGCCAGCACCGCGACCCGGTCCCCCGGCCGCACTCCGTGCCCGGCCAGCACGCCGGCCAGCGCCTGCGCGCGTTGCCAGAGCTCGGCGTAGGAGTACCGCAGCTCGCCGTCGACGACCGCGAGGCGGTCGGCGAACACCTTGGCGGCGCGCGCGGCGAACGCCACCGGAGTCAGTTCGGAGAAGACCATCCCGGGCATCTCGGTGCGCCTCCTCGTCCGGTCACGCCACGGCGATCGGTCGGAGCGGCGAGCCGGTGCCGCCCCGGATGGTCAGCGGCAGGCCCACGAAGAGGAAGCTGGACACCCCGTCGGCCGCCAGGCCCTCGCAGTTGACCCACTCCATGATGTGGATCCCCTGCTCATGGAGCAGGTACAGGTGCACCGGGAGTTGGTTGCCGGGCACCGTCGACGGCCTGGCCTCGAAGGACATGGTGTCCGCGCCCACGTAGCGGGCGCCCTGCGACACCAGCCACTGCGCCCCGTCCAGTGCCACGCCGCTGCCGCCGCTGCGCTCGCGGATCAGATCGACATCGGGCCAGAACTTCATCTGGCCCGTCCGCACCAGCACGACGTCCCCCTGCTCGACCCTCACCTCGGCGGCTTCCGCGGCCTGCCGCAGGTGCCGTTCACCGATCGCGAAGTGGGGCGGCAGGACCTCCAGGCCGAGCGCGCCGGCGACGTCCAGCAGAACGCCCCGTCCGAAGAGGGGAGCCAACTCCGAGGCGTCCCCGCTTTCGGCACCGTAGTCGCCCAGTGCCTCGTTCGCCGATACGCCGCCGTGCCATTCGTCGTTCGCCCCGCACGTCACGTGGCACAGTGCGTCGATGTGGGTCCCGGTGTGCAGGCTTCCCGACATGAGCTCGGAGACGTAGCCGAGTTGGACCTCGTTCCCCTCGGGGTCGTCGAACGGGAATCGCCGTGCGGCGCGCTGGCCCTGCGGCGAGTTGTAGGTGAGGACCTCGAAACGCGGATAGCCGTCGAACGTCGGCATGTGGCGCCACCAACCCGAGGACAGGTCGTACACCGCGCCCTTGGTGGGGATGCCCAGGGTGCGGAGCACGTCGTCTGCGCGGTGGTGCGGCCCGGTCTGCGAGTTCATGAGGACGTCCCTTTCGCGAGTTGCCGGAGAGGTGGCGGCTGCGCCAGCGACCCCGACGTCACTGCGCTCCGCGCATCCCGTTCCGCTCAGCCTGAGTTCAGTTCAGCACGAGTTCAGTGTACTCATTACTCGATCACGAGGTCCAGCCCGAAGTGAATGGAGCGCAACTCGGCACGTGGAGCGTCAGATCACCGGCAGGCCAGGCACCTACACCCTTCCCCTCCGAACAAAGAGTGCACTTTTTACCTGACCCCCTTTCCTTCTGCCCTCTCTCTTCCTTCTCTCTTCACGCTGCGTGCGCATACGGCGGACCCGCCGCCCCTGCGCGGGGGCGGCGGGTCCGCCGTGCGGGCACGCAGCTCGGAGGACTGCGCCTACGACTCGTTCTTCAAGAGCTCCGCCACGGCTTGCAGATGCCGCCGCATGCGGTGTTGCGCGAGCGGAGCGTCGCCGGCCACGATCGCCGCGACCATCGCCTGGTGTGCCTGGTGGGACTCGACCGCGGCCTCGCGATTGCCCTCGTCGGGCCGGCCGTCGGACTCCCACTCGTCCTGCACCATGTCCTGGTCGAGCTGGGCCAGCACCTCGACGAAGAGGGTGATGGCCGGATTGCCGGCCAATTCGGCGATCACGCGGTGGAGATGCCGCGCGTGCCCGAGGGTCACCCCCCGCTCGATCAGCTCCCGCTCGGTCTCCAGCGCCTCCGTCAGGCGCGCGATGCCCGACTCCGTGAGCTTCTCGATCGCGGTGGTGACACCTGCGAGTTCGAGGGCCATCCGCGCCTCGAACAGCTGGCGCCGGTTGACCGCTGCGTGCCGGAGGTAGACCCGCGCGGCGTCGCGGACGATGCCGGGATCCGGTTCGGTGACGACGAGGCCGCCGCCGGGCCCGCGCCGCATCCGCGCCATCTGGTGATGCTCGATGAGCCGGACGGCTTCGCGGAACACGGCGCGGCTCACGCCGTAGCGTTCGATCAGCTCCCGCTCGGACCCGAGGACCGACCCGGTGCGCCAGCCCTCCTTCACGATGTCCCGCTCGATCAGCTCCGCCACCGTCTCGGCGAGTCGCTGACTCCCCCGTCCGGCAGGTGCCGCGTCACTCTTGCCGTCACCCGTCATGGCCCATGCCTGCCCTGTCTGAGAATCATTACCTCGACACACCCGAGCGCATAGAGAGCACTCTTTCTACACCCCATCATAAGTGAGCTGGGGCAAAGTTCGCGCCACTCTCCAGATGGGGCCGAATAAGTAGCCTCATCTACCGGTGAGCATCGGCGCGATGCACGGCAGCGCCCCACCGCGGTGCTCGACGGAAGGCGCCCGGTATCGGAGTCACCGTGCGCCAGGCGCGCACGGGTCAGCCGAACAGAGCGGAACCGAGCGGGTGTTGCCCGTCGAAGCCGGGGAGGATCAGGAACGTCGCGCTGGCGGTGGTGGTGGTGAACCGCAGCAGCGCGTCGGAGGTGTCCATGTGGGTGAGGGTGGCGGTGAAGGTCCGCAGGTCGTTCTGGAAGCTGATGAAGAGCAGGCCGGGGGCGGGCGCGTCGGTGGTGTAGGAGCGGCGGAGCATGAGGCCGACGCCGACCACGGTGGGGTTCGCCCTGCGCACGTGCGCGTCCGCGGGGACGAGATAGCGTCCGTCCGGTGTCTTGGCTCCGAGTTGCGGGCCCGCGGCGACGGTGCCGCCGGAGAGGGGGACGCCGCTGGCCCGGCGCCGCCCGAAGACCGCCTCCTGCTCGGCCGTGGACAGGGCGGCGAACCGCGGCAGGTCGAGTTCCATGCGCCGCAGTACGGCCAGGGTGCCGCCGGCGACGGCGGGGGGACCGGCCAGCCACAGGTCGCGTTGCTGTTCGGTGGTCGTGTGCGGGCCCACGATCCCGTCGATGAAACCGAGCGGATTGCGCGGCGCGGTGCGGCCGTTGCCGACGGGTACGTTCGCACCGCGGCGCGCGGACTGCCGCCAGCGTTCGTGGACGCGGTCGCCGGCCTGGTGCAGGAGCGCGGAGGCGACGACCGGCGGGAGCAGCGCGTCGCTGGCGCAGATCTGCAACATCAAGTCACCGCCGCGGGCCTGGGGGTCGATCCGCTCGCGGGAGAATCCCGGGAGGTCGGCCGCGCCGGGCAGCGAGGCACCGGCCGCGCGCACCAGCCGGGGGCCCACGCCGACGGTCACGGTGAGGTCGCCCGGCGGCAGGCCCAGCAGTCGCCGGTCGGTCCCCGCCACGAGCGTGCGGATGGCCTGGCCCAGTTCGGCCAGCAACGGCCCGACGGCCACGGCGCCGCCGACGTCGGCCACCACGGCGAGCAGGTTGGGCTGCGCCGGCTGAGGGAGCGTGATGCCTGCCTGATGGCGGCCCGTCAGCGGAACCGGCGGGGGCGCGGCCGCGGCGGTGGGGGGCTGCCGGTCCGGCCGGGCTGAGTCCGCCGTGCACCCTGCGGCCAGTCCGGCGGCCACCACGGTGCCGGTGGTGTGGAGGAACGTGCGGCGCGACGGCTGGCGATCGGCTTGGTGCATGGGGTGCAGAGTGCCACACCGGAATCGCGGATGCGGCTCAACTTCGCTTTTCTGGCGAGGGATTGGGCATCGTGCCAAACTGGGATCATGTCTCGATGGGCTCTTCGTGCGGTGGCGACGGTACTGGGCACGCTGACGCTTGTGGTCGGCTGCGGCGGCGAGGGAGGGTCGGGCAAGGGCAGGCGACCGAGCGGTGCCCAGGTGACGATCCGCGTCCCCGGCGATGCCCCGACGATCTCCGATGCGGTGTCCCTCGCTCGCTCCGGTGACCTGGTGCTGGTCGCTCCGGGCGTCTACCACGAGTCGGTGCAGGTCGCCACGCCTGGTGTCACTCTCCGTGGGGAGTCCCGGGACAAGGTCGTCATCGACGGGCGGTTGCGGCAGCCCAACGGCATCGTCGTCACGGCGCCGGGGGTGGCCGTGCAGAACCTCACCGTGCAGAACAACACGCAGAACGGGGTCCTCGTCACCGGCTCGGCGAAGGCGGCCGCCGGTCTGCCGGGGGCAAGTGGTGGCTACGACACCGGCGATGAGCCCGTCACCTTCCTGAAGTCGTTCCTGGTCTCCTACGTGACGGCGACCCGCAACGGCCTGTACGGCATCTACGCGTTCTCCGCGCAGAACGGCGTCATCGAGCACTCGTACGCGTCGGGCGGGGCCGACTCGGGGATCTACGTCGGACAGTGCAAGCCCTGTCGCATCGTGGTGCGGGACAACGTCGCCGAACTCAACGCGGTCGGATACGAGGGCACCAACGCCAGCGGAGACATGTACGTGATCGGCAACCGCCTGGTCGGCAACCGGGTCGGGCTCACCACCAACTCCGACCACCAGGAGAAACTGCTGCCGCAACAGGGCGCCGTCCTCGCCGGCAACCTGATCGCCGCCAACCAGCAGAAGGCCACCCCGGCGCAGGCGGACGGCGCGTGGGGCATCGGCATCGGCGTCGACGGCGGCAGCGACAACCAGTTCGTCCGCAACCGCATCGCCGACAACGGCCATGCCGGCCTGGTGATCACGGCGACCGCCGACATTCCTCCGGTCGGCAACCAGGTCGTGGCGAACGCGTTCACCGGCAATGGCGTGGACGTCGGCTGGACGTTCCCCACCGCCACGCGGGGGCGGGGCAACTGCCTGCGCGGCAACGACCTGCGCAGCACGGTGCCCGCCGTGCTCGCGACGACCGCGCCCTGCCCGCTCCCGCTCAAGTCGACCTCGCCGAGCGGTAGTTGGCCGAGGCCGACGGCGCCCGCCGGCATCCCGTTCACCGAGGTCGCCGCGCCCGGTCCCCAGCCGCAGTTCCCCCACGCCACCACTGCGGGCGCCACCACCGTCCCGGCCGTTCCGTCCCTACCGGCAACGGCGGACGTCCCGCTGCCGCCGGCGTCCCTGCTCGCCGCGCACGCACGAGTGCGGACGTCCTGAACGGCGGCTACGACCTCGGGGTGACTCCCGGTGCGGGCTCGACCGGAACGTACTTCTGGGGGCCGAAGTCGATGACCACCGGTTGTGTCTCGGAACCCACGCTGATCCGGACCCGGTACATGGTGCCGTCCTCGCCGACCCAGTAGCGCACGGTGCCCGCCGTTCCGGCGCGGCCACGGGAGTACGGCCCGGTCATGACGTCCACCCGGTGCCCGTCCACCTCGTCCCGTCCCCACCAGGCGGCGCCGTTCTGCGGCAGCAGCTGGGCGTTGTCCGGTCGGTCGCTGGCGAGGTTGAGCGCGATGGTCAACGAACTGTCCAGTGCGCTGCCGGATGACTGCAAGGGACGGTTGTACCAGCCCGAGCGGGGCGGCGCGGCGGGTGCCTGCGCCGGGGCATGCGCCATCGGGTGGACGAAGACCGAGGCGGCCGTCCACTGGATCAGCCCGTCGCTGGACGTGTCGCGTCCGGCGCCGTGCACCACGCCGTAACCGAGCTTGCCTTGGAAGTCGAGGGATCCGGTGACGACGAGCCCGCCGGCGGCGCCCGGCACGGTGATCGTCACCGTGCGGCCGTGCGCCTGGTAGTTGCGGAACCGCGTGATCGCCAGCCTGTTCGCCTCGTCCGACGTCAGTGCGCGCTGACCGCTGTCACCCGAGCTGCCGTCGACGATGGCGAACGCGGCCACCGCGGCCAGCGCCGTGCCGATGCCGATGCCGGCTGCTGCCCAGCGTGGCCGTAGCCAACGGCGCCGGCCGGCCGCACGGCCCGGTGGGGCTTTCTGGGTTCGGACGCTTCGCACCCGGCTCGACGCTGACACTCTGCTGCTTCACCCTCTCCGTCACCGCACTGCTCGGCCGCCGTGCGGTCACGGCGGCACTCGGCAGGCGGTGTCAGACGACGCCGAGGCCGGCCCTCGTGGGCCGGCCAAGACGTGAGCCGCCCGACCGCGCCCGCCGGGACGCGGGCGGGCAGCTCACCGTTGTTCCGTTCGTTCAGTGTTGCCGGGCCCGGCGCTTGCGGCTCACGAAGGCGAGGGCCAGGCCCCCACCCACCAGCAGGCCGACGGCGGCGAGCATCTCCGGCAGCCGGGACATACCGGTATTCGCCATCGATCCCGAACTCCCGCCGCCCGGTGCCGGGTTGGCGGGCGGCGCGGGCGACGGCGGCGTGGAGGCCGGAGGCGCGGACGGAGTGGGCGTCGGGGTCGGCGTCGGCGTTGCCTTCGGGACGTACACCCCGGCGTCGATCGTGTGGTCGACCCCGCCCGGCTTGGCCGGCGCCGTGACGGGAGCGAAGCCGTTGCACGGCTTCCCGGTGGTCGGCGGGGTCACGTTCGAGTCGTGCGCACGGTTGGCACCGGCTCGCGGGAGCGTGAAGCGCAGCTCGCTCGTGGGGGGTTGGCCGGGCACCTTGCTGGTGTCCGCGGTGCACACGTCGAACTGCACCGTGTACTTCGCGCCCGGTGTGAGCTGGTACGCGGCGCCGACACCACCGAAATAGTATTCACCGGCGGCATCGGTCCTGGTCGTGGCGACCTGTTTGCCGTGCGCGTCCAGCAGGTTGATCGTCGCCCCCGGCAGCAGGGGTTCCCCCGGGTCCTGGATCCCGTTGTGGTCGCCGTCGAACCACACGAGGTTGCCGATCTGGATCGGTGCGTTCGCCGCCGTGTAGGCGATGTCACCGAGCCCGCCGGCCTTGCCGAACCCGTTCTGTTCCTGACCGATGAACTGGTACGCGTTGGCGGCCGGACTGTTGCCCGGGCCCTGACCGGTCGCGATGTCGTAGTAACCGGTACCGGCGGTTTCGATGTTGACGGTCGGGTCGAACTCCGTACTGACGACCCATTGTTGCTGCGGGATGTAGGCCACCGAACCCAGCGCGGTCTCCTGGTGCCCGCCGCCGAAGAAGTCGCCCGGGAAGTATTCGACGACTCCGCCGTCCTCACCGCCGTCGTTGGCGGGGGTGGCGTGGTTGGGGCACTTCCCCGTGCCTTCCCACGCGTATCCGCCGCCGGGATCGGCGCAGGCCATGGTGATGTCCCCACCGGACATGCCGAGTTCCGGCGTGTTGTTGTCCGGGCGGGGGTCCAGTCCCTTCGCGCTGAGCACGTCCATGAACCGATCGCGGAAGCCCAGGATCATCGAACCGTCGCGGGCGAAGGCGAGGGAGGCGAGCTCCGGCTGCGGATCGATGAAGGCGCCGCCCAGCTTCCGTTGGTCCCACGTCTCCAGGCTGGTGTTCCACGGATTCCAGTGGGTGGCCTGGGCGACGTTGCCCGCACCGGTGAAGACGGTGCCGCGCTGGTCGGTGAGCACGTGGGTCAGCACCGTGTTGAACCGCTTGCCGTCGTAGGCGTAGACGACGGCCTTGAGGTCCGCGCGCTGCTGGGTGCTCTCCGCGTCGCACACGCCGCCGACGTAGAGCGTGTTGTCGTGGACGGCGAGACCGAACGGTCGCCAGTCGCCGGCGCTCGCGCACCCCGGGTCCGGGATCCGCACCGTGGCCTTGGGCCCCGCGGCGGTCGCCCCGGTGGCGTCGAAGCTCACCAGGCTGCGGGTCCGCAGGTTCACCGCGTACAGCGTGGAGCCGTCCTCCGACAGGGCCAGGCCGCCGATGCTCTCCTTGCCCGGTGCGTCGGTGAAGCCGGGGTCCTTGATCATGTTTGCGGTGTCGTGCTGCGTGGACGTGGCGCCCGGCACCTGTGCGAACAGCTCCGGTGCACCGGAGCCGTTGGTCGGCACCGTGTAGATCGCGCCGCCGCCCTTCGGCCCGTACGGGGCGTACCGGCGGGCGAACGCGCCCTGGAACAGCCGGTTCTGGTACTTGTCGTACGCCAGCCCGAACGTCGTGCCCACCTGGGCCTGCGTGGCCAGCGTGGTGGGGCACGACACATCGCCGGGACACGTGCCACGGACCTTCGTCCCGAACGCCACCAAGGCCCGGTTGTCGGTTCCGTTGGCGCCGTTCTGGACGGGTACGAAATACCGCGAGTCCGGCAGGGTGTAGTCGGCCGGATTCCAGACGCCGGTCACCACCGAGGCGTTCTTGCCGCCCGACACGTCCACGAACGACGTGAAGCTGTTGAAGTGGTTCTCCGCCGTCGACGCAGGCGCCGCCTGCAGGTGGTTGTCGTACGGTGCCGGAATGCTGACGTCGACGCGGTATCGGCCGCCGGTCAGCGTCGTCGACCGCGACACCACGACCTTTCCGGTGGTGTCCGTGAGGCCGGTGACGACGTGCCCGGCGCGGTCGGACACCTGCACCTTCATGCCCCGCTGCGGCACGTCCATCGTCGTGTTGATCACGCCGGTGCCGAAGAAGTCGCGCAGCACCTGAACCGTCAGTGTGCCGTCGGTGGTTGAGGCGGCGGCCGGTCCAGCCGTCGCCCCCATGGCGCCGCCCGCCAGCAGAAGAACAGCTAACCCGGTGCGCGCCAGGGGCGCCGCGAGCCTTCGGGCCGGCCGGCCCGAATCTCTGCCCACTTGGTTCATGGCATCACGCTCCACACTTCTCTCTCGACAGGAAGACGAAGTACCTACTTCTCGCTGCGCGTCCACTTCTCGGCACCCGGACACGGGCACCGGGAAACGGGAAAGCGCCCACTGCTGGTGAGGGGAAGGCTTTGTGGATTGAGGCTGTGACAGATGGTGCTTAAGTGGCGCGGGCGAGGAAAAGCGAACGCCCGTTCAAAACCTCGGGGAGAACCACCCTGCATTGCGTGTTCTTGCAGCTCAACCACGGCACTCCGCCCCCACCGCCCACCTCACCGGCCGCCATCGCGAGCAGCGCGCGACATTCTATGGGCTGACGTCTCGGCGTCACCAGCAGAATCCTGTTATCCATCGGGATCGGCAATAGTCACCGAGCGCCCGGAGATTGGCGACCGGAAGAATATGCGAAGGCGACGTCACGGTCGATGAAGGACGACCGGGCCGCACGCCAGGACCCCGCCGGTCTCCGACGCGGGGCGCAGGGGTGTCGCGGGCGGCACCGAGGACTCCGGTGTCGCTCGACCGCAGCACGGCGTGGGTGGGATCGGTCTTCGAACTGGCGGGCGGGTCAGGGGACTTGATCCACGCCGCGGCTCCTGGGGTGTCGCCGCGCACGCGGGGCGCGGGGCCCTCGAAGCAAGAGCCGCAGCTGACACGGCCGGCACCACCACGTCACTCGCGTCACTGTCGCCCGTGCTTTTCTCGCCATCCACAGGCTTGTACCGAGCATCCCGAGCGCGCAACTGATTACTCGTCAAGTCGCCCTCCCCTGACGGGCCTTCCGTGGTGCCGGACCAGCACCTGAGCCCCCTGCGGCCGGGCCCGCTGCCCATGCATGGCCCGATGGCGCACGGCCAAGCACGGCCGGGTGCTGCCCAGTTGGCAGTGCCGCTTCGCCCCGGGGTGGCGGTGCCGGTGGCCCCGGCAACCGCCGTCGCCACAGGTCGCAAGCTGCGGCTTCGTGGCCGGGCACCGCAGGTGGTGACCTTTCCGTGGAATCACCTCCAAAGTTTGGCCACAAGTTGCACACATTCCCCTCTCCAGGTGGGCTCCGATGGTCTACATTGACGCTGCTTCACATGACACCAGGCGACAAATCATGATCTTTAGGTCCGGTGCCACGAACGACCGGCAGTCGTGCCCTCGGCGCCAGACCTGGGGGGATCAATCCTTTGAGCCCGAGAGAGGGTCTCGGGTGAGGGGAGCCTGAGGCTTCGACGGTTTCCGCGCACCTGGGGGGCCGGCACGGCATGCGCGTCCCCCGCTGCCTGGACGGGGCGTTCATGCGGCACCGCACCGGCGGGGATGTCACGCGGGAGGACGGGGCCTCCTGGGGGAGGAACGGCACGGCGGGGGGCGGGCCGCCCGAGGGGAGAAAGCTGTGGAGCGAATACGTCGAGCCCACTGGAGACCTGGGGGGATCTGTGCAGCAGGGGGAACTGGGCAGCCCGTTGCTCTTGGCGCGCGGCGGTCCGGAGAACGGGGCGACCGACCGGCCCGCGACCGACTGGGAGCAGCGGTACCGCCGTACCGTGATCACCAGCGACACCGTGGCCACCGCCTTCGTGGTGGCGGCGATCGGCAACTTCTTCGGGGCCAGGGACGCGGCCAACTGGCACGAGAAATGGGGGATCCTCGCATTCGGCACCGAGTTGCTGGTGCTGGGGTCGCTCGCGGTGAGCCGGTCGTGGGCTCCGGCCGTACTCGGCCAGGGCGCCGAGGAGTTCCGCCGGCTCGGACGCTCGCTGTTCACGGCGACCGTCGTCCTGGCGCTCGGCGGGATAGCGCTCGCCTCGCGCAACATCAAGCTCTGGATATTCGTCGCGATCCCCACGATCGCACTGATCACCATGACCGCCCGGTACCTGCTGCGTCTGTGGTTGCACAGACAGCGGAAGGAAGGACGGTGCCTGCGACCGGTGCTCGCCGCCGGCAGCCTGGCCACCGTGCGCGACCTGATCGCCCGGACCCGCAGGTTCCCGCACCTCGGCTGGCGGGTGGATGCGGTGTGCACGACGGACGGTCGCGGGGCCGTCGGCGACCAACTGGACGGAGTGCCGGTCGTCGGCCGGCTGACGGACGTCGCGGGCCACGTCCACCGCGACGGGTACCGCGTCGTCGCCGTCACGCCGGACCCGCACTGGTCACCGGACCGGCTGCAGCGGCTGGCCTGGAACCTCGAAGGCAGCGACGCCGAGATGGTCGTGGCCCCCGTGCTGATGGAGGTGGCCGGCCCGCGGCTGCACGTCGACGCGGTGCTCGGCATCCCGCTGCTGCGGGTGAGCATGCCGACCTTCACCGGCGGGCACCGGGCGGTCAAAGAGGTCGTCGATCGGATGGGCGCGGCGATCCTGTTGATCCTCTTCGCGCCGCTGATGGTGCTCGTCGCCCTGCTCGTGCTGGTGGACAGTCGGGGCGGGGCGTTCTACCGCCAGCGCAGGGTCGGCAAGGACGGCCGAGAGTTCACCATCGTCAAGTTCCGCACCATGGTCGCCGGGGCCGACGGGGCGCGTGCCGCGCTGGCCGACCGCAACGAGGGCGCCGGTCTGCTGTTCAAGCTCCGCCGGGATCCACGGGTGACCCGGGTGGGAACGGTGCTGCGCCGCTACTCGATCGACGAACTCCCCCAGCTGTTCAACGTGCTCACCGGATCGATGTCGCTCGTCGGTCCACGACCTCCGTTACCGGAGGAGTGCGCCGCGTACGGCCCGGACATCCGGCGGCGGCTGCTGGTCAAGCCCGGGCTCACCGGCCTGTGGCAGATCAGTGGACGCAGCGACCTGCCGTGGGAGGAGGCCGTCCGACTGGACCTGCGGTACGTGGAGGACTGGTCGCTCGCCCTCGACACGGTGATCTTGTGGAAGACCCTGCGTGCGGTGCTGCAAGGGCAGGGGGCCTACTGATGCGCGGGGGGCTGCGACGTCGTACGGCCGGCGCACGGACCGCAGGCCGAAGGTGCCTGCCCGGGGGGAGGAACGCGTCATGAGAATAAGCGTCCTGGGGCTCGGCTACGTGGGCTGCGTGTCGGCCGCGTGCCTGGCCAGCATGGGTCACGAGGTCATCGGGGTGGACGTCAACCAGGTGAAGGTCGACCTGGTCAACGACGGCAAGGCACCGGTGGTCGAGGAGCGGATCGGCGAGCTCGTCGCCGAGGTCGTGCGGACCGGAGCGCTGCGCGCCACCGGCGACGTCCGCGAGGCCATCGCGGGCAGCGAGGTGTCGCTGGTCTGCGTGGGCACGCCGTCGGAGCCCAACGGCAGCCTGTGCACCACGTACCTGGAGCGGGTCACCGCACAGATCGGCGCCGCGCTGGCGGACCGCGGTGGGCGCGGCGGGCGGCACACCGTCGTGTTCCGCAGCACCATGCTCCCGGGCACCTGCCTGAACCTGCTGGTGCCGATCCTGGAGAAGTCCGTGGGCGGCACGGCCGGGGTGCACGTCGGGGTCGCGGTCAACCCGGAGTTCCTGCGCGAGGGCACGAGCGTGCGGGACTTCTTCGACCCGCCCAAGACCGTCGTCGGCGAGCTCGACCGGGCCAGCGGCGATGTGGTGGCGGCGCTGTACGAGGGGTTGCCCGGCGCGGTGTTCCGGGTGCCGATCCCGACGGCCGAGGCGATCAAGTACGCGGACAACGCGTTCCACGGCCTCAAGATCGGCTTCGCGAACGAGCTGGGCGCGGTGTGCCAGGCACTCGGGGTGGACTCGCACCAGGTGATGGACGTGTTCCTGGCCGACCGCAAGCTGAACATCTCCCCCGCCTACCTGCGACCCGGCTTCGCCTTCGGCGGCTCCTGCCTGCCCAAGGACCTGCGCAGCCTGGTCCACGCGGCACGCCGGGCCGACGTCTCGGTGCCGATCCTCGCCCACGTGCTGGCCTCCAACGCCGACCACCTGCAACGCGCGGTGGACCTCGTCGAGCGCACCGGCAAGCGCCGGGTGGGCCTGTTCGGGCTGTCCTTCAAACCGGGCACCGACGACCTCCGCGAGAGCCCGCTCGTCGAGCTGGCGGAGGTGCTCTTCGGCAAGGGGTACGACCTGCGCATCCACGACGCCAACGTCAGCCTCTCCCGGCTGCTCGGCGCGAACCGCGAGTACATCGAGACCCGGCTGCCGCACCTCGCGCAGCTGCTCGCGGACTCCGTCGACGAGGTCCTCGACCACGCCGAGGTGTGCCTGGTCGGGACCAAGGACCCGGCCGTACTGTCGGCGCTGCCCCATGGCGGCGGCCCGGTGATCGTCGATCTCATCCGCCTTCCCGACGCCGAGGCGCGCCGGGCCGAACCGGGGTACGTGGGCCTTGCTTGGTGACACATCGTTCGGTGAGACGGTCAGCGGCGACGGGACGGCCCGGCGCGCGCTGGTCCTGGTGGAGAACCTGTCGGTGCCGTTCGACCGGCGGGTGTGGCAGGAGTGCACGACACTGCGCGACGCGGGCTGGGAGGTCCACGTCATCTGTCCCCGGGGGGAGAAGCGGGACACCGAGCCGGAGGCGGTGATCGACGGGGTCCGGATCCACCGCTACCCGCTGCGCGCGGCCACCGGGGGCCCGGCCGGCTACCTGCGGGAGTACGGATCGGCGTTGTGGCACACGGCCCGGCTGGCCCGCAGAGTCGGCCCGGTCGACGTGGTCCACGCCTGCAACCCGCCCGACCTGCTGTTCCTGCCGGCGCTGTGGCTGAAACGGCGCGGCGCACGGTTCGTCTTCGACCAGCACGACCTGGTGCCCGAGTTGTACCTCTCCCGGTTCCACCGCGGCGAAGACCTGCTCTACCGCGCCGTGTGCGCACTGGAACGGCGGACCTACCGGGCGGCGGACATCGTGCTCGCCACGAACGAGAGCTACCGGGACGTCGCGGTGCGCCGCGGCGGCAAACAGCCGGCGGACGTCTTCGTGGTGCGCAGCGCGCCCGCCGTCGACCGGTTCCAACCTGTGCCGCCCGAGCCGGAGTTGAAGCGTGGCAAGCCCCATCTGCTGTGCTATCTGGGCGTCATGGGCCCGCAGGACGGCGTCGACTACGCCTTGCGAGCCCTCGCGAAGCTGCGCGACGAGCTCGGCCGGACCGACTGGCACGCGGTGTTCGTCGGCGCCGGCGACGCCTTCGACGCGATGGTGGCACTGTCCCGGCGGCTCGGGCTCTCGGAACAGGTGGAGTTCACCGGGCGCATTCCGGACGCCGACCTGGTGCGCCATCTGTCCACCGCGGACGTGTGCCTCTCCCCCGACCCGCGCAATCCGCTCAACGACGTGTCGACCATGAACAAGGTCCTGGAGTACATGGCGATGGGCCGGCCCGTCGTCTCGTTCGACCTCCGGGAGGCGCGGGTCTCCGCCGGTGACGCCGCCGTGTACGCGCCCGCCAACGACGAGGCCGCGTTTGCCCGGCTCATCTCGCAGCTGCTGGACGACCCGGAGGCGCGGGCCCGGATGGGCAAGATCGGCCAGGAGCGGATCAGCGGCCAGCTCTCCTGGCGGAACTCGCAGGCGGCGCTGCTCGCCGCCTACTCCGCTGCCTGCCGGGACCGCACTCCGGCGTCGGCGGGCCACCCGAACCGGACGGGGAAGAGGCCCCGCCGTTGAGCGACGACACGATACGCCTGGCCACGATCGGGCGGATCATCCGTGGGCGCTGGCGGCTCCTGACCGTCCTCGCCGTGGTGGGCGCGCTCGTCGGCTACGGCGCCTCGCTGCTGTTTCCGCCGAGTTTCACGGCGTCGGCATCGGTCCTGCTGCCGGGGCAGTGGGAGGAGCGCGAGCTGCTGACGCAGGTGGACGTCGCGACCAGTTCGACGGTGGTCGACCGTGCGGCGGCCACCCTGGGCTGGGCCGGGGTGAGCGGCAGCGAGCTGCGGGACCGGGTGGGCGCCAAGGCAGCCGACGGGAACATCATCACGGTGTCGGGTACGGCCGACACTCCGGAACGCGCCCAGCAACTCACCGACCAGATGGTGCATCAGTTCGTCACGTTCGCCGCACGGATGGCGGGCGAGAGCGCCGACCCCGAAGCGGCGGCACGACCCGAGGCGCTGCGGCAGACGGTGGTGCAGACCAGCCGCCGCATCACCGAGCTGGCCGACGCCGCCGATCCGGGACGGACCGTGGAGGGCGTGCAGACCCGCACCGAGCTGGCGAAGCTGCGCACCGCATTACAGGAGGCCCTCAACAAGCTGGACCAGGCCGCCCCGGCCGCCAACAAGGCCAACATGGTCGTCATGGGGCCGGCGACCCGGCCGGCCGGCGCGGCGCCACCGACGCGCACGCAGCTCATCGCCGCCGGGGCGCTGCTGTTCCTCCTGCTCACGGTCATCGGCCATCTCACCGCCGCACGGCGGGGTCACCGACTGCGCGCCGCACCGGAGATCGCCGCGGCGCTGGGCTCGACGCTGCTGGGCACCGTCGACGTACCCGAGGAACGACCCGCGCGCCGGCCGGCAGGCCGGGGCCCGTGGGCCCGGATCCGCGCGCTGCTGGACCTCGACGTCCGGTGGGACGCACCCGCCCCGCAGACGTCCGGCGACGAGGCCACCAGGCGGCTCCGCTACCGGCGGCTGTGCGCCCGCCTCCGGGACGAACTGCCGTCCCCCCGGCGGCTGCTGGTCGTCGTTCCGGACGGCGACGAGATCGCCCGCCGGGCCGCCGGGCAGCTCGTCGTCGAGGCCGGGGGCGCTCCCTCCCCGAGCTCCTCGTACAGGGGGTGTCCCGTGCTGCGGACGGTGCGGGTCTCGGTGGGCCGGCCGATGGTGCCGGACCGCGACGACGAGTCGGGTGTCCTGGTCGTGCTCAGCGCGGGCAGTTGGACCGCGTCGGAGCTCACCGGCATCGCCGAGGCGTGTGCGGACGCCCAGCAGGAGGTCGTCGGGATCGTCCTCGCCGGCCCGGTCCGGGCCCGTCCGACGCGGTCCGCGGACCGTCCTCGGGCCGCCGCGGCGCCGGTGCTCGCGCTGGCCGACGACACGACGGGAGGTGCCGGGTGACGACGCGTACGACGTCGGAGTCGTCGGCCACCGCTCCGCTGCTGGACCTCCAGGCGCTGGTGGTGGCGGTGCGGAGGCGGCGCCGCCTGTGGTGCGCCATGGCGCTGCTGGGGCTGCTCGTCGGCGCGGCGGTGGCGGTCCTGCTGCCGACGCCGCCGACCGCGGTGACCAAGGTGCTGGTCGCGCACAAGGAGGACCAGCCGAACGACCCCGGATCCCTGATCCGCACCGACGTCGCGCTGCTGGGGACCACCCGGATCGCCGACGAGGCCCTGAAGTCCCTCAAGTCCCCGGAAAAGCCGGCGGACTTCCTGCGGGACTACCAGGGCACCGGCCTGACCAACAACCTGTTGCAGATCGACGTGACGGGTCACAGCGACGCGGAGGCGGTGGCCCGTGCCAAGGCGCTGGCCGAGGCGTTCGTCGCGGACCACGTGCGGCGGATGTGGGACGCCGCGAAGGCCGAGGCCAAGGCCCTGGACGACCAGCGCGACCGCTTGCGGGACGAGCTCGCCCAGGTCAACAAGGCGATCGGAGACCGAGCGCCGGGCGGCGGCCCGAAGGACTCCGCGAGCCTTGAGTCGCGCTTCGCCCGCCGGGCCGAACTCACGTCGAGGATCGCCGACTTCGACCAGCGCGCCGAGGAGGCGCGCACCGGCACGCCCCAGGTCATCGCCGGCACGCAGATCGTGGACGCCCCGCGCGCGCTGCCACGCTCCCTGGCCAAGGCCGCGCTCACCCACGCCGCGGTCGGGCTCGTCCTCGGCCTCGTCCTGGGGCTCGCGCTGGCCGCGGTCGGCGTGGTGGTGGCGGACCGCCCGGTGTTGCGCCGGGACATCGCCGCGAACCTGGGCGCGTCGGTCATCGCCGAGCTGCCCCGCCGGTCGGGCCGGCCGTGGCAGCGCCGGCGGATCCGGACGGCGCGCGAACGGCTCGTCGCGTCCCTGGCCCGCACCGTGCGCGGCTCCGCCGAACCGGTGTCGCTGCTGGAACTGGGCTGTGCGCGCAGCACGAGCGCGCTCGCCCTGGACCTCGCCGGGGCCCTCGCACCGGACGGGCCGGTGGTCGTCGTCGACGGGCTGCCCGGGCCGCAGCTCGCGGGTCGCCGCCGAAGGCCGGGAGGCCCGAGCGTGGTCGGCGGCGAGCCCGCGGCGGCCGGGTCGCGCGACGAACGCCGGTTCGGCGTGGGCTCGGTGGCGCCCGGCACCGCGTGGACCGACCTCCAGTACCTCGGCACCCGGACCGTGCTCGTCGTGCGGGCCGGGCACGGCAACGCCGCCTGGCTGCACACCGTGGCGCGGCAACTCGCGGACCAGCGCATCGCGGTGCTCGGCGTGGTGCTGATCGACCCCGATCCTCGGGACCGGACCGACGGCACGCTGTGGGACGGGCTGCAGACCGCGCTGCGCGGCCGCAGCGAACGGCCGGCCCGGCAGAACGGTGGGGGTACCTCCCACGCCGTTCAGGCAGTGGGGGAGGGCCGGCCGCGGGCGCAGCTGCAGCCGATGTGCGCGACGCGGGTCCCGGACAACGACCAGGAGGCTCGGTAGGACATGTGTGGCATCGCAGGGACGTACCGATGGCCGGACGGGAAGGTCGTCACCGACCGGCTCACCGACACCCTCGTCCACCGCGGCCCGGACGGGGCGGGCCGGTACGACCACCCCGTCGGGGACGGCGAAGTGTCCCTCGGACACCGCCGGTTGGCGATCATCGACCTGTCCGGGACCGGCGCCCAGCCGATGGTCGCGGGCGGCCTCGCCCTGACGTACAACGGCGAGCTGTACAACGCGCCCGAGCTCCGTGCCGAGCTGGCGTCCGCCGGGGTGCGCTTCCGCGGCACCTCCGACACCGAGGTGCTGTTGGAAGCCTGGCGGCGCTGGGGCACGGACTGCCTGCCCCGGCTGCGCGGCATGTTCGCGTTCGGGATCTTCGACGAGCGGACCGGTGAACTGGTGCTCGCCCGCGATCAGTTGGGCATCAAACCGCTGTTCCTGCTGCGGCGCGGTGCGGGCCTGGCGTTCGCCTCCGAGCTCAAGGCGCTCGCCGCCGCGACCGGCGGCTCGCTGGAGGTGGACCACGCGGCGCTGGTGGCCTCGCTCCTCTACTACTGGGTGCCGGATTCGCGGTGCGCGTTCCGCGAGGCGGAGAAGCTGCCGCCGGGGAGTTGGCTGAGGTGCCGGCCCGACGGCCGGGTGGAGCGCGGCCGGTTCTGGCACCTGCGGGACGTCGCCGCCGAGGGCCGGGAGCGGGCCCGGGCCGGCGAGCTGCCGGACATCGCGGCCGTCGTCGAGGAGTCGACCCGGCGTCACCTGCGCTCCGACGTGCCCGTGGCGACGTTCCTCTCCGGTGGTCTCGACTCCAGTTACCTGACCGCGCTGGCGGCCCGCGACCGGCCCGGGATCTCCGCCTACACGATCGGGTTCCGCGCCGAGGACGCCAGGTTCGAGGCGATGCCGGACGACCTGCGCCACGCCCGGCAGGTGGCCGGGCAGTTCGGCGTCGACCTGCACGAGATCGAGATCGCTCCGAACGTGCTCGACCTGCTGCCGCAGATGACGTACCACCTGGACGAGCCGATCGGCGACCCCGCCGCGATCAACACGTTCCTGATCTGCTCGGCCGCCCGGGAGGCCGGGGTCAAGGTGATGCTCTCGGGGATGGGCGCCGACGAGCTGTTCGCCGGGTACCGCAAGCACCTGGCCAACCTGCTCGCACTGCGCTACCAGCGCGTCCCGCGCCCGGTGCGGCGCGGCCTGTCCCGGGTCGTGGACCGGCTGCCGGTCGCCACGGCCCGCCGGGGATATCGGTCGGTGCGTTTCGCGAAGCGGTTCCTCTCCTTCGCCGAACTGCCGGAGGAGACCGCGTTCCGGCGCAGCTACACGATGTACGACCGGGACGAGTTGCTCGCCCTGCTCGATCCGGACCTGGCCGGGACGGTCCAGGACGTGCTCGCCGAACACGCGGACGTCTATCAGGACAACGACCTCGACGACTTCGTCAACCGCATGTGCCTGGGCGACGCCCGGATGTTCCTGCCGGGCCTGAACCTCGCGTACACCGACCGGTCGAGCATGGCCGCGTCGATGGAGGTGCGGGTGCCGTACGTGGACGTCGAGGTGGTCAGGGCGGCGTTCGCGGTGCCCGGCGACCGCAAGATCGTCGGGCGGCAGGGCAAGGCCGTCCTCAAGGAGGCGGCCACCTCCATCCTGCCGCGGGAGATCGTCTACCGGCCCAAGGGCCTGTTCAGCGCTCCGCTGCGCGCCTGGATGAGCCGGGACCTGGCGCCGCTGGTGCGCGAGGTGGTGCACGACGGCGTGCTCGTCACCTCCGGGCTGCTGCGCCGCGACGCCCTGGCGCGCATGGTCGCCGAGGACGCCACCGGGCAGCGGGACTACTCCAAGCATCTGTGGCATGTGCTGACCCTCGAACACTGGTATCGCGGCGCGACCTCCGGGTCCGGCCCGAGCGCGCGCACGACGGCGTAGAAGACGGCTGAGGAACAAGGGGACTTCGGGTGAAACAGGTTGTGCAGAACTACAAGAGCGGCGAGCTGGCGGTGCTCGACGTGCCGGTGCCGGGGTGCAAGCCGGGCGGCGTGCTGGTCCGCAGCGCCTACTCGCTGATCTCCACCGGGACCGAGCTCATGAAGGTGTCCGAGGCCGGCATGTCGATGCTGGGCAAGGCCCGCTCGCGGCCGGACCAGGTGGCGAAGGTCATGCAGAGCGTGGCCACCAACGGGGTGCCCGCCACCTACCGCAAGGTGATGGGCAAGCTGGACTCCTACACGCCGCTGGGCTACTCGCTGTGCGGGATGGTCGAGCAGGTCGGGACCGGCATCGACGACGTGAAGGTCGGCGACTTCGTGGCCTGCGCCGGCAACGAGCACGCGTTGCACGCCGAGCTGAACTGGGTGCCGAGGAACCTCTACGCCCCGGTGCCGGACGGCCTCGCGCCGCGGCACGCCGCCTTCGGCACCGTCGGGTCGATCGCGATGCAGGGCGTGCGCCGCGGCGAGCCACAGCTCGGCGACGTGGCGCTGGTCATCGGCCTCGGCCTGATCGGCCAGTTGGTGGTGCAACTCCTCGGCGCCTCGGGAGTCCGCGTCGTCGGCGTCGACCCCGACCCGGCGCGCTGCGAGCTGGCCGAGCGTCTGGGCGCCGCGGCCTGCGGCGATCCCGCGTCCGCGGCCATGGAGGCCGCCGTCGCCGAACTCACCGACGGCCACGGCGTGGACCAGGTGTACCTGGCCGCCGGCGGCGGCAGCAACCAACCCGTCGAGCTGGCCGCCCGGCTGTGCCGGGACCGCGGCCGGGTCGTCGACATCGGCAAGTGCCGCCTGGACCTGCCGTGGAACGCGTACTACGAGAAGGAACTCGACGTCCGGTTCTCCCGCAGTTACGGCCCCGGGCGCTACGACCCGGAGTACGAGCTCCAGGGGCGGGACTACCCGATCGGCTACGTGCGCTGGACCGAGCGCCGCAACCTGGCCTGCTTCCTCGACCTCGTCGCCCGCGGCCGCGTCGACGTGGAGCCGCTGGTCTCGCACGTCGCCGCCTTCGACGACGCCGTCGAGACGTACCGGCGCCTGGAGGACGGCGCTCTGAAGGCCGTGGCCGTACTGTTCCGGTACCCCGAACACCCGGGCGCCGGGGAGGTGGCGGCCCCGGCGGTGGCCGTGCCCTCGGTGCAGGTGCGGCGGAGTCCGGCCCGGAGCGCCAGGACACCGGTGCGCCTGGCGTTCGTCGGCGCGGGGAACTACGCGACGTCGATGCTGCTGCCGCACCTGGCCGGGCGCGACGGCGTCGAGCTGTCGGCCGTCGTCACCACGACGGCGCTGTCCGCGGCCAACGCGCAGCGCACGTTCGGCTTCGCCGAGGCGACCACCGACGTCGACGCCGTGCTCGGCGACGAGGCCATCGACGCGGTGTTCGTCGTCACCCGGCACAGCTCGCACGCCGAACTGACCCGGCAGGCGCTGCTGGCCGGCAAGACGGTGTTCGTCGAGAAGCCCCTGGCCCTCACCGAGGACGAGCTGGCCGGCGTGCTCGCGGCGGTGGCGGAGTCCGGCAACGACCGGTTGCAGGTGGGGTTCAACCGGCGGTTCGCGCCGCTGCTGACCGAGGCCAAGCGGCGGTTCGGCACTCGGACCGGCCCGGCGAGCCTGCGCTACCTGGTCAACGCGGGCCGCCTCCAGCACGGCAGCTGGTACCTCCAACAGGGCACCGAGGGCTCGCGGTTCGAGGGCGAGGGCGGGCACTTCATCGACACGGCGAGCTGGCTGCTCGGGGCCGACCCGGTCTCGGTGTACGCCGTCGCCCCGTCCGGCAACGAGGACCTCCAGGTCGTGCTGCGCTACCCGGACGGGTCCCTCGCCACCCTCAGCTACGTCACCACCGGCGCGCCCGGCTTCCCCAAGGAGACGCTGGACCTGGTCGCGGACGGCAAGGTGCTGCGGCTCGACGACTTCGTCCGGGCCTCGGTGCACGGCCCCGAGAAGTGGGTCAGTTCACGGCTGCCCAAGGCCCGGGACAAGGGCCAGAACGCCGAACTGGCCGCGTTCGTCAAGGCCGTGCGGACCGGCGGGCCGATGCCGGTGCCGCTGGAGTCGCTGGTCGCCACCACGACGGCCACCCTCGCCGTGCGGGCCGGCCTGGTCGGCGGCGCGCCGGTGACGTTGGCGAGGGCGCGATGACCGTGATCTCGGGGAGTACGGGCTGGTACCTGCGGCGGCTGTCCCGGATGGCGCCGGCCGAAATCGGCGGCCGGGTGGGCGACGCGGTGCGCAGGCGGCGGTGGCGGTCGGCGCGGCCGCACTGCCCGCGCGTGACCGGTGCCCGGTTCACCGCGGTGCTGCCCGCCGGGGCGCTCTCCGCCATATCTCCGGACGCCGCGAAACGGCTCGTCGCCGAAGCGGACCGGCTGATGGACGGGCACGTCGCGTACTTCGGGGTGGTCCGCGACGACCTGGCCGACCCGGACTGGTGGGCCGATCCGAAGACCGGACGCCGGGCCCCGTCGGGCTACGCCTTCGACGTGCCGTACCGGAACGAGGACGCGGTCGGCGACATCAAGCAGATCTGGGAGCTGTCCCGGCACCAGTACCTCACCGTGCTCGCCGCCGCCCACGCGGTCACCGGGGACGAGCGGTACGCGGAGCGCGTGGCCGCGCACCTGCGGTCGTGGTGGGCGGCCAACCCGCCGCTGCGCGGCGTGCACTGGATCAGCGGCATCGAGCTGGGCATCCGGCTGCTGTCCTGGGTGTGGATCCGCCGGCTGCTCGACGGCTGGCCGGGCGCGGCCGGGCTGTTCGAGGACAACCCGGTGGCGGTGAACCAGATCTGGCACCACCAGCGTTGGCTGGCCGCCTTCCCCAGCCGGGGGTCCTCGGCGAACAACCACGTCATCGCAGAGGCCGCCGGGCAGTTCGCCGCGGGCTGCGCGTTCGGGTGGTTCCCCGCCTCGGCGTGCTGGCGTGCGGACGCGCTGCGGTCGCTGGAGCGGCACCTGCGCGGCAACACCTTCGGTTCCGGCCTCAACCGCGAACTGGCCACCGAGTACCACGGACTCGTGCTGGAACTCGGCCTGGCCGCGCTCGCCGAGGCGGACGCCGCCGGCGTGCCGGTGCCCGCGACCGTCCGGCTGGTGCTGCTGCGGATGACCGACGCGCTCGCGGCCGTCGTCGACGACCGGCTGCGGCCGCCGCGTCAGGGCGACGCGGACGACGGGCACGGTCTGGTGGTCGACGGCGCGGGCACCGACCGCTGGGCCTCGCTGCTGGCGACCGGCGACGCCGTGTTCGGCCGGCTCGCCTGGTGGCCGACGGTGACGGGCACCGATGTGCGCACCCCGTTGCTGGCCGCGCTGATCGCACCTGACGTGCGGGACGTGGCCCGCCCGGCGAGCCGGCCGGCGCACTTCGCCGACGCCGGGATGACCGTCCTGCGCGGCCCGGCGGGGATCTGGTGCCGCTGCGACGGCGGTCCGCACGGTTTCCTGTCGATCGCCGCACACGCCCACGCGGACGCGCTGTCCGTGGAGGTGCGGCAGGACGGGATCGATGTGCTCGCCGACCCGGGGACGTTCTGCTACCACGGGCAGCCCGAGTGGCGGCAGTACTTCCGCTCGACCCTCGGCCACAACACCCTGCAACTGGACGGCGGTGACCAGTCCGGTTCCGGCGGCCCGTTCCTGTGGACCCGGCATGCCCGCAGCCGCGTCCTGGTCGCGGACCCGTCCGACGAGGGCGTGGCCCGCTGGTGTGCCGAGCACGACGGATACGAGGGCCGGGTGCACCGCCGAAGGGTGGAACTTACTTCCGTGCGGCGGGAGTTGAGGATCGTGGACGAGGTGCGCGGCCGGCGCCGGGCCGCGGTGCGCCTCGCGTTCCACCTCGGCCCGGCGATCGTCGCGGACCTGGTGGACGACCGGGCGGTGCTCACCTGGACCCGGGACGGCGAGGACCGCTCCGCGGTGCTCGACCTGCCCGGGCAGCTGCGCTGGCGGGCCCACCGCGGCGAGACCGCTCCGCCGCTGGGCTGGTACTCCGCCGGCTTCGGGCGCAAGGAGCCCGCCACCACCCTGGTCGGCACCGGCTTCGCCGACGGCGCGGAGGGCTTCACCACCGTGCTCAGGTTCCGCGGCTAGGGGGGCGCGTGGGGAGCGAGAGGCGGCACTGGGCGTGGGCGGCGGCACCGCTGGCGCTGGCCCTGCTGGCGGCGACCGGCTGCGAGGGCGCGCAAGACGCCCGGGCGAAGGCGACCGCTGCGCCCGTCACGTCCGGGGCGTCGTCCACGTCCGTGGCCCGGGTGTGCGCCGCACCCGCGGCCGGGCCGACGAAGGCGCCGGCGGGCGCGGTGACGGTCGATCCCTCGGTGGTCGGCGACCTGGCGGCGAAGACCAAGGACAGTCCCCCGCACACCACGTTCTGGCTCCGCCCCGGCACGCACCGGCTCGCCCCGGACCGCTACGCCCAGGTCATCCCCAAGGAAGGGGACCGCTACCTGGGGGCGCCGGGCGCGGTGCTCGACGGCCGGGAGGAGAACCAGTACGCGTTCGGCGGCGGCGCCCGCGACGTCACCCTCCGCTATTTGACCGTGCAGCGTTTCGTCGCGCCGCAGAACGAGGGCGTGGTCAACCACGACTCGGCCGACGGATGGGTGATCGAGCACGCCACGCTCCGGAACAACTCGGGGGCCGGCCTGATGGCCGGCGACCACCAGCGGGTCCGCGCCAGCTGCCTGCGCGACAACGGGCAGTACGGCCTGAACGCGTACACGGCCCGCGGCCGGGTCACCGACCTGGTGGTCGAGGGCAACGAGATCGCGGGCAACAACACCGGTGACTGGGAACGGCGCCGGCCGGGTTGCGGCTGCACCGGAGGGGTGAAGTTCTGGGCCGTCAACGGCGCCGAGGTACGCGGCAACTGGGTGCACGACAACCGCGGAACGGGGGTGTGGGCGGACACCAACAACAACGACTTCCGCATCGAGGACAACGTGATCGAGGCCAACGACGGCGCCGCCCTGATCTACGAGACCAGCTACAACGCGGTCATCCGGAACAACACGATCCGGCGGAACAACTGGGTCGAGGGCCGTCGGGCCGCCGACCGCGGCGACGACTTCCCGTTCGCGACCGTCTACCTGTCCGAATCCGGTGGCGAACCACGGATCCGAGCGCGCACCGACAAGATCGAGATCTACCGGAACGTGCTGGAGAACAACTGGAACGGCATCACCCTGTGGGAGAACGCCGACCGGTTCTGCAACAGCCCGGCCAACACCTCGTCCGGTGCCTGCACCCTGCTGGTCCGGGACACCCACCGCTGCGCGGAGCCGGCGATCGCCAGCGCACCGCTCTACGCCGACTGCCGGTGGAAGACCCAGCGGGTGGACATCCACGGCAACCGCTTCGTGCTGGACCCGTCCGTCGTCACGTGCACGGCGAAGTGCGACCGCATGGCAGTGCTGGCCAACTACGGAACCTACCCGGACTGGTCGCCGTACCAGGGCGACCAGGTGGCCGAGGCGATCACCAGCCGGCAACACAACCGCTGGCACGACAACGTCTACGTCGGACCGTGGAAGTTCGTCGCCCACGATCCCAGCCGGGTCCTCGACGCCGGGCAGTGGCAGGGCACGCCGTACCAGCAGGACGCCGGCAGCACCCTCGCCCCGCAGGCCGGTGGTTGAGATGGGCGGGGGCCTGACGCCCGGTGGGCCGCCGGGCGGACCGGACACGGCGGGCACCCGGCCCGGCGCGGCACCGCGCCCCGCCGGCACGCCGAAGGCCGTCGGGATCGTCTGGGGGTTGCTGGTCCTCAACACGCTCGGCTCCGCCGGGGCGAAGACCGTCATTCCGCTGCCCCGCTCCCTGATCCAGGTGGTCACCATGGGCGCGCTGGTCGCCGCGTTCGTGCTGGCGCTCGTCCTCAATCGCCGACTGCGTGTGCGCCCCAGCGCCTTCTTGTCCCTGCTCACGCTGCTGCTGGTGACGAGTGTGATCTCCAGCGCCCGCCTGGAGTCCGGGTTCGGTGCGCTGTTCCGCTGCGCCCGGCTGGCCCTCTTCGTCGGCACGCTGTGGCTGCTCAGTCGCTGGTGGGACGACGGCCCGACGTTCGTCCGGCACCACGTCCGGACGTACTTCGCGGTGCTCGGATCGGTGGCCGCCGGCCTGGTCGCCTCACCGGGCGCGGCCCTGCCCGACCTCTACGGCGGGCGCCTCGTCGGCGCGCTGTGGCCGCTCACCCCGCCGCAGATCGGGCAGTACGCCGCGGTGATCGTCGGGCTCACCGTGCTGCTGGTACTGGGCCGCCGGGCCGACCGGGCCGGCGCGGCGGTGGTCATCGTGCCGTCACTGGTCCTGCTCGCGTTGACCCACACCCGGACGGCCACGCTCGGGCTGTTCCTCGGGCTGGCGTTGGCGATCGGCTCGCTCCTGCTGACCAGCGCCGCCGCCCGCCGGTTCTTCACCTGGGCGGTGCTGTGCGCCGCGGTGGCCGCGGTGGCGCTCGGTTCCGTGCTGGAGGCGTGGTTCCTGCGCGGACAGAGCCAGGAGAACTTCTCCAGCCTCACCGGGCGGGCCAAGGTCTGGGACGCGCTGCTGGCGGCCCCCCGGTCGACCTCGGAGCAGCTGTTCGGCGTGGGCCTGGGCGACAAGTCGTTCGGCGGGCTGCCGATCGACAACAGCTGGCTGGCCGTCTACAACGAGCAGGGTCTGATCGGCATCGCCCTCGTGGCGGCGCTCCTCCTCGTGCTGGGCGGCGTCGCGTTGCTGCGGCCGCCGTCGCTGCCGAGGGCCTGCGCGATCTTCCTGATCAGCTACTGCGCCATCGCGTCGTACACCGAGGCCGGGTTGGGCGACGCCTCGCCGTACCTGCTGCACCTGGCCCTCGCCGCCGCGCTGCTGGCGACGCCCGCCGCGGCCACGCCCGTCCCCGCGCCCGAAGTTCCCCGACGCCGCGCCCCGCGACGGGCCCAGAGATCGGAGGTGACCTGACCATGCACGTCCTCGTGGTGCACAACCGCTACGCCTCGGCGCAGCCGAGCGGGGAGAACAAGGTCGTCGACCAGGAGGCGGCGCTGCTGCGCGCGGCCGGCCACCGGGTCGAGGTGTTCGAGCGGCGCAGCGACGACATCGCCGCCCGGTCCCTGCCGGGCAAGGCCGCGGTGCCGCTGCTGGTGCCGTGGAACCCGGCGGTCCGCGCGGAACTCACCGCCCGGCTGCGCACCGAACGGCCGGACGTGGTGCACGTCCACAACGTCTTCCCGCTCCTGTCGCCGGCGGTGCTGGCCGCCTGCGCCGACGCCGGTGTGCCCGCCGTCGCCACGCTGCACAACTACACGCAGGTCTGCCCGCCCGGCACGTTGCAGCGGGACGGCCGGCCGTGCACCGAGTGCGTCGGGGCGGCGCCGCTGCCCGCCGTCCGGCACGGCTGCTACCGGGGCTCCCGGCTCGCGACGGTGCCGCTCGCGGTCAGCCTGTCGGTCAACCGGCGGCGGTGGTGGTCCGGCGTGGAGCGGTTCCTCTGCATCTCCGCGGCGCAACGCGACGTCCTGGTGCGGGCCGGCATGCCGGCCGAACGGCTGGCGGTGAAGCACAACTTCGTGCCCGAACCGGACGTCCGCCGAACGGACGCCGGCGAGCACCTGCTCTATCTCGGGCGGCTCGCGGAGGCCAAGGGCGTGCGGCTGCTCATGGCCGCGTGGGACGAGCTCGCGGCGGGCGGCGGGGTGGGCGTGCCGCTCGTGATCGCCGGCACGGGGCCGCTGGAGCGGGAGGTGACCGCCTGGGCGGCGGCCCGGGACGACGTGCGCTACGTCGGCCTGTACGACACGGCGGAGTGCCGGCGGGCCCTCGCGCGCTCGGTCGCCGTGGTGGCTCCCTCGACGTGGCTGGAGGCGTTCGGCCTGGTGGTCGCCGAGGCGATGGCGGCGGGGGTGCCGGCCGTCGCCGCCGGTCACGGCGCGTTCGTCGAGCTCGTCGAGGACGGGGTGAGCGGGCTGCTGCACCGGCCGGGCGAGGTCGCCTCGCTCGCGGCCTGCATGCGCCGGGTCACGACCGAGCCGGCCCGCAACCGGGAGATGGGCCGGGCGGCCCGCCTCCGCTACGAGCGGGGCTTCAGCCCGGCCGTCGGGCTGGAGCGCCTGCTGGAGGAGTACCGCACCGCGATCGCGGGGCGGTCGGCACTGACTCGCGGCGGGGAGACCCGCGCGAGCAGGGGGGATGGGGACAGTAGATGACACGATGCCGACTCTGCGGCTCGGAAGCGCTGGCGAGCGTCGTCGACCTTGGGGCGACGCCACCGTGCGAGAGCTTCCTCGCCGCGGACCAACTGGACACGGTGGAGCCGACGTACCCGCTGCACCTGCGGGTCTGCGCCGACTGCTGGCTGGCGCAGATCCCTCCGCTGATCACGCCGGAGGAGACGTTCACCCAGTACGCGTACTTCTCCTCCTACTCGTCCTCCTGGGTGGAGCACGCGCGCACGTTCGTCGCCGATGCCGTGCGGCGCCTGGCTCTCGGCCCCGACTCCTTCGTGGTCGAGGTCGCGAGCAACGACGGGTACCTGCTGCGGCACATCGTGGACCGGGGGATCCGCTGCCTGGGCATCGAGCCGTCGGTGAACGTCGGTGCCGCGGCCCGGGACGCGGGGGTGCCCACGCGCACGGAGTTCCTGTCCCCGGACACCGGCTCGGCCGTCCGCGCCGAGCACGGCCCGGCGGACCTGGTCGTGGCCAACAACGTGTACGCGCACATCCCGGACGTCGTCGGATTCACCCGGGGACTGCGCGCCCTGGTCGCCGACGACGGCTGGGTCTCCATCGAGGTGCAGCACCTGCTGACCCTGATCGAGGAGAACCAGTACGACACGATCTACCACGAGCACTTCCAGTACTACACGGTCGGTTCCGCGATCCGGGCGCTGGCGAGCGGCGGACTCGCGCTCGTGGACGTCGAGTTGCTGCCCACGCACGGCGGCTCCATCCGACTGTGGGCCCGGCCGGCCGAGGTGGCCGGCGAGTCGAGTCGGCACGTGGCCGACGTGCTGGCCCGGGAGAAGGCCGCCGGGCTACAGGAGCTGTCCGGCTACACCGAGTTCTCCGGTCGCGTGGCCAAGGTCCGCCGGGACCTCCTGACGTTCCTCATCGGGGCGGCCGAACGCGGCGAGACCGTCGTCGGCTACGGCGCGCCGGGCAAGGGCAACACCCTGCTCAACCACTGCGGCATCCGCCCGGACCTGCTCCCCTACACCGTCGACCGCAACCCGTACAAGCACGGCAGGTTCACGCCGGGCACCCGCATCCCGATCCTGCCGCCCGAGCAGATCGCCGCCGACCGACCGGACTACGTCCTCGTCCTCCCGTGGAACCTGCGGGAGGAACTGGTCGAGCAGTTGTCCTTCGTGCGCGCCTGGGGCGGCCGGCTGGTCTTCCCCATCCCGGAACTGAGCATCGTCGAGGTCACGTCGTGAAAGAGGTCACAGCATGAAGGTCGTCCTGTTCTGCGGCGGCTACGGGATGCGGATGCGCAGCGGCGCCGGCGTCTACGATGAAGCGCCCAAGCCGATGGCGATGGTCGGTCCCAGGCCGCTGATCTGGCACGTCATGCGCTACTACGCGCACTTCGGGCACCGGGAGTTCATCCTGTGCCTGGGCTACGGGGCGCACCACATCAAGGACTTCTTCCTCAACTACGAGGAGACGACGTCCAACGACTTCGTGCTGCGGGGCGGGCGGACCGAGCTGCTGTCCACCGACATCGCCGACTGGACGATCACGTTCGCGCAGACCGGCGTCGAGTCGCCGATCGGGGAGCGGCTGCGCCGGGTGCGGCACCACCTGGACGGCGACGAGATGTTCCTCGCCAACTACGCGGACGTCCTCACCGACGCCCCGCTGCCGGAGATGATCGACAACTTCGCCCGGCGCGACGCCGGTGCGTCAATGATGGTGGTGCCCCCGCAGTCCTCGTTCCACTGCGTCGACCTGGCCGAGGACGGCCTGGTCGGGGGCATCACCGCGGTGAGCGAACTGCCGCTGTGGGAGAACGGCGGCTACTTCGTGCTCCGCCAGGAGGTCTTCGACCACATACCCGAGAACGGGGACCTGGTCGCCGACGGATGCGCCCAACTCGCCAAGCAGGGGCGGTTGGTGGCGCACCGGCACCGCGGCTTCTGGAAGCCGACCGACACCGTGAAGGAACGGGCCGCGCTCGACGCCGCCCACGCCCGGGGCGACCGCCCGTGGGCCGTGTGGGAACGGGGCGGACCGGGGGCCGGCGCGACCGGCAGCAGGGCCTGCGCCGGAGCGCGGGCGTGATCCGGCTCGGGGCGGAGCGCCTGGACCGGATCGTCGCGGTGGGCGCGCACTGCGACGACATCGCCATCGGCGCCGGCGGCACGCTGCTCGCGCTGTGCCGCGCGCGGCCGGGCCTCCGCATCGACGCGCTGGTGCTCTCCGGCGGCGGCAGCGAGCGGGAGCAGGAGGAGCAGGCCGCGCTCACCGCCTTCTGTCCGGGCGCCGAACTGCACCTGACCGTCGACAAGTTGCCGGACGGCCGACTGCCCGTGCACTGGGACGAGGCCAAGGCCGCGGTCGAGGAGTTGCGCGCGCGGACCGAGCCGGACCTCGTACTGGCCCCGCGCACCGACGACGCGCACCAGGACCACCGCGGCCTGGCGCAGCTGGTGCCCACCGCGTTCCGCGACCACCTCGTACTCGGCTACGAGATCGTCAAGTGGGACGGCGACCTCGGCCGGATGGCGGCGTACCAACCACTGTCGCCGGAGACCGCCGAAGAGAAGGTGCGGCTGCTGCAGGAGCACTACCCCTCGCAGCGGCACCGGCCCTGGTACGACCGGGAGTCCTTCCTCGGGCTCGCCCGGATCCGCGGCATCGAATGCCACGCGCGCTACGCCGAGGCGTTCGCCGTCAACAAACTCACTCTCGACCTGGGGGAATGAACCTTGCGCGTACTGCTCACCGGACACCAGGGCTACCTGGGCACCGTGATGGCCCCGGTCCTCACGGCCGCCGGGCACGACGTCGTCGGCCTGGACGCCGGCCTGTTCGCCGACTGCGTCCTCGGCCCGCCGCCCGCGGACCCCGCGGGGCACCGGGTGGACCTGCGTGACGTCACGGCCGCACACGTCGCCGGAGTGGACGCGGTGATCCACCTGGCCGCGCTCTCCAACGACCCGTTGGGCTCGCTGGCGCCGGAGCTCACCCACGACATCAACCACCACGCGTCCGTCCGCCTGGCGCGACTGGCCCGCGACGCCGGGGTGCGGCGGTTCCTGTACGCGTCGACGTGCTCGGTCTACGGCGCCGCCGGCGGGGACGAGTTGGTCGCCGAGGACGCCCCGCTGCGCCCGGTGACGCCGTACGCGGAGTCCAAGGTGAAGGTGGAGGACGACCTGCACGCCCTTGCCGACGGCGACTTCAGCCCGGTGTACCTGCGCAACGCCACCGCGTTCGGCTACTCGCCGCGGCTGCGCGCCGACATCGTGCTGAACAACCTGGTGGGCCACGCGCTGCTGTCCGGCGAGGTGCGGGTGCTCTCCGACGGCACCCCCTGGCGCCCGCTGGTGCACGCCGCCGACATCGCCCGGGCCTTCGCGGCCGCGCTCACCGCGCCCCAAGAGGCCGTGCACGACCGGGCGTTCAACATCGGCAGCGAGGCCAACAACGTCACGGTCGCCGAGATCGCCGCGCAGGTCGCCGAGGCGGTGCCCGGCTCGCAGGTGAAGATCACCGGCGAGAACGGCGCCGATCCGCGGTCCTACCGGGTGGACTTCTCCCGGTTCCGCACCGCGATCCCCGGCTTCGACTGCGCGTGGACGGTCAAGCGGGGTGCGCTCGAACTCGCCGACGCCTACCGCAAGCACGGCCTCACCGAGGAGGACTTCGCACGACGCTTCACCCGGCTCGCCGTGCTGCGCGCGGCGTCCGAGGCCGGCGCGGTCGACGACACCCTGCGGCGGCGCCGATGACCGGGCTCGGCGCACAGATGCACGCGCTGGTGGAGCGGCTGTACCCGCTGTGCCGGAGCATCACCGGCGACGGTGTGCGCGACACCCTGGACATCGTCGGCGAGTACGTCCCGCTCACGGTCCACGAGGTGCCGACCGGAACGCAGGTGCTCGACTGGACGGTGCCGCAGGAGTGGAACATCCGGGACGCGTACATCGCCGACGCCACCGGCAAGCGGGTCGTCGACTTCGCCGCCTCCAGCCTCCACGTGCTCGGCTACAGCGTGCCGGTGTCGGCGACCATGCCCCTGTCCGAGCTGCGCGGACACCTGCACACCCTGCCGGAGCACCCGAGTTGGGTGCCGTACCGCACCAGCTACTACACGCCGGACTGGGGGTTCTGCCTGGCCCAGGAGACCCTGGACGCGCTGCCGGACGGTGAGTACGAGGTGTGCGTCGACTCCACCCTCGCCGACGGTCACCTCACCTACGCCGAGCACGTGGTCCGCGGCCGGGTCCCCGACGAGGTGATCGTCTCCTGCCACGTCTGCCACCCGTCGTTGGCCAACGACAACCTGGCCGGCATCGCGGTGGCCACGTTCCTGGCCCGGGCACTGGCCGAGCAGACGCCGTACTACACCTACCGGTTCGTCTACGCGCCCGGCACCATCGGGGCGATCACCTGGCTGGCCCGCAACGCACAGCGGATCGACCAGGTCAAGCACGGCCTGGTGCTGGCCTGCGCCGGCGACCCGGGCCACCTGACGTACAAGCAGAGCAGGCAGGGCGACGCGGAGATCGACCGGGTGCTGCGGCACGTGCTGGCCGCCTCCGAACGCCCGCACCGCGTGGTCGAGTTCACGCCGTACGGCTACGACGAGCGGCAGTACTGCTCACCCGGATTCGACCTCGGCGTGGGCTCCCTCACCCGCACCCCGTACGCGGGCTACCCCGAGTACCACACCTCAGCGGACAACCCGGACTTCGTCTCCCCGGCGTCGATGGCGGACACGCTCGCCGTCTGCCGGGAGGCGTGCGCCGTGCTGGACCGCAACCGGCGGTACCGCAACCTCAGCCCCTACGGCGAACCGCAGCTGGGCCGGCGCGGGTTGTACGACGCCCTCGGCGGCCGCAGCGACACCCAGCAGGCCCAGCTGGCCATGCTCTGGGTGCTCAACCTCTCCGACGGCGAGCACGGTCTGCTGGACGTCGCCGAGCGGTCCGGGCTGCCCTTCGACACCGTCGCCGCCGCCGCGGACGCCCTGCTCGGCGCCGGGCTGATCAAGGCATGACGCCGATGCCCACCGAGGGCGAGCAGACGACGGCACCGGCGGCCCCGACCGGACGGGCCCGGCGGACCGCCAAGCGGGCCATGGTCGGCCGACTGTCCTGGGGACTGGCCGACCAGGCGGCCTCCAGCATCTCCAACTTCGTGGTGGGGGTCTACGTGGCCCGCTCGCTGGGGGTGGCCGCGTTCGGCGTGTTCAGCCTGGCCTGGGTGACCTACGGCGTGGTGCTCAACGTCTCCCGCGGGCTGGCCACCGACCCGCTCGTGGTGCGCTTCAGCAGCGTGCCGGCGGCGTCCTGGCGCGCGGCGGTGGCCCGGTCCTCGGGTACCGCGCTCGGCCTCGGCACCGCCCTCGGCGCGGCGTGCCTGGTGGTCGGGCTCGCCCTCGGCGGCCGCGTGGGGCCCGCGTTCGCCTGCCTCGGCGTCGTGCTGCCGGCGCTGCTGCTGCAGGACGCCTGGCGGTTCGCGTTCTTCGCCGCCGGCACCGGGCGCAAGGCGTTCGTCAACGACGTCGTGTGCGGCGTCGCGCTCGTCCCGGCCATGGTGGTGGCGACCCACGTGGGCAGCGTGGCCGCCTTCGTGCTCGTCTGGGGCGCGTCCGCCGCGGTGGCGGCGGGGTACGGCTGCCTCCAGTCCGGTATCCGGCCCCGGACGTCCCTGGCGGGCGGGTGGCTGCGCGAGCAGCGCGACTTGGGCTATCGGTACCTGGTCGAGAACGTCGCCCTGAGCGGAGCGAGCCAGCTCCGGGCCTACGGGCTCGGCGCGATCGTCGGGGTCGGGGCGGTGGGTGCGGTCCGGGGCGCCGAGCTGCTCCTCGGCCCGTTCCTCGCGGTGCTGATGGGACTTTCGCTGGTCACCGTCCCGGAGGCGGCACGGGTGCTGCGGCAGGCTCCGCACCGACTGGGCCCGTTCTGCCTCCTGCTGGGCGGCGGGCAGGCCGCGGCCGCGCTGTCCTGGGGCGGGGCGCTGCTGCTGGTACCGGACCGGCTCGGCGTCCTGGTGCTCGGCGGCGTGTGGCCCTCCGCCGCGCAGCTCATCGTGCCGATCACGCTCGGTGTCGCGGGCGCCGGTCTCGGCACCGGCGCGGCGGCCGGGTTGCGCGCGCTCGCCGCGGCCCGACGCAGCCTGCGCTGCCAGCTGTTCGCCTCCGCCTGTTACGTCGGTGGCGGGCTCGGCGGGGCGGTGGCCGCCGGCACCGTCGGCTCGGCCTGGGGCGTCGCCGCCGCGACCGTCAGCGGCTCGGCCGTGTGGTGGCTGCAACTGCGGTCCGCCCTGCGCGAGCGCCACCACTCCCCCACCCCCGAAGTGAGGACCCCATGACCGCCCGACCGAGGCTGAGCATCGGCCTGCCCGTGTACAACGGCGAGGAGTACCTGGCCGAGTCGTTCGAGGCCCTGCTGGGCCAGACCTACGAGGACTTCGAGCTGGTCGTCTCCGACAACGCCTCGACCGACGGCACGCAGGACATCTGCCGCGCGTACGCGGCGCGGGACGCACGCATCCGCTACCTCCGGCTGTCCCGGAACATCGGCGCCACACCGAACCACAACCGGGTGTTCGTCGAGTGCCGCGGCGAGCTGTTCAAGTGGGCCTCGCACGACGACCTGTACGGCCGTGACCTGCTGCGGCGCTGCGTGGAGGCGCTGGACGAGCGGCCGGACGTGATCCTCGCGCACACCGGCCAGGCGGTCATCGACGGCGACGGCCAGGTGAAGGTCCCGTACGAGTACGGGCTCGCCACCGACTCCCCGCACCCGCCGGAGCGCTTCCGCAGCCTGCTGTTCGAGCCGGGCGGCGACGACTTCTACGGGGTGCTGCGGGCCGACGTGCTGCGCCGGGTGAAGCCGCTCGACAGCTACCACCACGCGGACCGCACGTTCGTCGCCGAGCTCACCCTGCACGGCCCCTTCCACCAGGTGCCGGAGCTGCTGTACTTCCGCCGCGACCACCCCACCCGCGCCGAGCGGGCGAACCCCTCCAAGCGCGCCCGGTGCGTCAACCTGGACCCGCGCCGGGCGGGCCCGCTGCACCCGACGCCCCGTCTCCTCGCCGAGTACGTCTGGGGCTTCGCCGCGGCGATCCGGCGGGCGCCGCTGTCCCCGGCCGACCGGCGCGCGTGCCACCGCCACCTGGCCGCCTGGATGACCAGCCGGGTCCGGCCGGGCGCCGGCGAGCGGGTCGAGGACCGCGCCCCGGTCGACCCGGCCCACCTCGGCGTCTCGGTCGACGCCCTCGTGGCCGGCCGTGAGGGGAGGCGGCCATGACGCCCACGCACGCCACTCCGGTGCGCGTCGGGGTGTTCGGTCTGCTCGGCTCCGGCAACCTCGGCAACGACGGATCGCTGGAGGCCGTGCTCGGCTACCTCCGCGCCGCGCACCCGGACGCGGTCGTGGACGCGCTGTGCGGCGGACCCGAGGTCGTCACGTCGCGGTACGGGATCCCCGCGACGCGGCTGCACTGGTACCGCGGGGAGTACCGGACCGCGTCCCGTGCCGGTGCGATCGCGGCGAAGGGGCTGGGCAAGCTCGTCGACGCCTTCCGCACCGCCGCGTGGGTCCGCCGGCACGACGTGGTGATCGTGCCGGGCATGGGCGTCCTGGAGGCCACGCTGCCGCTGCGGCCGTGGGGCTTCCCGTACGCGCTGTTCCTGCTCTGCGCGTCCGGCCGGCTGCTGCGCACCCCGGTGGCGCTGGTCGGTGTCGGCGCCGCCGCGATCGGCAACCGGTCGACCCGGGCCCTGGTGCGCTGGTCGGCGCGGCTGGCCGCGTACCGCTCGTACCGGGACGCCCAGTCCCGCGACGCGATGCGGGCGATGGGCGTGGACACCAGGGACGACGCGGTCTTCCCGGACCTCGCGTTCTCCCTGCCGACGCCGCGGACGGGCCGGCCGGCGGGCCCGCCGGGCCTGGTGTGCGTCGGCGTGATGGCCTTCCACGGCAGCGACGACGACCGGGCCCGGGCCGAGGAGATCCACCGCCGCTACCTCGACGGGACGACGCGGTTCGTCCGCGCGCTGGTCGCGGACGGCAGACCGGTCCGGCTGCTCACCGGCGACGCGTGCGACGCGCCGGTGGTCGCCGTGATCCTCGACGCGGTCGACTCCCCCCTGGTCTCCGCCGCCACGGCGTCCTCGCTCGCCGACCTGATGGCGGAGACGGCGGCCGCCGACAGCGTGGTGGCGATCCGCTACCACAACCTGATCTGCGCGCTGAAGGTCGGCACGCCGACGCTCGCCCTCAGCTACGCGGCCAAGAGCGACGCGCTCATGGCCCGGATGGGCCTCGGCGCGTACCGCCACCCGGCCCGCGAGGTCGACGCGGACCGGCTGCTGGAGCAGTTCCGGGCCCTGGAGAAGGACGCGGCGGAACTGCGGCGGACCCTCGTCGAGCGGAACCTGGCCGCCGCCCGGCAACTCGACTGCCAGTTCGCCGCCTTGACCACGGCCCTGTTCCCTGCGGCCCACCACGCCCACGCCTTGCGGGAGGCTCCATGAACGCGCCCGGCATGCAAGCGACCGAAGTCCCGGCGATCGCCGGCGCCTACCTGTTCGAGCCGACGCCGTACGCCGACGAACGCGGCTTCTTCTGCCGTACCTTCGACGCCGACGTGCTCCGCTCGGTGGGCCTCGACCCGCACGCCTTCGTCCAGGACAGCGTGTCCCGCTCGGCCCGGGGCGTGCTGCGCGGGCTGCACCTGCGCTCGGGCGCCGGCGAGGCCAAACTGGTGCGCTGCTCGTACGGGAGGATCTTCGACGTCGTCGTGGACCTGCGGCCGGACTCGCCGACCTACCTGGGCCGGGCCTGCTTCGAGCTGTCCGGCGAGACACAGGCGACCGTGTACGTCCCGGCGGGGTGCGCGCACGGCTTCCAGGCGCTGACCGAGACCGCCGACACCTCGTACCGGATCGACCGCCCGCACGATCCGGCCGAGGACGTGACGATCGCCTTCGACGACCCGGAGCTCGGCATTCCGTGGCCGCTGCCGGTCACGTCGATGTCCCGGCGGGACCGGGAGGCGCCAAGCCTCGCCAAGGCCCTTGAGAAGAAAGAGAGTTGAGGTCGGCGTGACCACCGAAGACATCGAATCACTCCCCCTGACCCGGTCGCGGCAGGCGAACGAGCGGCTGCACGCCCTGGTGCCCGGGGGCGCGCACACCTACGCCAAGGGCGACGACCAGTACCCCGAGAACCTCGCCCCGGTCATCAGCCACGGCCGCGGTGCCCACGTGTGGGACGTCGACGGCAACCGCTACGTCGAGTACGGCTCCGGACTGCGGTCGGTCAGCCTCGGGCACGCCCACCCCCGCGTGATCGAGGCCGTACGGCGCGAACTCGACCGCGGCAGCAACTTCGTGCGGCCGTCCATCGTGGAGGTCGAGGCCGCGGAACGCTTCCTGGCCACGGTGCCCACCGCCGAGATGGTGAAGTTCACGAAGAACGGCTCCGACGCCACCACCGCCGCGGTACGCCTCGCCCGAGCCGTCACCGGGCGCCCTCGGGTGGCCGTCTGCGGCGACCAGCCGTTCTTCTCCGTCGACGACTGGTTCATCGGCACCACGCCGATGTCCGCCGGCATTCCGACGGCGACCACCGAACTCACCGTGACCTTCCCGTACGGGGACCTGGCCGCAACCGAAGAAGTGCTGACGCGGCATCAGGGCGAGATCGCCTGCCTGATCCTCGAACCCACCGGCCGGACCGAGCCTTCCCCCGGCGCCCCACTGCGTTCGAGCGGGGAAGACCCCACTCCCGGCTACCTCGCGGGCCTGCGCCAACTGGCCGACCGGCACGGCTGCGTCCTGGTCTTCGACGAGATGATCACCGGCTTCCGCTGGTCCGAGGCGGGCGCCCAGGGCCTGTACGGCGTCGTCCCCGACCTCTCCACGTTCGGCAAGGCGCTGGGCAACGGGTTCGCCGTCTCCGCGCTGGCCGGACGCCGCGACCTGATGGAACGGGGCGGGCTGCGGCACTCCCACGACCGGGTGTTCCTGCTGTCCACCACGCACGGCGCGGAAACGCACTCCCTGGCAGCCGCGATGGCCGTGCAGCGCACCTACACCGAGGAGGGGATCACCGACCGGCTGCACGCCCTCGGCGAGCGGTTGGCCGCCGGTGTCCGCGACGTCGCGGCCGGCGCGGGCGTCGGCGACCACGTCGTCGTCCGGGGTCGGGCCAGCAACCTGGTCTTCGCCACCCTCGACGAGCACCGGCAGCCGTCGCAGCGGTACCGCACCCTGTTCCTGCGCCAACTCCTCGCGGGCGGAGTGCTGGCCCCGTCGTTCGTGGTGAGCAGCGCGCTCGACGACGCCGACATCGACCGCACCGTGGACGTGGCGGCCCAGGCATGCGCGGTGTACCGGAAGGCCCTGGACGCCGCCGACCCCACCCCCTGGCTGGCCGGGCGACCGGTGAAGCCCGCGTTCCGCCGCCTGGCGTGAAGCGACGAAGCGCCGTGACCTGACGTCAGCGATGCTCCCGCCGGCCGGCGTTCGCCGTCCGGTCGACCAGCCACGCGGTCGCTGACGTCACCGCCAGGGCGGTGCACCCACCGCCGAGGACGTCGGTCGGGTAGTGCGCGCCCAGGGCGACCTGCGCCCATCCCATCGCGCCGCCGGCCACCAGCGCCGCGGCGAGCACGAGCAGCGCGCCGGCCGCCCTGCCGAGGCCGAGCCGGCCGGTCACGAGCAGCGCCACCACGAGGGAGATCGCGGTGAGGAAGGCGGTGTGCCCGCTCGGGAAGGACAGGTTGTCGCCGTGGATGGTGCGCCCCACCAGGGACTTGATCAGCGTCGCCGTCCCCACGGTCAGGCCGACCCCGGCGACCACGAACACCGCTGCGCGCGGACGCCTGAGCAGCAGGCAGCCCGTCACCGTGGCCGCGACCAGCGTCGCCGATCCGGCGGGCTCCCCCAGGAAGTCCAGGGCCAGGGCGACGTACCGCCACGGCGGCCCCGCACCGTCCACCGCCCCCCGGATCCACGCGTCCACGGTGCCGGGCTTGGAGCCGTCGGCATAACGAACCCCGAGCACGACGACCACCAACGCCGCGAGACCCGCAACCGACCCGAGCCACCCGCGCAGCACCGGGGGCAGCACCCCGGGCGCAGGTCGGCCGGTCACGCGCCCACCGCGCCCGGTCGACCTGCCCCAGCGGCCACAACCACCCCACGGACACCCGCTCCTGGCCTGCCGGATGTCCTGGCCAAGTCGCCGTAATCAAGCATGAGTTGTCACTCTAGCCAACGATCCGGTTCGCCGCCCTCCGCGACCTCCGGCCCGCCGCGGCAGCCACGACGGAGTCGGCTTACGGCCTGATCGGGGACGCGTCATCCGACGATGCGCGCCGCTGAGACCGTCGGGGCGGGCTCAGCGGCGCGGGAACAGAGCATGACGGACGCGCCCAAGCCTCCACCTGCCTCGACCTCCCCCGTGGCCTGGCCGGCTGCTTGCGTGCGGCCGCTCCGTCGACGGTGGGCGGCTCAGCGAAGTGACGTTGGACTACGTCGTGCAACGGCTGAAAGGTGTGCCGACCGTCGGCGGATGATCTTCTGTCGGGTACCAGCCTCACGCAGGTCTCCCTGGAACGGGTATAGGTAGAAGTGCGTATCGACTACGGGGGGTTGCGGTGTCGGAGATGTCCGCGCGTGAGTACGCACGGATTCTGGACCTGGCCACGGCGGCGCTGCACGAGCGGCGCCCGGAGCGGTTGTGGCCGCTGATCGCGGCGGAGGTGCCGCGGATCTGCGGCGGCGACGACCTCTTCATCCGCAAGTCGGAGGAGTGGAGTGCGGAGGCGGGCACGGTCCGCCTGTGGACACCGGGCAGTCCGGGGGCGGGCTGCGTGGACGACGACGCGGGCCGGGCGCTCCGGCACGGCTATCCCTGGGCCGACTACGCACGCTCGACCACCGACCGCGCACCCGTGACCGCGGGCCAGGCGGCAGGCGAGAGGACGTGGCGCATGAGCCCGACGGCCGCCATGATGCGCACGGCCTTCGGCACGGACCACATCCTCGGACTTCCCCTGCCCCGTGCGTCCGGTCCCTTCAACGGCTATCTGCTCTACCGTTCGGGAAGCGCCTTCACGGAAGCGCACTTGGCCCGCGCCAGGAGACTGCAGCCGGTCCTCGACAGCATCGAGCGGCAGCACGAACTGCTCGTCCAGTGGCGGCAGGCGACACGGTCCGCCGATGCCCACGCCGATCCCGACGAACGTGCGGACGACTACGGGCTGACGCCGCGGGAGATCAGCGTCCTGTCGCTGCTCGCCAAGTCCCTGACCGCCACCGCCATCGGACGGCGCCTGGGCATCTCACCGCGTACGGTCCACAAGCACATCGAGAACCTCTACCGCAAGATGGGCACCACGGACCGCATGGCCACCGTCCTGCGCGCCAAGGCATGCCACCTCCTCCCCCGCTCCCCCCAAGCACGACTGTGACGTCGTCTCCGCTACGCGGGAGGCACCCCTTTCACGGCTTGTCGCTACCTCCAACATCCGCATCACAAATGCAGGGCATTTTGGGGAAACACCCAAGCAATTTCCAGGAGATTGTCGAATCCTAGCCGCATATGCAGGATGGATCGTGTCACGCTGCAAAGGAGGCGGTCAGGTGGGCGACAGAGATCACGGCAGTGCCGTCCGCAGGACCGCACTCACCTCCCACCGGCCCCCGCACGGCCGACGGGTGCGCCTGCGCGGGCCCGTGACGCGGGGGTCCGCCCGGGACAACGCAGCCGACCTCCTGGACCGTTCGGTGACCGCCCGCCTGCGCCACGAGCGAGCCGCCGACGGCTGGCAACGCCTCCAGCTCTGGTCGTAGCTCCCGCACGCACTCCGCGGCCCGGCCGGCACAACCGGCGGCCCGCGGGCCCAACCCCCTGACCCTGCTCACGAGGCGAGGCAAGACCACATGACGACACGTACCACGGACGGCAGCGCCGGCGGCGTCGACCACGGGACCGTCGGCGCCGACCACGCGTCCTACCGTCGGCCCGACGAGCGCATCGCCCGGTTCATCGCGGAGGCCCTGGGCGACTCGCGGACCGTCCTCAACGTCGGCGCCGGTGCCGGATCTTACGAGAGCGCGGGGCACACGGTGACGGCGGTCGAGCCCTCGGAGTCGATGCGTGCCCAGCGGCACGCGCGGCTCACCCGGGCGATCGACGCCGTCGCCGAGCACCTGCCCTTCGCCGACGGCGAGTTCGACGCGGCGATGACGCTGTTCAGCGTCCACCAGTGGTCGGACGTCCGATCCGGCCTGCGCGAGATGCGACGCGTGACCCGCGGGCCCGTGGTGGTCCTGACCTGCGATCCCACCCTGGTCCGGGACTTCTGGCTGTACCGGTACGCGCCCGAGGTCCTCGACACCGAGTCCCGCCGCTACCCGCCCCTCGCGGAGCTGACCGCGGCCCTGGGCGGCACCGGCACCGTCCAGACCGTGCCCATCCCGTTGGACTGCACCGACGGGTTCAACGAGGCGTACTACGGGCGACCCGAGATGCTGCTCGACCCGGCGGCGCGCCAGGCGTGTTCGGCCTGGAGCTTCGTCGACGACCGGGTCCGCGAGCACTTCGACGGATCCCTGCGCCATGACCTGGACAGCGGCGCCTGGGACGAGGAATTCGGCCACCTGCGCGGTCAGCCGACGTACGACGGGTCGCTCGTGATCGTGCGCGCGACCCCGTGAGAGGAAGAGGAACGCACGATGGCAGCACCCGACCGGATGGACGAAAAGCTTCGGGCCCTGGGGTTGGTGGAGGCGCAGCGGACGGCCCAGGACCTGTTCGCGGAGGTCGTGGCTCGCGCTCTGGTGGCACCGGGCCACAGTGAACGCGAGGCGGGCGACCGGATCGGGGTGCTGGCGGGAGAACGGTTCGGTTCGGCCGCGCGCCACCGCGGGTGCATCGTCCGCTCCGGCCGTCACACCACCCTTCCGTACGGCGAGGACCCGCCGGACCTCGTCATCGGACTGGACGACGTCGTCGTCATCGACCTCGGTCCGCTGCTCGCCGCGTCCGAGACGGACTTCGCGCGGACCGTGGTCCTCGGCGACGATCCGGTCAGGAAGCGCCTGTGCGAGGCCCTGCCGGAGCTGTTCGCCGCCGGTCGCGAGGCGTTCCACGCGGAGGCCGACATCACCGGCAGCCAGCTCCACGCCGAGGTCAAGGCACATGCCGCCAAAGCGGGCTGGGCGCTGGGCGGTTGGCACGCCGGCCGCCTGGTCGGCGCACCCTCGGCCGCGAACGCCCCCGGCACGCCGGCCGACGCGTACGTCGGCCCGGGCAATGACCGGCCCCTGCGCCGCACGGTCCAGGGAGGGTGGCGGGCCCACTGGATCCTGGAGATCCACCTGATCGACGAACACCACGGCTTCGGCGGCTCCTACAAACAGCTGCTGGACCTCGTGTGAGGGAGGCCGCCGTCAGCGGGCCGGCCGCGACGTGACGCGCGCGCAGGCGGCAGGCGGCAGGCGGCAGGCGGCAAGTGGCAAGTGGCAAGCCGACGTCGCCGGATGGCCGGAAGAGCGCGCCTGGCGGAAACCTTCTCCGGTTTCTTCATCCGAGGCGCAGGCACATATGCAGCAGCTGGCCGGATCGGTGCCGCATTTGCCATGACCGAAGTGCCTCCAGGCCCGCATTTGCAATTTCACGGAATTCCTCACGGCGCATTGCAGTTCGCAAGGTCAGCCACAAAAGACCAGCTCAGACGGACGATGGCTTTGTGAGCCAGGGCGTCGCGGGGCCCTCATGAAATACGCCAAGACGCTGCGCCCATTTGGCTGGCGAACGCGCAACAGGGCCGCCGGGCATGGTTTTCCATCCGGTATTGTCAGGCGTGAAGCACGTCGTGGAAGTGCTTGCCCATTCGTTTCTGACTTTGTGGGGCGTGTATTCATGAGCCTGTCCATCCGCAACCAGATTCCCGGCACGGTTCTCTCCGTCACCGCCGGCGAGGCCATGGCGTCGGTGAAGGTCCGTCTGGCCGGCGGCCAGGACATCACCGCCGCGATCACCACGGAGGCCGTGAAGGACCTGGGCCTGGCCGAGGGGTCCGCCGTCACGGCGCTGGTGAAGTCCACCGAGGTGTCCCTCGCGACCGGCCCGGTGGAGGGCATCTCCATCCGCAACCAGCTCGCGGGCACCGTCACCGACGTCTCCACCGGTGGCGCCATGGGCGCGGTCACCGTCGCCGTCGAGGGCGGTGGACTGACCGCCGCGATCACCAAGGACGCCGTCGAGGACCTCGGTCTGGCCTCCGGCACCGCCGTCGTGGCCCTCATCAAGTCCACCGAGATCTCCCTCGCCGCCGCCTGAGCATCCCGCCACCCCGTCGAGGGCCGCGCACCGCAGAGGTGCGCGGCCCTCGACGTGGAGTCAGGGCTCACACCCACCGGCCGCGAGCGGTGAGCAGACCGGAGCGCAACGGCAATCCACCGGGCAGGAGCCGGAAACGCCCCGGCCCGACAGTGGTGTTCATGTTTTCCGCGACCGCCACCTCCCTGCCGGCACGGCCGTCGGCGGTGTCCTGGACGCACGCCCGTGCGCTGGCGCACGGCGCGGCACGGCCGTCTCCGGCCCGTACGGTGCCGCTGCGCGAGGCCGCCGGGCTGACGCTGGCCGGCGACCTCCGCGCCCTGCAGCCGCTGCCGGCGTTCGACACGGCCGCCATGGACGGGTACGCCGTGGCGGGCCGCGGCCCCTGGAGAGTGCGCGCGGCACTCCGGGCAGGCGGGGCCTGGGAGGACACCCTCGGCGCCGGAGAGTGCGTGGAGATTTCCACCGGGGCCTGCCTACCGGCAGGTGCCTGCGCCGTGCTGCCGCTGGAATCGGCCGTGGCCCGCGCCGACGGCACCGTGGCCGGCCCCCTGCCACCGTCGGGCCGGCACGTCCGCAAGACCGGCGAGGACGCCCCGGCAGGGCGCCGCCTCGCCCCGGCAGGAGCCAGGATCGGCCCCGCGCTGCTCGGCCTCGCCGCGTCCAGCGGCCATGACACCCTGCCGGTGCACGCCAGCCCCCGGGTCGGCGCACTGATCAGCGGGGACGAACTGGACCAGTCGGGCATCCCCCGCCCGGGGCGGGTACGCGACGCCCTCGGGCCGGCGCTGCCGACTCTGGTCGCCGAACTCGGCGGCGTGAGCTGCGGGGTGCGGCACGTCCCCGATCGGCCGGCGGGACGGCTGGCCGCGGCCGTTCGAGGGCGGTACGACGCCGACGTCGTGGTGGTGACGGGCTCCACCTCCGTCGGCGCCACGGACCAGCTGCGCCGGCTGCTCGACGACGCGGGAGCCCGGATGGTCGTCGACACGGTCGCCTGCCGCCCAGGACACCCGATGCTGCTCGCCCAACTCCGCGACGGGCGCTGGGTGGTGGGGCTGCCGGGAAATCCCTACGCGGCGCTGGTCGCCGCCCACACCCTGCTCGGCCCGTTGCTCGCCGGCCTGTCCGGTCGCTCCTTGCCCGCCCTGCCGCACGTCCCCGTGCGTGGGTCGGTGCGGCCCGCCCGTGGGCGGACGCGGCTGGTGCCCGTCGCCTGGGACGGTTCCGAGGCCAGGATCGTCAGCGGCCACGGCTCGGCGTTCCTCCACGGCGCGACCATGAGCGACGCGCTCGCCGCCCTCACTCCCGACTGGACCGACGGCGACCCGGCACCCCTGGTCCTGACGCCCGGCTGATCCGAACCGGCACAGCGCCATCCGTCCCGGGCCACGGTCCGACAGACCAGCCGACCCCGCCACAGCGGCACGGAGCCACAAAGACACGAAGACACAAAGCCACAAAGACGCGAGGACGCGAGGACGCGAGGACGCGAAAGCACGAGCCCACAGATTCAAGGGCGCACGGTCATTCCATGGAGCATCTGCCAGCCTCTCCTGTGTGATTCACCGGTAGCTGCGGATTCTTGTGGACTGTTACTGTCCGCGTCGGCAAGCCGCATTGAGTGCCAGTTCGCACGGGTTCCGTCTCCTGCCGTCGAAGGCTCCCCAGCCACCTGGGACCCGTGGCGACCGCTCCCCCCAAAGTGGTCAGTTCTTCTCGTGCACGGCTTTTCCGCGCTGCCCCGTGCGCAGCGCTGCGAACCAGAGAGGAAGAGTCCGATGAAGACCACATACGTGCCTCGGCCCTTGGCCGGCGGGGCACTGGTGGTGGGCGCCCTGCTGGCGCTGGCGGGGCCCGGCGTCGCGTACGCCGACACCGTGAGCGTGACCGTGCGGACTCCCGGCGCGACCGCCGGGCCCACCCACGCCTCCGCGAACGTCTGGGCGCTCCGCGCCGACGACCGCGTCTGACCTTCCGGTTCGCCCCGATCCGCAGGCCGCCCCCATCCGTCTGCGCACCATCCGTTCCCTCACCTTGCCTGCCCACCGGGCCGGAGAAACAGTGTCAACAGCCATGAGCAACAGCAGCCCGACCTCCCCTCGGAGCATCTTCAGAGCCAAGATGATGGCGGTGGTCGGCACCACCGGCCTCGTCGCCACCGCGATCGTGCCCCTCACCGCGGCCGCCGCCACGGCGAGTGCGGCCGAACCCTGCGGCGCCGGCGGCGTCTTCACCTCGGCTCCAAAGCCCGCGTGCACCTACGACGCCGTGGGCACGGACACCTTCACCGTCCCGGACGGTGTGACCGCGGTCGACGTCGACCTGTACGGCGGCGAGGGCGGCAGCGCCGCCGGCTACATCGACCCACACCCGGTGGTGTCCGGCGCCCCCGGCGGACTGGGCGGTGAGACCCGCGCGACCCTGCCCGTGTCCGCCGGCCAGACGCTCCAACTCACCGTGGGCGCGGCGGGAATCCCCGGTTCGTCCCGGCACGGCGAGTTCGCCCGGCCAGGCGGCACCGGCCACGGGTCCGGCGGCGGCGGCGCGCACGGTGGTGGCGGTTCGGGCGGCGGCGGTTCGGACGTCCGGGTCGGCACGTTCGACGGTTCCGACCGCGTCCTGGTCGCCGGCGGCGGCGGTGGCGCCGGCAACGGCGGGCCCGAGCTGCCGGGCGGCGCCGGCGGCGGCCCGGTCGGCCAGGACGGCAGCCAGAGCAACGGCCCGCTGGGCTCTGGGCTCGCGGGCGGCGGCGGCAGCCAGAGCGCGGCCGGTCACGGCAACCCCAACACCCTGTACGGCGGCCCCGGTACCCCCGGCATCGACCTCGACCCCATCACCAGCCAGCCCAACCCGGGCAGCGGCGGCACCGGCGGCAACGGCGGTGCGGGCGGCCCAGGTGGTGGCGGGGGCGGCGGCGGTTGGCACGGCGGTGGCGGCGGCTCCGGCGGCGGCAACCCGGGCTATTTCCCGGGCGCGGGCGGTGGTGGCGGCAGCAGCTACGCGGATCCGTCGGTGACGGGCGTCACGCTCCTCCGCGGCGTCAACCACGGCGACGGCAAGGCCATCGTCACGTTCCGGTACGGGACTTCGGTCACGCTCGACGCGGACACCCCGTCCCCGCTGTTCGGCCACGCCGTCAACGTCACTGCGACCGTGGCCCCGGCCAACCCGGGGGCGGGCACCCCGACCGGGTCGGTCACCTTCTCGGACGGAACGACCGAGCTGGCGACCGTGCCGCTCGACGGCGGCACGGCCACGTTCACCACCGGCAAGTTCCAGCCGGGTACCCACTCCCTCACCGCCACCTACAGCGGCGACCCCACGTTCACGGCCGGCAGCACGGCCGCGCCGACCGACGTCAACGTCGGCTTCAGCCAGCCGTGCCTCACCCACCACGAGGGCGCGTTGACCGTGTCCGCGGGCCAGTCGCTGTGCCTCGCCCCCGGCGGTACGCAGAACGGCCCGGTGGAGGTGCAGCCCGGCGGGGCGCTGGCGGTGTCGGGTGCGGAGGTCAACGGCCCGGTGTCCGCAGCGCGCGCCCTCGCCCTCACGATCTGCCACTCGACCCTCGATGCTCCGGTGACCCTCACGGCCACCAGCGGCTTCGTGCTGCTGGGCGAGGGTGCGAGCGAGGGGACGAACTGCGCAGGCAACGTCTTCAAGGCCCCGCTGACCCTGGACGGCAACACCGGCGGCATGGAGGTCTCGTCCAACACGATGGCGGCGCCGGTGACGGTCGACGGCAACAGCGGCGGCGGGCTGCTGGCCGAGGACTCCGTCCCGGAATTCGAGGACAACGGGGTCGGGGGGCCGCTGCGCTGCACGGGCAACGCACCGACCCTGCGGCAGTCGGGCAACACCGTGAGCGGACCGCGGACGGGGCAGTGTAAGTAAGCGGAGACCCCGGCCCCCGGCCCCCGGCAGAACCGTCTCCGGGCGGACATCAGGAGTCGTCCCGTCCCGCCCCGATCAGGGGTCGGGGCGGGACGACTTGCTCGGCGTCCGCCCACCGCGGGACCACCCGCCCGCCGGCCGCCCGAATCCGCCGGCCCACCCCTTCGGCCGCGGCGTTGCACCGAACCACCAGGCGGAACCAGAACGCGGCCAGGATTCCCGCCAGTTGAAGGATTTCGGCGTCAGGGGGCCGTCCGCAGGGAGGACTTCACCCGGTCGAGGGCCTTGCGGGTGCGCTCGTCGGCGCCGGGGTTGCTGGCGCGCACGCCCAGGAACTGGTCCTCGGGGACCTGACCCGCCGGCCGCTCGGGTTCGGTCAGGCGAGGGCGAGGAAGAGCTTTTCGAGTTCTTCCTCGGTCATCGGGGCGGCGTCGTCCTGTTGCTCGGCGCTCAGGCACTGGCGCATTCCGCTGGCCACGATCTTGAAGCCGGCCCGGTCGAGGGCCCGGGAGACGGCGGCGAGCTGGGTGACGACGTCCTTGCAGTCCCGGCCGGCTTCGATCATGGCGATGACGCCGGTGAGTTGCCCCTGGGCACGGCGCAACCGGTTGAGGACCGCGCCCATCGCTTCTTCTTCCACCTTCACCGGACTCCTCCTCGCTCGTGCGGACTGCCTTCCAGGATACCCCAGCGGGTATATGTCGGGTCAGTGACGGCTGGACCCTGAGGCGGGTGCCACCGCCCTGGGCGGACTTTCGGTGCCCGGTGCGCGCCTGCGTCGGACCAGCAGCGTCGCCGCCACGACGGGGACCGGGGCCAGGACGACCGGGCCGATCTGCTGGCCGAGGACGAAGCCGCCCATGGCGACGACGAACCAGCCGAAGCCGGTGCGCAGGGCGCGCTGGGGGATGCGTCCGGCGAGGCGCCCGCCGATGAGGCTGCCGAGGACGGCGGCCACGGTGACGGCCAGGGTCAGGCTCCAGTCGAGGTGCGCGTCGGAGAGGTGTCCGGCCAGTCCCGCGAACGAGTTCATGGCGATGACCAGCAGCGAGGTGCCGACCGCGCTGCCCATCGGCAGGCCGGCCAGCAGTGCCAGCGCGGGCACGATGAGGAAGCCGCCGCCGGCGCCGAGGAGGCCGGTGACCACGCCCACGAGCAACCCTTGCAACAGCAGGCGGTAGAGCGGGAGTTCACCGTGCGCCCGCTTCGAGGTCTTGCGCGGGCCGCGGAGCATCGCCGCCGCCGTGGCGAGCATCATCAGCGCGAACGCGACCAGCAGCACGGTGTCCGGGATGTACGCGGCCAGCCGGCCGCCCGCGTAGGCGCCGGCCATGCCCGCCAGGCCGAAGAGCGTCCCGGTGCGCCAGCGCACCCGGCCCGCGCGGGCGTGGGAGGTCAAGCCCGCGAGACTCGTGACACCGACGACGAACAGGGAGGCGGCGATCGCCTGCTGGGTGTGCTGGCCGGCGAGGTAGACCAGGATCGGGACGGTGAGCATGGACCCGCCGCCGCCCAGGACGCCGAGGAAGACCCCGATCAGGAGCGACGCGGCGAGGGTCAGGACGCTCACGGTCGACTCCTGAGGGCGGCGATCACGGATCCGATGTCGGTCCGCGGGCCGCGGTTGTAGGGGAGCTTGGCGAGCAGCAGGCCCATCGCGCAGGTGTTGGTGACCGCGGCGAAGGTGAGTCCGGCGCCGACGGCCGTGCCGATCAGTCCCACGCCGGGCACCGCGAGGCCGACCAGCCCGGAGACGAGCACGAGCGAACCCGCGACCAGCCGGACCTGCCGCTCCAGTTCCCAACGCGCCGGCCCGCGGGTCACCGGTCCGCCGGCCGCCTCCCACGCGGTCACGCCGCCCTGAAGGACGCGCAGGTGGGGCAGCCCGGCCTCGGAGAGCGCCTGCGCCGCCTGGGCGGCGCGGGCGCCGGAGCGGCATATCAGGACGGTGTCCTCGTCGAGGTGGTGGAGCAGTTCGGCGCGGTGCTCGCGCAGTACGTCCAGTGGCACGTTGTAGGCGCCGGGGAGGTGAACGGCGTGGAACTCGCCGGGCGTGCGCACGTCCAGCAGGCGCGGGCCGCTGCCGTCCTTGGCGAGTGCTCCCAGTGCGGCGGCGTCGAGTTCGGCGGGGGTGCGGGGTGCGGTGGTCATCTGGCCTCCGGTGTCGGTTCGGCCGGGTCGGGAGAAATACCCGCCCGGGTATATGTGGAGGTGCGGTGGGGCAAGGGGGTCCGACGGGGACGGCGGGGCGACCCCCTCTCGGGCACCCGCGCCTTGGGGGTGGTCAGGCGGCGGATTCGGTGAGCAGCGCCCAGGCACCGTAGCCGCCGAGTACGTCGGAGACGTCCTCGAAGCCGTGGTGACGCAGCAGGCTGGCGGCGAGGGACGAGCGCTGCCCGCCGGCGCAGTGCAGCACCAGGGGGCGGTCGGTGGGGATCTCGTCCAGGCGGCCGGGCAGTTCGCCCAGCGCGATGTGCAGCGAACCGTCGATGAAGCCGCCCGCGCGCTCGGCGCAGTTGCGGACGTCCACGACCACCGGGGGCCGGCCGCCGGCCAGGGCGGTGCGCAGCTGGTCGGCGGTCAGACGGCTGGCCGGGGTGACCTCGTCGGACATCGCCGCGAGGGCGTCGTCGGGGCTGCGCAGGTAGCCGGCCACGCGGTCGAAGCCGATGCGGGCGAGGCGGGTGGTGATCTCCTCCTCGCGGTTCTGCGGCGCGACGACCAGGATGCGGCGCTCGGGGGCCAGTACGGTGCCGGCCTGCTCGGCGAAGCGGCCGTCGGCGGGGACGTTGAGCGCGCCGCGCACGTGACCGGTGCCGAACTCCTGCGGGCTGCGGGCGTCCACCACCACCGCTCCGTCCGCGCGCTCGGTGCGGAACTCCGCCACGGACAGCGGCCTGGGCGCGGCGGCCGGGTCGAACAGGTCGCGTTCCTGGCGGTTGAGGGTGGCGTCGTAACCGAAGTAGCCGGGTGCGGCGGCCTGTCCGGCCGTGACGAGGGCGACGAACTCGTCCTCGCTCATCGGCTGGCAGGCGTAATTGGTGGCGCGCTGGGCACCGATGGTGGATTGCTTCTCGGTGGAGAGGTTCTTGCCGCAGGCCGAGCCCGCGCCGTGGGCGGGGAAGACCCGCACCTCGTCGGGGAGGCCCATCAGCTTGTGCTGCACGCTGAGGTGGAGCATCCGGCCGAGTTCCTCGGCCGTGACGCCCACCGAGGCGAGCAGGTCGGGGCGGCCGACGTCACCGATGAACAGTGCGTCTCCGGTCAGCACTCCGTAGGGGACCTCGTCGGCGGCGTGCTCGCGGACCAGGACGCTGATCGACTCGGGGGTGTGGCCGGGCGTCTCCATGATCTGCAGGGTGACGTCGCCGAGGCTGATCCGCTCGCCGTCGGCGAGCTTGCGGATCGGGTACGCGGTTTCGGCGCGCTGCCCGTAGCCGATCCACGCGCCGGTGCGGGCGGCCATCTCCAGGTGGCCCGCGACGAAGTCGGCGTGGAAGTGGGTGTTGATGACGGCCTCGACGGTGAAGCCGCGGGCTTCGGCGTCGGCCATGTACTCGGAGATGTCCCGGCGCGGGTCGACGACCACCGCCCTGCCGGTGGACTCGTCGGCGATCATGTACGACGCCTGGGAGAGGCAGTCGAGGTAGTACTGGGCGAAGAACACGGTGAGCAGCCTTCCGATTCCGATCTGGGAGTCAATCCAGGGTGCGGGATACCCAGGGGGGTATCAAAACGGGCGCAGTGAGGCCATGACCCACCAGCGGCAGGCCACGACTCCGGACGCCGGGGCAAAGACGCCGGCGGACCGTCCAGGGGTGGATCGGCACGCCATTCCGCACATACCCCCGCGGGTATATCGCTTGCGAACGTAACGCCGCCTCGGCGCCGCTGTCAAATACCCCCCTGGGTATCAGCCGGACAAGCACGTGCCCGGCACGTGTGCGCGGTCGGCGCCGCGTCGGCGCCGGCGCATGATCGGATCGGATCGCCGCGATCGGGTGCGGCCGGGTTGCCGTGCGGCAGGGTTGGCGCCGAAAGGAGGACCCGTGATCTCTGCGCTCAACCAACTTGTCGATCTCGTCGAGGAGCACCTCGCCGAGGAGTTCGACGTCCACGCATGGGCCGGGGAACTCGGCACGACCGAGTACCACCTGCGCCGCATGTTCTCGTCGTTGGCCGGCATGCCGCTGTCGGAATACGTGCGCCGGCGCCGCATGACCGTCGCCGCCGCCGATGTCGTCCGGGGCGAGGGCGGTCTGCTGAGCATCGCCGTCCGGCACGGATACGGCTCGACCGAGGCGTTCGGACGTGCCTTCCGTGCGGTCCACGGCGTCGGCCTCAGTGACGCGCGCCGCGACGGAGGTCCCCTGCGCACACAACCGCAGCTCAGGTTCCACCTGACCGTCGAAGGGAGCATCCCCATGGACACCCGCCTCATCGACCGCCCCGCGTTCCGGCTGGTCGGACACGCGGCCCGGGTTCCGCTCATCCACCAGGGCATCAACCCGCACATCCAGCGGCACATCACCGCACTGCCGCAAGAGGAGCATCTCCGGCTCAAGGCCCTCGGCGGCACCGAGCCGGCGGGCCTGTTGCAGGTCTGCGACGACCTCGACCCAGACGGCAGAGAGGGGAGCGAACTGACCTACCTGCACGGGGTTTCGGTCTCGCTGGACACGCCGGCCCCCGACGACCTCGACGCCATCGACGTACCGGCCGGCACGTGGGCCGTCTTCCGCACCATCGGACCACATCCGCAGGCTTTGCAGACGACCTGGGCCGCGACCGCAACCGCGTGGTTCCCCTCCAACCCGTGGCGCCTGCGGACCGGACCCTCGATCGTCGCGATCCTCGAACGGGCGGCTGACTTCAGCACCGCGACCTGCGAGCTGTGGCTGCCCGTCGAACCGTCGTGACGGACTGCGGTCACGGAATCGACCCGGGCGGCCGCGGGTGTTCGCCGTTGCCCCGGGTCCCCCTCCCGGTCAGTGCCGTCGGTCCCACGCCCCGGCGGCCTGCGAGGACGTGGCGGTGGGCGGTGTCCGTCCCAGGAAGAGGCTCGTGATCACCTGCACCCGGGCACGTCCGCCGTGTTCGGCCACGATCCGGGCCATCTCGGTCATGACCCGGTCCCGGGGGCCGGCCGGGAGCGCGCGGTAGCCCCCGTAGGAGGTGAAGAGGTCGATGAGGGCGGACGTGGACCGCTCGTGTGCCGAGGCGTACAGGCGGTGGTCCGGTTCGACGAAGCCGGCCGCCGTCATGTCGCGCCACTGGCGGGACTCGGGGCCCCGGCGGGCGGGACGGGGCCGGGGATCGAGGAGGGTGTCCGGCGGCACCTCGACGCCGTGCCGGGCGTGGGCGGCGGTCAGCCGGTCCGCCAGTTCGCCGCACTGGAGGAACCAGTGGTTCCAAAAGAGGGCTATCGCACCGCCCGGAACCAGGGCGCACCGCGCTCTGGCCCAGCGCACGGACGGGTCGATCCAGTGCCATGCCTGTGCGCAGTACAGCAACCCGTAGCGTCGCCGGGGATGCCAGGCTTCGAAGTCGGCGACCGCGATGGTGACGTCGCCGTCCGGCAGGTGCGCGCAGCGCCGGCGCAGCACCCGGGCCATGCGGACGTCCGGTTCGACGCAGGTCACCGGTACGCCGGCGCGGGCGAAGTCGAGCGTGGCCTTGCCCGTGCCGGCGCCCACCTCCAGCGCCGGCTCGTGCGCGGCCAGTGCGGAGAAGTCCAGGACGTCCTGGACGAGTTGGTGGGGGTAGCCGGGTCTGGCCGTGTCGTACTGGTCCGCGTCGTCGCCGAAGATGTGGCGGCGCGACCCCGCCGGCGCCGGCTCGTTGCCAGGGATCCCGTTCGGCATGGAGACCACGGTAGGCGTCCTGCGCCCTGCCGGGGAGGGCGCCTTCGCCCACACGCTACCCGCTGCCGGCCGCCGGGGAAGGCGCGGCGAGGGCCGTCGCGTGAGGTGCCGGCGCCGTCACCCTTCAGTGACCACGGCGAAGTGGTCCACCTCCGCTGCCGCCCGCGTGAAGTGGGCCTCGTCCTCCGGGTACAGCACGGCTCGCCCGACGTCGTCGCCCGCGAAGGCCCGGATGGCTTCCTCGGACTCCCAGAAGGTCAGCAACCAGAACTCGACGGTGCCGTCCGCCGCCGGTCGACGCATCAGCATCGCCCCTTGGTTGCCCGCCGTGTCCCGTGCCCGGCCCACGCCGGTTCGTTCGAGGTAGGGGGCCACCTGCTCGGCCAGCTCGACGGTCGTCCAGACTTTCCATGAGCGAGCGATCACGGTCCCAAGTATGCCTGGAACCACGGCACATGGTCCGCGGCGCGGGGGCTCCGCGCCACCGGTTCCTGCTGCTTCAGCGGTCGGGCGGGCTGTGCTCGACGGGTTCGGGTCCGGGCTCCGCCGGGCTGTCGGCGACCTCGCGAAGGCGTCGGCGGCCGACGAGCAGCGGCAGTTCGAGGGGGAGGCCGACGACGACCTGCGGAAGGTTCTGCTGCACGTGGAAGAGGAGCGCGAACGCCAGCGCGGAGCTGGGCAGTACGTGCATGAGGTCGAGCGCGTAGAGGGCGCCGACCTCGAAGGTGCCGAAGTGGCCGGGGGCGACCGGCAGCATGTTGGCGAAGTCGATCAGGAACAGGGTGAGGATCGCGGCGGTGACCGGCAGGCGGATCCCGAGCGCGTGGAGCACGACCGCCGCGCCCGCGACGTCGGCCGCCTCCCCCACCAGCATCACCCCGAGCATCGCGACGACCCTGCGCGGTTCCCGCAAGGGGTACATGCCGCCGACGACGCCGCTGAGGAACTTCGGCAGCCGCTCGGTCCTGCCGCGGCGCGCGATGACGATCAGCACGCCCAGTTGCACGACCATGAAGACCGCGAACACGGCGATGCAGCCGCTCACCACGCCGGGGACACCGTCGAGGAGCCACGGCACAGGGATCACCAGGATCGCCAGCCCGATGGCGCCGAACAGCTTCTCCAGCCAGATGAGGGCGCCCGTGGTGGTGACGGGGACGGCGTCCCGCTTCAGGAACCACAGGCGGATCAACTCGCCCGCCCGTCCCGGGCTGATGGCCGAAGCGGCCTGTGCCGAGAACTCGTAGCGCAGCAGTCGCCCCCGGGGAACCGGGTGCCGGGAGCCCAACATGATGCGCCAGCCCTCGGCGCTGACGTACTGGCTGAACACGTTGAGCAGGAGCGCCACCACGAGCAGCCACGGCGTGGCCCGTTCGAGGGCCCGGCCCAGGGCCGTCACGTCGATGCCGCGCAGGAACCACCACAGCGCTCCGATGATCGCCGCGATGTTCAGGACGCGGAACGCGATGCCGGCCACCCGCTTCGCCCGGCTCCGGTGTTCGTTCACCGGTCGTGCCCGTGGGAGGCGTCCGGGTCGCCTGCCGTGACGGGCGACGGGCTGCGCGGGAGCCGACGGGCAGCCGCGCCGGCCGGCCAGCGGGCGCGCTCTCGCCCGTAGGCGGCGACGAGGGCCCGGGGGTCGATCCCCACCGACGCGCGGAGCGGGCCGAGGCGCCGGTGCATGAGGTCCCGCCACGGCAGCGTGTGCAGGGGCCTGATCCCGGTGTCCCTGGCGAAGGCGACGGCGGTGCGGAACACCTCCAGGTCGGTGTGGGAGAAGCGGAATCCGCCGCGGTAGAGGTGGCGGGCGCCCAGCGTGAACAGCTTCTCCTGCCAGGCGCCCAGTTCTCCGCTGGCGCCCATGGTGACGCCGATCACGAACGCCTCGTCCGGGGGGAGCGTGCCGCGGCCGAGAAGGATGTGGATGCAGTCGTGCCCCAACAGGTCGATGGCGCCCGGCAGTGCGACCGGGCTGGCCGGGTTCTCCAGGAGCCGGACGTACCACGGGATCGCCGCGGAGTCGTCGCCCGGCATCGCGTCGTAGGCGGTGCGCAGCGTCACGGTGTCGTCGAGCCCCGGATTCCATGCGGCGAGCGGTCCTCGCGTCGGCACCGTCGTCCTCCCGTCAGTAGACCCGGCCGAGGTCGCCGTCGACGGTGACGAGCTGGCCGTCCTGGATCAGCTTGGTGGCGTTGTTCGTGCCCATGACGGCGGGGATTCCGTACTCGCGCGCCACGATGGAGCCGTGCGACAGCGCGCCGCCGGTGTCGGTGACGACCCCGCCGGCGATGGCCAGCAGGGGCGACCAGGCCGGGGTGATGTAGGGCGCGACCAGCACGTCGCCGGCCTGGAACGTCGGGAAGTCCCGTACCGAGAAGACGCGTCGCGCGGGGGCCGTCACGCGGCCCGGGCTGACCGGTGAGCCGTGCAGTCCCGCCCCCTCCTCGGCCTTGGTGTGGTGCCCCACGAGGGCGACCGAGGTGACATCCACCTTGCCCATGAAGATCCGGGCTTCCGCCGGAACCTGCGGGGGCGGACTGAGGAGCTTCTGCTCGTCGCGCCGTGCGCGCCGCCGTTGCACCACGTCGTCCCAGGTCTTCGGGGGCTGCCCGCGGCCGATGGTCCGGAGTTCACCGTGCAGTTCGTCGCCGGTGAGGAAGAAGACGTCGTCCGGGGAGCGCAGCCCACCGGCCGTGGTGAGCCTGCGCCCCAGTTCCAGGTAGGCGCGCCGCATGATCGGCCAGCCGCGGGTGAAGTGGAAGAGCGCCTGGTCGCGGACCTGTCCGTAGCGGCGGTTCCAGCTCAACAGGGCCGCGAGGGCGCCGCGTCGGAGCGGGAAGGGACGCAGTGCCGCCTCCATCTGGGCTCGTGCGGAGGTGCGGCGTCGGGCCAGGGTGCGCATCCGCTCGCGCGGGTCGGCGGCCCGGCCGTCGCGGTACGCCGCGATGGTGGTGCGGAACGTCGACGGGTCCTCGGCGGGCGTGGGTTCGACGAAGTCGAGGTGGTAGACCTGATGCCCGTAGCGTGCGAGGAACGTCTCGAACGCGCGCTCCGCCTCGTCGTCGTCGCCTTCGGTGCGCGCGAGGTCGTGGAGTGCGAAGGTGGTCTCCGAGGTCTTGCTCGGGAATCCCTGCAACAGGGCGCCGTGGCCCGGGACTTCGGTGCCGGTGTCCTTCAGCGGCTTGGCGATGCGGGGGTATGCGGTGGCCAGGAGCCATTCGCCGATGTTCCAGTACCAGGCGAGGCCGCCGAGGATGGCCCAGTACCTGCCGCTCAGTTCCTGGGCCTCGGCTATGAGGCGGAGGAGGTCGTCGGTGGCCAGTCGGGTCAGGTCCGTGCGGCGCATCGCCTCCAGCCGCGCGACGTGCCGCGGCAGGATCACCGTGCGCCATCGGCGCTCCAGCGGGCCGAGGTGGAACCGGTAGCAGTTGAGCGCCAGTTTCACGGTCCTGAGCGGATACTTGTTCATGGGGTAGTCGAGCCGCAGGTAGGCGAAGCCGTTGATGGTGCCGGACATCGGCTTGGGCAGCAACGGGTTGGTGAGCTGTTCGGCCGCGGGCCCGGCCCAGTTCTGTGACCAGTGCGCGACCAGGCAGGGGAAGAGGGTGGTGGCGAAGAGCGGGGACAGCGGTTCGGGCAGCCAGGAGTCGCAGATGCTGATCCGCGCCCACCACGCTCCGTCGACGGGACTCTGCCAGCGCACGTCGGCCGGCGCGGTCGGCTCCGGTGCCCGGTCCGTCAGGGGCCGGGCCTGCAGGATCGCGATCCGGTCCGCGTGGACCGCCCACTCCACGTCCTGGGGGCGGCCGAAGTGCGCCTCTATCGCGAGGCCGTGGCCGGCGAGTGCGACGGCCTGCTCCGCGGTGAGCGAGGCGGCGTCCTGCCGGTCGGGGGGTACGTCGACGACGGCGGTGCCGGTCCGGGCGTCGGCTCCCGCGCCCTCCCCTTCGCCGGCTGCGACCGCGGGCACGACCATCCGCGCCTTGTGCGCGAGCTGCGTGCGCGCGACCCGCGCGTCGGCACGGGACACTTCGAAGCGGTCCGGGGTGACGAGGCCGCCGACGACCGCCTCGCCGTATCCCCAGCTCGACTCGATGACGGTCCGTCCGGCGGGCGGCGGATGCCCCGCCCCGTCGGTGGCGGTGGTGGCGCGCGGGTCGACGGTGAACATCACCCCGGCCGACTCCGCGGGCACCAGGGCCTGTACGACGACCGCCATGCCGGCCGTCGCGTGCGGGAGGCGTTGGCGCTCCCGGTAGCGGATGGCGTGGACCTGCCACAGTGAGGCCCAGCAGCGTCGGACCGCGGTCACGACGTCCTCGGGGGAATCCACGGCGAGTTCGGTGTGGTACTGCCCGGCGAAGCTCGCGGTCGCGGAGTCCTCGGACGTGCCCGAGGAGCGGACGGCGACCCCACCGCCGTCCGGGCGGACGGCCCGGTACGCCCGCGCCAACTCGTCCAGCAGCGGCGAAGGGAGGTCCACGGCCAGGATCGCCTTGCGCAGCAGGCGGGCGCAGTCCGCTATGTCGCCGTCCGCGGCGCCGTCGGCGAGCCGTGCGGTGAGGGCGTCGAGGTGCGGCCCGAGGGCCGCTGCCGTCGTGGTCCGGTACACGGAGATCGGCAGGCAGAAGCCGTCGGGGACGGGGAGGCCCGCGGACATCAGCTCGCCGAGGTTCGCGGCCTTCGCGCCCGCCCGGGGGGCGTCGCCCGCCCGCAGGTCTCGCAGCATCACGACGTCAGGCATGGTCGGCCACCCGGTCCACCCACTGTTGGTAGTGCTTGCGGAACCTCAGCACGCCTCTGTCGCGTTCGAGGTAGATGCCGTGGCGGTCGCCGGGCTCCATCGTGTTGAAGACCGGCAGGTCCTGGTGGGAGGCGAAGGTGATCTCCAGCCGGTTCGCCAGGTAGTGCCTCAGGTCCCGCCAGCGGCGGCCGGTCGTCAGGACGGCCGCGGTGATGTGCTGGATCGTCCGGTTGGGGGCGATCGGTGTGGTGGCCAGCAGCAGCCGGTACTGCGGGACCCCGTCGGCCCAGTAGGAGATCCGCTGGCCCGCGGGCCAGCCGTCGACCCGCAGGACGAACTCCTCGGCGTTGGTCCCCAGCAGCCTGGTGACCGCGCCGAGCTTGCCGGTGTAGCCGGGCCACGTCAGTTCGGCGCCGAGCCACGCCTCCGGGTCGATGGGCGGGCCGTGGTCCTGCGTCTGCTGCTGGTCGGTGAGCATCCGCAGCCGGCACGGCCCCGCGACCTCCAGTCCGTGGAGCGCGACGAGGTGGTCGGGGTCGTAGGTGTTCTCCAGGATGCGGCGGACCGTCGCGCCGGTGCTGTCGGCGAGCCGGAACCTGCGGTGGCCCGGCTGGTCCTCGTCGAGCGACGGCATCTCGGGCAGCGGGAACATCGGTTCTTCGCTGCCGTACCAGGCCCATACGTAGCCGTAGCGTTCCACCGTCGGGTACGGGCGCAGGCGGGCCTTCGACGGGATCCGCGCCGTCCCCGGGACGGCGACGCACGCGCCGGACCGGTCGAAGCGCCAGTGGTGGAAGGGGCATTGCAGGCCACCGTCGACGATCTTGCCGTCCGCCAGGCTGGCTCCCATGTGCGGGCAGTGGCGCGGCGTCAGCACCGGTCGGCCCGCACCGTCGCGCCAGGCCACCAGCGGCTCGCCGAACAGCTTGAGTGCCCTGGGCCGCTTCGCCAACTGGCCGGAGGGGAAGGCGACGTACCAGCTCGCGGGGAGGTTGAGGCCGGTGGGTACGCGTGCGTCCACCGCGGCCGTGTGGGGTGTCATGTCCGTGCCGTCCCGTCGTGCTCGGCGCACCGCGCGCGCTCCACCCACGTCTGGTAGAGCTTGCGGAACTTGAGGACGCCATGGTCGTTTTTGACCGGCACCCCGGAGTGCGTCTCCTGGGCGTGCCGGTAGATCATGAGGTCCTCCCGGGTGCCGAGCAGGTGTTGGGCCCGGTACGCGAGGTAGGTCGGTGCGTCCCGCCAGACGCGGCCCGATCGGCGCACGAGCGACCAGCCCTGGAAGACGGTCCTGCCGCGGGAGACCGGTGTGATGCCGAGGAGTTCCTTCGCGACGACCTTGCCGTCGAGGAAGAACGTCAGGCGTTGGCCGCCGGTCCACCCGTCCACGAGGAGGGCGAAGCTCTTCCCCTCGATCCCCAGCGCCGTCAGCACGCGCGGCAGTTGCAGTTCCCGCGAGGCGAGCCGCGCGCCCGCCCACACCTCGGCGTCGATGGGCGGGCCGTTCTCGGCCGCGGCCCCGGGGTCGGTCAGCATGGTCAGGCTCAGGGACTGCGTCGATTTCACGCCGTGCAGGGTCATGAAGTGCGAGAAGTCGAAGGCGTTCTCCAGCACCCGCTGGGGGGAGGCCGGGGTCGTGTGGGAGAAGCGGTACGTCGCGTAGCGGTCGCGCTGCGATTCGAGTGCCGGGAAGTCCGGCAGCGGGTACATCGGTTCGTCGCCGCCGTACCACGCCCAGACGAACCCGTACCGCTCGATCACCGGGTACGTCCTGCGGTGCGCGGTCTCCGGGATCCGCCGTGCGCCGGGGACCCGGGTGCAGGTGCCCGCTCCGTCGAAGCGCCAGTGGTGGAACCGGCAGCGCAGGTGGCCGTCGACCACCTTGCCCAGCGCCAGGCTCGCGCTGAGGTGCGGGCAGTAGCGGGGCATCACGACGGCGCGGCCCCCGCCGTCCCGCCAGGCGACGAGTTCGCGGCCGAACAGGTCGAGCGCCCGCGGCTTGGCGAGCGAGGCGGACGGCAGCGCGACGTACCAGCCGGCGGCCAGCTCGGGTACGGGCGACGGCTTCGGCCGCGCCTGCGGCGTCGGGTCCCGCCTCATGGCCTCTCCCCGGGGACCGTCGGGGCGAGGGCGGCACGGTCCACCCACGACTGGTAGTACCTGCGGTACTTGACGAGGACGTTGTCATACCTGACGTACGTGCTGTCCTGTCCCGTCGCGGTGGTGTTGTAGATGGGGATGTCCTGTGCCGTGCCGCCGCGGTTCTGCGCGTAGAAGAGGAGGGAGTACAGGAAGGTCTTCCCGTGCTTGTTGGCCTTCCTGACCCCGGCCCAGCCCCGTTGGACGGTCCGGTACTCACCGGTCGGCGTGATGCCCATCAGCACCTTGGAGATCTCTTCTCCCTCGATGTACGTGGTGAAGCGCTGGCCGCCGGGCCACCCGTCGATCAGGAGCCGGAAGTGGGGGCCCGAGCCGAAGGTCGTGACCATCTGATGCACCCAGCGGACCGGGTTCTCCAGGAGGCTCCACGTCCGCAGGGTCCCGTCGACCTGCACGCCGAACCACGCGTCGTCGGCGATCGCCGGCCCGTTGTCCCGGGCGTGCGCCTGGTCGTGCAGTTGCCGGAACGCCACCGGGTCCAACGACATGCCGTGCAACGCCATGAAGTGGAAGTAGTCGATGGCGTTCTCCAGCAGTTGGCGGGCCGTGCCGGTGGTCCGGTCCGAGAACCGGAAGCCCACGTAGTCGCCGCGGTCCTCCTCCATCGCCGGGAAGTCCGGCAGCGCGAACTGCGGGTCCGGTCCGCCGTACCAGACCCAGACGTAGCCGTAGCGTTCGACCGTGGGGTACGGGGTCCGGCGGGCGGTGCGCGGGATCCGGTCGACTCCCGGGATCGCCACGCACGTCCCCGACGCGTCGAAGCGCCAGTGGTGGAACGGGCAGCGCAGGGCGCCGTCGACGACCCGGCCGAGCGCGAGGCTCGCCCCCATGTGCGGGCAGAAGCGGGGCATCACCACCGGCCGGCCGGCACCGTCGCGCCAGGCAACCAGTGGCTCGTCGAACAACTCGACGGCGCGTGGGCGGGAGGTCAGCTCCCGCGACGAGAGCGCGATGTACCAACTCGCGGCGAGATTGAGGCCGTTGGGGTTCGGAGGCAGTCCGGTACTCATGTGGTCCTGCTGAGGGGTCATGTGATCAACTCGTGCGGGTGCAGACGAACTCGGCCATCGCCAGCAGCGGAACCGCCGGCCGGCCGAACGGAGCGATCTCCTTCTTGGCCGAGTCGACGAGTTCACGGGCGCGTTGCATGGACCCGTCGACGCCGAACAGCCTGGGGTACGTGGCCTTGCGGGACTTCTCGTCCTTGTTCGGCGTCTTGCCGAGTTCCTGCCGGGTCCCGATCACATCGAGGACGTCGTCGACGATCTGGAAGGCGACCCCGATCTTGCGCGCGTAACGGGAGAGCCGGGCGATGGTGTCGTCGTCGGCACCGGCGAGCGTGGCTCCGGTCACCATGGCCGCGTCGATCAGCGAGCCGGTCTTGCGGGTGTGGATGAACTCCACGGTCTCCAGGTCGATGTCCTCGCGGCCCTCGCACTCGATGTCCACGGCCTGGCCGCCGACGAGCCCGGAGATCCCGACCCGGTTGATCAGCGTGTGCATCACGCGCAGCAGCCGTTCGGCCGGCACCTGGCGCGTGTTGAGCAGGATGAACTCCAGCGCGTACGCCAGCAGGGCGTCGCCGGCGAGCAGGGCGATACCCTCCCCGAACACCTTGTGGTTGGCCGGTTTGCCCCGCCGGTAGTCGTCATCGTCCATCGCGGGCAGATCGTCGTGGATCAGAGACGCGACGTGCAGCATCTCCAGGGCGCACGCGGTGGGGATCGCCAGCTCCGGATCGCCGCCGCCCAGGGAACAGCCCGCCAGGCAGAGGATGGGCCGTAACCGCTTCCCGTCAGAGGACAGGGAATACCACATCGACTCGAAGAGCCTCTCGGGATATCGAGGTTCGAGCGCGCTTTCCAGATGACTCGCAACAATCGCCTGTTGCGAAAGCAGATAAGCCGGGAGGTCGAACTTCGCCACGACATCGGCGCTGACTGTATCGTTCGCTATATCGATGTCCCCCATGGCCGCAACGTACCACCCTCCAATTCTGGAGATCTACGGTGCGAACCAGCCGAACGGGCCGGGCCTTGATGATCTTATTGCGCGTGCCGCACACCATTCCGTCAGCGCAGGCGAGAACGGATCTCCTGGCGATAGGCCCCCCTGTCCAAGCACGCCCGACGGACGCGCTTTTCAGCCACCGGCAGGAAATGGGAATGATCAGTTTCGCTTTTCAATCCCGGCAAACTCGGACCAAACGGAAGATTAACTACAGGTGAACATCACCATGCATCCGACGTTCTGAACCATGTACGCTAACCGCCGGATACAACTCACCGTCACGGGACCGCAATTCAACAAAGCGCACCGCAACGCGAAGGATCCTGGATGGCTACACACGCGATACGCGCGAAGGAATTACCGAGGGAGCGCGCCCTCGTCGAGACCACCGCCCGAACTCTCGGTCGCCACCTGAAGGGGGCGTGGGAGGTTCCGAGCAAGGCGGTACGCATCTTCAAGGACTACGCCGTCGACCTGTACTTCCCGGCGAACCGCCTGTCCGTGCCCCAGCGCCTGCGGTGCTCGATACCGCTCCTCCTGGTCGAGTACCTGGTGTACCGGGTCGATTCCGTCGCCGAGCGCGCCAAGGACGTCGACCTCGACATCGCCAGGAACGACGACTACGACAAACTCCACCGGTACAAGGCCCGGTTCGAGAGCCTGCTGCGCCGCGCCCACGCCTACAACGACGTGGTCGCCCGGGAGATCGAGAACGGCGAGCGCTACGTCCGACTGGAGAACAAGGTCACGTCCAGCGGCACGCTCGACCACGCGGACGTGCTGCGCCTGGCGGAACTGCGGCCGTCGGACGTGCGCCTGCTGCACGGCATGGCCTTCGCCCTCCTCGGCCGGCCCGGCGACCCGGCCCTGCTGAAGCTGCTGTGGCCCGTCGAGGTGCTCGCCGACATCGGCAACGACCTCTCCCACTACCACCAGGACGTCGCCAGCGGCCAGTTCAACACCTACGCGGCGTTCGTCAAGCTCTACGGCGCCGCCGCCCCGGAACGGATCCGCGCCGAGATCGCCCGCTACGAGCGGATGTTCCTCGACGAACTCGCGGGGTTCCCCCGCGGCCGGCAAGCCGAGCTCCGGGCCCTCGCCACCCGGCGCTACCGCCCCCTGACCGCGGTCGTCCCCGACGCCCTTCCGGTCGCACGCCCGCATGCGGAACGCCCGTGATCAAGGACCCGCCCATCGTCGTCCTCACCGGCGTGCTGTGCGTGTTCTTCTGGATGGTCGCCTACGTCGCGATCATCTACCGGGGATTCCGCGACAAGACGTACGGCATGCCGCTCGCCGCCCTCGGCGCCAACCTCTCCTGGGAAGCGATCTACTCGTTCTTCCTGGACCCCATGGGCGACCACATCCACGCCCTGAGCATCCCCTGCTTCTTCATGGACCTGGTCATCGCCTGGCAGGTCTTCAAGTACGGCTCCCGCGACCGCACGGCGACACCATTCGCCCGCACGTACTTCAAGGCGCTCTTCTGCGCCGCGGTCGTCATCGCCTTCCCCCTCGTGTACCTGGCCTTCTACGAGTTCCACGACCCGCTCGGCGAGTACACCGGCTTCGGCATCAACTTCATGATGTCGTTCCTCTTCGTCGCCATGCTGACGCGACGGGAGGGCGTCGCCGGCCAGTCCCTGTACGTCGCCGTGTCCAAGTGGCTGGGGACGCTCTTCGCCTACATCGCGACCGGACTGACGGTGACCACCAGCAAGAACCACCCGATGCCCGACAGCCTGTGGTCCTTCGTGACCGGCACCGTCACCAGCACCTCCTATCCCCTCACACCGCTGATCAGCGTGCTGTACCTGGTCGTCTTCCTCGTCGACGTCCTCTACATCGCACTGCTGTACGCCCGTCTCAAGGAAGCCGGCATCTCCCCGTGGCGACGCTTCTGACGCCGGCCGGTCCCTCGTGAGAATGGAGCACACCGATGACCACCCCGTCCTCAGGACCGAACATCATGGACCCGGCGCTCATCGCCGACCCCTACGGGGGCTTCGACCGCCTCCGAGAGGAGGCACCCCTCGTCCTCGGACGGAGCGCGGACTCCACCCCGACCTGGTACGCGACCCGCTACGACGACGTGCGCGCCGTGCTCGCCGACCCCCGCTTCGTCGTCGACCCGGAACTGACGCCGGGCACCGAAGCAGTGGACAACCGCAACAGGATGCTCGACATGCTGGAACTCCCCAAGGAGTTCCACCCCTACCTCAGCGAGTCCATACTCGACGTCGACGGCGACCGCCACACCCGCCTGCGCGGCCTGGCGACCCGCGCCTTCACCGCACGCCGCGTCAACGCGCTGCGGCCCCGGGTCGAGGCGATCACCGCGTCGCTGCTCGACGGCTTCGGCGAGTCCGTCGAACTCATCTCGGAATTCGCCTATCCCCTGCCGATCGCGGTGATCTGCGAACTCGTCGGGATACCGGAGGAGGACCGCGACCTGTGGCGCACCGCGGGCTCGGCACTCACCTCGATCGCACCGGGCTCCAAAGGGGCCGCGGCCCACGAACTCATCGCGTACACCCACGCACTGGTCGACCAACGCCGCGCCGCACCCGCCGACGACCTGATCTCCGACCTCGTCAGGGTGCAGGACGAGGACGGCGACCGGCTCTCCGACGTGGAGCTGGTGACGATGCTCCTGGGACTGGCAACGGCCGGCCACGAGACCACCGCGAACCTCGTCGGCAACGGGGCGCTCGCCCTCCTCAGCCACCCCGACCAGCTCGAAGCGCTCCGCCGCACCCCGGACCTGTGGCCTACGGCGGTGGACGAACTGGTCCGTTCGTGCGGTTCGATCCTCATCACGCAACTGCGCTACGCCACCGAGGACATCGACGTCGGAGGGCAGACCATCAAGGCGGGCGAGGCCGTCCAGCCGGTCGTGGTGGCGGCCAACCGCGACCCCCGCGAATTCAGCCGGCCGGAATGCCTCGACGTGACCCGCCGGTCCGTCAAACCCGGTGACGGCCACGTCGGTTTCGGCCTCGGCGCCCACTACTGCCTGGGAGCCGCACTCGCCAGGCAGGAGTGCGAGGTCGCCCTGCGCGGCCTCTTCGACCGCTTTCCCCGCGTGGCCCTGACGACGGACGAGCACACCTGGGTCCCCGTACCGGGACTGCGCCAACTGGCCTCGCTCCCCCTCACGTTGCGCTAGCCTTCCGCGGCGCCGCGCCGCACTCGCCGCCCCTCGTAGGTCCCCTGAGACGGGACCAACAGAGCACACTCGTATGCACGTTCAATAATCCCCACCGAATTCAGACAGCGGCGTTTGACTGCGAAGAACATCGCCGCCACGGCAAACTCGAAGGATATGCTTGAGTCGTGAATGCCACATGGGAGCCCACAGAAGGCGTCTTACAACTGCCATCGGGACGACTCATCCGCGGTCGCGGCCTACGGAACCCGCTTCCCCCCGGACCGCAACCCGACTTCGCCCTCTACTTGCGCGGCCGTCAACCCCCGACGGTCGACTGGGAAAGTCGCTGGGTGCGCTGGCCCGACTTCTGGCTGCCCAGCGATCGGACGGCATTCGCCGAATCGCTGCGCGATCTGCTGGAACGGGCCGAAAACCAACGCGTGGAAGTCGCCTGTGGCGGCGGCTTCGGACGCACCGGAACCGCCCTGGCATGCCTTGCCGTACTCGACGGGATCCCCAGCGACAAAGCCGTGGCATACGTGCGCGAGCACTACTCGCACCGCGCCGTCGAAACACCCTGGCAGCGCCGCTTCGTGGCGCGCTTCGGCTGACCTACGCAATTCCCGAGAGCGCCGTGCGCGGCGGGAAACGGGAAGCAGCAAGCGGGCCGGAATACCGCAGTTGAGGTGATCCGGTCGCCTCGACACAGCCGGCCGACGCGCCACAGCGACGAGCCGGAGCCACCATGGCGCCCACCCCAAGACCGCAGGCCGTCGACATCGGCCGCGCAACGAAGCCCGCCGGAATCGTTCCGGCGGGCTTCGTCGTTCCCCGGGCCGGGTGCGGTGCGGGTGAGAGGCCGATCCGCTCCCGCACCGTGCAGCGTGCAGCGCGGGCAGAATCAACGCCATGGCGAGAAAAATCGACACTGTGTAGACTTTCTGGTGAGGGAGCACTCCCGCTCCTCGCAAGACCCTCTTGGAGGAGCAGTGGCGAAGCAGAACTGGCTCATCACCGGCGTCAGCACGGGGCTCGGACGTGCCTTCGCCGAAGCCGCCCTGGCCGCCGGGCACACCGTCGTCGGCACCCTCCGCGCACAGCGCGACCTACGGTCCTTCGAAGAGCTCAAGCCCGGGCACGCGCACGGCCGCATCCTGGACGTGACCGACGACGACGCCGTCTCCGGCGTGGTCGCCGAAGTGGAGCGAAGCGTGGGCCCGTTGGACGTCGTCGTCGCCAACGCCGGCTACGGCCTGGAGGGCACCTTCGAGGAAACCCCGCTGGCCGAGGTCCGGCGGCAGTTCGAGGTCAACGTGTTCGGTGCGGTGTCCACCCTGCGGGCGGCGCTGCCGCCCATGCGCCGGCGCCGACGCGGACACCTGATGGCCGTCACGTCCATGGGCGGGCTCATGGCCGTGCCCGGGATGTCGGCCTACTGCGGCAGCAAGTTCGCCCTGGAAGGCATCCTGGAGGCGCTGGGCAAGGAGGTCGCGCAGTTCGGTATCCACGTGACGGCGATCGAGCCCGGCTCCTTCCGCACCGACTGGGCCGGACGGTCCATGACGCGCGCCGCGCGGACCGTCGACGACTACGACGAGCTGTTCTCCCCGATCCGCGCGGCGCGGCAGAAGGCCAGCGGGAACCAGCTGGGCAACCCGGCCAAAGCCGGGGAGGCCGTCGTGCGCATCGCCTCGGTCGAGCGGCCGCCGGCCCACCTCGTCCTCGGCTCGGACGCGCTGCGCCTGGTCACCGCCGCGCGCACGGCCGTGGACGAGGACCTCCGCACCTGGGAGACGCTCTCCCGTACGACCGACTTCGCCGAGGGCGCTCAGCTCTGATGACCGGCAACCACCCCGCGCGCGGCCGCCGCACCACCGAACGCAAGGGCGACGTCCGGGAACGGGCCATCCTCGACACCTGCGAGGCCCTGCTGGCGCAGAAGGGCTACGACGCCATGACCGTCGGCGACATCGCCCAGGGCGCCGGCATCACCCGCGGCGCCCTGTACTTCTACTTCGGCTCCAAGCAGGAAGTGGTCACGGCGCTCGTGGCCCGGACCGTCGAGCACCTGTGGGAACGGTCCCGGGCCACGGCGCAGAGCGACGAGCCGCGCCAGGCCATCGCCACGGCCATGCAGCGCACGGTCGACCTGTGGAACGAACACGGTCTGGTCATGCGCACCGCGATCGACCTGTCGTTGACCGTGCCGGAGATCGGCGAGCTGTGGAACCACACGGCTGACCTGTTCATCACGGCGATCACCGCCGTCCTGGAACGGTCCGGCGTCCGGGCCGGCAGCGCACCGGACCAAGCGTCGGCGCTGGCGCGCGCCCTGTGCTGGATGATCGAGCGGACCTTCTACCACGCCTCCCAGGAGTCCCGCCGGAAGCTGCGCGAGGCGTCCGCGACCTGCGAACACATCTGGCTGACCAGCGCCGGTCTGACCGCCTGAGGCATCCGCCCAACTGCCCGACCACGGAAAGCTGCCCCCTACAGTGCATGCAGGAGTGTCAGCTGCGGTCTGAACGAGAAGGCGTCCACCGAATGCGGGCAGGCGTTGGGGAGATCGGTCAACCGCCGCGGCGACAGGGGCGGTGAGTCGGGTCAGAGGGCGGGTAGTGGGCGATTCGGTCGGGGCGGGTGCGGCGCAGACACCCGTTGGCGGGCATGCGGGGTCGGTGGTGCGGCCGCGCGGGCTGGTGGACCTGCGGGACTCGGGCGACGTGCCGGCCGTGTTGTCGTATCCCCCGGGTGCCGTGGTGGTGGTCTCCGGCCTGCCCGGCAGCGGCAAGAGCACACTGCTGCGGCGCTGGTCGGGAGCCGCGTTGGTGATAGATCCGCGAGTGGTCCACGTCGCCTGTGAAGCGGTGATGCCGACGTGGCTGCCCTACGCCGCGTACCGGCCCTGGGCACGGTGGAGGTACTTCCGTTGGCTGCGTGCCGCGGTGCGCGGTGGTGAGCCGTTGCTGGTGCACGACTGCGGCGGCCGGCCGTGGATGCGCCGGTGGCTTGCCGGCAGTGCGGGGGCGCAGGGTCGCGAACTGCACCTGGTCCTCCTGGACGTGGGGGTGGCCGAGGCGTTGGCGGGTCAGGCGGCCCGTGGCAGGTGGGCTCCGCGCAGTGCGTTCAGCCGGCATCGCAGGGGGCTCGACCGGCTGCTCGGCACGTTCTGCGGACTCGGGGAGGCGGCGGCCCCGAACCGTGGGCCGGTGCGGGAGGTCAGGTCGGTGGTCCTGCTGGACCGCGGGTCGCGAGAGCGGGTGTCCGTGGTGGAGTTCGGCAGCGGACGGGTCCGCACTCCTCGATAACGGCACCGCCGCGCCCTCGTCATGCGGCGCGGGAGGTGATCGTTGGGGCTTGCCCTGGCCGCGGTGTCGCGACGCGCCGCTGCGAACAGTGATTGCAGGACGGACACAGAGTTGTCAGTTTCCCCAATGTTTACCCGGCGGACAGCATAGTTGGGCCTACTAAGGCGCCAGCTTGTTCCGCCTTGACGTCGAACAGGTGCTCACCCCCCACGTGCATCCCCTGTGTGGCCCCACAGGAAACCCCTCAAACCTCTGTGCGTACCCCTGGAGAGACCGTGACCGTGCTCCGACCGAGGACCGCCGCCCTCACCGGCGTCCTCACCACCGCCGCCGCACTCGCCCTCAGCGCCTGCGGCGCGGCCTCCGACGCGTCGACCACTGCCGACGGGAGGAGCGCGGCCAGCGCGACCTCCGCCGAGGACTTCGGCGGCGTCGACGGCCTGGCCAAGGAGGCCAAGAAGGAGGGCACCCTGCACGCCGTCGCACTGCCCCGCGACTGGGCCAACTACGGCGCCCTGATAGACGGCTTCGAGAAGAAGTACGGCATCAAGGTCGAGGTCGAGAACCCGACCGGCACCAGCCAGGACGAGATCAGCGCGGTCACCGCGCGCAAGGGCCAGGACAACGCCCCCGACGTCCTCGACCTCGGCAGCTCCTTCGCCCAGAGCGCCGCGCAGCAAGGGCTGCTCGCGCCGTACATGGCCGCCGGCTTCAGCCGGATCCCCGACGACCAGAAGGACTCGATCGGCCGTTGGTCGAACGACTACGGCGGCTACATCTCGTTCGGCTGCGACACCAAGCGCGTGCAGACCTGCCCGACCACCTTCAAGGACCTGCTCAAACCGCAATACAAGGGGCAGATCGCACTCAACGGCAACCCCGCCAAGTCGGGTTCGGCCTTCGGCGCCGTGTACGCGGCCGCCCTCGCGAACGGCGGCTCCTTCGACGACATCCAGCCCGGCATCGACTTCTTCGCCCAGCTGAAGAAGGAGGGCAACTACATCCCCGTCGAATCCACCCCGGCCACGATCGAGGCGGGCAAGACTCCGATCAGCATCGACTGGGACTACCTCAACGTCGGATACACCGACGCGCTCAAGGCCAAGGGCCGCGGCTGGACGGTCACGGTCCCCTCGGACGGGCAGTTCTCCCAGTACTACTCGCAGGCCATCAACAAGGAGGCGCCGCACCCCGCGGCCGCGCGCCTGTGGCAGGAGTACCTCTACAGCGCCGAGGGGCAGAACCTTAGACTCAAGGGACACGCCCGCCCGGCCCTGATGACCGCCATGGACAAGGCCGGCACGCTGGACCGGTCCGCGGCGGCGAAGCTCCCGAAGGTCTCCGGCACGCCGAGCTTCCCGACCGAGTCCCAGCAGAGCAGCGCCAAGTTCGTCATCTCCCAGAGCTGGGGCCAGGCCGTCGCTGGATGACCGCGACCCGCATCGGGGCCGTCGTGGTGCCCGCCGTGCCCTCCCCCGCGGCCGGCACCACGCGGCCGGCGGGCTCGCCCCGCCCCCCTGCGCCTCCACCGGCCCTGGCGAGCCCCTAATATCATTTCGCGTTCTCCGACGGACGTGGACGCCCACGGGCTCGTGTCCGCCGCCCAACGCCCGGTACGACACGACGACGTCCACCGCACGACGATGGAGTCGAGCATCGAGGAGAGGAACGTTCATGCGCGCCCGGAGCATCGCCACGGCCACCGCAACAGCACTGGCACTGGTGGCCGCTCGTGACCTTGTCCAGAAGAAGCACGCACTGCTCCGGAACTTCCCGGTGATCGGGCACGCCCGGTACCTGCTGGAGACGATCGGGCCCGAGCTGCGGCAGTACATAGTCACCTCCAACGACGAGGAGCGTCCGTTCAGCCGCGACCAGCGCACCTGGATCTACGCGTCGTCGAAGGGGGAGAACAACTACTTCGGCTTCGGCACCGACAACGACGTCGAGCACATGCAGGGGCACGCCTACCTGAAGCAGCGCACGTTCGCCGGCCCGCTGCCCGACGTGCACGACCCGCAGGCCCCGCTGCCCTCGGCCAAGGTGCTGGGCGGGCCGCGCGGGCGCGCCAAGGCGTTCCGACCGGCGAGCGTGGTGAACATCTCGGCGATGAGCTTCGGCTCGCTCTCCGGCGCCGCGATCACGGCGCTCAACAAGGGAGCGGCGCTGGCGGGCACGATGCAGAACACGGGAGAGGGCGGCCTCTCCCCCTACCACCGCAACGGCGGCGACCTCGTCCTCCAGATCGGCACGGCGTACTTCGGCTGCCGCAACGAGGACGGCACCTTCAACATCGACAAGCTCAAGGACGTCGTCGCCAGCGCCCCGGTCAAGGCGATCGAGATCAAGCTCTCCCAGGGCGCCAAGCCCGGACTGGGCGGGATGCTGCCGGCCGCGAAGGTGACCGAGGAGATCGCCGGGATCCGCGGCATTCCGCTCGGCAAGGACTGCGCGTCCCCGTCGCGGCACACCGCCTTCAGCGACGTCGACTCGATGCTCGACTTCGTCGAACTGCTCGCCACCGAGACCGGTCTGCCGGTCGGGATCAAGAGCGCGGTGGGCGAGATGGAGTTCTGGCAGGAGCTGGCCACGCTGATGGCACGCGGTGACCGCGGTGTCGACTTCGTGACCGTCGACGGCGGCGAGGGCGGCACCGGAGCGGCACCGCTGATCTTCAGCGACTCGATGTCGCTGCCCTTCCGGATGGGCTTCTCCCGGGTCTACGGCACCTTCGCCGAGCTGGGGCTGACCGACGACCTGACCTTCATCGCCTCCGGCAAGCTGGGCCTGCCCGAGAACGCCGCGGTCGCCTTCGCACTGGGCGCCGACATGATCAACGTGGCGCGCGAGGCGATGCTGTCGATCGGCTGCATCCAGGCGCAGAAGTGCCACACCGACAAGTGCCCCACCGGCATCGCCACCCAGAACCCGCGGCTGGCCCGCGGCCTCGACCCGACCTCGAAGGCCACCCGGGCCGCCGTCTACCTGCGCACCCTGCGCAAGGAACTGTTGAAGGTCTCGGCGGCCGTCGGCGTCGCCCACCCGGCGCTCCTCACCCCCACCGACGTCGAGATCATGAACGGCGACTACGAGGCCCGCACCCTGGCCGGTGTCTACGGCTACAAGGAGGGTTGGGGCGAGCTCGGCCCGCACCTCGCCGAGGAGATCACCACCCTGCTCACCACCGAGTCGGCCCCCACACCGAAGCCGATCGTCTGACACCCTGGCAGCGGCCGGCACCGCGCCCGCTGCTCCCCCGCTCGGAGCACGCGCGCGGCGCCGGCCGGTGTCGCCCCTCCCCCTGCCCACGCACAGTCCCTGCTTAGGTGATCGCAACATGCCCGAAAAAGTGAGATTCCCGAGCGTCGTCGGCCCCGAACTGGCCGGCGCGATCGACCTGCCCGAAGGCGAGATCCGGGGCTGGGGGATCTTCGTGCACGGATTCACGCTCGGCAAGGACTCGCCGGCCGCCTCCCGCGTCAGCAAGCAGCTGGCGCGCGAGGGGATCGGCATGCTGCGCTACGACAACCTCGGGATCGGGGACTCCGACGGCGACTGGGGGGACGGTTCCTTCACCGTCAAGGTCCAGGACACCATCCGTGCCGCAGCCCTCATGGCGGAGCGGGGAACCCCGGCGGACCTGCTGGTGGGGCACTCGTGGGGCGGCGCCGCCGCGATCGCCGCGGCCACCGAGGCAACCGGCGTCCGCGCACTCGCCACGATCGGGGCGCCCGTCGAGCCCAGCCACGTCGAGCGGCAGTACGACGCGGTCATGGACCGCGTGCTCAGCGAGGGTTCGCACGAGTGGTTCGTCGGCGGGCGGACCCTGGTCCTCAAGCGCGCCTTCGTCGAGGACATCCGCCGCGCTCATCTGCGCGACCGCATCCGCGAGTTGAACCTCCCGCTGCTCGTCCTGCATTCGCCGACCGACCAGACCGTCGACATCGACAACGCCGGGGAGATCTTCCGCGAGGCACGCCACCCGCGAAGCTTCGTCGCGCTGGAAGAAGCGGACCACCTCCTGACCGCACGCGGACAGGCACAGCGGGCCGCCCACATCATCAGCGCCTGGGCCGACCAGTACATCCACGGGGCGCGGCCGGGAGGCAGGCCGTCCCGGTGACGCAACGCTCGCTCGGGTAGGGGGGCGGGGCCGCCGTCGAGTCGTGGCTCGGCGGCCGCCGTCGTACCCTGCCGGAACTGCACCACGTCAGGCGACAGTTGGGAGTCCCCGCGTGAGCGATCAGCGCACCGACCCGCAGACCGGGAAGAAGCCCTTCCTCTACGTCGTCGTGTGCGCCGCGGGGATCGCCGGCGACGTCGAGAAGCTGATCACGGCCGCCCAGGAAGCGCACTGGGACGTCGGCGTCGTCGCCACCCCGCAGGGCCTCGGCTTCATCGACGCGACCGCCGTCGAAGCCCGGACCGGCTACCCGATCCGCTCGGCCTGGCGCCGCCCCGGAGAGCCCCGGCCCCTGCCACCCGCCGACGCCATCGCGGTCGCCCCGGCCACGTTCAACACGATCAACAAATGGGCCGCCGGCATCTCCGACACCCTGGCCCTCGGCATCCTCTGCGAGGCATACGGCTTCGGCATCCCCACCGCCGTCCTGCCCTACCTCAACTCCGCCCAGGCCGCCCACCCCGCCTACGCCCGGAGCCTGGCACGACTGCGCGAGATGGGCGTCCTCATCAGCTCGTACGAACCGCACCAGCCCGACGCGGCCGGCGGAGCGGACCTGTTCCGCTGGGAAGAGGCACTGGAACTGCTCACCCCGAAACGGGCCGACGGCCGGGGGTGAACCCTGGGGGCTCCGGCGCACGCTGAGGGGCGTGCGACTCCGGCACACCGGGCTCCGAGGACGCGGTGCGCTGCCCCGTTGACGCCTCAGCCCCCACCGTCCGGCTCGGAATCCGGGCTGTCGGATCTCGCCAAAAAGTGCAGAGGACACGTAAGGTCCCGGCATTCGGGAGATGTCGTGTACGCGAGAAACCGGCCTACAGGAGACATGCAGGTAGATATGGCACAGACTTCCGTGCTGCCGGGATCGGACCGCATACGACTGCTGGGGCCCGTCCGGTACGTATCGGGCCGGGGGGACGTGACCCGGCCCGGTGCGCCCGGGCCGCAGACCGTGTTGGCGGCGTTGGCGCTGCACCCCGGCACGCTGGTGACGGTCGACGAGCTGATCGACGGGCTGTACTTCGACGACCCGCCCGCCTCCGCCCGGCGGGTGATCGTCAACTACATCCACCGGTTGCGGACGCACCTGGACCGCGAGGCCCACGGTGAACCGCCGGGCGACAGTCCGGGGCGGGCCGTGATCGAGACGATGGCCGACGGGTACGTGCTGCGGATCCCGGAGGACCGGGTGGACGCGCTGGACTTCGGTCGGCTGGTCGGGCTGGCCCGGCGGCACGCCGACGGCGAGGACCCGGCCGCGGGGGCCGCCCTTCTGGAGGAGGCGCTCGCGATGTGGCAGGGCCCGGCGCTGGCGGGGCTGCCCGGACCGTTCGCCCTCGACTGGCGCCGCACGTTGGGCGAGCAGTTGGCGTCCGCCCTGGAGTACCGGCTGGAGCTGCTGCTGGCGTGCGGACGGCATGCGGAGGCCGTGCCGGACATCGTGCGGGCCCTGAAGACGTACCCCTACCGGGAGCGGCTGCACGGCGCGTTGATGGTAGCGCTGTACCGGTCGGGGCGGGCGGCCGAGGCGCTGTCGGCCTACGATCGGGCCCGTCGCGTGCTCGCCGAGGACCTGGGCATCGACACCGGTCCCACGCTGCGCGCCCTGCACGCCGCGATCCTGGCCGGGGACCACGCGCTGCTGCTGCCGCCGGAGCAGGGCGACGAGGACGCCGGGGCGCCTTCGGGAGCCACCGGGGCGCACGCGCCCGCGGCGCTGCTGCCGGCCCAACTTCCGCCGGCGCCCTGCGATTTCACCGGGCGCCGGGAGCAGATGTCGGCGCTGGTGTCCGCGTTGACCGCGGGCCAGCCGCACGCCGTGGCCGTCGTGACGGGCATGGGCGGGGTCGGGAAGACCGCGCTGGCCCTGCGGGCGGCGCACGCGGTCGCCGGAACCTACCCGGACGGCCAGTTGTACGCGAACCTGCGGGCGCCCGACGGCGCGCCCGCCGAGCCGGCCGAGGTCCTCGCGGGGTTCCTGACCGGACTGGGGGTGCCCGCCGAGCGGATTCCGGGGTCCCTGGCCGAGCGGGCGGCGTTGTTCCGCACGCTGCTGTCGCCGCGGGCGGTCCTCGTCGTGCTGGACAACGCCACCAGCACGGCGCAGGTGGACCCGCTGCTGCCGGGTGCGGCCCGGTGCGCGGTGCTGGTCACGGGGCGGAGCCTGACCGCGCTGCCCGCCGCGGTCACCGTGCCGCTGCGGGGGCTGGGGGTCGACGAGGCCGTCGAACTGATCGGCCGGATCGCCGGGATCCACCGCATCCAGGAGGAGCCGGACGCGGTGACGGCGCTGGTGACGGCCTGTGGCCGCCTTCCGCTCGCGCTGCGGGCGGCCGGCGCACGGCTGGCGGCCCGCCCCGGGTGGAGTGTCGCCGCGCTGGTGGAGCGGGTTTCGGACCAGGCGCGGTTGCTCGCGGAGCTGCGGGTGGGCGAGGTGACGGTGGAGGCGGTGTTCGAGATGTCGTTCGCGCAGCTCTCCGCCCGGCACGCCGGGGCGTTCCTGGCCCTGTCGGTGCCGCACTGCACCGAGTTCGACGTGCGGGCCGCGGCGGCGGCCCTGCGGGTGCCGGAGCGGGCGGCAGAGGACGTCCTGGAGGCGTTGGTGGATGCCGCGCTGCTGGAGAGCGGGGCGCCGGGTAGGTACCACTTTCACGATCTGGTCGGGGCGTACGCCCGGCAGAAGGCACGTGCCGAGTTGCCCGCGTCCGAGCACCGGGCGGTGCTGCGCGGCGCGATCGACTTCCTGTGCGCCGGCGTCGTCGCGGCGGTCCGGGCCACCCAGCCGCTGAGCGGTCCCCTGACCGCGGAGATCCACCCGCGGCGGACCCCGGACCTCCCGATGTCGGGCGGGCCGGAGGCGGTGCAGTGGGTCCGGCGGGTGCTGCCCGTGCTCGCCGCCGTGGTGGAACAGGTCGCGGCGGGCGACGATCCCGACGCGGTCGCACTGGCCGTGGACGTGCTGACGCTCGTGCCCTGCTTCGAGGAGGTGCTGCCCCTGGGGTCGTTGGGGCGGGCGGCCGCCGCGCTGCTGCCCGCGGCGTTGGCGCACTGCGACGCGGACATGATCGGCACCGCCTACTACGCGGCGGGGACGATCCTCAAGAAGCACCCGGAGGCCGGTTCCCTCCAGTGCGCCCGGGAGTACCTGCGGCGGGTGGTGGCGGTCTTCGGTGACGCGCCCCGGCCCGAAGCGGGGCACCGGCCGTTCCTCGCCGTGCTGTTCACCCTCGCGATGCTGGCCCAACTGGAGCTCCAGTTCGGTGACTTCGAGGCGGCCCGCGGGTACGCACAGCGGTCGGTGGAGTTGGCCGGGAGCACCGGCGACCAGGCGCTGGTGGCCCGGCGGCGCACCCTCCTGTTGCAGATCGAGGTCCTGGACCCCGACCGGCGGACGGACCTGGCCGCGATCGGGGTGGAGTGCCGGGAGCTGGCCGGGGTCCTCACCCGCCACCAGGACGTGAAGTGGCTGATCAGAGTGATGATGACGGAGGCGGACAGCCTGCTGTACGCGGGGCAGCACGCCGCGGCGGCCGGGCTCTACCGACGGGTGCTGGCACGGGCCCGGGCCACCCACCACTTCCGTAATGTGACGGAATGCCAGTTCCAGTTGGCCGAGGTGATGTTGCGCGTCGGAGACGCCGGGGAGGCGGTGCGGCACGCACGGGAGGCACTGGCCGGCGCCCGGGACTCCTGTGAACAGCACCTGCTGGCCCGCAGCCACCAGGTGCTCGGCGAGGCGCTGCGCGCTGTGGGGCGGGAAGCCGAGGGGGGCGGGCACCTGGTGCGGGCCGCGGCGTTGTACCGGGAGTTGCAGCGGGACGGGCCGGCCGGCACCGCGGTGCCGTGACCCGCTCCCGCCCCGGCTGGACACCGGGGCGGGAGCGGGTCACCGGGCGGATGCGGAGCCCGGGTGGGCCGGGCCCGGTGCCGGCGTCACCGGGGCGCACGCTCCAGCCAGTCGGCCAGCACCGGCCCGATCTGGGCGAGCTGCTCCGGGCGGGTCAACTCGCCGTGGGCGCCGCGTACGGGGGTGACGGCGATCCGCCCCGTGACGTGCGGCCGCCAGTCGTCCGGTCGGGGCGCGTCCGCGGACTTGCCCTCGGTGGCCTCGAAGAGCAGCACGTCACCCGTGAACGTGCCGGGCACGAAACCGTCCTGGAGGTCGCCGTGGTGCGCGAAGACCCGCAGCATGGCCGCGGTGCCGCGTTCCCCGAGCAGGGCGAGCGGCCCGGCGGGGTCGTCGACGTCCGGCTGCCGGCCCAGCGACGCGAAGAGCACCTGCCGCAGTTCGGCCTCGTCGACCGTCTCCTCCCCGGGCAGCCGGAGCCCCGGCGGGAAGCTGTCCATCAGCACCAAGGAGGCGACGTCCTGGCCGGCTTCCTGGAGCTGGACCGCCATCTCGTGGGCGACCAGGCCGCCGAAGGACCAGCCGAGCAGGGCGTAGGGCCCGTCCGGCCGGACCGCCCGGACCTGTTCCAGGTACGCGCGCACCAACTGCGCCATGTCGCCCGGTGCGGCGTCCGGTTCGGTGAGCCCGGGGGCCTGGAGGCCGTACACCGGCTGGTCGGGCGGGAGGTGGCGGAGCAGCCCGGAGTACACCCAGCTGATGCCGGCCGCCGGGTGGACGCAGAAGAGGGGGGCGGGTGCGGCGGCCGCGCGGGACGACGCGGGGCGGGCCCTGCGCAGCGGGAGGAGCACGGCGAGGGAGTCCTCCCGTCGGTCCGTGCCGAGGCGTTCGCCGAGTTCGGCGACGGTGGGTGCGTCGAACAGGGTCCTGATGTCCAGCTCGGCCCCGAGAACCGACCGGATGCGCCCGATCAACCGGGTGGCGAGCATCGAGTGGCCGCCCAGCGCGAAGAAGTCGTCGTCGATGCCCACCTCGGGCACGTCCAGCACCTGTGCGTACAGTCCGCACAGGAACTCCTCGCGCACCGTGCGCGGGCCGCGCCGGTGCTCCGCCGCACCACCGCCGGGTGCCGGCAGCGCGCGCCGGTCCAGCTTGCCCCGGGAGGTCAGCGGGAGGGCGTCGAGGAGGACGAAGGCGGACGGCACCATGTGCCGCGGCAGGGTGGCCGCCGCGAAGCGTCGCAGCGCGCCGGCGTCCGGCTGCTTCGGGGCGGGGCCGACGCTGCCGCGTTCGGGGACCACGTAGGCCACCAGTCTGCGGTCGCCGGGCTGGTCCTCCCGGACGACCACGGCGACCTGGCGCACCGCTGCGTGCCCGGCCAGCGCCGTCTCCACCTCGCCCGGCTCGATCCGGAACCCCCGGATCTTGACCTGTTCGTCGGTGCGGCCCACGTACTCCAGGGCGCCGTCGGGGGTCCACCGGGCGAGGTCGCCGGTGCGGTACATCCGCTCGCCGGGTGCACCGAACGGGCAGGCCACGAACCGCTGCGCGGTCAGCGCCGGTCGGCCGACGTACCCGCGGGCCACGCCGGCTCCCGCCAGGTACAGTTCGCCGGTCACGCCCGGCGGCACGGGGCGCAGTCCCGCGTCCAGGACGTAGGCGCGGTTGTTGCCCATCGGGCGCCCGATCGTGGGCCGTTCGTGGTCGGCGGCGCGGGCGTGGGTGACGTACACGGTGGCTTCGGTGGGGCCGTAGCCGTTGACGGTCACGGTGCCGGGCACCGCCCGCAGCTCGCTCCACAGGGCCTGGTCACAGCCCTCGCCGCCGAGTTCGATGATGCGCGGCCGGGCGGGACGGTCGTCCGACAGCAGCCCGGCCGCCATCAGTTGGCGGCAGAACGTCGGTGAGACCTCCAGGTAGTCGATGGCTTCGTGGGCGACGTAGTCGGCGAGGGCCTGCGGGTCTCGGCGGGTCTCGTCGTCGACCAGGTGCAGTTCGTGGCCGCCCATCAGCCAGAGCACCGGGCACCAGGACGAGTCGAAGGTCAGCGGCCCGGTCAGCGCGGCCCGCAGGCGTCCGCCGTCCGTCGCCTGCGCGGCGTGCACCTCGCCGAGGTGACCGTGGAAGAGGTTGATCAGGCCGCGGTGTTCCACCGCGACGCCCTTGGGCCGGCCGGTCGAGCCGGAGGTGTAGATGACGTAGGCGAGGTGGTCCGGACGCAGCCGTACGGGGCGGTCGGCGCGGGTGGGGTCGGCCGAGGGGTAGCCGGCTCGGGTGGAGCGCACGGTCGGGTCGTCGAGCGGCAGGACCGGCAGCGTCGTCGCGCAGTGCGGTCGGATCCGCAGGTCGCCCGCCCCGTCGGTCAGCAGCAGGACGGGGGCCGCGTCGGCCAGCATGAGGGCCAGCCGCTCCACCGGGTACTCCGGGTCCAGTGGGACGTAGCAGGCGCCGGCCTTCAGCACGGCCAGCAGGGCGACGAGGTGGTCCGCGGTGCGCGGCAGCAGCGTGGCCACGTGCTGGTCGGCCACCACGCCCTGGGCCAGCAGGAGCCAGGCGAGTTGGTTGGCGCGGGAGTTGAGTTCGCGGAAGGTCAGCGGTCCGTGCGCGTCGACCAGGGCGATGGCGTCCGGGGAGCGGCGGGCGTGCTCCTCGAAGACCTCGTGCAGCAGCCGGTCGTCCGGGAGTGCGCGGTCGGTGTCGTTCCACTGCGTCAGGATGCGGGCGGTCTCGCCGGGGCTCAGCAGGTCCACGGCGTCGAGGCGGGTGTCGGGTTCCTCGGTGACCGTGTCGAGTACCCGCAGCAGGCGCTGGGCGAGGGACTCGACGGTGCCGTGGTCGAACAGGTCGGCCGCGTAGTGCAGCAGTCCGCGGATCCCACCGGGGCCGCCGTCCGCCGCCGTGACTTCGACGAAGGTGAAGTCGAGGTCGAACTTGGCCGGGACGGTGTCGAAGGTCCGGGGCGTGAGGGTGGTGTCGGCGAGGTGGAAGTTCGCCTCGGTGTTGTTCTGGAGCACCAGCATGGTCTGGAACAGCGGATGCCGGCCGCCGGTCCGGTCGGGGTTGAGTTCCTCCACGATCCGCTCGAACGGCAGGTCCTGGTGGGCCAGCGCGGCGAGGTCGGTCTCCCGCACCCGTCGCAGCAGCTCCGCGAAGGTCGGGTTGCCGGAGGTGTCGGTGCGCAGCACCAACGTGTTCACGAAGAACCCGACGAGGTCGTCGAGGGCCTGGTCGGTGCGCCCCGCGGTGGGCGTGCCGAGGGGAATGTCCGTGCCGGCGCCCAGTCGCGTCAGCAGCGTCGCCACCGCCGCCTGGAGCGCCATGAAGACCGTCGCCCCGTGCTCACGAGCGAGCCCGGCCAGACGCTCATGCAACCCGGCCGACAACTCGAACCGAACCAGGCCCCCTTCGTACGTCGGCTGCACCGGACGCGCCCGATCGGCAGGCAGGGACAACTCCTGCGGCAGGTCGGCGAGCGCACCCGCCCAGAACTGCGTCTGCTCCGCACCGACTTCCGCCAACAACTCCCGCTGCCACAACGTGTAGTCCGCATACTGCACCGGCAACGCACACCACTCCGGTGCCGCGCCCGACAACCGCGCCTCGTATGCGGCCGACAGGTCCCGCAACAACGGCGCCTCGGACCACCCGTCACTCGCAATATGATGCAACGTCAACAACAACACATGCGCCTCGGCACCAGGCGAGAACAGCGTCACCCGCAACGGCAACTCCGACGCCAACGCGAAGGGCGCGAACGCCGCTTGTTCGATCAGGGTGGGCAGTTCGTCGTCGTCGCACCGCACGACGGAGAAGTCCACCGTCGCCCGCTCGGGCGGCAACACCAGTTGGAAGGGCTCCCCCTCCACCGCCGGATACACCGTCCGCAACGCCTCGTGCCGCGCCACCACGTCACCGACCGCCGACCGCAACGCCACCACGTCCACCGGACCCTCGACACGGAAGGCGAACGGCGCGTTGTACGTCGGACTCTGCTCGAAACGATCCAAGAACCACAACCGCTGCTGCGCCGACGACAACGGCAACACCTCAGGCCGCGCACGGGGCAGCACCACCGGTCGCGCCGCCACCCCCTCCTGCGACAGCCGCTCCAGCAAACCCGCCACCGTCGGCGCGGCAAACAACGCTCGCACCCCCAACTCCACACCCAACACCGACCGGATCCGACCGATCAACCGCGTCGCCTTCAGCGAATGCCCACCCAACGCGAAGAAATTGTCGTCAGGCCGCACGCTCGGCAGGCCGAGCACCTGCGCGAACAGGCCACACAACAACTCCTCCCGCACCGACCGCGGCCCCCGCACCACACCACCCTCAGCGCCCGACACCGCCGAGGCTTCACGACGCTCCGCACCCGCACGCAGTTCGGCACGGCGCTGTTCACTGCGCCGCAACAAGGTCCGCTCCTGCTCCACGGACTCGAAGACGCCGACCGTCTCCACCCCGGCCTCAGGATCGCCCGTCACCGCGTCCACCACCCGCACGAACAGGCGGTGCAGCAGTTCGGCCGTGGCCGCGTCGAAGAGGTCGGTGGCGAAGACCAGGGCCGCCGCCATCCCCGCCGGGTTGCCCTCGGCGTCCTGCCGCTCGGTGAAGCTCCAACTGAGGTCGAACTTGGAGGGGAGGGTGTCGAGGGCGTACGGGGTGAGGGTGGTGTGGGCGAGGTGGAAGTTCGCCTCGGTGTTGTTCTGGAGCACCAGCATGGTCTGGAACAGCGGATGCCGGCCGCCGGTCCGGTCGGGGTTGAGTTCCTCCACGATCCGCTCGAACGGCAGGTCCTCGTGCCCGAACGCCGCCAGATCCGCCTCCCGCACCCGCTGCAACAACTCCGCGAAGGTCGGGTTGCCGGAGGTGTCGGTGCGCAGCACCAACGTGTTCACGAAGAACCCGACGAGGTCGTCGAGGGCCTGATCGGTACGCCCCGCAGTGGGCGTGCCGAGGGGAATGTCCGTGCCGGCGCCCAGTCGCGTCAGCAGCGTCGCCACCGCCGCCTGGAGCGCCATGAAGACCGTCGCCCCGTGCTCACGAGCGAGCCCGGCCAGACGCTCATGCAACCCGGCCGACAACTCGAACCGAACCAGACCGCCCTCATACGTCGGCTGCGCCGGACGCGGCCGGTCCGCGGGCAGGGACAGTTCCTGCGGCAGGTCGGCGAGCGTGCGCGCCCAGAACTGCGTCTGCTCCGCACCAACTTCCGCCAACAACTCCCGCTGCCACAACGTGTAGTCCGCATACTGCACCGGCAACGCACACCACTCCGGTGCCGCGCCGGCCAGGCGCGCCTCGTAAGCGGCCGACAGGTCCCGCAACAACGGCGCCTCGGACCACCCGTCACTCGCAATGTGATGCAACGTCAACAACACATGCGCCTCGGCACCAGGCGAGAACAGCGTCACCCGCAACGGCAACTCCGACGCCAACGCGAACGGCGCGAACGCCGCTTCGTGGAGGAGGGCGGGCAGGTCGTCGCGGGTGCACTGCACCACCTCGACCTTGGCGGCTGCCTGCTCGGGCGGCAGGACACGTTGGAAGGGTTCCCCGTCGACGTCGGGGAAGAGCGTGCGCAGGGTCTCGTGGCGGGCCACCACGTCCTCGATCGCCGCTTGCAGTGCGTCCCCGTCCACCCGGCCGTCGATGCGGAAGGCGAACGGCGCGTTGTACGTCGGACTCTGCTCGAAACGGTCCAAGAACCACAACCGCTGCTGCGCCGACGACAACGGCAACACCTCAGGCCGCGCACGCACAGCAAGCGCCGGACGCGCCACCACCCCGTCCCGCGACAGCCGCTCCACCAAACCCGCCACCGTCGGCGCCGCGAACAACGCCCGCACCCCCAACTCCACACCCAACACCGACCGGATCCGACCGATCAACCGCGTCGCCTTCAGCGAATGCCCACCCAACGCGAAGAAATTGTCGTCAGGCCGCACGCTCGGCAGGCCGAGCACCTGCGCGAACAGGCCACACAACAACTCCTCCCGCACCGAGCGCGGCCCCCGCTCCGAACCGCCGTCCGCATCGGATTCCGCCTGGGCGCTGCGCAGCCCGGCGGCGCTCAGCAGCTCACCACGCCGCTCCGCACTGCGCCCGAGCAACGTCCTTTCCTGCTCCGCTGACTCAAAGACCTCCACGCCCGCCACGCCGGCGTCCGGGTCCCCCGTCACCACGTCCACCACCCGCACGAACAGACGGTGCAGTGCCTCGGCGGTGGCGGGGTCGAAGAGGTCGGTGGCGTACTGGAGCATTCCGGTGATGCCGGCCGGGTTGCCGTCGGCGTCCCGCTGCTCCGTGAAGCTCCAGCCGAGGTCGAACTTGGAGGGGGCGGCGTCGAGGGGTTGCGGGGTGATGTGGGTGTCGGGGAGGTCGAGGCTGGCCTGTGCGTTGTTCTGGAGGACGAACATGGTCTGGAACAGGGGGTGCCGGCCGCCGGTGCGGTCGGGATTGACCTGCTCCACGACCCTCTCGAACGGCAGGTCCTCGTGCGCGAAGGCCGCCAGGTCCGCCTCCCGGACCCGCTGCAACACCTCAGCGAACGACGGGTTCCCCGAGGTGTCGGTCCGCAGCACCAACGTGTTCACGAAGAACCCGACGAGGTCGTCGAGGGCCTGATCGGACCGTCCCGCGGTAGCGGTACCCAACGGAACGTCGCCGCCGGCACCGAGCCGCGCCAGCAGCACCGCCAGTGACGCCTGGAGCGCCATGAACATCGTCACCCCCTGCCCGCGGGCCAGGGACTCCAGTCGGTGGTGGAGTTCGGCGGGCACCCGGAAGTGGAGGAGGCCACCGGCGTGGGTGGGGTGTGCCGGGCGCGGGCGGTCGGTGGGCAGGGCCAGTTCCGGCGGCAGGTCGGCGAGCGTCCGCGCCCAGAACTGTTCCTGCTCCTCCCCCACGCGCGCCAACAACTCCCGCTGCCACAACGTGTAGTCCGCGTACTGCACCGGCAACGGTTTCCACTGCGGCACCTCACCGGACAGTCGCGCCCCGTACGCCGCCGACAGGTCCCGCAGCAACGGCGCCTCGGACCACCCGTCACTCGCGATGTGATGCAACGTCAGCAACACCACGTGTTCCCGGACGCCCGACGAGAACAGCGTCACCCGCAGCGGCAGCTCCGTCGACAACGCGAACGGCCGGAACGCCTCCGTATGGAAGCGTCGGGTGACTTCGTCCGCCGGGCACTGCACGACGGAGAAGTCCACCGTCGCCCGCTCGGGCGGCAGCACCTGCTGGAAGGGCTCCCCCTCCACCGCCGGATACACCGTCCGCAACGCCTCGTGCCGCGCCACCACGTCACCGACCGCCGACCGCAACGCCACCACGTCCACCCGACCGTCGACGCGGAAGGCGAACGGCGCGTTGTACGTCGGACTCTGCTCGAAACGGTCCAAGAACCACAACCGCTGCTGCGCCGACGACAACGGCAACACCTCAGGCCGCGCACGGGGCAGCACCGCCGGTCGCGCCGCCACCCCGTCCGTGGTCCGGGCCGACAGCCGCTCGGTCAGGCGCGCCACAGTGGGCGCGCCGAACAGTTCCCGGATCCCCAGTTGCACGCCGAGCACCGAGCGGATCCGGCTGAGGAGCTGGGCGGCCTTGAGGGAATGGCCGCCCAGGGCGAAGAAGTTGTCGTCCGGCGCCACGCTCGGCACCCCGAGCGTCTGCGCGAACAGGCCGCACAGCAACTCCTCCTGCACCGACCGCGGACTCTGCGACTGGCTCATGACGCTCCCTTGAAGATCCGGAATGGGTTCAGTTGCTGAGCGCCGGCTTCGGCGTCAGGTCGGCCCAGTGCGTGTCGATGTAGTCCAGGCACGCCTGGTGGCCGGTCGCGCCGTGGGCCACGGTCCAGCCCATGGGGGGTGCCAGCCGGGCCGGCCACAGGGAGTGCTGCTGCTGGTCGTTGGTGAGGACCAGGTAGGTCCCGTCGGCGTCTTCGAAGGGGTTCGTCACCGCGTGGGTGTCCTTTCTGGCGGAACAGGGCGGAGGAAGGTCGGACTGGGGGTGCGGCGGGGCCGGGCGGCCTCAGGCACCGGCGGTGGACGGCACGGTGGACGCCGTCGTGGTCAGCGCGGGGATGTGCAGCGGCAGCCGGCGCCAGATCTCGGGGGTGTAGAAGTGACCGCCGGGCAGGACGTCGTGCTGGTAGGGGCCCCTCGCGACCCGGCGCCACTGGTTGCCGGCGTCCTGTTCGATGACGGCGTCGTCGGTCGCGGAGAGCATCTGCACCGGGATGCTCACGCGGGCGCCCGGCGTGTATCGGAAGGTGTCGCGGACCTGTATGTCGGCCCGCATGAGTTCCACCGCCATTTCCTGGAGGTCGGGGTCCTCCAGGACGTGCGCCGGCATCAGTCCGTTGGTGCGCATCCAGTCCAGCAGCGCGTCGTCCGTGTCCTGGCGGGCGGGGAACATGTCGCGGGGCGTCAGGCCGCGGTCGGGTGCGTTGCACGAGGAGACGATCAGCTTCTCGGGCAGCGGTCCGCCGTCGCGCTCGATGCGGCTGGCCACGTCGAACGCCATCCAGCCGCCCATGCTGTGGCCGAACAGGACGTACGGCCCCTGGACGGCGGAGAGCACGGCCTGGGTGGTGTCGGCGGCCAGTTCGTCCCAGTCCGTCGCGCAGGGCTCCAGGAACCGCCCCTCCCGGCCGGGGTAGCAGATGGCGGAGAGGGCCGTGTCCTCGGGGAGGCAGTCGCCCCAGGCGTGGTACGGCCCGGTGCCGCCGCCGCAGAAGCCCAGGCAGATGAGCGTGTGCGAGGTCCGCTCGGTCCGCTCCTTGATCCGGATGACAGTGGTGTCCTGTCGTCCCTGGGTGTGTCCGGCCATGATGGCTCGATTCCTCTTCCTGTCGTGCGGATGGGGTCGGGGCTGTGCCGCCCCGCGGCGGGGCGGTGACCGGCCGGTCCGTGCCCCGCCGGCCGGGGGCGACGGTCAGGCGGCGGCGCGCAGCGCTTCGACGTGCCGGGCGAGGTCCCGGAGCTGCGGGTGGCGGTAGACCTCGCGGGTCGACATGGCGATCCCGAACTGCTTCTTGAGCCGGGCCACGACGCGCAGCGCGATCAGCGAGTGGCCGCCCATGGCGAAGAAGTCGTCGTCGGCGTGGACGCGGGCGCGGCCGAGCACCTCGGACCAGACGGCCGCGATGAGCGTCTCGACCTCGCCCTGCGGGGCGTTGTCCGGGTCCTCACCGGTCTCCGGGGCCGCGGTGGGCTGCTCCTCGGGCGCGGGCAGGGCGGCGAGGTCCACCTTCCCGTTGACCGTCAGGGGCAGCGCGTCGAGCCGGGTGTAGGAGGTCGGGAGCATGAACTGCGGTAGTACGGAGGCCAGTTGGTCGCGGAGGGTCTCGGCGGTCGGGGGTGCGTCGGCCGGGTCCGCCGGGGACACGAAGTAGGCGGCGAGCTGTTCACCGGAGACGGGGCTGCGGTGCAGGGTGACGGCGGCCGCGGCGACGCCCGGTTGGCGGGTGAGGGCGGCTTCGATCTCGCCCAGTTCGACGCGGTAGCCGCGGATCTTGATCTGGCGGTCGATGCGGCCCAGGTACTCCAGGGCGCCGTCCGGGCGGCGGCGGACCTTGTCGCCGGTGCGGTACATCCGGGAGCCGTCGGCGGCGAACGGGTCGGCGACGAAGCGGGTGGCGGTCAGGGCGGGCCGGTTGAGGTAGCCCAGGGCGACCTGGGGGCCGGCGAGGTACAGCTCCCCGTCCGCGCCGTCGGCCACCGGGGCGAGGTCCGCGTCCAGCACGTGCGCGCGGACGCCGGGCAGGGCGGGCCCGATGTGGGGTCCGTCGCCGTCGATCCAGGCGGCGGCGGTGTCCACGGTGCACTCGGTGGGGCCGTACAGGTTGAGCGCGTCGAGCCGCCCGGCGGCGCGTTCGGCCGCCAGCTCCCGCCAGGTGCTCTCGGGAACGGGCTCGCCGCCCATGAACAGGCGCAGGTGCCGGCCGGCGGCGGCGCGCGCCAGCAGGTCGTCGCGGAGCAGGTGCCAGTGCGAGGGGGTCAGGTCGAGGTCCTGCACGCCGTGTGCGTCCAGGGCCGCGGTCAACCGGCCGGGGTCGGTGCGCTCGTCCTCGTCGAGCACGACGAGGGTGTCGCCGCGGCACACGCGTGCCCACTGCTGGACCGACGCGTCGAAGGAGACGCTGGCGTTCCAGGCCACGACGCGCGGCTCCGGGGCGTACATGCCCGCCTCCTCCAGCGCGGCCACCAGCGCGGCCACGCCGGCGCGGGTGGTCTGGACGCCCTTGGGGGTGCCCGTGGAGCCGGAGGTGTAGATGACGTAGGCGGGGGCGTGCGCGGCGACGGGAACGGGCGGTGTCGGACGCGGGGCGGTCGACGTGGCGGTCCGGTCGACGGTGACGCCGCGCACGCCGGACGGCCAGTCGCCCGCGGCGGCCGTGGTCACCACCACCCGGACGCCCGCGTCGCGCACCATCGCGTGCCGGCGCTCGCTCGGGTACGCGGGGTCGATCGGCACGTACGCGGCGCCGGCCCGCCAGACGGCGAGCAGCGCGACGACGAGGTCCGTGCCCCGGGGCAGGCTGACGCCCACCCGGTCGCCGGGGCGGACGCCGGCCCCGGTCAGCGTGGCCGCCACCGTCGTCGTCAGCGTGTCGAGTTGACCGAAGGTGAGGGTGTCGGCCCGGTCGCGGACGGCGGTCCGGTCGGGTGCGTGCGCCACGGTCCGGTGGAGGCGGTCCATGAGGTCGACGGGCCGGCCGGGGGCGACGGTCGTGTCGAGGCCGTGCGGGCCTTCCAGTACGCCGGTCACGCGGGCTGCTCCTCTCGGGCGGCGGGGGCCACGGTGGGCCGGCAGTCTGCGAGGGCGACCGGTTCGCCCATGGCGACGACGATGCGCCGGTCGCCGCGGAACGGGTCGCGGCCGTGGGTGGCCAGGACGTTGTCGACGAGCAGGATGTCGCCGGGCTCCCAGGTGCGGCGCAGCGTCGCGCCCTCGTAGGCGGCGTTGATCGTGTCGACGTCCGCGCGGGTCAGGGGCTTGCCGTCGCCGAGGCCGGTCTCGAACGGCAGCCCGTCGGCGCCGAATTCGTCCTGGAGCGCCTCGCGGATCTCCTCGTCCAGTGACCAGGAGTTCCAGAACGCCATGTGGTTGAACCAGACGTCCTCGCCGGTCTCGGGGTGGTGGATGATGCCGGGGCGCAGTTGGCGGGTGCGCAGGGCGCCGTCGTCGTCCCACGCGCAGGAGACGAGGTTGTCCGCGCAGTACTTCTCGACGTCCGCCCGCTGGTCGGTGGCGAAGGCGGTGCGCCAGTCCAGGGAGATGTGCTCCGAGTAGTTGCGGGTCAGCAGCCAGCCCGCGGTGCGCATCCGCTCGACCAGGTCGGCGGGGAGCCGGCGGAGGACCTCGCGGCAGTCGGCGACGGGGGTCGCGCCGCCCTCCTCGGGGGCCGTCAGGCAGCCGAACAGCAGCAGGCCGGGGAAGGTCAGCGTGTAGCTGTTCTCGTTGTGCATGCGGATCGGTTGGTTGGGCGGCAGGTCGGTGGAGGAGTAGACGTCGTTGCCGTAGCTGCTGCGCGGCGTGGCCTTCTCTCGGTAGGGCGTGCGCTGCGGGACGAGGACGTCGCGCACCGCGGCGAAGTCGTCGACGTCGTGGACCGGCAGGCCGCGGAGGTACAGCGCGCCGTGGCGGTGCAGTGCCGCGCGCAGCTCGGCGTGGACCGAGGTGAGCCATGCGCACGCCTCGGCGGCGTCCGCGAACTGCGGGACCTGGGTCGTGGCCGGCTTTCCGGGCTCGATGGTCCAGAAAAGGGAATCGGTCATCGTGATGCGCGTCCTGTCGTGTCGTTTCTCACGGATTTCCTCGTGCGCCCATTACTGCGGCGCGTCATCCCCATCCGGTGTCGTGCTCGTCGAACGGTTCGCCGGGTCCGGCCGAAGGCAATTGGGCTAAGCGCATGGGGGGTTCTCCTGCTTCTTCGAAGGGGGCCCGAGCGACTCACGGGATTCGGTCTCCGGATTCGGTGGGGGCCGACGCGCTTCACGCTGTCACCGGAATAGGTCGGCCACCAGGGTCGTCGAGGGCTGACATACACGTCTGTCGCATAGACGAGAGGGCGCAAAGCGGGCATACGACACCGGGGTGGGCGCGCGCCTCAATGCCCCGCGTCCGCCCGCGTCGGCAGGTCACGGCAGGTCCGGACGGGCGAGCAGAGCAGGATCAGCGCGCTCAGCGGGATGCCCGCGATCATCACCCAGAGCGTCGGGCGCACCCCGAACCAGGTGCCCAGCGCCCCGGCGAGCAGCGCACCGAGCGGCAGCGTGCCGAAGTTGAGGAACGACGAGCACGCGGCGACCCGACCGAGCACGTCGGCCCGGCAGTAGCCCTGTTGGAACCCGGCCTTGATGACGTTGCCGGCGACCACGCCCACCGAGACCGCGGCATAGCCGATGACGAAGAGGGCGAGCCCGGCGCCCCGGGAGGTGAGGGCCATCAGCGGTGCCAGCGCGGGCACCGCGAGTTCGAACAGGAGCAGTGCCCGGGCCGTGCCGAAGCGGGTCACGCCCCGGCGCACGACGAGCGCGCCGACCACCCCGCCCGCACCGCCGATCGCCACCAGCACGCCCACCCCGCTGTCGGTCAGCCCGACGTCGCGCACCAGGAACACCACGAGCAGCGACTGGTAACCGGCCAGGAAGAGGTTGGAGACGGCGCCGAAGAGGGTGAGGCTGCGCAGATAGGGGTCGCGGGCCACCAACCGCACGCCCTCGCCGACTTCCCGGAACAGCGCGCCGCGGGCCCGTGCGCCGCGGGGCGGCGGCGGCTCCCGATGGCGGATGCGGGCCACGCACGCGAAGGAGACGAGGAAGGTCAGCGCGTTCGTGAGCATGCCGTTGACCGAGCCGACGACCTGGGCGATCAGTCCGCCGGAGCCGGTGCCGGCGATCTGGGCGGCGGAGGCGCTGCCGTGCAGTTTGGCGTTGCCCTCGGCCTGGTCCGCGGGGCCGACGATGCTGGGGAGGTAGGCGGTGTAAGCGGTCTGGAAGAAGACGGCGGCGGTACCGGCGAGCAGCGCGACCAACAGGAGCCGGGTCACGTCGAGGGCGCCGGACCAGTAGACCAGCGGCACGCTCACGAACAGCACGCAGGAGACGGCGTCGCTGACGAGCATGACCGTCCTGCGCGGCCACCGGTCCACCCACACCCCCGCCGGCAGGCCGATGAGCAGCCAGGGCACCCAGGTCGCGGCATTGAGCAGGCTCACCTCGAAGGTGGTGGCGTGCAGGACGGAGACGGCGACCAGCGGCAGCACCACGCTGGTGACCGCCGCGCCGAATTTCCCCGCGCTCTCGCCGTACCACAGCTTCTTGAAATCTCTGTTACGGCGCAGTAATCCACCGGTCGCAGGGCGGTTGGTTATTCGCCGCCGGGCGTCCTTGCGGGTCCGGTGCGCCACTTCCCCTTGCGGGTCGTCGCGCTCTCTCACCGGCATGCGGTCATTCCCGTCTGCGCGGCGTTGACCGGTTGTTGATCGGTCGTGTCTAGGCTTCCCTCCGACCAGGGGAAGACTCTGATACAGCAGGGGTAGGCCATGAATACCTCACGTTCAGTCAGTGAACTCAAGATGAGCCAGAGAGCCTTAGAAGTCTTCGAATTCGCGGCGAACCGGACCGCATTCGACATCGAGGACCTCGCCGTCCTCGGCCTCGACGCCGACGAGGCGGAGCGGGTCGTCAAGGAACTCGCGGGCCTGCGGCTGCTGTCCCACGCCGAGGGCACCCCCGGGCGGCTGGCCGTCGTACCGCCGCGGATCGCCGCCAACCGGGTGCTGCGCCCGATGGAACGCGAGGTCCGCAGCCAACAGGACGAGATCGAGCGGTTCCGGTGGATGTTCGAGACGCTGGTGCCCGCCTACGAGACGGGCCAGGCACGCCACACCGACGTGGCGCACGTGGAGATGATCGACGACCTCGGCCTGGTACAGGAGCTCATCGAGGAGCTGACCCTGAACTGCCGTGCGGAGGTCCTCACCACGCAACCGGGCGGGGCCCGCTCCCCCGAGGCGCTGCGGGCGGCGTTGGAACGGGACCGCCGGATGCTCGCGCGCGGCGTCACCATGCGCACGCTGTACCAACACCCGGCCCGCTACCACCAACCGACCATCGACCACGTGCAGCGGATGACGAGCCTGGGAGCGGAGGTGCGCACCCAGTCCGAGAGCCTGTGCCGGATGTTGGTCTTCGACCAGCACGCCGCGCTGCTCGGCGTGCCGGACGACCCGCAGGCGGCCCTGCTGGTGCGCGAACCGCGGCTCATCCACAGCATGCGGGGCTTCTTCGACTGGGCCTGGCGCGGCGCCTCGCCGTTCCCGCTCAGCTTCGACGCGACGGCGGCCGTGCAGATCTCCGGCGAGATCCAGGAGACGATCGTCGCGATGCTCGCCGAGGGGCTGGAGGACAAGTCCATCGCGCGGCGCCTGGGGATGTCCGTCCGCAGCTGCCAACGTCATGTCGCGGAGGTGATGAAGGCGCTCGGCGCCAAGAGCCGCTTCCAGGCCGGTTTCCTCATCGGCCAGTTCCGCGAGCGGCCCGACGGCGGCGCGCCGTCCGGTGCCCAGGCCCTGGCGCTCGGCGCCGCGCTCGCCGCCCGGCGGGAGTGACGGCGACCCGCCGACGGCCCCGGTCGACGCGTCATCCCGGCTGCGGTGCCGGGGCGGGAAGGGGCGCCGCGGGATCGGCCGCGGCCAGTGCCGCCACGAGTCGGCCGAGGCCCTCGGCGTGGCGGTCGGTCTCCGCCGCCGAGTAGGTGGCGGGGTTGGCCTCCACGCTCACGGTCGTCCCCTCGCGCGGCGACCGTACGTCGAAGAAGAGGCTGAGGTCGGGTACGGGGCCGGTGTTCAGCGTGCGCACCGAGCCCCGGGCCGCCCCCAGGCGCAGGTCGCGGTCGAAGTTCACGACGTTCACCAGCGGGCCCACCCCCGGCGGTTCCGCCGGCCCCGCGGCGACGGCCAGCGCACGCCGGAACTCCTCGTAGCGGTAGCGGTGGTGACGCATCGCCTGCCGTATCCGGCCGTCCGCGTGCGCGAACGCCTCCCCCACGGAGGCGTTCGGATCGACGGTGACCCGCAGCGGCAGGATGTTGGCGAGCGGCGCGACGACCCCGCGCAGGGCGCGCGTGGCCCGTCCGCCGACCGAGCAGCCGAACGTCACCTCGTCCGCCCCGGTGGCCTGCCGCAGGTACAGGGCGGTGGCCGCGATCAGGAAGTGCGCGGAGGGCACCGCCAGCCGCTCGCTCTGCTCCTGGACCGCGGTCACCGCGGACGTCGGCAGGTGGTGGCGGCCCTGGAGGGCCGCGGAGGCCGGCGGCGCCTCCGCGGACAGCCGTCCGGTGGCCGGCCAGGCAGCCGCCTCCTGCGCCCAGAACTCCCGGTCCGAACGGTACGTGCGACCGGCCGCGTAGGCCCGGTCCTGCTCGACGGCGACGGTGACGGGCTCGAAGGGGTGCGGCTCCGGGGGCGTTCCGCCGTGCAGGGCGTTGTAGAGGTCCGCCGTCCGGCGGGCGAGCGCGGCCAGGCCGTGGCCGTCCGCGACGATGTGGTGGACGCGGCGGTACCAGAGGTGGCGGTCGGCCGACACCTTGATCAGGGCGGCGCCGAGCAGCGGGCCGGTGGTCAGGTCGACCGGTCGGGCGAGGTCGGCCTGCATCCACGCCAGGGCCCGGGCGTCCGGATCGGGCTCCCCGCTCAGGTCCAGCACCTCGAAGTCCCATTCGGCGGGGGCCAGTTGCTGCACCGGCGTCCCGTCGGCCTCCGTGACGAAGCGGGCGCCCAGCGATCCGGCCTCGTCCACCGCGGTGCGCGCCGCCTGTTGCAGCAGTGCCGGGTCGAGGACGCCGGTGATCTCGTAGTAGTCGCCCACGTTGTAGGCCGTGCCCACCGGCTCCAGGATCTGGGAGATCCAGATCTCCAATTGGCCTGCTGTCAAAGGGACTCGCACGTTGGGGCTCCAGACGCCTCGGGACCGTCGTCCACCGACCCTGCCATGCGTCACGGGCCGCGCACAGAGCGCAGTGGGGGTGGTGTTCCCGCCTGTCGTGGACCCGAGGGGGCGTACCGCACGCCAGGCGCCGCGCCCTCCGGCGGCGTCACTCCGGGGACGAACTCGCCGGTCACCGCGAGGCGGCGGAGATCGGCGACGACGCCACGATCGTCTGCCTGGACTGGTTCGGCCGGTGAGGGCGAGCGGCGGCGCGGGGCGGGCCGCCGCCCGGGCGGGGCGCAGGCCGCCCGCGCCCCTCGGCGGCCGCGTCAGCGCGCCCGGAGTTCCCCCTCGGGGGCGGCGCTTCCACCGGGCCGACCGTCGTGCCGACCCGCGGCGGGCGCCGCGGCGGTGAACTCCACGTGCCGGGACCGGCGCAGCCCCCGGACGGCCTCGCGCCGCACCTTGCCCGACTCCGTGCGCGGCAGGTCGTCCACGAACTCCAAGAACCGCACGGACTTGGACGCGGGCAGGCGCTCCCGCAGGTGGGCGAAGAGCACCTCGGCGGTGGCCCGGCTGGCGTTCCAACCGGCGGACAGCACCACATACGCCTTCGGCACCGGGCCCGTGTCCTCGGCCACCGGGACCACGGACAGTTCGGCGACGGCGGGGTGCAGCACCAGGACGTGCTCCAACTCCAGCGGGGCGACCAGGACGCCGTCCGGCCCCTCGAAGACGTCCTTGCGGCGCCCGAGGTAGACCAGGGAGCCGTCGTCGTCCCACCGGGCCAGGTCACCGGTCCGGTACAGGCCGCCGGGCGTGCGGCTGGCGGCGTTGTCCTCCGGGTCGAGGTAGCCGCGCATCATGCCGACGGGTGCGCCGGACAGGTCCAGGCACAGCTCGCCCTCCCGAGCCGGCTCGTCGGTGTCGGGGCGGACCACCACCAGTTCGTAGCCCGGCAGCGGGTGGCCCATGGAGATCGGGTCCGCCGAGGAGGACGCGGTCACTCCGGCCATCGCGGTGACCTCGGACTGCCCGAAGCCGTTGCGGACGGTCACCCCGGCCAGTTCGCGGACCCGCTCGACCACGTCGCCCATGAGCGGTTCACCGACGCTGACCGCGTTGCGCAAGCCGGGCAGGCCGTCGGGCAGCCCGGTTCGGATCAGCGCCCGCCAGGTGCTGGGCGGCGCGCAGAAACTGGTGATCGTCCCCGTCCCCAGCACCTCCAGCAGCCCCTGCGGGGTCGCGTCGGCGGTGTCCATCGACACCACGGTGGCCTCGGCGTTCCAGGGGCCGAACAGTGAGCTCCACGGGAACTTCGCCCAGGCCGGGGCGGAGACGTTGAGGTGCCTGTCCCCCGGCTTGAGGCCGTTCCAGTACATGCTCGCCAGATGGCCGATCGCGTAGCTGACGTGCGTATGCACCACCAACTTCGGCCGCGCGGTGGATCCCGAGGTGAAGTAGTAGAACAGCGGCTCGTCGGCTTCGGTCGGGCCCTCGGGCACGAAGTCGCCCGCGTGCCCGACCGAGGTGGCGAAGTCGGTCCAGCCCTCGTGCTCCCCACCCACGATGATCTTGGTCTGGAGTCCGTCCACCGCGAGCCCCGGCACGACGCGGTGGTCGGCGATCACGTGCTGGGCCCCGGCCCGGCCGATGCGGGTGCGCAGTTCCTCGGGCGAGATGGTGATGAAGGCGGGTGCGACCACCGCCCGGACCTTGATCAGTGCGAGCATCAGCTCCCACAGCTCGGTCCGGTTGTCCATCAGCAGCATCACCACGTCGCCGCGGCGCACGCCCTGGGAGAGCAGCCAACTGGCGACCCGGTCGGAGCGGCGCGAGAGCTCCTGGAACGTCAGCTCGCCCTGGCCGACGACGTGCAGGGCCACCCGGTCGTTGCCCTCCGCGATCCGGTCGAACCAGTCGATCGCCCAGTTGAAGCGTCGTGGCCGCGGCCATCGGAACGCCTTGCGCGCGGCGTCCTGGTCCCCGGCGTGGTGCAGCAGCAGGTCCCGCGCGGCCCGGAACTCCCGGTACGCATCGTCTTGCTCGGACAACGTGTCCCCGATCGTTAGAAGGCGTTGGACTTGGCCCGGCGCAGCACGCTGAGCGCGACGACGTCGGCGTCCCTGGTGAACGAGGTGTGCACACCCGGCCGGCCGTTGCCGATCTGGGTGAACCAGCAGGCCCCTTCGGTCGGGATGCCCAGCCCGTAGACGGCTCGGTGCGGTCGGCCGTGAGCGGTGATCACCCGGCGCTCGGCCGGGGTGATGTGCAGTGCGCCGGTCTCGAACGTCTCGTCGGCGTCGCCGTGCACGAAGCCGGCGGCCATCCGCTCGCCGACCAGCTGCCGCATCAGCGGATCGGTGTTGCGCAGCAGGCCGGCGGTGGGGATCCGCGAGTCGATGAGCACGTCGCAGTGCCTGCGCGAGTCCTCCACGGCCGGGGACTCCAGGAAGAACCGGCCCTGCTCGGGGTCGCAACCGTGCGCCACGTCCGGCCCGACCACCTCCAGCACCCCGGCGTCGATCAGGGCCAGGAACTGCGCGGTGCGTTCCAGCGGTGGTCCGGTGAACAGCGGCGAGGTGCGCGACGCGAACCGGCCGAGGAAGTCGGCCCGATGGGACCGCGGTTCCAGACCGCCGAAGTCCACGGCGTGCCGCAGCGCCTCGCGGGAGTCCCGGATGGCGTCCAGCGCGGCCTTGAGCGGACTCTCCACGTTGCCGCGGCGAGCCGCCTCTATGTCGGCGAGCAGGATGCGCCGCACCTCGGCGACCAGATCGGCGCCGGAGGCGAACCGCTTGCCGCGCAACGGCCTGGACAGCTGGTCCAGGTCGAGCGGTGCCACGTCCGTCAGTCCGTGGCGCCGCGCCACCCCGCGCCAGCCGGCCGGGTCCGGTCCGAGCGCCCGCAGTTCCGCGGCGACCGCCTCGGCGCGGTCCGGCCCGTGCTGGGTCCGCGCCTGGGTGGTGTAGTAGACGTAGTTGACCTCGGCCCGGAGCAGGGGGAGCACGTCGCGGTCGAAGTCCAGGGCCGGATTGCCGCGCTGCTGCACGTTGCGCTCGCGCAACCGGCCGACGGCGGCCGAGGTGAGGAACTTCGGCGCGGCCCGGCTGGTCACCCCCTTCTGGTTGCGGCCCCGCGAGCGGATCGGCAATCCGCTGCGCGAACCGGCCACCACGCGGGGCTCGTTGCCGCTGGGCACGTAGAACAGCGAGCCGTCGGGCCCCTCCTTGAACCTCCCGCCACGGCCGACGGTGAAGGACATGAGGATGTCGTAGAAGGACAGGCCGAGCCCGACGACCCCGACGACGGCGCCCGGCTCGATCGAGGACAGTTCCAGGTCGGCGGCCGAATCCCCGCTGAGGTAGCGGAGTTCGGGCCGCTCCCGGGCGAATCCCGCCAGCTCCGCCTGGTGCCCGGACAGCACCGCCGGAGCGTGCCCGGTGGTGATCACCACCGCGTCGGCGGTCACCGTCAGCTCGCCGTCCACCGTGGACACGCGGAGCTCGTAGCCGCTGTCGACCTCGCGCAACGAGGTCGTCGTGCCGACCACCTCGACGACGTCGCCGAGCCCGGACATCCCGCGCACCACCGAGTCGTACACGTACCGCAGGTACCTGCCGTAGGCGTACCTCGGTGCGTATTCGTCGTGGCCCAGCCCGGACAGTGCCGGGTCCGGCTGGGTGCGCAGCCACTGTTGGAAGGACAGGCCGGCGCCCGGCCGGCACGGAGCGCGGTCGAGGACCCCGGAGAACATGCTGATCTCACCGACCACGGTGTTCATCAGGAAGCAGGTCTCCTGGTCGGTCTGCCAGATGCGCCCCGCGCCCAGTTCCACCGCGTCGATCAGCCAGATCCGGACGGTGCGCGGTTCCGGTTCGGCCGTCAGGTTGGCCGCGATCCGCTCGAACACCGAGATCCCCCGTGGACCGGTTCCCACGATCGCGACGTTCAGCACCTCGTCAGTCGGGTTGTGCACGGCCTGTCCCTCCATCTGTAGGGCTCGTTCTCAGTGCGCTGCCGCGCCCAGGTCGTCCATGGCCGGCAAGCGGCCGAGCGAGGCGGCGATCGCCTCGTCCGAGGCCGCCATGTCCGTCATGTTTCCGCTGAGGAACTGCTGGTAGGCGGAGAGGTCGAGCAGCCCGTGGCCACTGAGGTTGAACAGGATGACCTTCTCCCGGCCCTCCTTCTTCGCCAGCAGCGCCTCTTCGATCGCGCCGCGGATGGCGTGCGCCGACTCGGGCGCCGGAATGAGGCCCTCCTCGTGGGCGAAGGTGATGCCGGCCTCGAACACCGAGCGCTGCGGATAGGCCACCGCCTCGATCAGCTTCTGGTGGTACATCGCGCTCACCAAGGGGGCGGCGCCGTGGTAGCGCAGACCGCCGGCGTGGATCCCCGGGGAGACGAAGGTGTGCCCCAGGGTGTACATCTTCGTCATCGGCGTGATGCCGGTGTAGTCGTTGTAGTCCCAGGCGTAGCGGCCCTTGGTGAGCTTCGGGCACGCCTCCGGCTCCACCGCGACGAACCGGGTGTCCAGTCCCTCGCGCACCTTCTCGTGGAAGAACGGCAGGGAGACGCCGGAGAAGTTGCTGCCCGCGCCGACCGAACCGATCACCACGTCCGGGAAGTCGCCGATGGCGCGGAACTGCCGCACCGCTTCCTGGCCGATCACGGTCTGGTGGAGCAGGACGTGGTTCTCCCCGCTGCCCACCGAGAGGTTGCAGCGCTCCACTTGGCGGGCGTGCTCGAACGCCTCCGCGTTGGCGATGGACAGGCTGCCGTCGGTGTTCGGATCGCGGGCCAGCGCGGCGCGGCCGGCCTCGGAGTTCTCGTTGGGGCTGGAGATGACCTTGGCCCCGTTCATCTCCATCATGATCCGGCGGTAGGGCTTCTGGTCGTAGCTGACCCGCACCATGTAGACGGTGCACTCAAGGCCGAAGATGCGGCAGGCGACGGCGAGGGCCGAGCCCCACTGGCCGGCGCCGGTGCCGGTGGTCAGGCTGGTGATGCCGGCCTGCTTGTAGTAATACGCCTGGGCCAGCGCGGTGTTGAGCTTGTGGCTGCCGGTGGTGTTGGTGCCCTCGTACTTGTAGTAGATCCGGGCGGGGGTGTCCAGCAGCTGCTCCAGCCGGCGGGCCCGCTTGAGCGGGGTCGGCCGCCAGCGCAGGTACTCCGCGCGCACCTCCTGCGGGATCTCCACGAACCGTTCCCGGCCCATGCTCTGCCGGTACATCGACAGCGGGATCTGCGGGGCGACCGCGTCGCCGTCCGTGCGGGTCTCCGGCCTTGCCTGGCGCAGCTTGGCCGCGTCCTCGACACCGCTGAGGTCGGACAGCACGTTGTACCAGTGCGTGGGAACGATTTCTTCAGCGGTCAGCGATGCTTCTGCCGAATTCATCATTACGTTTCCGTACCTCGTTTCTAGGAATTTGCCATGTTCGACTGCACCAACTCGACGAGATCGCCGACACGCTTCAGCGAGGCTTCGAAGAGCTCACTGTCGCCGATCTTGATACCGCATTCCTCTTCGACTCGCACCACGATGGCGAGAATGCTCAACGACTCGACTCCGATTTCATGCAACTCGGCATCGAGTCGGATTTCAGATGGCGCGGACGAACCAAGCACGGACGCGATGATTTCGCGCACCTGGGATTCGACCTTTTCGGGCGGCGTCAAGATTTCCCTCTTCTCCCCTGGACGGGTCTTCGCTTTTCCAGCCGTTCGGCTAGAGCATGGAGCTGGTCATCACCGCGGTGCGCAGCCCGAGCGTCAACAGGACGGCGGCACTCACCCAGGCCAGCCCCACCTGCACCGCCGGCACGGCGAACAACCGCCTCGCCAGCCCGACGAGGGCGACCACCACGGCGTACCAGCCGGCGCTGATCGCGATCTGCACGGCGGTCAACGTGACCACGTCGGCGGGCGTACCACCGCCGGGCGGCAGGAACTGCGGGATCAACGCCAGATAGACGGTGGCCATCTTGGGATTGGCGGCGCTGGTGACCAGCCCTGATCGGTAAGAGCGCCACAGCGTGGCGGCGTCGCGCGCCGGGGACTCCTCCGCCGGTTGGCGTCCGAAGTTCCGTCGGTTGCGCACGGTCATGACGGCGAGGTAGCAGAGGTAGGCGGCACCGGTCAGCTTGAAGACGGTGAACACCAACTCAGAGGTCTGTGTCAGCGCGGCCAGCCCCAGGGCGGAGGTAGCCGCCCACATGAGCAAACCGGTACTGCTACCGAGAATGGTCACCAGCCCGGCCCCGCGTCCGAAACGCAGGGTCTCATTCACCAGAACCATGAATGAGGGTCCTGGGGCGGCCACCATCGCAAAAACGGTCGCGATGAAAGCCCCGTTCACCATGGGGCCGTCACGATCCCGATCTCCATTCGATCGGGAAACAGTCGTATCGCGTCCACGTCCAATTCAAACGCACCCTCTCCGAGTTCCGACACCTCCGACTGTTGATCACCACCGGCCGCACGCTATCCGCTCGCGATGGGCCAGGCAACAGTTTGTTGAATTACTTGCGGGTGGGCCGAGAACCTACGGGCCAGTAGGCATCGATTCCCGGCCAGTGGACAGCGCGACCACCAGCGCACCTCGCAGGATGCACCGCTTCGGGCGATGCATCTCAGCCATGAGCATTCCCGCGTCCGCATGCTGGACCAAGGGGGCAGGGAGGACCTTTCGACGCGCCAGGCAGGCAACACAGAGGCCGCGCCATGCACCGCGAACGCCCGGTCCCCGACCGCAGGCACCGGGCACCAGACACCAAACGCCAGACGGCAGATGACGGAGGACAGATGACGGAGGACAGACACCTGACGACAGGCACCGGAGCAGAGGCGCCAGACACTTGACCACGGGCACCGGACGACAGGCACCGGACGACAGGCATCAGAGGTCAGGCCCCGGAAGGCACGGAGCCGCGGTCGGTCGCCGCGGAACTGCCTGCTTCGCGCGGCGCTCAGCCGACGTCGGAGTCGCCCTCCAGATGCCTGGCGATGCGCAGGAGACCGGGCAGGGCGGCGCGGACGGCCGCCCGATCCACCTCGTCGAGCGCGGCGAGCGCGTCGTCCAGGCGCCGTTCGTGGGCGCCGGCCCAGGCGGTGAGTTGGGTGCGCCCGGCCTCGGTGAGGGTGACGACGGAGGCGCGGCGGTCAGCCGGGTCGACCGCGCGGGCCACCAGCCCCGCGTTGATCATCTGGCCGATGAGCCCGCTGACCGTACTGGCGGCGAGACGCTGGCGGGTGGCGAGGTCGCTGATCCTGGCCGGGGAGTGTTCCGCGAGGACCTGGAGCAGTTCGACCTGGGCCATGGGCAGTTGCTCCCACGGGTAATCGGTCCGGATGGAAGCGCGCAGCGCGCGGCGGAGCCGGGTGACGGCCTCGGTGAGCAGGCGGGCGTCCGTGCCCCCGTCGCCGGGCGCGGGCGACGGGGACGCTGGGTGGCGTTGCTGCGGCATGGACCGACTCTAGCCGCGGGCCTTCGCGCGCCGGGCGGGGCGTCCGCATCCACCCCCACACACGCATCGGCTACCGAATATTTCGGATGCCGATGTAATATGAGAGTCATGGAGGGTCCTTCGCGCGCACTGCGGTCCACGGATCAACGCCTCTCGCTCAGGGGGCCGAGGTGACGGGGCCACGCACCGCCGGTCCCCCGCGCCGACGCCTGCTGCCGAAGGCGCTGACGCACGAACGCCCGCGCCCGGAGCGCATACGCGACCTCCCCGGGGCGTGGTGGCTGGCCGTCGCCACCGTCTGCTTCGGTGCCTTCATGGGCCAGCTCGACGCCAGCGTCGTCACGCTCACCTACGGCAGCCTGCGCACCGAGTTCGGGGCCGAGCTGGCGGCCGTCGAATGGGTTTCGCTCGCCTACCTGATCACGCTGGTGGCGCTGCTCGTGCCGGCCGGTCGCCTGGCGGACGCGCACGGCCGGAAGCTGTTCTACCTGTACGGATTCGTCGTCTTCACCGCCGCGTCAGCCGCCTGCGGACTGGCCCCGTCACTGGGCGCGCTGATCGGCTGCCGGATCGTGCAGGCCGCCGGGGCCGCGATGATGCAGGCCAACAGCGTCGCCCTGGTCGCCACCAGCGCACCGCGCGGGCGGATGCGCACCGCGCTGGGCGTCCAGGCAGCGGCCCAGGCACTCGGTCTGGCCCTGGGGCCCACCGTCGGCGGCGCCCTGGTGTCCACGTTGGGCTGGCGCTGGGTCTTCGGCGTCAACGTGCCCGTCGGCCTGGTCGCCCTGGTGGCCGGGCACTACCTGCTGCCCCGCACCCGGAGTCGTCAGCACGTCACGGGCTTCGACTGGCCCGGGCTCGCCCTGCTGGCCGTGGCCACCACGTCCGGGCTGCTCGGCGTCTCGGCGGCTTCCGGTCTGCCGGTACCGGCGTGGGGCATCGGTGGCCTGTTCGTGCTCTGCGCGGTGTCGGCCTGGGCGTTCGTCGGGCGGCAGCGGCGCGCCGCGACGCCGTTGCTGGATCTGACACTACTGCGCCTGCGGGCGGTCTCGTCCGGGCTGCTCGGTGCGTTGAGCGGTTACCTGGTGCTGTTCGGACCGCTCGTCCTCGTCCCGGTCGTCCTGACGGGGAACGGGCACTCCGACCTGACCGCGGGAGCGGTGCTCACCGCGCTCCCGGCGGGCTTCGCCGCTGCCGCCACCACGGCCGACCGGCTGCTGCCCCCCACCCTGACGGACCGCACCCGGTGCCTGCTGGGCGCCGCCGTCTGCACGCTGGCGCTGACCGCCCTGCTCGTCGTCCCCCTCACCCCGACCGGTCTGGCCCCGCTGTTGGCGCTGCTCGGGGTGGGCCTGGGCATGTTCACGCCGGCCAACAACACGCTGATCATGAGCGCCATCCCGGCGGCCTCCTCCGGCACCGGCGGCGGACTGGTCAACATGACGCGGGGGCTGGGCACCGCGCTCGGCGTCGCCCTCGTCACCCTCGCCCTCCACGCCGCCCCCACCCACGGCACCCTCGACGGCCCCCGATGGGCGCTGATCGTCCTGATCGGCGCCTCCGCACTCACCCTGGCCGCGGCCTGGCTGGGGCCCAGGGCGAAGGACGGCACCCGGCACGGCCGCCGACCGGTGCGGCGCATCGCACCGCACCGACGCGGAAACGCCGGCTGAGCGGTTGGTGGAGCAGGACGCCGTCGGAGGGATCTCACCCAGCCGGATCGGGCCGTGGCCGCGCCCGACCGCACCGGAGGTTCAACGGGTCCGGCGGATCACTGGGCGCCCGCCGTCCACGTCGATGCCCATGCGGGGAGGCGCGCCGTCATACTGGTCGTCCTGCAAGGTGAGATCCGCTCGCCGCTGTTCCCGCTGGCAGCGGCGCCGGTGGGCGGCACTGTCACGGTGAATTGAGAGGCTCCCCGCAAGGCGCCCGAGGTGCTCGCCCTGCGGCCGCCGGCTCAGAAGGTCACCGCGATCTTCCCGGACAGACCGCCCCGGAGGAAGCGTCGGTGCGCGGCCCGGATCTGGTCGACGCCGAAGGCGGCGTGCAGGCGCAACCGCAGCGAACCGTCGTCGACGAGTCCGGCCAACTCGCGCAACCCGGCGCCGTCCTCGTGCACTTGGTTGACCGTGGTGCGGACGCCGCGTGCGGACAGGTCGGGGACCGGACCTGCCTGGGTGGCGATCGACGCGTACCGGCCGCCGTCCGCCACGGCGTCGGTCAGGAAGGCCCCGAAGGTGTCGAAGACCGCGTCGTAGCTCCGGGCTCGGAACGCGTCAGGGTCGGTGGCGACCACCTCGGCGCCGTGGTCACGGGCGAACGCGACCTGCGCGTCCCGGGAGACCAGCACATCAACCGCGACGCCCCGTGCGCGCGCCAGTTGGAGCGCCACCCCGCCAACCGCACCGGCGGCCCCGGCGATCAGCATCCGCTCCCCGGCAGACACCGCCAGCCAGTTCAGCGTCTGCCAGGCGGTCAGTCCGGGCAGCGGCAACGTGGCGGCCTCGACCAGGCCGACCGCCTGCGGCGCGACGGCCACGGCCGACGCGGGAAGCGCAACCAGGTCGGCCCAGGTCCCCCGGCCCGAGCCGAGCTGGTGCGACATCGCGATGACGCGTTCCCCCGCGCGCAGTCCGCTGTCGCCCCCGTCGGCCACGATGCCGGCCAGGTCCCAGCCGAGCGTCATCGGCAGCGGGGGCGTGCCCTCGCCGATGGCCCCTTCCCTCGTCTTGTCGTCGACCGGGTTGAGGCTGGACGCCACGGTCCGGATCAACACCTCCCCGGGCCCCGGCTCAGGCTCGGGAGCCTCGACGAGGTCCAGCACGTCGGGTGTGCCGAAACGGTCGATCTGTATGGCGCGCACGGAAACCCCTCACACGGTTGCGGCTGACCCGACCGACAACCCGCCGACCCGTCACGGGATTCCCGCACCCCGCGTCGCGTCACCCGGCCCGGCAACGCGAGAACCGCACAGCCGCCGCCGAGGTGCCCCTGCGGCCCTACCGCGGGGACGCGCCCAGCGACGGCCCGCGACATCAGCACGTTCGACAACTCCCGCCCGCGGTAAATGAGTTGATGGCAGGGAAGCACCCCACCCCGATCCACCACCACTCGATGCCCCCTCGAAGGCGACCCCGAACCGGAATCCGGGCGCCTTACCCCTCCACACGTCACTTCAGTGACTTCAGTGTGCAACCTTTTCGCCATACGCGTCGTCACATATGTGGCGCAACCGTGCGCACGTACGCCTGCGCACCCCCGCACACCATGCGTCATGCACGGTCTGAACGTGGCGTACGTCAACCTGTGCCGCTCAGACGGCACTTGGGATCCGAGAGGTCTGCTCGATGAAGATTCGCCGCGCCCTGACGGCCGCCGCCGCAGCCGCCGTACTGGCGCCCGCCGCCGTACTGGCCGCGCCCACCGCCGCACTCGCAACGGATCCGGTGTCCGAGGCCGGTCCCCGCACGCCCGCCACTCCCGACTCCCCCGACGCCGCCACACCGTCGGACCGGCCGGCGGATTCCGCAACGAGCGGCGGCGGAACGACCAACCCGGACGAGCCGCGGCGCCCGAGCGACGCCGCTGCCGGCGGTTCGGCGTCCCAGGACCGCGACGGGGCCACCCGCCCCTCCTCCGGGAAGCCGCCGAGAGCCGCCGGGACCGCCGAGCGGACCGGCGCCGCAGGAGCTGCCGCCGCTGGACGCACGGACGCCGTTGGTCGCGAGGACGCCGGTGGTTCCGACGGTGCGGGTCAGTCCTGCGCGTTCGAGTCCGACCAGTTGCAGGTGGCCGTCCACGGGCTGCCGTCCAAGCTGGCTGCGGGCGGCGCCTGGACCCCGTTCTCCATGAGTCTCACCAACACCACCGGCAAGCCGCTGGCGGAGGTCCAACCCTTCCTGCTCGTGTCGTCCGCCGAAGACGTCGACCGGCCGTACTGGGAGCTGGAGACCGAGTACCGCGACGCCAAGACGGGGCGGTGGAAGACCTTCCACGACGCGACGCCCGACGAGCTGTTCGGCTCCTTCGCCGTCGGCCCGGGCAGCACCCTCACGCTCCAACTGCGCACCCGCGCGGTCAAGGACGCCAAGCCCGGCGCCGGGTACGCGCTCGCCGCCGGCGACTACCGCAACCCCGACGGTTCCTGCGGTTCGGCCAAGGAAGCCTGGTACGACTTCACCATCCTCCCCGCGGGCGCGAAGCCGACCCAGTCCCCGACCGCCAAGCCCACCGAGCCGGGCAAGCCGGGCGGCACGGCCGAGCCCGGTCAGAGCGCCGCGCCCGTAGCCGGTACGGGTGGTTCCGCTTCCGCCGGTGGCCTCAGCCCGATGGGCGGCGCCCACCTCGCCGCGACCGGCTCCTCCTCCGCGCTCCCGGCGATCGCCCTCGCCGGCGGAGCCGCGCTGGTGGTCGGCGCCGGTGCGGTCATCGGCGTGCGCCGCCGCAAGGGCCTGACCGGTCCGGGCGCCACGGACGCCACCGCGTAAGCCCCACCCTTCCCCCAAGCACCTCACCACCCAAGGATCCACGGCCTGAAAACCCAACAACACGGGAAACGAAGGCACCGAGGGTCCGAAGAACCCGGAAAGAGATCTTCATGAAGCTGCGCCGCGCCCTGTCGGTCTCGGCCGCGACGGCCGCCCTGCTCCCCGTGGCGGTGGCCGCCGCACCCGCCACCCAGGCAGCCCCCGCCGCGGACATCCCGACGTGCTACGACCTCGACACCGCCTACGGGCAGTACCACAACAACACCTTCGTGGGCCGCGCGTTCGGCATACCCAAGTCGCTCACTCTCGGCACGCAGTGGACGACCTACACGGCCACCCTCACCAACGCCTCGACGAAGGAGCTGAAGTCGTTCGAACTCAGCGCCAAGCTGGGCAGTTACGTCTACAACGAGGGCGAGCGCGACCTCGGCCCGTACGGCGATCTCCAGTACTGGGACACCGCGCAGAACGCCTGGAAGACGCTGCGCCAGGCGGATGGCACGGCCCGCGGCACCATCCCCGGCCCGAAGACACTGAAGCCCCGCGAGTCCGTCCACGTCCAACTGCGGTTCAGGGTGGGTGAAGACCTGCCCATGGACCAGAACTACGACGCGTTCACCGGCATCACCGGCACCTTCGTCGACCGCTACCGCAACATGGACTGCACCGCCAGCGGCGACGCCAGCGGCGGCTTCTCCCCCCACAAGGGCTGACGCTTCCGGGAGGGGCGGAGGGGCGTCGCCGTCGGGGCCCGACGGCGGCACCCCTCCTACGACCCATGGGGTTCCGCAGGTAGCCCTTGAGGTAGGTATCTCGCCACCCCGTAGCCGGTGTTGCTGTCCATCCGCCGCGTCCCCGGTGGGCCGCCGGCCCGGTGCTTGAAGGCGGTGCCCGTCGTTCCAACCCTGCTTACGAGGCTCGGCCTTTGGCGGTCGTCCGCGACGACGAGGCCCAGGTTCCCTTCACCGACCAGTTCCCGCACGTCACCGCGGTGAACGTCTTCCTGTTGCGGCCGATCCGCACCCGGCCGTCCAGTGGCAGCGAACGCCGGCGGCCGCGCCGGGCCCCACTGCCACTGCGCTGCCAGCTCCGGCGGCCCGGGCGGCACATCCCTGCCCCGGCCGCCGCCCCGAAGCCACCGGACTCCCGGCTGTGGCACGGGCGTTGTCGCCCTGTGGATCGGCGTGGATTCCCGATCGCAACACCACCGCACGCTTCCGCGACTACTGCGCCCCCGCCGCGGAGAAGGAAACGGGAAACAGCACCGTTCGCCTTGTCCGTCCGGGCGCGGTTGGCGCACTCTTTCGTGCGGCAGCCCCGTTCACACGGACGGATGGTCATGGAGGTTCTCGTGCCGCAACCGTCCACCGCGTTCGGCGAGGAACTGAGGAAACGACGTTTGGACGCCGGCCTCAGCCTCACCGCGCTCTCGTCCGCCGTTCACTACAGCAAGGCACAACTGAGCAAGGTCGAACGAGGCATCAAGGCGCCCAGCCGCGATCTCGCCCGGTTGTGCGACGCCGCCCTCCGGGCCGGTGGAGCACTGATCGCCCTGGTCGCCGCACCGGCTTCGGCCATCCCGCAGGAGCCCGCACCCGGCGGAATCGACGAGGAGGAGTGGACGATGCAACTGTCTCCGGACGGCTCGGGGAGCTTCGAGCCCATGGGGCGGCGTCAGGTGGTGGGGGTGGGCGCCGCTTCGTTGCTGCGCTGGCGCACCGGCGGTCAGGGTCCGGTCCCGTCGGCCACGGGGGTCGGAATGTTGGCGGCGTCCCGTGACCTGTTCGCGCACTACCGGCAGCTCGGCCAGAGCGTGGAGCCCGGCTTCCTGCTCCCCGGACTGATCGCGCAGACCCACACGCTGCGGGAGTTGTCGGCACACGTCGACTCCCGCACCCGCCGGGAACTGCTGGCGCTCGGCTCCCGCTACGCCGAATACATCGGCTGGCTGGTACAGGAGACCGGCGACGACGCGGCGGCGCTGTGGTGGACCCAGCGTGCAGTGGATCTCGCGGCCGCCGGTGGTGACCGAGCGCTGGCCGGATATGCCCTGGTCCGCCGTGCCTTGGTCACCCTGTACCAGGACGACGCCGAACAGACCATCGCCCTGGCCCAGCGGGCACGGAGCGGCGCGCTCCCACCCCGGATCCGCGGACTCGCCGCTCAGCGCGAGGCACAGGGCCATGCGCTCGCGGGTGACCACGGTGCCGCTCAGGCTGCCTTGGACCAGGCCCGGGAGCTGCTCGCCGACCGGTCGGAGGCATCCGACGCACCGGTGATCGGCAGCATGCACCTGCCCGACTCGGTCAGCATGGTCCAGGGGTGGTGCCTGTACGACCTGGGGCGTCCGCGGCAGGCCGCCGAAGCACTGGACCGGCAGCTCGCACAGGTCTCTCCCCACGCGGTGCGCACCCAGGTGCGGTACGGAGTGCGCCGGGCGCTCGCATACGCCGCCGACGGCGAGATCGACCACGCCTGTGCGCTGACCGCGGCGCTGCTCGGCGGGGTCGCCGCCGTACGGTCCGCAACCGTCACGATCGACCTCCGGCGTCTCGCCCGCGTCCTGGCCCGACACTCGCAGCACGCGTCGGTGCGCCAGCTCTCCCCGCGGCTCGCCACGTTATGCCGCTCCACCACTTCCTGAAGAGGAGTCCACGATGGCCGACGTATTCATCAACTACCGGACCGGCGACGGGAACGAAGCCGCCGCCCTGATCGACAACGAGCTCTCCCACCGCTTCGGGCGGAACCTCGCCTTCCGCGCTTCGAAGTCCATTCCACCCGGGACCCCGTACCCCGATGCCCTCGTGACGAGCTTGCGGCGCAGCGCGCTGCTTCTGGCAGTGATCGGGGCCGATTGGCTCAACTTCCGCGAGAGGCTGCGCGATCCGGAGGACTGGGTGCGCAAGGAGATCCTGCTGGCGTTCGAATGCGGGCTGCCGGTGATTCCCGTCCTGGCAGGCAGGACGACAGGTCGCCTGAAGAAGGGCGATTTGCCGGACGCATTGGCGCGGCTGGCGGATCTACAGTCCGTCCGGCTGGACACGCAGAGCGCAGAAGCCGATCTCAAGCGGCTCGGCGACGTGATCGCCGAGATGGTGCCCGAGTTGCACGACGTGGAGAACGCCGACCTGCCTGGCAGCGACCTGGACACCGTGTCCAACTCGACCGGAGACGTCCTCGGAACCGCGGTGCAGAGCCGTGACGTCACCGGCGACGTCGTCGGCACCGTCATCAAGGGAGCGAGCGGACCGGTCCACTCCGGCAACGGCAACATCTACCAGAACTCCCGCCACCAGTCAGGGGGACGTCACTACTCGGGCGACGGCATGACGATCGTGGAGGGCGATCAGCAGGGCGGCATCCAGCACCGGTTCGGCGGGCGGGGACGGCACGAGGACGACGTGCGGTGAACGAACGGGGCGCAACGCGGGTCGGCAGTGCCCGCGGCGCGATGCACACCGGGTACGGGGACCTCTACAACTGGAACGTCACCATCGGCCCGCAGGAAGCGACCGGCCGCAGCCCCCGGCGCATCGCGGACGACCAGCTCCGGCGGCTCAGGCAGCGCTTCGTCGACCCGGCGGGCATGGGTGAGGCGCGCCGCCTGCTGGCGGAGCACAGCACCGTGATCCTGTCCGGCGGGCCGGGCAGTGGGAGGCATGCGGCTGCGCGCGTGCTCCTGTACGAACTCCCTCGGGAAACGGGCATCTTCCGCGAATTGCTGCCCGGCGATGAGGGGGAAGCCACCCTCACCGACGCCACGTTGGTCGGCGCCGGCGACCGGCTGTTGTTGGACCTGGCCGACGCCGGCGGAACCCGATGGGCGAAGGACTGCAGGGACCTGTCGTCGCTGCGCAAGGTCGTGCACGAGCAGCAGGCGCACTTGGTCGTCGTCATGCCGTACGGCGACGACCTGGAAGCCGACCTCCAATTCCTCCGAGCCGACATCGCACGGCCGCCGGCCGAGGAAGTGCTCCTTCGCCACTTGCGGCTCCACGGCGTACCGCACGAGGCATTCCTGCAACCGGCGCCCGCGATGGTGGAGTTCCTGGGAGAACAGCGCCCGCTCGCGGAGGTCGCGGGCTTCGCCGACCGCGTGCGTCGGGCTCGTGCCGCGGAACCGGGTGCCGGCTTCGCCCGGTGGTGCGAGCAGGCACGGGACGCGCGCAAGACCCGACGGAAGGAGGTGGCACGTCTCGTCGCCGAACGGTGCGAGGCATCTCAACGGGCGCTGCTGTTCACCACGGCCATGCTGCACGGGGCACACTCCGACGTCATCCACCGCGCCACGGACGTGCTGCTGCACCTGCCCGGGGGCCCTCGGGAGGAAGGGCCCTCGCTGGCGTGCAAGGACCTGGCCGAGCGGCTGGAGGAGATCCACGCATCGACCGGAGTGTACGGTCACGTCCAGTTCAAAGAGTTGGACTACGACGATGCGGTACGCGTCCACTTCTGGGACCACATGCCCCACCTCCGGCCCCTGTTCAGCTCGTGGACGGCCCGCAGTTCCAAGCTTGACGATCCACACCTCACCCCGAGCTTGCGCGAAGAGTTGGTGAGTCGGCTCGCCGACCAGTACTTGCGCACCAGACAGTGGCAGGGACTGGCAGCCCTGGCGGACGAGTGGACTGCCGGGGCCGGATCGCGGGCGCTGGTGCCGGCCGCCGTCCACGCGCTCTCCCGTGGCCTGGAACACCAGGAGTTCGGGAGCGCCTTCCGGCAACTGGTCCGGGTGTGGTGCCGGGACAAGCAGCTGACGAGGGAACTCGCCGACGTTCTCCGCTATGTCTGCACCAACGTCATCGCCCCGACCCACCCCGACCAGGCAATGATCCGGCTGCTTCACCTGGCGCGCCGCGAGCACGGAACAACGCCCGCGCTGGACGCCCTGTGCGCACTGGTCGCGACGAGCAGCCGGCTCAGGCGCCGCGCCCTCGATCGCGTCACCCGGCAGTCCTCCGCCCCGGCCGCCGACGCGCGCCTCTTCCTGCGGATCTGCGATCCGGGACCGCTGACGGAGCCGGGCGGAGCACCCCACGCACTGGTGGACGAGCGGTACGTACAGGAATGCGTTTCCCTCGGCTGGCACGTCGTTCTCACTCACCTGCCACAGCCTGACTGGCAGCCCTACGCGAAACGCTGGCTGCACCTCGCCTCCGACTCCGACGACCGCCGTGACCTGCTGCTCGACCTGTTGGTCCACGGCGCGGGCGGGAACGGCACCCATTTCGCCGCGCTGTACGCGGCGGCTCGTGCCGCGGAACCCACCACGAGCGGCGGCCCGGCACGCGGCGCCAAGACGACCGATCGGCTGCTCCACAAGATCTCGGCGACACAGGGCCTGCGCCCACGTGACGCATCACCTCGATCCGCGAGTCCCGGGGGGACGACACCATGACGACGGGATCCAAGACCACCACCGTGTTCCTGACCACCTTGTGCGCTCTGCTGCTGACGATCGTCGGCCTGGTGCAGCGATGGCCCGGTTGGGCCTGGGCGGCCCTCGCCGTTCTCCTCGTCGCCGTGCCCACGGTGGCCTTCAAGATCGCCGAATCGCGGCGCGGCGCGTTCACCGTCGACTTCGAGGAGCAGCGGACGGCAGTGCCCATCGAACGCCGGGAACACCGTCTCAGTTCCGTTGCGCTCCCCAGTCAGTGGGCCGACTACGACTTCCTGTTCTCCGCGACCGTGCGGTGGTACCCGCTGGATCCCAACGGCCACGGTCCGGTGGTCAATCCGGCCGGCCTCGCCGTCGAGGCGGTGCTCGAACGGGCTCGTGCGCTCACGGAGCTGCGCGATCCCGACCGCGTCTCGCTAGTCGAGCACGAGTTGGGCGGTGCGCTCAGCCGGTTGTGCCCGGACCGCACCGAACACCTCCAGGCCATGGCGGAGAACGTCACACTCACCTTGCACGAACACGATCGGGAGCGGCTGGACAAGCTGGCGGAGGTGCGCAAGGACAAGGCGGTCTGGGAACACCAACGCAAGTACGAGCAGAGCAAACGCGAGTACCTGGGCGAAGACGTGCTGAAGGACACCGGCAGTGCGGTGGTCTGGTGGCTGGCGAAGAACGGGGACCAGGTGGAGAAGACCGTGGCGGACCTCGGCCTGATCGCGCAGCTCGCGTCCGCCGCCAATGACGCGGACGTGCCCGATCGGCTGCGGTCGTTCGTGCCTCAACTCTCGGACGAGCAGGCCGACATGGAGGACCTCGACGGCCCACCCACCACCGTCGAGCGCGAGCCGACCGCCGCTGAGCACTTCGAGGCGTTCCTCACCAGTATGGGCTTCCCCGACGGGGACGCCCGGCGGAGCATGCTCGCCAAACAGGTCGCGGAGGTCATCAAGACCCAGGACCGGTACGAGACCGCCGAGGAGTTGTTGCGGCGGCTCGACCCGCCGGCGAGCTACCGACCGACTGACGAGGATCCGCCGGCCGGCGAGGACGACGCCGGATCCGAGGAGCCGCCAGGGCGATGACCCGTCGGCGCGGCGTTCGGCGGCGCGGTCGGTTTCGTGCAGGTGGTTCTGCCGGCGGTGGAGGAAGTCGTGGATCTCCTCGTGGGATGAGAGCGGTGTCTCCGGGCCGGTCCCCCCGACCCCGTGGCCGCCCCCGCGCCCCGGTCCGTGTCAGGGGCTGGTGAGGACGACCAGTTGCCGGGTCGCCCGGGTCATCGCGACGTAGCGGTCCACCGCGCCTTCGACGCCCTCCCCGAACGCCTCCGGGTCGACCAGGACGACCAGGTCGAACTCCAGGCCCTTCGACAGTTCGGGTGTCAGCGAGCGGACGCGGGGCGTTGCCCGGAACGTGGGGGCGCCGATGACGCAGGCGACCCCGTCGGCGTGCGCGGCGAGCCAGGCATCCAGGATCGTGTCGAGTTCCGCAACGGACCCGTGGGTGACGGGCACGTCGCCGTCGCGGATGGAGGTCGGCACGTTGGCGTCCGGGAGCACGGCGCGGATGACCGGCTCGGCTTCCGCCATGACCTGCGACGGCGTGCGGTAGTTGACGCTCAGCGAGGTCACCTCGATCCGGTCGAGCCCGACCCGCGCCAGTCGTTCGTGCCACGACTCGGTGAAGCCGTGCCTGGCCTGGGCCCGGTCCCCGACGATGGTGAGGCTCCGGGACGGGCAGCGCAGCAGCAGCATGTGCCACTCGGCGTCGGTCAGTTCCTGGGCCTCGTCCACGACGATGTGCGCGAACGGCCCGGCGAGCCGGTCCGGTTCGCTGCCGGGCAGGGCGGCCGCGTCGATCAGGCTGTCCTGCAGGTCCCGGCCGCGCAGCATGGTCACGGCCCCCTCGCCGTCGTCGTCGGCCGCGAGGACGTCGTCGATGACGTCGGCCATCCGGGCGCGCTCGGCGGCGACGGCGGCCTCGTGCCGGCGCTGTCGCCGGGCCGCCGCCGGGTCACCGAGCCGCTGTCGGGCCGCGTCGAGGAGCGGCAGGTCGGCCACCGTCCATGCCTGGGGCGCCTGCTTGCGCTGGAGTGTGCGCACCTCGTCGCGGCTGAGCCAGGGAGCGCACAACCGCAGGTACGCGGGGACCGACCACAGGTCGCCGACCAGGTCGGCCGCTTCGAGCAGCGGCCAGGCACGGTGGAGGGTGGTGACCAGTTCCTCGTCGTGCCGCAGTGCCCGGCCGAACAGCTCGGGCGGAACGTCCTCGTCGAGTTTGTCCAGCAGGATGGTGACCAGTTCCGCCCAGATCTGCTCGCGCGCCTCGTTGTGCGGCGTGCCGGCTCCCGCTGCCTGGAACGCGTCGGCCCAGTCATCGGCGCTCAGCCGGACGTCGGCCCAGTCCGTCATGACCGTCATCCCCTCGGTGGGCGGCTCCTCGTAGAACCTGACGGCCGCCTCGATCGCCCGCACCATCCGCGCGGACGACTTCAGCCTGGCCACCTCCGGGTCGGTCTCGCTCGCCGCCCCGGCGCCCTCGGCGACGAGGTCTCGCACGGTGCAGGTCTGCACGCCCTCCTCGCCCAGGCTGGGCAGGACGTCGGCGACGTAGGCCAGGTAGGGCTGGTGCGGCCCGACGAACAGCACCCCGCCTCGACGGTGGCCCAGGCGGGGGTCGGCGTGGAGGAGGTAGGCGGAGCGGTGCAGGGCGACGACGGTCTTGCCGGTACCGGGGCCGCCGTCGACGACCAGGGCGCCGCGGGACCCGGCCCGGATGATGGCGTCCTGGTCGGACTGGATGGTGGCGAGCACGTCCCGCATCCGGGCCGACCGGCTGCCGCCCAGGCTGGCGATGAACGCGGACTGGTCGTCGAGCGCGGCGTGCCGTCCGAGCGCCAGCGCGTCGGCGGTGAACACCTCGTCCCAGTAGTCGCCGATCCGGCCGCCGGTCCAGCGGTACCTGCGGCGGCTCGCCAGTCCCATCGGGTTGGCGTGGGTCGCCCCGAAGAACGGCTCGGCGGCCGGCGAACGCCAGTCGACGAGCAGTCGGCGCCCCGAGCCGTCGGTGAGGCCGAGCCGGCCGACGTACACGGGCTCGGGGTCGTCGGCGGTGACGATGCGCCCCAGGCACAGGTCCAGGCCGAACCGGCGCAGGGCGCGCAGGCGAGCGGTCAGCCGGTGGATCTCGGCGTCCCGGTCCATGGCGGCCCGGCCGACGCCGCCGGGTGCCTTGAGCGTGGCGTCGAGTTGGTCGGACAGCTCACCGATCGCGCGGTCGAGGCTCTCCGCGAGGGCCGCGAAGTGCCGCTCGTCCTCGGCGACCAGTGCCTGGTCCGCCTTGGCCGCGAGCCGGGCGGGAAGCGCGAACGCGCTGGTGGTCAGGGAACCCATGACATCAACCCCGATCCGCGGCCGCGGCCGCGACGTCCACCGACCCGGTGCCGGGCACCAGCAGCCGCCGGCCCCGTCCCACCGCCCGGGCGTCAGCGCCCGGCGCACAGTCCCACCACACATCACGCACTTCGGGAGTCCCCGTTTCCGCAGGTTTCTGGCTTCGGCCTGCGATTTTGCGGGACGACCGGGGCCTTGCCGCAAGCCCCCCGGTGCGCTATAAGTTAAGAGTGGCGAGGAGCGGTCGTACTCCTTGCCTTTTCTCGTTTCGGCGCCGGTGGCGCCGGTCACCTGCCGGCCGCGGCGCTCTCAGCCCTTCAGGCCGTAGAAGTGGATCCGGGAGTTCGGGGTGAAGCCGATGCGGGGGTAGACGGGGGCTCCGGCGGCGGTGGCGTGCAGGGTCGCGCGGGTCAGTCCGCGGGCCCGGGCGCCCTCGTGCAGCGCCTTGCGTGTGACGGCCTCACCGTAGCCGCGGCGTTGCCACTCGGGGGCGGTGGCGACGAGCGCGACGAAGAGGCGGCCCTCGGCCTCCACCGTCGCGGCGCACGCCACCGGAGCACCGTCCCGCAGGGCCAGATAGGCGTGCATCCGGCTCTTCCACAGGCGGGAGCCGTCCAGGCCGTCCCGGCCGGCCGCCAAGGGGAGGCCGTACGCACGGGAGTTGAGGTCCGCGTAGGCCCGCAGTTGCTCGTCCGTGGTCACCCGCTCGTACGTCAGGTCGGGGTGGGCCGGCTCGGGGACGGGGAGGAGGTCTCCGGCCATGCCGGTGCCGGGGAAGGCGTAGGCGAGGCCGGCCCGTTCGACCGCTTCGCCGAGCGCCGCGCGCGCCTCGTCGTGGAGCAGGTCCTCGAAGACCCACAGGAAGCCCGGGTGCCGCTTCGTGCGCATCAGGTCCGCTGCCTGGCCCACCCGCCGCGCGACGAGCGCCGCGTCCGCGTCCACCTCGGTCAACGCGGCGCAGTTCCAGAAGGCGAAGCGGCAGTCGGCCCAGCGCACGGCGATGCCCGGGAGGTCCCGGACGTCCGCGTGCGCGTCGCGGTCGAGCACCATGGCCCGCCAGACGACGGCGAGTTGTTCCACCGATTCGATCGACTCGGTACGGTCCGTCATCCGAATTCCCCTTCGGTCGTCACGTGTCGGGAGGGCCGCGCAGCAGCGCGCCCGGGTGTCCCGGAGGGCGGCTCCCCTGAGCAGCGATCATCGTGGACGCGCTGCGGTGGCGGGGCGCGCCACACGGAATTCACCCTCATCCGGCATCGCCGCGACCGCGTGCCGGCGGCAGCGACGACGATCCGGCCCGCTGGGCGAAGCGGCTGCGGGCCGGGCAGGCGCCGGGCGGCAGGGGCGTCAACGTCCAGGTGTGGAAGGCCGGTTCGCCCGACGATCCGGTCGTCGCGGTCGCCGAGCCGTGGGCGGCGGAAACGGGCTGGCGGGCGTCCACCACAGTGACGGCGCGGCCGGCGCCTGACGGAGAGGGGTGGCTCCTACGCGTTCATGCTCCGCGAACTGCCCCCGCTCATCGACCGGTGGCGCACGGACTTCGCGGCGCGGCGCCACCCCGACGGACCGGCACCGCCGCCACGGGGCGGGGTGAGCAGCCACAGGGCCAGCAGTCCGCTCCCCACGCCGACGGCGGCGGCGACCGCGAACACCGCGACGAGGCCATGGGCGTACCGGGCGGGCAGGGCGGCGCCCGCCGCGCCGGACGAGAACCGGTGGAACACGGAGCCGAGCACCGCGATGCCCAGCGCCAGGCCGAGTTGGCGGGCGCAGTTGGCGGCGGCGGAGGCCACGCCGCTCTGGGCCTCGGGAGCGGCGGACATGGCGACGGCGGGCAGCACGGGCGAGACGATGCCGGCGCCGATGCCGGTGAGGACCAGTCCCGGCAGGAGCGCCGGCCAGGAAGAGCCCCCCTCCACCGTCAGCATCAGGGCGTCGCCGACGCCGACGGCCACCGTGCCGCCGCCGAGCGTCCAGTGCGCCGGGAGCCGGTGCAGCATGCTGCCGAGTCCCGCGGACGTGGCGAAGAACGCCACCGGCTGCACCGTGATGACCAGGGCCGCGGGCAGCGCGGTGAGCCCCGCCCCGTCCTGCAACCAGATCGACACGACGGGCAGCGCCCCGAACGCGGCGAGGTAGTACCCCGTGGCCGCGACCAACGTGCCGTTGAACCTCCCCTTGCGGAACAGGTCCGGTGAGAGCATCGGGTTGCTGCCGGCCCGCTCCACGAGGACGAACGCGAGGAGCATCACCAGGCCGAACCCGAGGCCGAGCAGCGCCGGCGTCTCTCCCCATCCCCGCTCTCCGCCGCGGATGATGCCGAAGGTGATGCCGATCGCCGCCAGCGTGAAGGTGGCGATGCCCCGGTGGTCGATGCGGGTCGAGGTGGTGGTGTCGTCGATGAGCACCGCGGCGGAGAGGGCCAGCGTGAGCGCGCAGACCGGCACGCCCGCGAAGAAGATCCACTGCCAGGACAGGAACTGCGTCAGGACCCCGCCGGCGACGTTGCCGATCCCGGCGGCCGCACCGGCCACCGCGCCCCAGATCGCGAAGGCCACGCCCCGGTCGCGCCCGGTGTAGGTGAGCCCGATCAACGGGAGCAGGGTCGAGAACATCGCGGCACCGGCCAGACCCTGGACCGCTCGCGCGGCGATCAACACCGCGGCGCTGCCGGCCAGTCCGCACCCGAGCGTGGCGACGCCGAAGACGCCGAGGCCGGACAGGTACAGGCGTTTGCGCCCCAGGTTGTCCCCGAGCGAGCCCATGCCGAGCAGCAGCCCCGCCAGGGCGAGGGTGTAGACGTCGACGATCCACTGCGCGGCGCCGAAGCCCGAGTGCAGGTCGCGGGCCATGCCGGGCAGCGGCACCGTCACGATCGTCGAGTAGACGAGCAGCATGAACGTTCCCGAGCAGGTGGCGACCAACGGCAGCCAGGCACGCATGGTGGGGATTCCTTCCGAAGCCTCGAACCTTCCGGGACCAGGCTGCTGTAATACCCTTGTGCAGCAGAACCCTTACGGAGAAGAGCCCGTCAGGCTGATCCTGGATCTCGCCGCCCAACCGCCGTGCACGCCCTCGGAGTTCGCCGAACGGTGTGTCGCCGCGGGCATGGCGATCGACCGCCCGGTGGACGACGGGGACCTGGCGGAGATCCTGGGTTTCCTCCCGCGCTGGCTCGCGGTGGTCGACGCCGACACCCCCGAGCGGCGGGCGGCCCTGCTCAACGCGCTGCTGACGGACGCGTCCGAGCACCCCCGACTGACCGACCACGCCGACGGCGGCTGGCACATCCACTACCGTGCCGACGGCCTGGGTCTGGCCGGTGTGGTGCGGGCGGTGGTCAGCGTGGGCACCGCCCTGCACCTGACCGGCCGCGGCATGGACCGGCTGGGCCGGTGCGCCCTGCTCGAATGCGGGCGGGCGTACGGCGACTTCACGCGCGGCGGTCGGCAGCGCTACTGCTCCCCCGCCTGCGCGAACCGCGACGCCGTACGCCGCTTCCGCGCCCGCCAGGCCGCGCGGAAGCCGTGAGGCCGGCGGCGCAGCACCCGCCCCGGCTCACCACCCCGTCCGGCCCGCCGCCCGCAACTCCGCCCGCGCGCAGCGCACTTCGTCGATGGCCTGGAGGTGCCCGCCGTCGGCGGCGCAGCGCCCGGCCCGTTCCAGCAGTCGGGTGGCCTCCTTCGGCGCCGTGCCGCCCCGTACGCGGGCCAGCGCCGTGAGGGCGAACGCCAGGGCGGTGCCGCCGAACGGCTCGGCGAGTTCGACCGAGGCCAGGGCCAGGCGCTGCGCGTCCACCCGCTCGCCGCACAGCAGATGGAGTTCGGCGAGGTTGGCACGCTCGAAGGCGGTGGCCGTGGGGCGGCCCGCCTGTTCGGCCAGGGCCAGTGCGCGGTGGCCGTGGGTCAGCGCGTCGCCGTACCGGCCCGCGCGGCGCTCGGTCTCCCGCAGCACGGACAGCACGGTGGCCAGCAGGGCCCGGTCACCGGACGCCTCGGCCGGCGCCAGTGCCGCGGCGGCGGGGCCGGCCGCCTCGTGGGCCAGGCCCGACAGGCCCAGGCACACCGTCTGCTGCGCCCGCGAGCGGGCCAGCAGCACGGCATCGTCGGCGCCCTGGGCCGCGGCGCAGTGCTCCGCCGCCCGGGCGGCCGCCAGGCCCTCCTCGTAGCGGCCGCAGTAGGACAGCACCGCGGAGTGGGCCATGTGGTGGGCGGCCCGGATGGGGTCGGGGGCGCCGGGGCCGGGCGGATGGGCGGCCAGGACGGCGAGGGCCTCGTGGGCCCCCGGGCCGCGGCCGAGCACCTCCGCCAGGCGGGCGGCGGCCAGCGTGCAGGCATCGCGCTGCCCTTGTCGCTCGTACGAACCGAGGGCCTCGCGCACCACGGTGACGGCCTCCGCGTACCGTCCCGAACGGTCCAGGTGCAGCGCCCAGTCCAGCCGTACCCGCGCCGCGTCCGCCTCGGGCCGCACGGACCGGCCGCCGCGGGGCCGGCCGGCTGCAGCCAGGGCCCGCCGGAGTTCGGCCCGCCGTTGCGCCAGTCGCGTGCGGGCCGGTTCGGCCCAGGGCGCGTGGCGGTCCTCGGGCAGCAGCTCGCCGCTCAACGCCTCCAGGGCACGGGTGAGCGCGCGGTGCCCGCCATGGCGCAGGGCCCGCCGGGCGGCGGCTTCCGCCTCGTCGGTGTCCACGCGTACCGTGTGCGGTGCCAGCCGCAGCAGGTCGCCGTCGGCGGTCAGGTACGCGGAGGCGCCGCGCGGCGGGAGTTCGGGTTCCATTGCGTGCCGGGCGGTGTGCAGCGCCACCCGCAGGCTGCCGAGCGCGGACCGGAGTTCGGCGTGCGGCCAGCAGGCCGCCATGACCTGTTCGCGGTGCAGCGCGTGGTCGGGGGCGAGGGCCAGCAGCTTGACGAGCGTCCGGGCGCCGGGTCGGGACCAGCGTTCCACGGGCGGGGCCCCGTCCTCGCGGACCAGCCGGAACCCGCCGAGCAGTCGAATGCGCAGCATGGGGGGAGGCATCGGCCGGTCACTCTAATCGGTTCCGAACGGCTCTGGTGGATCGCGGAGTTACACCGGCGTTACTGGCCGGATCCGGTCGCCGGTCGGGGCACGTCGGTCGGGCTCCGGTCGGTGGGAACGCGCCAATGTCGTCGGGGCGGCCGGGATCCCGGGGGACCTGCGTTGACGGTGTGACGGGCGGTTGCTGGGATGGGCGGGTGCGCAGCGCCCGGCCGGCGGCGTCGTTCCCATCCCACGTCCCTGAGGAGGAAGCGTGAAGCGCTCCCCTGCCCTTGCCGTGTCCGTTCTCGTCCTGGTGTCCGGTACCGCCGTGGCGGCCAACGCCGCCGGTCCGGCCGCCGCTCCCGCGCCCCATGCCCGCTCCGCGGCGGCGGCCTGGTGCGAGAAGCAGGGCGGTACGGCGGAGACCCGCGTCCCGTACTACACGGGCACCGGCAACAAGCTCACCCCGCTGGGCGGCGAGCGTGAGATGTGCGTCTTCGCGGCCGCCGACGGCAGCAAGATCATGATCGCCGCGGACACCCTGGCCGCGGACAAGCCGACCCTGGCCGCGCTCGCCTACGTCCGCAAGCCCGGCGGCCCGAGCAGCCCGGGCAATCCGTCCATCGCCTACTGCCAGGGCATCAACGGCACCGCCATGTTCGGCAACAAGCCCACGGACGGCGGCGGTTGGGGCGCCAAGAACGAGACCGACCCGTCCAAGGCGACCTCCAGCTGCATGTTCGCCGACGGCTCACTGATCGACGCCTGGGGGCTGAAGTACCACCAGGGCGGGGTGATCCGCGGCGCCGATCTGACGAAGAAGTTCCAGGCGACCATCCCGGGGGCGTGAACGGCCGGCCGCGGCCGTCGGCGTCTCAGGCCGGCGGCGCGAGGTGTTCGACGATGACGGGCGTGCCGCTGCTGCCGGGACGTACGGCGTGCGCGACGCCCGCCTCGACGACGTGCGCCTCCCCGGCACGCACCTCGACCTCGCTGCCGTCGGTGCCGGGCGCCGGTCCGCGTCAGTACGTCGCCAGCTCCGCCAAAAGGTGTTCGGCGGTGGTGATCTCGCCGCCGAGGGGGTGGTCCGCCGCGACGTACGGGAGGCGGTCCGCCGCGGCGGCGAAGGCGCGGGAGACCGGGGCGGACGGGAGGGGTGCGCGGGACTGGCGCAGTGCCCGGACCGCGCCGATCAGTTCGCAGGCCAGGACCGTGCGGTAGGCGTCGACCGCGGCGGTGGTGGAGCGCGCGGCGTGGGTGGAGAAGCTCGCGTGGTCCTCCAGTCCCCGCGAGATCACGGCCGTGCCGAGGGTGACCGGGGCGGCGGCGTGGCGGAGTTGGGCCAGCGCGTCGTGCGCGACGTACTCCAGGATCATGATGCCGGAGCTGCCGGCGGGTCCGGCGGCGAGGAACGGCGTCAGTCGGGTCAGGTCCGGCTCGACCAGGTCGCTCAGGCGGGCGGCGGAGAGTTCGGCGGCGTGGTGCAGGGCGGCGCGCAGGCCGTCGAGCGCGAGGGCGAGGTGAGCGGTGGAGAACTGGCCGTGGTGGTGCACCTGCGCGCGTTCGATGTCGATGAGCGGGTTCTCGGCGGCGGCGTTGACGTCGATGGCGAGGACGCGTTCGAGGGTGTCGGCGGCGTCGAGGGCGGGTCCGTGCACCTGCGGGTAGGCGCGCAGGCCGAAGGGGTCCTGAAGTCGGCGACCGGCGGGGGCGTCCTCGTCCAGTCCCAGCAGGCGGCGCATCGCGGCGGCGCAGGCCACCGAGCCGGGGTGCGGGCGGGCCAGGTGCACCGCTTCGGCGAACGCCTCCGGGGAGCCGCCGAGGGCGCAGTAGGACAGCGCGGTGATCGCATGGCTCGCGCGCAGCAACTGCCGCAGGTCGTGCCAGGCGAGTACCGACTGGGCGAGCGTGGTGGCATTGCTGGAGATGAAGGCCAGCGCGTCGCCGGGGCTGATCGGAACGGGGCCCAACGCCCCCTTCGCGTAGGGTAGTTCGCCCGCCAGGGTGAGGGCGATCTCGGCGAGTGTGGTCAGGTCGCCGGTGCCGATGGCGCCGCGGGCGTGGACGCGCGGCAGGGCGTCCAGGGTCAGTGCCGTCTGGAGGGCGCGGAGCAGGCGGGGGTGCACGCCGCTGCCGCCGGCCGCCAGTTGGTTGAGCCGGATGAGGAGTGCGCCGCGCACCACGTCGTCGGGCAGCCGCTCGCCGCTGCCGCCGGCGTGGCTGCGCAGCAGGCGCAGGCCGTGCTGGTCGGCGGCGTCCCGGTCGACGACGGCGTGCCGGTTGGCGCCGACGCCGGTGGTGCGGCCGTACACCGCGCGCTTGGCCCCGCTGTCCCGGGCTATCGCGTAGGCGCGCGCCGCGCGTTCCAGCGCCTTCTCGTCGAGTTCGACGGGGGTGGCGTGCCGTGCGGCGTGCGCGACGTCGTGACAGTCGAGGTGCGTACCGGTGATGCGGAGGGGAACGGTTTCCGGCATGGCGACTCCTCTTGACAAGAATCTATTCAGCTCGCAGGCTGCATGAAACCTTCCATTCGCCACGTTGGCAAGAGCCGTCACACCACGGCATCCGGGGCCCGTCCGCCGCTCCCCCTCCCGCCCCGTCCGTGGCCCCAGGCTCCTGCTTCCCCCTGAACGGAGAGCTGGTCAGCCATGCCCGAAGACAGGCTCCGCCCCACTGCGCCCGGCCGTCCCGCACCTCCGGAACAGGCCCCCGCCCGCCCGGCACCGCCCGGTGCGCACGCCTCCTTCGACGACCTGCCGCTCAACCGCTTCCACCTCAAGATCACCGCGCTGACCTTCGGGGCGAACTTCTCCGACGGCTACCAACTGGGCATCATCGGCATCGCCTTGACCGCGATGGCCCCGCAGATGCACCTCGGGGCCCTGTGGCAGGGCCTGATGGGCGCCTCCGCCCTGATCGGCGTCTTCGTCGGCAGCATCGTCATCGGCTGGGCCGCCGACCGGATGGGCCGCCAGCGGCTCTACATGCTCGACTTCCTCCTCATCGCCGTCGCCTCCGTCCTGCAGTTCTTCGTCACCGGCCCCGTGGAACTGTTCGTCCTGCGGCTGCTGATCGGCTTCGGCATCGGCGCCGACTACGCGCTCGGGCCCACCCTCGTCGCGGAGTTCGTGCCGCGCCGCTACCGCGGCGGCCTGCTGGCGTCCCTCACGGTGCTGTGGACGGTCGGCTACATCGCCGCCTTCTTCTTCGGCACCTACCTCGTCGGCCTCGGCGGCGACTCCTGGCGCTGGCTGCTGGCCAGCAGCGCGGTGCCCGCGATCGTGGTACTCCTCCTGCGGATCGGCACCCCGGAATCCCCGCGCTGGCTGATCGGCAAGGGCCGGATCGACGAGGCCCGGCGGGTCGTCACCGCGTACGTGGGCAGCCAGGTCGACTTCGACGCCTTCGCCGCACAGCAGCGCACCGAGCTCAAGCCCGCGCCCTACCGCGCGCTCTTCGGCCGCAAGCACTGGCGCAACACGGCCTTCGGCGTCCTGTTCTACAACTGCCAGGTGATCCCGTACTTCGCGATCTACACCTTCCTGCCGCTGGTCCTCGTCAAGATCAGCCTGGCCGGTCAGGGATTCCTCAGCGAGGCGCTGCTCAACCTCTTCCTGCTCCTGGGCGGCGTCGCCGGACTGTGGCTGGTGGCCGGGCTGACCCGACGGCGGCTGACGATCGGCTCCTTCGCGGTGCTCGCCGCGTCGCTCGCACCGATGGGCATCTGGCCCGACGCGCCGGCCGCGGTGCTCTTCCCGCTGTTCCTGGTCTTCACCTTCACCATGTCGGCGGCCACCAACCTGGACCAGGTCTACCCGCCCGAACTCTTCCCCACGGAACTGCGCAGCTCCGGCGTCGGCCTGCTCAACGGCATGAGCCGGGTCGGCTCCGCCATCGGCACCTTCCTGCTCCCGGTCAGCCTCAGCGGCATCGGCTTCGCCCCGACCATGATGGCCCTCACCGTGGTCCTGTTGGTCGGCGCGCTGGTGTCCGCGCTGTGGGCCCCCGAGACGAGCGGCGCCGCGCTGGAGTGACGGCGGTGGGGCGCCGCCCACCGCCGACGGCCCGGAGTCAGAAGCGCTTGGAGCCCTCCGCGATCGCCTCACGGATGCGGTGGTAGGTGCCGCAGCGGCAGACGTTGCGGATCTCGTCCAGGTCGGCCTCGGTGATCTCCCGGCCGGCGGCACGGGCCTGCTTGACCTTGGCGACCGCGGCCATGATCTGGCCGGGCTGGCAGTAGCCGCACTGGGCGACGTCGTACTCCAACCACGCCTCTTGCATGGGGTGCAGGTCCTTGCCGACGGTGGCGGGCAACCCCTCGATGGTGGTGACCTCGTCGTCCGGCCGGACGTCCTTGACCGGCACCGAACAGGGGTTGAACGCCTTGCCGTTGAGGTGGCTGGTGCACGCCTGGCAGACGCCGAGGCCGCAGCCGTACTTCGGCCCGGTGACGCCCAGGACGTCGCGCAGCACCCACAGCAGCCGCACGTCGTCCTCGACCTCGGCCGTGACGGGCTTGCCGTTGAGGATGAAGGTGTGTTCGGGCACGGTCGCTCCTTGCGCTCCTAGGGGGCCGCCACCGACGGTCGCCCCTAGTAGGCGCGGTCCAGGCCGTCGGTCGGCGATTGCGGGATCGGGGGGACGGTCGGCAGCGGTTCGAAGCCGAGCGGGCCGGAGTGGTTGAGGGGGAACGTCGTCGGCATGGTGCCGGTGGCCGCGCCGTACGCACAGGCGACGGCGGCCGAGGCGGCGCCGACCGCCAGTTCCCCCGCCCCGCCCGGCTTCCCGCTGGTCGGCGGCATGACCACGATCTCCAGCTCGGGCGGGGTGTTCCACTGGCGGGTGTAGAAGTAGTTGTCCCAGCTGCCTTCCAGGAACGCACCGTCCTTCAGGTGCAGCCCCGAGGTGAGGGTGACGGCGATGCCGTCCATGATCCCACCCATCATCTGGGCCTCCAGGCCCTTCGGATTGACGGCCAGGCCCACGTCGACGGCGCAGACGACCTTGGTGACGCGCGGCCCCGTGCAGGCGTCGGGGACGTGCCGGCCGGTGGTCTCCGGCCGGCAGTCGATCTCGGCGAGCACCGCGACGACGCCGTGGTACTCCGGGTGCACGGCGAGGCCCTGGGCCGTGCCGGCGGGCATCTTGCGTCCCCAGTCACCGAGTTCGGCGACCTTGTCCAGGACCGCCCTGGCCCGGTCGTTCTTGATGAGCTGCCGGCGGAAGCCGAGGCGGTCCTTGCCCAGCTCGTCGGCGAGCCGGTCGACGATGAGCTCCTGCGCGCACCGGACGTTGGGCGAGTAGATGTTGCGCATGCTGCCGGTGTTGAAGCCCTTGTCCACCTCGTTGAGGAGCTGGGTGGTGAGCCCGAGGTCGTAGGGCGACTGCTGGCTGAGCGTGAAGATGGTCTCGGAGAAGGTGAGGTCGCCCACCGGCAGCTTGGCGGCCGTCGCGGTGATGATCTCGCCCAGGCCGTGGCCGAAGTCGGTGGACACGGAGGTGTGCCGCTGCTCGTAGGTGAGCACCTTGCCCAGGGCGTACGTGGCCCGGATCCGCGAGGTGGCCATCGGGTGGGTGCGGCCCTGTCGGAACTCGTCGGTGCGGTGCCACATCAGCTTGACGGGCTTGCCCATCGCCTTGGATGCCTCGACGGCTTCCAGTGCGGCGTCGGAGAACAGCTTGCGGCCGAACGAGCCGCCGCCTTCGGCGACGTGCACGGTGACCGCGCCCGGCGCCAGGCCCAACTTGGCCGCGATCGCCTGTTGGGCGACGATCGGCGACTTCAGGGCGGCCCACACCTCGGCCCGGTCCGACCGCACGTCGGCCACCGCGCAGTTGGGTTCCAGTGCGCTGTTGCTGGCGAAGTGGAAGGTGAAGGAGCCCTCGACGGTCTTCGCCAGCGGGTTCAACTTCGGTACGACGAGCGGGACTTCGGCCGCCTTGAGCTCGCGCAGCACCGTGTCGTCGGACGCCCGCTCGGCGGTCCCCGGCCCCCAGTCGACCGAGAGCGCGCGCACCGCGTCGATGCACTGGCCGAAGGTCCGGGCGCGCACCGCCACGCCCGTCGAGAGGGTCGCGACGTCGGTGACGCCCGGCATCGCCCGGACCGCGGCGAGGTTCCGCACGGACCGCACGGTGCCGTTGATCGTGGGCGGGCGGCACACCATGGTCGGCGCCGCGCCCGGCACGTGCAGGTCCATGGCGAACTGCTTGCGGCCGGTCACGCTCGCCAGCGCGTCGACCCGGTTGCGCGCGGTGCCGATGACGGAGAAGTCCGAGCGGGCCTTGAGGTCGGCGGTCACCCGCACGGTCTTCAGGCTGGCGGCCTTCTCGGCGAGCGAACCGTAGGTCGCGCTCCGCCCGTTCGGGGCGGTGATCACTCCGGCCTTGCAGGTCAGCGCGGAGAGTTCGGTGCCGAGCAGATCGGCGGCGGCCTCCAGGAGGCGCTTCCTGGCGATCGCGGCGGCCACCCGGATCGGGGTGTAGGTGGAGATGGTGGTGTTGGAGCCGCCGGTGAGCTGGTTGAAGAGCAACTCCGGGCGGGCGTCCGCGAGGGTGACCCGGATCTTCTCCAGCGGCAGGTCGAGTTCCTCGGCGATCAGCATCGCGGTGGAGGTGGTGATGCCCTGGCCCACCTCGGCACGCGGCAGCGCGAACGAGGCGGTGCCGTCGGTGTGGACGTGGATGGTGATCAGGCCGGCCGTCGGCAGGGCCGCGGTCGTGAGCATGTCGTTGAGGTCGAAGATCTCGGTCAGTTCGGGGAGCGGGCCGACCGCGGCGTGCGCCTGGCTCGTTCCCACGGCGGCCTCGCCCAGTTGGGCGGCGACCGCGAGGGTCGGCGCGGCCAGGACGTAGCCGAGGAACTTCCGGCGCTCGACGCCGTCCCGGGGTGCCTCGGTGGCCCGGGTGCCTGGGACGGCGGCCCCGGTGCGCTCCGTCGGCAGACGATCCTGAACGTCCATCATCCGTCCTTCCGAGGAGCATCGTTGATCGACCTACCGGATGGTAGCGAAAGCATGCGCACGACAAAACAGCGGGGACGTCGCGACCTGCCAGTCAGCGCCAGACATCGCCAACTCCGCATGTTTGACGTTTACTTGACCACCAGAGCGGAGAGCGGGACCCGGTTGGCGGAACCCGCTCGGTGGGAAGGTGTGCCGGCAGGGAACTCTTCGAGGTCGCTCACTGCGGGCACCGGGGCCGGCGCTCCCGACCGGGCCGTCGTCGGTGTCGGGGTGCTTGCTTCAAGTGCACTCGAACCTCCTAGCGTGGTCGACATGACGGCGATCGACAGCTCCCCCGTGCAACCACCGCCCGTGGACGCCTGCGTGTCCGCGGGGACGGTGCACCCCCGACCCGACGGCCAGGACCGCTACACGATCAGCGAGGTCGCGGCCTTCACCGGGCTCAAGGCCCACACCCTGCGCTGGTACGAGCAGATCGGGATGTTGCCGCAGGTGGAGCGGTCGCACACGGGCCAACGCCTGTTCCGCAACCGGGACCTGGACTGGCTCGGGTTCGTGACCAAGCTTCGGCTGACCGGGATGCCGGTGGCCGACATGGTCCGCTTCGCGGAGCTGGTCCACGGGGGCGAGGCCACCTACGGCGAACGCCGGACGATCCTCCAGCAGTCCCGGCAGGAGGTCGCCGCGCGCATCGTGGAGCTCCAGGACACCCTCGCCGTGCTCGACGCCAAGATCGACTTCTATGCGGGCGCCCCCGAGGCGCCGGAAAGGGCCTGAGCGCCATCATGAGCCACATCACCGAACGGATCGACACGGTCGAACTGGGCACCGGCGGCCCCCTCGTCGGCGTCCAGGGCTTCGGCGCCATGGGCATCAGCGCCGCCTACGGCGCGACGGACCAGGACGCGGCCCGGGACACCCTGGAAGCGACCGTCGAGGCGGGCGTCACCCTCATCGACACCGCCGACATGTACGGCATGGGGAGCAACGAGGAGTTCCTCGCGCCGTTCGTCGCCGCGCACCGCGACGAGATCACCCTGGCCACCAAGTTCGCCTTCGAGTTCCGTGCCGACGACCCGGGCCACCGGGCCATCCGCAACGATCCCGCGTACGTGCGGACGGCCGTCGAGGCGAGCCTGCGCCGCCTGGACGTCGAGGTCATCGACCTGTACTACATGCACCGCAGGGACCCGGCCGTCCCGCTCGCCGAGTCCGTCGGCGCCATGGCCGACCTGGTGCGGGAGGGCAAGGTCAAGCACCTGGGACTGAGCGAGGTCACCGGTGCCGAACTGCGCGAGGCGCACGCCGTGCACCCGATCACCGCGCTCCAGTCGGAGTGGTCGGTCTTCAGCCGGGACGTCGAGCGCAGCGCGGTCGGCGCGGCGGCCGAACTCGGCGTCGCCTTCGTGCCGTACTCGCCGCTCGGCCGGGGCTTTTTGACCGGTGCCTTCGCCGACGCGAGCACGGACCTGTCCGGCAGCGACTTCCGGCAGGCGCTGCCGCGCTACAGCGGCGACAACGCCAAGGCGAACGTCGCGCTGCTGGCGCCGCTGCACGCGATCGCAGCCGCGCACGGCGCCAGCACCGCGCAGATCGCCCTGGCCTGGGTGCAGCAGCGGGCCCGGGAGCACGGCCTGACCGTCGTGCCGATCCCCGGGACCCGCCGGCGCAGCCGCCTGTTCGAGAACGCGGCGGCCACCCGGATCGTCCTGACCGCCGACGAACTGGCGCTCCTGGAGCCGCTCGCCGGCCGGGTCGCGGGCGACCGCTACGCGGACATGTCGCTGACCTCCGTGGACCGGGAGGCGTAGGGGCTGCGCATAGTGAGGTACCGGATCTCCGGGTCGCGCTCCAGGTACTCCATGCGGTGCTCCCAGAAGTCGCGGAGGTGCGGGAGGGCCAGGTGCGCGTCCAGGTCCCGTTCGCTGCGCCACGCCTCGTAGAAGACGAACCCGCCCGGCTCGTCGCGGTCCTCGTGGAAGGGGTACTCCAGGCAGCCGGGCTCCTGCCGGGTCGGCTCGACGAACGAGAGCAGGAGGTCCCGCAGTTCCTCCTGCCGGTCAGCAAGGCGACGGTGACCCACCACTTCCGCACGCTCCGCGAGGCGGGCCTGATCCGCCAGGTCAACCGCGGCAACAGCCGGACGGCCACCCTGCGCCGGGCCGACGTCGAGCAGCGGTTCCCCGGGCTGCTGGCCCTACTGACCGCCGAAGGGGCCGGGGACGTCTGACGGCGTCTGCCCCGCGGACCCGACGGACCCGACGGACCTGGCGGTCCTGACCAGCAGGCCGGCGACCAGCGCCGCGAGCAGCGTGCCGCCGATCGCGCACCACAGGGCCGTGGCGTAGCCGTCGAGCGTCGCGGCCCTGAGCACGCGGGCCAGTTGCGGCGGAGCCACCTGCAGATCGACGACCTGACCGTTCGAGGTCGCCGCGACGAGGCCCGGCGGGATCCCGGGCACGGCCGCCATCCGGGCCGCGACGGCCGCGGAGACGACGCTGCCGAACAGCGCCGCCCCGAGCATCCCGCCCACCTGGTTGGCCGCGCCTGTCACAGCCGCGCCCGCGCCGGAGTCCGGGGCGGCGACACCGTCCGTCGCGACGGCGAGGAGGGGCATCAGCGCGACGCCCATTCCCAGGCCGGCGAGGAGCATGCCGGGCAGGACCACGGTGACGTACCCGCTGTCGGTCCCGAGTCGGGTCAGCAGCAGCAGGCCGAGCGCCGTCAGCAGCAGGCCCGGCACGATCAGGTGGCGCGGCGGCACGCGGTGCAGCAGTCGCGCGGAGAGCTGCGTGGCACCGAGGGCCATCGCGACGGCCGCGGGCAGCATGGCCGCGGCGGCGACGCTCGGCGGGTAGCCGCGGACGCTCCCCAAGTGCTCGGTCAGGGTCGGCAAGAGGGCGAACGCGCCGACGCCGGCCAGGAACAGGGCCAGCAGCGCACCGAGCCGATCGCGGTCCGCGAGGACGTACGGCGGCAGCAGCGGGGCGGCCGTCTTCCGCTGCCACTGCACGAAGGCCACGAGCAGCGCCGCGCCGACCGCCAACGGCACCAGCACCAGTGGGCTCACCCAGCTGCCCGCGGCGGCCTCCTGGCAGCCGTAGACGAGGGCGAGGATCCCGCCGGAGCCGAGCAGCAGGCCCGGCACGTCGAGGCGCGGGCCGGTGCGGGCCGGGTGGTCGTGCACCAGGGTGGCCGTCCCGATCAGCGCGATCACGGTGAGCGGGACGGCGGCGTACAGGCACCAGCGCCAGCTCAGGGTCGTCGCCAACCACCCGCCGGCGAGCTGGCCCACGGCCGAGCCGCCGGCGGCCGTCGCGGCGTAGACGCCGAAGGCCCGGGCCCGGGCCTTCGGTTCGGTGAAGTTGACCAGGACCAGGCCCAGTGCGGCCGGCGACAGCAGCGCGGCGAAGAGGCCCTGGAGGGTGCGGGCCGCGATCAGCACGCCGGAATCGGGGGCCAGGCCACCGACCACCGCGGCCACCGCGAAGCCGGACAGCCCGACGACCACCATCCGCTTGCGGCCGATCAGGTCCGCCAGGTGCCCGCCGAGCAGCAGCAGCCCGCCGAAGGCCAGCGCGTACGCGGTCGTCATGGTGCGCAGCTCGTCGGTCGGCAGGTGCAGATCGCGCACGATCCACGGCAGCGCCACGCGCAGGGACGTCGCGTCGAACAGCACGAGCAACTGCACGAGGGCCACCACCGCCAGTCCCCACCACCGCTTGGGGTGCGGAAGCCGCCCGCCGTCGCCGGGGGCCGGGGCGGGCCAGGCCGCGCCCAGGGGTGGGCCGAACCCCTGCGGCGGGACGAACCGCGCCGGGGTCGTGGGGGCGTAGGCCGGCGGCGGGGGCGTCGGCGGCGGTGTCTGCGGGTCCGGGACGTGCGGCTGCGCGGCGGCTGCGACGGCGGCCGCGGAGAGGGCGGTTTCCGGTGCGAAGTCCAGCAACTGCGCGGCATGGCGGCCGAGTTGGGCGAGCACCGAGCCCGGGAGCCACTCGCCTTCGGCGGCCTCGGCCGTGCGGGTCGCGACCTCTGGGAGGGTGGGCCGCGCGGCCGGGTCCTTGTCGAGGCAGGCGCGGACGAGGTCGAGCAGCGACGCGGGGACGCCGGTCAGGTCCGGCTCCTCCTCGGCGACCCGGAAGAGGTGGGCGTGCAGTCCGGTCTCGGTGGCACCGAAGAGCAGGCGTCCGGTGGCGGCGAAGACGAGGACCGCGCCCAGGCAGAACACGTCGCTGGCCGGGGTGAGTTCGAGCCCGCGGACCTGCTCGGGCGACATGAAGCCGGGGGACCCGATCAGCATGCCGGTGCGGGTGTGCAGGCTGTCCCCGGCGAGGCTGTCCATGGCCCGCGCGATGCCGAAGTCGATCACGCGCGGGCCGTCCACCGTCACCAGCACGTTGGACGGCTTGAGGTCCCGGTGGATCAGCCCCGCCTCGTGCACCGCCTGGAGGGCGAGGGCCAGGCGGTTGGCCAGGACCCGCACGGAGTCCTCCGGCAGCGGCCCGAAGTCGGTCGCCACCACGGTGGTCAGGTCCGGCCCCGGAATGTACTGGGTCGCCACCCACGGCACCTCGGCGTCGGTGTCGGCGTCCAGCACGGCCGCCGTCCACGCGCCGCCCACCTTCCGGGCGGCCGCGACCTCACGGGCGAAGCGCCGGCGGAAATCCGGATGCTGGGCGTGCTCGGCCTGGACGACCTTGACCGCGACGGTCCGCCCGGCCTCGGAACGGCCCAGATAGACCAGCCCCATGCCGCCGGCGCCCAGGCGGGCGATCAGGCGGTAGGGGCCTATGTGCGTCGGGTCTGAGGAGATCAGCTGGTCCACGGGGGCAAGGTAGACCACGGCGCGGGTCCCGGTACCGGATTCCACATTTCCCACTCGGGAACGCACCGGTTTGCCCTGCCTGGCGAGTTCGGCCGGCCTCCGGCCCCACCGCCGTGCGTCAGCTGCCGCCGGCGCCGGCTGCCGCCCGGGGGAAGGTCACGGTGAACTCGGTGCGTCCGGGACGGCTGTGCAGGACGACCCGGCCGCCGTGCGCGGTGACCACCGCCTCGACGATGGCCAGTCCCAGGCCGGTGCCGCCCGCGGCCCGCGAGCGGCTGTGGTCGACCCGGACGAAGCGGCCGAACACGTCGGGTTGCAGCTCCTCGGGCACGCCGGGGCCGTCGTCGACGACGGTCAGGCGGGTCCCGCCGTCGTCGGTGGCCAGTCGCACCGTCACGGCGGTCCCCTGCGGGGTGTGCATCCGGGCGTTGGCGAGGAGGTTGCCGACGACCTGGTGCAGGCGGTGTTCGTCGCCCTGCACGGTCACCGCGGTCTCGGGCAGGTCGAGCAGCCAGCGGTGGTCGGGGCCGGCGGCCCGTGCGTCGTCGGCCGCGTCGAGCACCAGGCGGGTGAGGTCCACCGGTTCGCGCTCCAGGGCACGGCCCGCGTCGAGGCGGGCCAGCAGCAGGAGGTCGTCGACCAGGCGGCTCATCCGTTCCGACTCCGCCTGGATGCGTTCCAGGGAGCGCCCGACCGGGCCCGGCACCGGGCCGGTGTGCCGGAGGGCGAGTTCGGCGTGACCGCGGACGTTGGCGACCGGGGTGCGCAGTTCGTGACTGGCGTCGGCGGCGAAGTGCCGCAGTCGTTCCTCGCTGGCGTGGCGACGTTCCAGGGCGTTACCGACGTGGCCGAGCATCCGGTTGAGGGCGGTGCCGACCTGACCGACCTCGGTGCGCGGGTCCGCCACCGGCACCGGTGCCGGCATCGCGACCTCGCCGCTGGCCAGCGGCAGCTCGGCCACGCTCGCCGCCGTGGTCGTGACCCGGCGCAACGGGCGCAGCGACAGCCGCACCCACAACGCGCCCAGGACCCCGGTCACCACCAGGGCCCCGCCGAACACCGCCGTCTCGACCGCTTCCAAGCGGTGCACCGTCTCCTCCACCGGACGCAGCGGCAGCCCGGTGAGCAGGACGTCGCGGTCGTCCCCCACGACCGCGTTGACGCGGTAGCGCCCCAATGCGGACAGGCGGACGTCGTGCCCGGAACCGTCGGTCGGCAGGGCGGCCAGTGCGCGGCGGTCGTCGGCGGACAGCGGCACCGCGGCGTCGGTCCGGTCCCGCACGACGGCCGCCCGGGTCGGCGTACCGGCCAGCAGCCGGGCGCCGAAGGTGCCCTCGGACTGGCCGCGGGTGTCCGGCTGGTTGTCGGCGTCCGGCCTGGCCTCGTGTTCCAGGCTCGCCGCGAAGCGACCGGCCGAGGCGGAGAGCTGCTGGTCCAGGCGGCCCACCAGGAACCCTTCGAGGGCGACGACCGTGGTGACGCCGACCGCCAGGCAGGCCAGCGCCAGCAGCGCCACGAGGCCGGCGGTGAGCTGACTGCGCAGGGTGCGGGGGCGGAGCCGCTTCACGAGGACTCCGGCTTCAGGACGTAGCCGACGCCGCGGACCGTGTGGATCATCGGGGTCCGGCCGGCGTCGATCTTCTTGCGCAGGTAGCTGATGTAGAGCTCGACGACGTGTGACCGGCCGCCGAAGTCGTAGGACCAGACCCGGTCGAGGATCTGCGCCTTGGACAGCACCCGCCGGGGGTTGCGCATCAGGAACCGGAGCAGCTCGAACTCGGTGCGGGACAGGTCGATCAGTGCGCCACCGCGGACCACCTCCCTGGCCTCCTCGTCCATGACGAGGTCCCCGACGACGAGCTGGTCGCCGTCCGGTTCGTGCGCCATGCCGGCGCGCCGCAGCAGGCCGCGCAGCCGTGCCAGCACCTCTTCCAGGCTGAACGGCTTGGTCACGTAGTCGTCGCCGCCGGCGGTGATGCCGGCGATCCGGTCCTCCACCGCGTCACGCGCGGTGAGGAACAGCACGCAGACCGTCTTCAGCTCCTGGCGCAGCTGGCGCAGCACCTGGAGGCCGTCGATGTCGGGCAGCATCCAGTCCAGGACGACGGCGTGCGGGCGGAAGGTCCTGGCCAGCGCGAGCGCGGTGGCGCCGTCGGCGGCGCTGCGGACCTCCCACCCCTCACCCGCCAGGGCACCGGAGAGCACTTCGGTGAGGTCCGGCTCGTCGTCGATCACGAGGACCCGCAGCGGCGAGCCGTCGGGGCCGTGCAGCGGGGAAGGGGGGCGGCGGTGCGTGTGCATGGTGCTTCAAGCATCCCTCCCGTCGGGGCGTGCTCAGGTCTGTGCCGGCTCTGAGTTTCCTGTGAATCGGCCGGCGGGCCGTCGCTCAGAGGTTCTTCAGAGGTTGCGCTGCGACGCTGGCGCCGACCACGGAAGGAAAGCCCCATGAGCACCCTCTCGCACAGTCACCGCAGTGCCCGCGGCGGCGCCCCGCCGCGCCGGGCGCCGGCCCCTGCCCCGTTGCTGGTGCAGGCCGTCATCGGGGCCGGAGCGCTCGGTGTGCTGGCCCTGTGGTGGACCGGCACCGCCTCCGTGGTGGGCCCGGCGGGCTGGCTCACCGGCGCCGGCCGGATCACCGGCCTGCTGGCCGGCTACGCCTGCGCGGTCCTGGTCGCGCTGATGGCCCGCGTCCCGCTGCTCGACCACGCCCTGGGCACCGACCGCCTCGCGCGCTGGCACGCCGCCGCCGGGCGCTACACGGTCTCGCTGGTGCTGACGCACGTCCTGCTGATCGTCTGGGGCTACACCCTCACCTCGCGCAGCGGCGTGCTGCACGAGGCGACCACACTCGTCCTGGACTACCCGGACATGCTCAAGGCCACGGCGGGCTGCGTGCTGCTGCTGGGCACCGGCCTGGTCTCGGCGCGGGCCGCCCGGCGCCGGATGAGCTACGAGACCTGGCACTACCTCCACTTCGCCACCTACCTGGCCCTCTTCCTCGCCTTCGGCCACCAGCTCGCCAACGGCGCGGACTTCGTGGGTCGGCGCCCCGCGCAGTTGGGCTGGTACGCCCTGTACGGGACCGTGGCGGCGCTGCTGGTCTGGTACCGCTTCGCGGTCCCGGTGCGGCGGGCGCTGCGCCACCGGCTCCGCGTCGTCGACGTCCGCCCGGAGGCGCCGGGGGTGGTGTCGGTGCACCTCGCCGGGGAGCGACTGACCGAACTCGGCGCCCGGCCCGGCCAGTTCTTCCGCTGGCGCTTCCTGGCCCCGGGCCTGTGGTGGACCGCCAACCCCTATTCGCTGTCCGCGCCGCCGCTGCCCCAGCACCTGCGCATCACCGTCAAGGCCGCCGGCGGGCACAGCGCGGCCCTGGCCCGGCTGCGGCCCGGCACCCGGGTGTGGGCCGAAGGGCCCTACGGTGCCTTCACCGAGGCCCGGCACCGCGCGCCGAAGGTGCTGCTGCTCGCGGGCGGCGTCGGCATCACCCCCCTGCGCACGCTCTTCGAAACCCTCCCCGGCGAGGTCACCCTGGTGTACCGGGCGCGGCGCCCGGAAGACCTCGCGCTGCGCGCCGAACTCGACGCGATCGCGGCGGCCCGCGGTGCGGCCGTCCACTACTGCGTCGACGAACCGGCCGCGTACGCGGTGCCGTTGACCGCCCGGGCGCTGCGGCAGCTGGTCCCGGACCTGGCCGCCCACGAGGTGTACCTGTGCGGTCCGCCCGGCATGACCGACGCGGCCCGCCGTGCCCTGCGCGGGGCCGGCGTGCCCCGCCACCACATCCACCACGAATCGTTCGCGTTCTGAGGAGCCGTCGTGCGCCGAGCCGTTCTGACCGCAGCGTCGACCAGTGCACTGGTCGTCCTCCTGCTCGCCCTCAAGCCCCACCAGCCCGCCGGCCTGACCGACGACCTGGCCCAGGGCGGCGCCGCGCCGTCCCCGGCTCCCACCGGCAGTGCGCCGCGGGCCGCCCATCCGCCCAACGGCACCTTCACCGGCGATCCGGTCAGCACCCGCTACGGCACCGTGCAGGTCGCGGCCACCGTCGCGGCCGGCCGGCTGACGGGCGTCCGCGTGCTGCACGTCCCGTCGGAGAGCGGCCGCGACCAGGAGATCGCGGCGTACGCGGTGCCCCGCCTGACGCAGGAGGCGCTCGCCGCGCACGGCGCCGGCATCGACGCGGTGTCCGGCGCCAGCTACACCAGCGCCGGCTACATCCGGTCCCTGCAGAGCGCCCTGGACCGGGCCGGTGTCTGAGCCCCGCCGCGGACTGCGGCACGTCGAACGGGCGATGGGCACGGTTTTCTCCTTCGACGTGCGCGACGCCCGGACCGCCGCCATCGAGTCCGCCCTGTGCGAGGCCGTCGCCTGGCTGCACCACGTCGACGCGGTCTTCTCGACCTACCGTCCCGACAGCGCGGTCAGCCGACTGGCGCGCGGTGCGCTGCGGCTGGCCGACTGCCCCGCGGAGGTGCGCGAGGTCCTCGCCCTCTGCGAACGGGTGGGGCACACCACCGACGGGTGGTTCAGCGTCACCGTGGGCGGCAGCCTCGACCCGACCGGGCTGGTCAAGGGCTGGGCGGTCGAACGTGCCGCCGACCTCCTGCGGGCCGCCGGCGCCCACCACACCTGCGTCAACGGCGGCGGCGACCTCCAGCTCAGCGGGGAGGCGGCCCCCGACCTGCCCTGGCGCATCGGGGTCGCCCACCCCCTGCGCCCGGACCACCTGTGCACCGTCGTCACCGGTCGCGACCTGGCCGTCGCCACCTCGGGCACCGCCGAGCGCGGGCCGCACGTCCTCGACCCGCGCACCGGTGCGCCCGCGACGCGGCTCGCCTCGCTCACCGTCGTCGGCCGCAGCCTCACCCTCGCCGACGCCTACGCCACGGCCGCCTTCGCCATGGGCCCGGACGCCCGGGACTGGCTGACCGCACTCGACGACCACGAGGGGTTCGCGGTCGCCCCGGACGGCAGTACCTGGCACACCCCGGGGTTCCCCGGAACCGTGACGACGCCCCGACGGGCCGACGACCGCACGGCAACCGCCAGCTGAGGGACACAGCGCATACAACCAGGGCAATACGGGCAAGGTGAGCGCGACCCACACGCTCACACGGGAAGGCCCAACGCAATGCGCCGTGTCGCTGCCGCCCTCATCGGAACTCTCGCCGCGCTGGGAATCCTCACCGCGCCGGCGAGCGCCGCACCGCACGACGCCCCCTGGGCGACGGGCACGTACGACGGCACCCTCCTCGACCCGCAGGCCGGCGACACCAACATGGCCATGGACCACTAACCGCGCCGCCCAGAAGGCCCGTCCGCCCGACGAGCGCCGCGACGGGAATCGCGTGCGGCGTGGCCGTCGCGGGTAATGAATCGCGTGGCGCGGATTAAAGGCGGGATCAGGTCGGTAAAGGCTTCCCCCGCATCCGATGAGAAATTCCTTGGAACGGCCGACTGGGGCGTGACGGGCTCCGAACATGCCGAAGACTGCAGCGCATGGCCACGACAGTCCTCGACAGAACCACCCCCACCGGCGCCGCCCCCCGTCGCGCGCCGTGGCGTTCGCCGGTGGGTCAGCCTGCATACGCACGACCCGCGCTGCTGGTCCTCGCCGTGCTCGCCGCCGTGCTCTACGCATGGGGCATCAACCACAGCCAGTACCACACCTTCTACGCGAACGCCGCGCGCAGCATGACGGAAAGCTGGAAGGCGTTCTTCTACGGCTCGTTCGATCCCGGCAATTCGATCACCCTCGACAAATTGCCGGGATTCCTCTGGCCGCAGGCGCTTTCTGCCAGGATTTTCGGCTTCCACCCTTGGGCGTTGACCCTGCCGCAGGTCCTGGAGGGGGTGGCGAGCCTGCTGGTGCTGTACCGGGTGGTGCGCCGCTGGGCCGGCGACCACGCGGCGCTGATCGCCAGCGGCGCGTTCCTGCTGACACCGGTGGCGGTGGGACTGTTCCGCACCTCCGTCGAGGACCCGCTGTTCACCCTGTGCGTGCTGCTCGCCGCGGAGGCCACCCAGCGCGCGGCCGCGGCGGGCCGGGTGGGTCCGCTGGTGCTGGCCGGCGTCTGGGTCGGCGTCGGCTTCCAGTCGAAGATGCTGGAGGCGTGGGCGGTGCTTCCCGCGCTCGCCCTGGTGTACCTGCTCTCGGCACCGGTGGCGCTGCGCAGGCGACTGGCCCACCTCGCGCTCTCCGCGCTGGTGATGACCGCCGTCTCGGCCTCGTGGATGGTGGCCGTCGCCCTCACCCCTGCTCAGGACCGGCCGTACGTCGACGGCACCACGAACAACTCCGCGTTCAGCATGGTCGTCGGCTACAACTTCCTCAACCGCTTCTCCTCCCTGGGCGTCAGCGCCGCCTCCACCGGCAGCATCAGCGCGACGCGGGGCGGCGGGGGCCACGGCGGCGGCGCGCACGACGGCGGACGCGGCACCGGCCCGGCGCAGGCCCTCCGGTCACAGCGCACCGCAGCCCCGGGCCACGACGCCACCCACCCACCGCAGCGGAGCACCGGCACCGCCGCCGGCACGCCCCACGCACCGGCGGGGCACCACCCGGCCACCGCCCCGCTCCCCCGCCACACCGCCCGCAGCGGCGGCCCCGGCGGCTTCGGCGGCGGTTCCCAGGACGGCTGGGGCAAGATGTTCGGCCCGTCGCTCGCGTCGCAGACCGGCTGGCTCTACCCGTTCGCCGCCATCGCGGTGGTCTGCGGACTCCTGTGGCGCCGGGGCCGGTCGCGCACGGACCGGATCCGTGCCGGCTTCGCCCTGTGGGGCACCTGGCTCGCCACCTACTTCCTGGTGTTCAGCGCGGGCAGCGTCGGCGGCCACACGTACTACATGGGCGTGATCGCCGTACCGCTCGCCGCCCTGACCGGCGGCGGGACCGTCGCGCTGTGGCGGGCGTACCGGGCCGGTGGGCGCCGCTCGTGGGTGCTGCCCGGTGCGGTCGCCGCGACCGCGGCCTGGGGCGTGTTCCTGACCAGCGAGTTCCCGACCTTCCTGCCGTGGCTGGCCCCCGCGGTGGGCGCACTGGGACTGGCCGCCGTCGTCGTGCTGGTCCTCGCCCGCCCCGGCGGCCCCCGGACCGGCGGACGCCTCGCACTGGCCGGTCTCGCGGCCTCGCTCGCCGCCCTGCTCCTCGCGCCGGGCGCCTGGGCGGTCCAGGTCTTCAACCCCGCGTACGGCAGTTCCGGCATGGGCGCGGTCGGCCCGTCCGGCATGCGCGGCGGACACGGCGGCCACGGCTCGTCGAAGTGGCCGGGCAACGGACACGGCAAGGGCGGCTTCGGCGCCTCCACCGGCCAACTCAACGCAGAACAGCGCGCGTTGCTCGCCTACACCACCGCCCACCGCGGCACGTCCCGCTACGCCTTCGCCACCGACGGCTGGAACGGCGCGTCCCCCTACATCCTCGCCACCGGCGCCCACGTCCTGGCGCTCGGCGGCTTCAGCGGCCAGGTCCCGTTCCCCACCGAGCCCCAGTTCCAACGCCTGGTGGACACGGGCGCGGTCCGCTTCGTCCTCCTCGGCACGGGCCGCGGCGCCGGCACCCCGTTCGGCGGCGGCAGCGCGACGACCGCCGCCCGGATCGCCGACTGGGTGCGCACCGACTGCCCCCGCGTCCCGGTCTCGGCCTACGCCGGCCCGCACGCGCCAAAGCCCGCCCGACCGGGCCCGGGCGCCACCGCCCAGACCCTCTACCAGTGCGGCCCCGGCACCACCGACGGGTCGGCCGGAAGCCGGGCCCCGCACCCGCGGCTCGGGGAGGCGACGGCCCGCAACGCACCGCGGTAGCCGGAGCCGTGCCCCGACATGCCCCCGTGGACAGGCGCTAGGCTCCGCGTCGGCCGGATGGCGGAGGAGGCGACGTGAACGAGGGTTTCGCGGCGGGGCAGGCCGAGTGGCGGGCGCGTTTGGGGACGCTGCGGCAGGTCGTGCGTCAAGAGCTGGTGGCGCGACAACTCGCCGACCAGTTGCCTGATCTGCCGCCCCGCCGGGTGCTCGACGTCGGCTGCGGCCAGGGCACGCAGGCCCTGCAACTGGCCCGCCGAGGGCACGCGGTCACCGGACTGGACGCGTCGGCCCAACTGCTCGACGACTGCCGCGCCGCGCTGGCGAAGGAGCCGGTCGAGGTCCGCGCCCGGGTGCGGCTGGTCCGCGGGGACGCCGAGCGGCTGGTCGAGGCGTTCGGGCCGGCGAGCCACGACGTGGTGCTCTGCCAGGGCGTCCTGATGTACTTCCCGGATCCCGGTCCCCTCATGGACGCCGTCGGGCAGGTCCTGGCGCCGGGCGGCTTCGCCTCCCTGCTCGTGCGCAACGGCGACGCCCTGGCCATGCGCCCGGGACTGCTGGCCGACTGGGACGCCGTCGAGGGGGCGTTCGAGGGGCACGCCTACCGCAACCGGCTCGGCGTGGACGCGCGTGCGGATCGCCTGGCGGACCTCACGGCGGCGTTGGCGCGGCGCGGGATGGCCGTCCGCCAGTGGTACGGGGTCCGGGTGTTCACCGACCACGCGGCCTCGGACGCGCCGCTGCCGGACGCGGAGACCCTCGACGCGATCCTCCGCCACGAAGAGCGCGCCGGCCGCACCGATCCCTACCGGCGGGTGGCGGCGCTGCTCCACGTGATCGCGGAACGCCCGCAGGAGCAGTCGCCGCACCCGGCCGCGGCAGGGGCGGACGTTCAGGGCAGCTCGGGCGTCCGACGCACCACCAGGGACACGAAGCCGAACGCGCCCCGGTAGCCGTGCAGCCATTCGGAACGGCGGGTGGCGGCGGTCGCCAGCGCGTGCGCACCGTCGGGCTCGGCGGGCCGGTCCAGGGCCCAGGAGGCCAGCGCCCCCCAGCACGCCCACTCGTACGCGTCCAGTTCTCGGCGCGTGCTGACGTGCCCGTGCACGGGGGTCCACCCCTCGGCGACGACCCGGTCCACGGTCGTCGCCAGGTCGCTGAAGTCGCCGAGCATCTCGACGGCTTCCAGGGACGGCGGGTGCTCCCAGAACCCGTCGCCGATCAGGACCCGGCCGCCGGGGGCCAGGTGCGTGCGGGCCGCCGCGAGCGTGCCGGGCAGGCCGCCGAAGGCGTGCGCGGCTCCCACGCTGACCACCAGGTCGAACGGCTGCGCCGACGCGAAGTCCGCGGCGTCCTGGTGGTGGAGGACGAGGCGCTCGGCCACGCCGCGATCGCGCGCCGACTCGCGGGCCTGCGCCAGGGCGTCCGCTGAGGTGTCCACGCCCTCGGCGTGCAGGTCCGGGTGCGCGGCCAGGGCGCGCAGCAGCCATTCCCCGCTGCCGCAGCCGAGGTCGAGGACGCGTTCGTCGCCGCGGGGCAGCCCGCGGGCGAGTAGTTGACGCACCGCGGCGTCATCGAGCGGAGCCTTGATCGGGTGATCGGCATGGGCGATCCGGGAGATCTGTTCACGGTCCACCGGCGCAGCCTGGCAGTGCCGCGGGCCGTGCGCATCCCCCTTTCCACGCGGAGGGGTCCGGTGGGCGGACACCCGTACGCCCGTCCGTGTCAGGTCCTCGGCCGGAGCGGAGGCGCCGTCGGCGGGACGCCGGGCGGCCAACGGCCGTGCGGGGCACCGCCGTTCCCACGCAGCACGGTCCACTGTCCGATAATCGCCGGTTCCTCGCTCGAACGATTGACAGGTGGATCGCGGCACCGAGACTGACCTCCTATCGCTGACGGCGATGGTCGGACATTCACGGGGGAGTGCACGGCATGAGTGAGCAACTGGGCGGAGGGTACCCGCACGACCGGACGGCACCGGCGGGACATCCCGGATGGGGACCGGCAGGGGCGGGCGCACCGCCCCCGCCGCCGGTGCGGAGTGGATGGCGACGGCCCTGGTTGCTGGGGGTCGCGGTGTGCGGACTGGTGCTGGCGGTCGTCGCCGGGACCCTGCTGTGGTGGTCGGCGCGGCCCGAGGCCGCGAAGGACACCGACGCGGAACGGGCCCCGTTCTACCTGGCGGTCTACAACCTGGCCCAGCAACCCGCGGCGCACTACACGGGTTCCGCCCCGGACGGCGCGACATGGGACCTGACCGTCACCGCCGGGAGCGAGGCACACGGCACGATCACCGCCGCCGGGCGCCGTACCGAGGTCCTGACGGTCGACGGGAAGACCTACGCCAAGCCTCCGAAGGACATGTTGACCGACCTGCCGGGCGGGCTCTCCGCCAGCACGCTGGACGGCAAGTGGGTCACCGGCGAGGACCGTCTGACCAGCACGCTGTCGGACGTGCCCCGCTCCCCCGCGGCGCTCGCCGCACGGCTGTGGGCGGGTCTGGACCGGGCCGCGGGCTTCCCCATCGCCAAGAGCGGCGGGGGCGGGGCCGCGACGCTGACCGTGACGACGCCGGACGGCGCGCTCTCCGTCTCGGCCACCGCGCCGTACCGGGTGGTGAAGTTGGCGTCGGCCAAGCCGACGGCCCCGTCATCGTCCTCGGCATCGTCGTCTTCTTCGTCGTCTTCTTCGTCGTCGGGGGGCCTGGCGCGCACGAGCCTGGTCTCCGCCGCGATGCATCCGGCCGCGGCCGACCGCACCGTTTCGGGCAGCCAACCGGGCCTGGGCAACGTCGACTTCACGCCAATGTCCCCCGAGGACGTCGGCAAGGCGTACGACGACCTCATCGGGCAGACCAAGACCCTCGGCAGTGCCGTGGACCTCGGGATCAGGTTCAACTTCAACCAGACCGGCAACCTGCGCTGTTCGGAGTCCTGCACGGTCAACGAGAACGTCGTCACCACGACGACCGCCGCGCCCGGTGCCAGGTTGACCGGCACGGTCAACGCCTCCATGACGGCACAGGTGACCGTCAACGGGCAGTCCGGCGGGGGCTGCACGCAGGCCGCGACCCTGCCCATCAACGGCGGCGGCACGATGAGTTGCGTCGCCGCCGGGACCGCCCCCATCGTCCAGCAGATCAAGGCGGAGAAGCAGCGGGAGGCGGACGCCCAGGCCCGGGCCACCCGCCGGCCGGTCCGCATCCCGTACACGCTCAACTTCCAGGCACGGGTCCAGATCTCGGCCATGGCCTTCGCCAAGGCCGAGATCGCCCAGAAGGTCAAGGCGCAACAGGCCGAGCGGGGCAAGGCGGTCGAGAACGCGAAGGAGGACGCCGGCCCCAACCCCGACTGCTCCAAGGACAGCTTCGTGGCGGGCACCCCCGTCCTGATGGCGGACGCGCGCACGGAGCCCATCCAGCGCCTCCGGGTGGGAGACCGGATCGCCAACGCCGCCCCGCGCAGCGGCGCGGTGCAGCAGCACACCGTCTCCGCGGTCGTGGTCACCGACGACGACCGCGACTTCGTCGAACTCACCGTCGCCGGCCCCCGCGGCACCGGCACGGTCCGCTCGACCGCGCACCACCTGTTCTACGACGTCACCACCGCGCGCTGGACCAAGGCATCCGCCCTCAAGCGCGGCGACCGCGTCCAGACGACGGGCACGGCCGTGGCGACGGTCCGGGAGGTCCGTGCGTACCGCGCCGCCGTGCGCACCTACAACCTCAGCGTCGACGGCGTCCACACCTACTACGTGCTGGCCGGCGACACCCCGGTCCTGGTGCACAACTGCGCGATGAAGCGCGACGCCAAGAGCCTGAAGGGGGTGAAGGTCCCCCGGCAGTACCAGGGCCTGGACACCGCTCACGTACGGAAGAACCACTTCCCCGGCGGGTCCGGCGTGACGCCCCGGAAGGACATGTGGCCTGCGAAGATGACGGACGCGCGGTTGGCGCAGATCGCCCAACAGGCGATGCGGAACAATCCGAAGGTGATCGGGTACGACCCGCAGACCCAAATGATCCAGGCAGTGGCCGTGGTGGAGGGCAAGATGGTGCAGTTCCAGATCCCCCGGGGCGGAGGCGAGATGAGGTCCATCTACCCGCTGGAACCTTGGAGCAGCTGACGTGGACGGCCTGACGGTCTCGGTGGCGGCGTTGGCGGTGTCCGCCGGCACGCCCCGGCTGGTCTCCGGGGAGATCTGGTTCACGCTCGGGGGCGTCGACTTCCCCGAGGCCCACTGGACCGACTCCCCGGTGTCGGTCCTCGGTTCGATGGGCGAGGCGCTGCGCAGTGCCGCTGCGGGCGAGGTCGGCGAGGTCTACTTCTTCGAAGGGCCCTACCACGTGAGGCTGACGCCCCGCGTCGCGGGCGCGCGGGGCGACGTCGAAGTCGAGGTCACCGCCGTCTGCGACCGTGCGCAGCAGCTTTCCGGCACGGGCGGAGGGGACGTCGAGGCGCGCTGCGTCGTGCCGCTGCAGGCACTGCAACGGCACTACGCGGACGTCGTCGGCGAGCTCGGCGGGTGGGCCCGGGAGCACGGGCACGCGGAAGTGGCGGCCGTGCTGGCGCGGATGGCCGCGCCCGCCCGCCCGCCGTCGCGTGGCGGCTGACGCCCGGGTCGAGCGGCGCGCCCCGCCCGGCCCGGCGCCCGGAAGCCGACGTGCGGCTCCGGTGCGCAGGCGGCCGCCTTGCGCGGCCGGTCCGGGGCGGTCAGGACGCCCGGGTCCGTGCCCGCAGCCCTTCGGCGAACGTGCGCGCCGCCGCCAGATCGGTGGCGTCGGGCCGTCCCGTGTTGATGCCGCCCACGGGCTTGAACGGGAGCCAGGTGTCGAGCGCACGGCACGAGAAGGTGTCGCGCACTTCGAAGCCCTTCTGCCCGAGGAGCCGCACGAGGGGCCGGGTGAAGGGCCGGAACCGCAGTTCGGGCAGGCCGCTGGTGGCGAAGACGAACGCCGCGCGCCGTTCCGTGCGGGGCAGCGACGCGACGAATTGGCGCAGCCGCGGATGGAACCGCATCGAGAAGATTCCCGAGCCGAAGCCGACGAGGTCGTAGCCGGCGAGGTCGGCGGGCTCGATCTCCTCGGGATCGACGACGCGGGCCTGTAGTGCCTGGCCCATGACGTCCGCGACCTTCCTGGTGTTGCCGTGGGAAGCCGAGACGCAGACGATGACGGCCTTCATGGTGATGCTCCTTCTCCATTGGAACGGTGTCGGTCGGGGTGCCGGTCGGATCGGGTGGCGGTGCGCCCGCCCGTCAACCCGCACGGCTCATCGGACGGCGGTCGGGGGCGGTGCGGGCGCGGGCGGCGTCGCGGCGGTACGCCAACGGTAGGCGCGCGGGAACCGCATCGAGCTGAGGGTGAAGCGGCACACGCGTTCCTTGACCAGGGCCGCCGCCCGTCCGGACAACGTGAACCGTCGGGGGGTGTCGTCCCGGTGCGTGGCCTGGGCGAAGCCGTCGCGGCGGCCGAGGCTGATGCCCTGTCCCACCATGCCGATCGACAGCGCCACCGGTCGCTCCCCGCGGATCAGGGCCAGCACCGTGTCGGCCGCGTGGGCGCCCAGGGGCATCGCCGCTTGGCAACTCATCCGCAGGTGCCCGGCGACGTGCGGCGGCGGTGCGACCGCGTCGCCCGCGCCGACGATCCGTGGGTGGCCCAGGCAGACCAAGGTCTCGTCGGTGCGCAGGCGTCCGTCGGGCGCGACCGGCAGGCCGCTGCGCCGCGCCAGGTCCGGCACGGCGAGCGCGCCGGCCCACACCGTGCACGCGCTCGGCAGCCAACCGGCGTCGGTCGCCACACCGTCGGGGTGGACTGCGGTGGCCCGACGACCGGTGCGCAGCACGATCCCGGCGTCCACGAGCTTGCGTGCGATGCGGGTTCGGCTCGCGTCGGGCAGCCAGGCGGCGACCTCCGGCGCGACCAACTCGACGTCCAGGAAGGGGTAGTGGTACGCGATTTCGGCGGACGTCTCGATCCCGGTCAGCCCACCGCCGATCACCACGACGCGCGCTCCCCCGGGCAGCTGCCGCAGGCGCGTGCGCAGCGCCTGGGCGCCGTCGAGGTCGGCGACGTGCCAGGCGTTCTCGGTCCCGGGCAGGCCGTGGGCGGCCGTGCTGCCCACGGCGTACAGCAGGTGGTCGAAGGCGAGCGCGCCGCCGTCGTCGAGGCGTACCGACCGCTCGGCGATCGCGTCCACGGTGGCCACTCTGAGCCGCACGTCGCGGTGGAGCAGACCGCTCAGCGGCCGTACCGCGTGCGTCGCACCCGCCGCGTGCTCGTGCAACCGGACGCGTTCCACGAAGTCCGGCCGGGGATTGACCACCGTCACCCCCACGTCCGAACGCCCCGCCGCCGCCAGCCGGTTCGCGGCCATCACGCCCGCGTAGCCCGCGCCGATCACCACCACCCGTGCCACCGCACCCACCTCCGGTTCCGCTCGTCGTCACACGAGGGGGACCCGGTAGCTCCGGCGATCGTGACGGCTTTGGAGTGTGACGCCGATCACGGCGGGGTGGGGGCGGGGTGGGCTCGGGTGCGTCGCTGCTGCCGGGGGCGAGGGACCGCCTGTCCGGCGCAGCCGACCGGACCCACGCGGTGCTTGGGCCGGTCGGCTGCGCGTGCGGTCAGGTCCGCCGGACCGCCGCAATGGCCACCGCACCGATCGCGCAGGCGACGGCGGCCCCGAGGTAGGCCAGGTGGTAGCCCGACAGGCGACTGGCGCTGGTCGCCGCGACCAGGACGAGGACCGCGACGCCGACGCTGGATCCGATCTGCTGCGCAACGACGTTCACCGCGCCGGCGACCGCGTGCTGGTGGGTCGGCACGCCGTTGAGGCCGGCCGTCGTCATCGCGGGGAAGTTGAGGCCCTGGCCGAAGCCGCTGAGCACCAGCCCGGGCATCACGTGCAGCGCGTAGTTGCCGTGCTCCGGGGTCGTCATCCACAGCGCCGTCCCCGCGCCGATGAGGAGGAGTCCGGTGACCATCAGGGTGCGGGGGCTGTACTTGGTCAGCAGGCGCCCGGTGGCGAAGGTGGCCGTGAGGAAGACCGTCAGCGACATCGGCACCAGGGCGAGACCCGAGGCGACCGGGGAGTATCCCAACATGCCCTGGAGGTACAGCGGCGCGAAGAACACGATGCCGACCGATGCCGTGTACTGGAGGACCGCCGCGGCGGTCGCGAGGCGTACGGCGGGGATCCGGAAGAGGGCGAGGGGCAACAGCGGGTCGGCCGTGCGGTGTTCGCGCACGACGAAGAGCACGAGGAAGACCACCGCGGCGGCGACCATGCCCCAGGCCACGGTCCCGCCCCAGCTCACGCCGACGATGAGCAGCGTCAGACCGAGGGTGCCGGAGACGGCGCCGGCCAGGTCCAACGGGGCCCGGCGGCCCGTTCCGTCGGGCAGCCCGGCCCGGGTGACCGCCAGCACGATCACGCCGAGCGCCACCGAGAACCACAGGACCGAGCGCCAGCCGAGGAACTCGGTCAGCACGCCGCCCAGCAGCATGCCGCCGCTGAAACTGGCCGCGCCGACCGCGGCGTACACGCCCAACGCCCGGCTGCGCTCCGGGCCGGCCGGAAACACCTCGGTCAGCAGGGCCAGGGCGGCCGGGCCCGACAGGGCCGCGCCGATGCCCTGGACCGCCCGCGCGCCGAGCAGCACCGCGCCGTCCGGTGCCACGGCTCCGACCAGCGCGGCCACGGTGAACAGGGCGACGCCGACCTCGAAGACCCGCCGTCGGCCCCAGACGTCGGCCAGGCGGCCACCGACCAGCAGGAAGCCGGCGAACGTGACGGAGTAGGCGGTCATGACCCACTGGAGGGTGGTGTCGCCCAGGCCGAAGCGTTCCCCGACGGACGGCAGGGCCGCGTTCAGGACGGCCATGCCGCTCAGGTCGAGTGCGAGCGCGCCGGCCAGCGCGCCGAGCGCCAGGCCCGGTCGGCGCCGGGTCGTCGCGGCGAGGGCGGTCATGCGGACCTGCCCAGGGACGCTGCACCGTCGGCGTCGACCACGACGGTGCGGGCCGCCCCGCCGCCGGCGTGACCGGCGGCGGCCCGATGGGGGTTGCGCCTGCCGGTGGCGGGCAGCTGACTGTCGACATGCGCCGGGCCGACCAGGGTCGCGGGCGCCAGCGGGGCCGCGCCTCTCGCGGCCGGCCGGACCCGCCCCCGTAACGATCTGTTGCGCATAGCGGTGTTGCTCCCTCTTCCCAGGCGGGTTGGACACGAACCTCGTAAGCCGATCACCGCACCCTTCCAAGGTCAACCAATTGTTTCCCAACTGGCTGGAAACGACACGCAGTTCATGTGTGGCTGCCAGGTGCGGAGGCCGGACTTCACTTCGCTGGTGCCGCGACGACACCTCGGACGGCCCGCCTCTGGCCGCGCCCGACGTCTCTGACCTCCCCGGATCACCGCACGGGCCGGAAGGGTGACGCCCAGTCACCCTCCCCCGGCACGGGGACGCGCAACGGTGCCCGTCACGACGGGCGTCGAGCCCGCTCCCGCGACGCACGAGCGCCTGCCTGTCGCACGCTCCGGACAACCGCCCACCCCGGTCACCTCCGGCCGCCGGCCGCGCGAACCGAAACCGCTGGTGGCGGCGGCAGCGGCGGCGCCGCCCCCGGACGGCGGGCAGGCCGGGCCGCCCCCTAAGCCCACGACTGGCCGTCTTGCTCAAATGCGCACACCTTTGCGCCTGATGCCGCAATTGCTCCTGTGTCATCGCACGAGGAAAGAGCGAACCAGCCACTTGGGGGTCAATTCTTGCCACTGCAGGTTCAGGCCAGCAGATCACTCTTGTCTCGCCAAAGTCAGAGTGGCAGTCTGATGTTCGCCGATCGGGCGAGCACCTCGTAATCCGGTCCACCTGGGTAAAACGGACCTCGGCGCCCGTCGACGGTAGTTATGCAGGAAAAAGTTCCGCGTGCACGTTTCCACAGTCAATGCAGTCGCCCATCGACATGACCAGAAGACGGACGACTCACCCGGCGGATGGAATGCCGGGCAGCTTCCGAATCGGATCGTGATCCGATTCGGTCAGGATGACTTTACGGGGGCAGTCACAGTGCAACCATGGGTTTTTCGGCAGCTTCGTCTTCAGATACGGGGCGGTACCGCCCGTCGCGCACCGCTCTGCTCCCTTTACCCGGACGGGACTTCCGCACACTTCCCCAACTCGCCGTATTCCGGCTCGGCCGACGAGGCCATTGCGGCACTGAGCGCAGCCGCGGCGGCCCGGTAGGTCCGGCCACACCGAAGCAACGGCACGGAATCGTCAACAGTGAAAGCGGCGGTCACCGGACCCACCGGCCCAGGACCGACCAGGTGGGGTCGTGAGAGTGCGAGCCCACCGGTGACCGGCTGCGGAGCCGCAGATCCGGGATCACCGGGACGCTTCGGGGACTCCCGATCACCAACCCGAGACGGCCGATCGTGCATGGCTTTCGCGCGTCGGGATCCGCCCAGGGCCGTCCAGTGGAAAAACCTTTACCCACCGCATGCCCACTTTTTCCCCTGCGTGTGCGGAACGCGAAGCGGTGACGCAACTCCGCCTGCCGAAAAACATTCCAAGACCGGCTCTCCGGGCACCGGCTGACCTTTCCGAGGCCCACCGAACCGGACCGTGTGGACCAGCACGGCCGAAAGTGCACCGCACCGCCCCGGCTCCATCGCGCTGCCCTGTCGCGGTTGACGGAGTTATCGAGCCGGCCGTCTGCCACCGGAACTCCCTACCAGCCCCTGCCATCCGCCCTGCCGAGGAGGCGAAATGCCCCATGAGCGCGGAGCGCGCACCGTGCGCGCCGTAACAGATTTTCTGCTTTCTCGTGTCGTTGAACTGCTGGACGTGTCCAAGGACGCGGTGGATCGTTGGGCGCCGCTGCACAAGTACGGCCTGGAATCGGTGAAAGCGGCGACTCTCGCCGCCTCGTTGTCCGAATTCCTTGGCTGGAAAGTTCCGGTCACGTGGATGTGGCAGTACCCGACGATCGACGAGCTGTCCCGTGCGCTCGTCGAGGGTCCGCGCGCCGCGGAGACCGCCGCTCCCACCACCGAGCGCCGTGGGCCGTCGCACGAACCCATCGCGATCGTCGGCATCGGCTGCCGGTTCCCGGGCGGGCCGGACCCGTCCGCGTTCTGGCAGTTGCTGGCCGAGGGGCGCGACGCCGTCGGCCCGGTGCCTGCCGCGCGGCGCGAGCTGCTGCGCGACACGGTGCGGTGGGGCGGGTTCATCGACGACGTCGACCGGTTCGACCCGTTGTTCTTCGGCATCTCGCCCCGGGAAGCCGTCCAGATGGACCCGCAGCAGCGCCTGGTGCTGGAGTTGGCCTGGGAGGCGCTGGAGGACGCGGGCGTCCCGCCCCTCAGTCTCGTCGGCAGCGACACCGGCGTGTTCATGGCCTCCTGTTGGGGCGACTATGCCGCGCTGGCGCACTACCGCGGTCCCGACAGCCAGATCACCCCGCACACCGCGACCGGCATGCACGACGGCATCATCGCCAACCGCGTCTCCTACATCCTCGGCCTGCAAGGCCCGAGCATGGCCATCGACGCCGCCTGCGCCGGATCGCTGGTCTCGGTGCACGTGGGGTGCCAGTCCATCTGGATGGGCGAGAGCGAACTGGTGCTGGCCGGTGGCGTGAACCTGAGCTTCGTCTCCGACTACTACACCGCCATGGACCAGATGGGCGCGCTCGCCCCGGACGGCCGCTGCAAGTCGTTCGACGCCCGGGCCAACGGCTACGTCCGCGGGGAGGGCGCCGGCGTCGTCGTGCTCGCCCCGCTGAGCGTGGCGCTCGAACGCGAACTGCCGGTGTACTGCGTGATCAAGGGCAGTTCGTCCAACAACGACGGTCTGAGCAACGGCATGACCGCGCCCAACCCCCAGGCACAGGAGCTGATGCTCCGCACCGCCTACCGACGGGCCGGCATCGCGCCGTCCCAGGTGGACTACATCGAGTGCCACGGCTCCGCGACGCCCCTCGGCGACCCGATCGAGGCCAATGCCATCGGCGCGGTCCTGGGTGGCGACCGCCAGGCAGCGCTGCGACTGGGGTCCGTCAAGTCCAACGTCGGGCACCTGGAAGCGGCGGCCGGCATCGTCGGCCTGGTCAAACTCGCCCTGTCGATCCGCAACGGCGTGCTGCCGCCCAGCCTGCACTACACCAACCCCAACCCGCAGATCCTGTTCGACGAGTACCGCCTCGCGGTGCAGGACCGGCTGACGGAGTGGCCACGCCGGTCCGACGCGCGCCGCGGGGGCGTCAGCTCGTTCGGCTTCGGCGGCGCGATCTGTCACGTCGTCGTCGAGGAACTGCCGCGCCCCGAGGGCTCGCTTCTGCTGCTGGCCGAGGACTCCCCTGAAGCCCTGGCCGAGCGGGCCCGGAGCCTGCGCGACGAGAACGACCTGCGGGCGGTCTGCCGGCGGCCGCCCGGCGACGGCAGGTTCCGGCTCGCGGCCGCCGCCCGCGACATGAGCGAGCTGCGCACGCAGCTGGACGCCTTCGCCACCGGCACGACGGCTGCCGGGCTGAGCGTCGGGGAGGGGACCGCACGCCCGCCGCGGGTGGCGTTCCTGTTCTCGGGCAACGGTTCGCAGTGGGTGGGGATGGGCAGGCAACTGCTCGCCGGGATGCCGGTGTTCCGGCGGTCCATGATGCGCTCCGACAAGCGGATGCGGGAGCTGCTGGGCTTCTCGCTCGTCGACCAGTTGCTGGCTCCGGACGGCCGCCTCGACGACATGGACGTCTTCCAGCCACTGCTGTTCTCGCTCCAGGTCGCGCTGGCCGATGCCTGGAAGTCGCTGGGGGTGGAGCCGGACGTCGTGGTGGGGCAGAGCGTCGGGGAGTTCGCCGCCGCCCACGTCGCCGGGGCACTCGACTTCGAGGACGCCTCCCGCCTGGCCGCCAGTCACGGTCGGCTCCTCCAGCAGTTGGCCGTCGGACGCGGCGAGGGCATCGTCGTCACGACCGGTGCGGACGTCGTCAAGCAGTACCTGACCGGCCAGCTCACCGTGTCCGGCCACAACGGTCCGAACTCCACGCTGGTCACCGGCACACCCCAGGAGATCGACGGACTGGTCCAGCGGCTGACCGAGGAGGGCGTCACGACCCATCGCGTGCGGATGGGCCACGCACCGCACTCGCCGCTGGTCGACCACGTCCTCGCCCCGCTGAAGACCGAACTCGCCGACCTCCGGCCCCGGACCACACGCATCCCGATGATCTCGACGGTCACCGGCGAACTCGTCGACGGGACGGAACTCGGCCCGGACTACTGGGCGAACAACCTGCGCTGGGAAATCCAGGTGGTCGAGGCCCTGACGAAGCTGAGCGAGCACGACGTCGACGCGGTGGTCGAGATCAGTCCCCATCCCGTCCTGCTCAAGTCCGTGGCGGAGATGCTCCCGGCGGCCACCCTGCCCTCGCTGCGGCGCGGCAACGACGAGGCCGCGACCCTGCTCGGCTCGCTCGGCGCCCTGTACGCCGCCGGCCACCCCGTCACGGCGAGCCCGTTCCTCGCCGGTGACCGGGGGCGCCACGTCACGCCGGGCCCGAGCGGCCCCGCCGCCGACGAACAGGTGCACCTCGTGCCGGTCGCGGCGCACTCGGCGGGGGCGCTGGCGGACACCTGCCGCGAGCTGTCCAACCACGTGGAACGCGACGCGGGCCTGCGGGTCTCCGACCTCGCCTACACCCTGGCGACCCGGCGCAGCCACCAGAACCACCGGATCGCGCTGTTCGCCCGCAACCGTCAGGACGTCCTGGACGGACTCGCCCGGGTCGCCGCCGGCCAGCCCCACCCCGACGTCGTCACGGGCACGGTCGTCGGCAACGGCGACCGGCGCGTGGCGCTGGTGTTCTCCGGCGGCGGCACCCAATGGGTCGGCATGGGCCGGGAACTGATGCGCACGCACGACGGCTTCCGCCAGTCGATGCAGCGCTGCGACGCCGCCGTGCGCGCGGCCGGCGGCTGCTCGGTGCTCGACCAGCTCGACGCCCCGGCCGACCGGGCCAGGTTCGAGGAGATGGACTTCCAGCAGCCCGTCCTGTTCGCCCTCCAGGTCTCGTTGGCGCACGTGTGGCTCGATCTCGGCGTCCAGCCGGCCGCCGTCGTCGGGCACAGTCTGGGTGAGGTCGCGGCCGCGTGCGTCGCCGGCCTGCTGTCGCTGGAGGACGCCGCCCGCGTCGTGGTCGCCCGCTCGCACCTGCTCGAACGGAAGGCCGCGCCCGGGGCCATGATCTCCGTCGACCTGCCGGAGCAGGAACTCCTGCCGCGGCTCGCCCCGTACGCCGAACACGCGGCCATCGCCGTGGTCAACAGCCCCACCAGTGCCGCGGTCTCCGGTTCGCCCGAGGCCGTCCGCGCCCTGGAGGCCGACCTTCGACGGGACGGCGTCTCGACCAGGAACATCCGCGTCGAACGGCCCGTGCACAGCCCCGGCATGGACCCGCTGATCCCGCCGCTGCGCGAACTCCTCGCCGGCATCACCCCGTTGACCGGCACCCTGGACTTCCACTCCACGGCGTTGGCGGACACCGTGAACCCGGTCGCCGACGTCGACTACTGGGTGCACAACCTGCGCAACCAGGTCCGGTTCGCCGAGACGATCGGCGCACTGGTCGACGACGGCGTCGGCACCTTCATCGAGATCGGCCCGCACGAGACGTTGCGCGGCGCCGTCGAGGAGATCGCGGTGACCCGCGGGGCCCGAGTGCACGCGATCAACTCCCTGCGACGCGACGAGAGCGACGTCCGCTGCCTGCTGGGGGCCGCCGCCTCGCTGTACGTCAGGGGTGTCCCGTTGACCTTCGACGCGTTGTTCGCCGACGACGTCGAGGTCGTCGGGACCCCGCTCGTGCAGTGGCAGAAGGACCGCTACTGGCTGGACGCCGCGCCCCGCGTCGACGCCGCGCCGGCACCGGTCGCCGCGGGCGGGGCCCAGCCCGCGCCGCAGCCCGTGGCCGCGGCCGAGCCCGTGGCCACCGCCGTGCCCGTGGAGCCGGCCGCGGCGAACCGGCCGGTGGGTGAGGTGGTCCTCGGCGAGATCGCCGACGTGCTGGGCGTCCCGGCGGAGAAGTTCCACGAGGGCGCGAGCCTGCGGGACTTCGGCCTCGACTCGATGCTGGCGATCCGCCTGGTCAACCGGCTCCAGTCGCTGTTCGGGCAGCGGGTGTCGCCGGTGGTGTTCCTCGACGGCCGCAGCGTCCCCGAACTCCTCGACCACCTCGGGGAGGTCATCGGCCAGCCGGCCGCCGCGCCCGCACCCGCGCCGGCGCCGCCCGCACAGGCCGCCCCGGCACGGACGCCGGACACCCCCTCGGCGGCGGTGGCCGCGCGGGCCCCGGCGCCCGCGGCCGCGCCGGTCCGACCCGTCCTCGACGACCTGTCCGAGGTGGACGCCGAGGAACTGCTGGACGAACTGGCCGCCCGCGGGTTGCTGGACCCCACCGACGCACCGGCCCTCGACCAGCTGCGCACCGACGGTCTCGGCCTCGAACTGGCACCGGCGTCACACGGCCAGGGCTCGTTGTGGTTCATGCAGCAGATCGCGCCGGACGCCGTGCCCTACAACTTCATGGTCGCCGCCCGGATCCGCACGGCGGTCGACGAGGAGCGGCTGGAACGCGCCCTGCGGGCCGTGATGGAGCGGCACCCCGCGCTGCGCACGATCTTCGTCGAGGCGGGCGGCAGCCCGTACCAGGTCATCCTCGACGAGCCGGTGTACGAGTTCCTCGTCGTGGACAGCACGCACCTCGACGACGAGGAGGCCCGCGAGGAACTCGCCGCCCAGGGGCACGTGCCGCTGGACGTGGACAACGGGCCACTGGTGCGCGTGGTGCTGATGGCGCGCGGGCCGGCGGACCACTACCTGCTGGTGCTCGTGCACCACATCGCCTCGGACGCGGCGTCGGCGGACGTGATGATCCGCGAACTCCAGGAGTTCTACGAGGGGGCGGACCCCGCCGCCAGCGAGCCGGTCGCCCCCTACACGGAGTTCGTCGCGTGGGAGCGGCAGTGGCTGGCCGGTCCGGCCGCCGCCGCGGCACTGGACTGGTGGTCGGAGCGGCTGGCCGACCCGCCCGCCCACCTCGACCTGTCCACGAAGGAGCGCCCGCCCGGCGTCACCTACGAGGGCCGCGACCTCGCGTTCCGCTGGAGCACCGAGGAGAGCCACCGGCTCCGCGCGTTCGCGGTGCGCGAGGGCGTGTCGCTCAGCACCGTCGCGCTGGCCGGCTTCTTCGCCACGCTCAACCGCGCGGCCGGCGTCGAGGACTCCGTCCTGGCCACCGCCATCGCGCAACGCGCCGAGCCCGGCTGGGAGTCCGCCATCGGCTACTACCTCAACACGGTGCTGGTGCGGGCGAAGCCGGCCGGGGACCGCAGTTTCCGGGAGCTGCTCCAGGAGGTGCACGCGTTCTCGCTCGGGCTGCTGGAGCACATGAACTACCCCCTGGACCTGTTGGCGTCCGCCCTGAAGCCGCCGCGCGGCGAGGGCCGCTCCCCGTGGTTCGACGTGGTGCTGAACTGGCTGTCCTCGGACGCCTTCCCCCGCTCCGTCAGGCTCTTCCACGGCATCGGCGACACCCTCGCCCCCGACGGCGCGCTGCCACTCGAACCGCTGCCCGTCCGCCGGCACCTCGCCAAGTTCGACCTGGAGATCTCCATGGCCGAGGTCTCCGGCGAAGTGGTCGGCCACGTCCAGTACAAACCGAGCTACCTGGAGGAGCAGACCGTGACGGAGCTGCTGGCGCTCTACCGCACGGTGCTCTTCGATTCGATCGCCCACCCCGACCTGGCGCTCGACGACATCGCGTCGGGCGGCCGTTCCGAGGAGACGGACCAGTGACCCAGACCCTGTACACCGAGTTCGTCGCGCAAGCCGACAAGAACCCCGACGCCACGGCGGTCTACTCCGACGCCGGCGTCCTGACCTACCAGGACCTGGCCGAACGGGCCCGCGCACTGGCCGAACGGCTCGTCGCCGAGGGCGCCGGCCCCGGCGTCCCGGTCGGCCTCTGCATCGAGCGCTCGCCCGACCTGCTGGTCGGCATCCTGGCCGTCCTGCGCGCCGGTGCCTGCTACGTGCCGCTGGACCCGAGGTACCCGACCGAGCGGTTGACCTTCATGGTCCGGGACAGCGGCACCCGCCTGCTGCTGACCACTCCGGAGTCCCGCGCCAACTGCCCGACCGGCCCGACCGTGGTCGTGCTGGCCGGCACGGTGACGACCGAGCCCGGCGAGAAGCCGGTACCGGTCGTGCCCGCCGACACCGCGTACGTGATCTACACCTCGGGCTCCACCGGCCGGCCCAAGGGTGTGGCCGTCCCGCACGGCGGCTGCGTCGCCATGCTGTCCGAGATGGACCGGACGCTCGCCGAGTGCGACCTGAGCGGGGTCTCCGCGGCCAGCTCGATCTGCTTCGACATGTCCGTGATGGAGATCTTCCCCGCGCTGTGCCGGGGCGGCGCCGTGGTGCTGGTGGAGAGCGCCGTCCACCTGCCCGAGAGCCCGCACGTCGACAGGATCACCCACCTGCACGCCATCCCGTCGGTGATGAACTCCCTGCTCGACGCCGGCGGCCTGCCGCCGAACCTGCGCACCGTCGTGTTCGGCGGCGAGCCCCTGCGGCGCAAGCTGGTGGACCGGGTGTACCAGGAGACCGGCGCCGACCGGGTCTTCAACGCCTACGGGCCCACCGAGGGGACCGTCTTCTGCACGTTCGGTCCGGTGCCGAGGGACGGGACCGGCGAGCCCACGATCGGCTCGCCGTCGGCCAGTGCCCGCGTCTACGTGCTCGACGAGGAGCTCGCGCCGCTGCCGGCCGGCGTGCCCGGCGAGCTGTACCTCGGCGGCGCGGGCCTCGCACACGGCTACGTCAACCGGCCGCGGACCACCGCCGAACGGTTCGTGCCGGACCCGTTCCTGGACGGCGAGCGCATGTACCGCACCGGCGACGTCGTGAAGTTCACCGACGACGGCGAGCTGGAGTTCGTCGGCCGCACCGACAACCAGGTCAAGGTGCGCGGCCACCGCATCGAGCTGGAGGAGGTCGAGGCCCGGCTGACCGCCCGCCCCGAGGTCCGGGAGGCCGCCGCCGTCGTACGGGGCCGCCGGCTCGTCGGCTACGTCGTGCCGGAGAGCGACCCCCGCGAGGGCGTCTGGCTGGACGCCGCGCTCCAGAGCACCGTCACCGGCAAGCTCGCCGTCGAACTGCCCGAGTACATGGTGCCCGACACGCTGGTGTTCCTGGCCGCCCTGCCGCTGACGCCGGGCGGGAAGCTGGACCGCGCCGCGCTGCCGGAGCCGCCGGCCGTCGATACCGGGGCGCCCGTGACGGCCGCCGGCACGCCGACCGAGGTGGCACTATCGGAGATCTGGGGCCAGTTGCTCGACCTCGAACCGGCCGGCATCGACGTCCGGGCCGCCTTCTACGACCTCGGCGGCGACTCACTGCTGCTGGTCCGGTTGGCCCGGCTGATGACCCGGCGCTTCGACCGCCGGGTGCGCGTGCCCGATCTCTTCCGCTTCCGTGACATCCACTCCCTCGGCCGCTGGCTCGACGACGAGAGCGGCGCCACCCCCGAGGCGGTCCAGTCGGCCCGCCGCCGGGCCTCCGTCCGCCGCGCCGCGCTGCGCGGCCGCGCCGCCTCCACCGGCAACTGAGCCCCACATCCACCGACTTGAGCAGGAGCCTTTCATGTCCGACAGTCCAGAGCAGGACTACGACCCGGGCGACGTGGCCGTCATCGGCATCTCGGCCAAGGCGCCCGGCGCCCGCACCAAGGAACAGTTCTGGGACAACCTCGTGCACGGCAGGGAGTCCGTGACGTTCCTGTCCAAGGACGAGATCAGGGTCGACGAAACCTTGATCAACAACCCGTCCTACGTGCGGGCCTGCGGCGTCCTCGACGGGTACGACGCGTTCGACCCGTCGGTGTTCGGGATCAGCGACCGGATGGCGGCCGCGATGACCCCGGAGAACCGGCTGTTCGTGGAGAGCGCCTGGGAGGCGCTGGAGGACGGCGGCTACGACCCGGACCGGGTCACGGGCGAGGTCGGCATCTACGGGGCCAACAACCCGCAGACCGCCGCGCTCTACAGCTCCCCGCCGGACCGGGTGTCGGTCGGCCCCGAGGCGATCGAGCACGGCCTGGCCTGGTCGCCCGACACCATGACGTCCAACGCGCTGTACTACATGGGGCTGACCGGTGAGGCCGTCACCGTCACCACCGCCTGCGCCGGATTCCACTACGCGGTGCACCTGGCCTGCCAGTCACTGCTGCTCGGCCAGACCGACATGGCGATCGCCGGCGGCGCGATGGTCCGCCTGCCGCACCCGCGCGGTCACCTGTGGGAGGAGGGCCGCATCCTGTCGAAGGACGGCCACTGCCGCCCGTTCGACGCGGCCGGCACCGGCGCCGCGCTGTCCAGCGGTGTCGTCACGCTGCTGCTCAAGCCGCTGGCCGAGGCCGTCGCCGCCCGCGACCACATCTACGCCGTGGTCAAGGGTTCGGCCATCAACAACAACGGCGTCAGCGCGGTGGCCTACGGACTGGCGCAGCCCGAGCGACTGAGCGCCTGCATCGCCAACGCCATGCAGGTCGGTGGCGTCAGTCCGGACACCGTCTCCCTGTACGAGGCGAACGGTCTCGGTCTGCCGATGACGGACGAGCTCGAAGTGCACGCGGCGAACATGGCGTTCGGCAAGCAGACCGGCACCTGCTCGATCGGCGGGGTCAAGGGCAACGTCGGCCACGGCGGTGTGGTGGCGGGCGGCTTCGGTGCCCTGAAGGCCGCGATGGGCCTGTACCACCGGAAGTTGGTGCCGACGATCAACCTGACGGAGGTCAACGAGGACATCGACTTCCCCAGCACCCCGTTCGTGCCGCAGCGGGAACTGGCCGACTGGGAGCCGGCGGCCGGCATCCGCCGCGCGGGCATCACCGCGATCGGCGGCGGTGGCTACAACGCGCACCTGGTACTGGAGGAGCCGCCAACGCGCGCCGAGCGGGCCCCCGAGGTCGCCGACCGGCCGCGCCTGGCCACCCTGTCAGCCCTGGACGACGAGGCACTGGCACAGCAGCGGGCGCGACTGCGGGACTGGCTGGAGGCCCGTCCCGAACTCCGCCTGGACGACGTGTGCTTCAGCCTCAACGTGGGCCGTAAGGTGCTGGCCCGCCGCTGGGCGGCCGTGGTCCGCAACCGTGCGGAACTGATCGAGGCGCTGTCCGCCGACTCCCCCCGCGGCCGGACCGTCGCGACCGGCGCCGCGCCGCAGGTGGACGTGGCGTCCCTGCCGCGCAACGACGACGGGATCGTGCCGTCCGGGCAGGACGGACAGGCACTGTTCGACCTTGGCGCCGCCTGGGTGAGCGGCCAGCGGGTCGACTTCGACTCCCTGCACCAGGGGGAGGCCAGTCACCGGGTTTCGCTGCCCACCTACCCGTTCCGGCCGCGTCGGTTCTGGCGTACGGACTGGTGACCGTGACCACACCAGCACTGGACGTCGTGGACCTGGGCGACCCCGCCACGTTCGCGGACCACGACCTCGACGCGTTCTGGCGCACCCTGCGCGACACCTACCCGGTCTACTGGAACCCGCCGGTCGACGGCCGCCGCGGCTTCTGGGTGCTCTCCCGCTACGACGACATCATGGCCGCCTACCGCGACGACGTGCACTTCACGTCGGAGCGCGGCAACGTGCTCGTCACGCTGCTGGGCGGCGGGGACGCCGGTGCCGGTCGGATGCTGGCCGTCACCGACGGGCACCGCCACCACGAGCTGCGGAAGATCCTCCAACGGGTGCTCTCGCCGAGGGTGCTCAGCGAGGTCGCCGCCGCGGTGCGGATCAACACCCGGCAACTGATCCGCGAGGCGGTCGAGGCCGGCGGCTGCGACTTCGCCGAGCAGATCGCCAGCCGGATCCCGATGACCACCATCTCGAACCTGCTCGGCGTGCCCGAGCAGGACCGGGACCACCTGCTCGCGCAGACCAAGGCCGCGCTGTCGACCGACGCCGAGGACGTCGACGAGGTCGACTCCGAGATGGCCCGCAACGAGATCCTGATGTACTTCATGGACATGGTCGAGGAGCGGCGGGAGTCGCCCGGCGACGACGTGATCAGCATGCTGGTCGCCAGCTCCATCGACGGCGTGCCGCTGTCCGACGAGGACATCGTGCTCAACTGCTACAGCCTGATCATCGGCGGCGACGAGACCAGCCGGCTGACGATGATCGACGGTGTCCACACCCTGGCGGCCCAGCCCGAGCAGTGGCGGCGGCTCAAACACGGTGAGGTCGCGATCGACACCGCGGTCGACGAGGTGCTGCGCTGGGCGTCGCCCACCATGCACTTCGGGCGCAGCGTGGTCGGCGAGACCGAACTGCACGGCGTGCAGCTGCGCCCGGGCGAGATCGTCACGCTCTGGCACGCCTCCGGCAACCGGGACGAGCGGGTCTTCGACCGGCCCGGGACGTTCGACCTCGGCCGCACCCCCAACAAGCATCTGGCCTTCGGCTACGGTCCGCACTTCTGCATCGGGTCGTACCTGGCCAAGGTGGAGATCGCCGAACTGCTCATGGCGTTGCGGGACTTCACGACCGGGTTCGAGACGACCGGTGAGGCGCTGCGGATCCGGTCCAACTTCCTGACCGGGTTCTCGTCGCTGCCGGTGCGGTGGCGACCCGACCACTCCGGAATGAAAGAGGTCGACTGATGAGCGGCAACCCCTTCGACGACGGCGAGGGTGACTGGCTGGTCGTCTCGGACGCCGACGGACGGCACGCCCTGTGGCGCCCGCAGCTACCGGTGCCGAAGGGCTGGCGGATCGTCTACTCCGGCCCGCACCGCGACGGCGCCCTCGACTTCGTCGAGCAGAACGTCGGGGCGACGGCGGGCACCCCGACGGCCTGACCACCGTGGAACGGGGCGCAGGCACCGCGCTCGCCCTCCCGGTGCGGGCGCGGTGCTGCTCCGCAGCAACGACAGCGGTGCACGCGCACTGAACAGACACCCGAACGGCGACCGCCTGGAGCGCGAGTGAACATCTACATGTCAGGGCAAGGAGCATTCGCGGTACAGGTCGCGGATGCCCTGTGGGACGAAGGGCACAAGATCGCGGGCGTGGCCGCCCCCCGGCTGCGCAAGGGGCACTCCGACGAGGGCAACGCCCTGTCCTGGGACCGGCTGCGCTCCTGGGCGTACCCCCGGAGCATCCCGTGGACCGATTCGGCCGAGCTACGGGCGATGCACATCCCGGACGGGGTGGACGTCATCATCGCCGCGCACTCGCACGCCTTCATCGGCCGCCAGACACGGGCCCGTGCCACCGTCGCGACCATCGGCTACCACCCCAGCCTGCTGCCGCTGCACCGCGGCCGGGACGCGATCCGCTGGACGATCCGCGACGGGGACAAGGTCACCGGCGGGAGCGTCTACCACCTCACCGAACGCACCGACGGCGGCCCGATCGCCGCGCAGGAGCACCTGTTCGTGCCCCCGGGCTCGACCCCCCAGAGCCTGTGGCGCGAGCACCTGGCCCCGCTCGGCGTGCGGTTGCTGATGCAGGTGGTCGCCGACCTCGCCGAGGGCCGGCACGTCGAGGTCCCGCAGGACGAGAAGCTGGCGACCTGGGAACCCGCGATGGACACCCAACCACTGTTCAAGCCCGAACTCATCGCGCTGCCCGGCACGGCACCGGTCGACGGCAGCAAGTGGGCGCTACACGCGCGGTAACGGGGGGGGTGGACTGGGCGGGGGCCGAGCGGGCCGCAGCCGGCCCGGGCGCCGACTGCCTTGCCGTACAAGCGTGTTGACGCCGGAACGCGGGTTTCGAGAAGGTGCGCGGATGGAGACCAGCGATCTGACGGCCGCCGAACAGCGGGTGTGGCGGGCCTTCGTCCACGGCACCGCGGTCGACTTCCGCGCGCACGAGGACGAGGTGACGCCGTTCGGGAGCGCCTGGGGTGCGGACCGCACGGTGCGCGGTGAGGTGCTGCGCGCGCTCCTGCTCAGCGGGGCCTCGGCCGACGGGGCGATCGCCGGCCTCTGGGTGATGGGCGCGCGCGTAGCAGGACGGCTGGACCTGGCGCACGGGACCGTTGACGTCCCGATACGGCTGATCGGTTGTCATTTCGCCCGCGCGCCGAACCTGTTCGGCGCCGGTCTGCGTCATGTGGATCTGAGCCGGTCCCACCTGCCCTGCCTGGAGGCCGCGGAGGTCCGCGTGGAGGGGGCGCTGCGGTTGACTGCCTGCCACCTCACCGGCGCCACCCAGCTCGGCGGCGCCGAGGTCACCAGCAGCCTCCACCTCGATCGGACGACGGCGACGGGACCCGTGTGCCTGGACGGCGCCCGCATCGGCGACGCCCTGGTGGTCAAGGGCGCACGGCTGTCCGGCAGTGACGGGGTGGCGCTGAGCGCCGCCAACACGGCCGTGGGCGGTGGGGTCGTCGGCGCGGACCTCGACGCACACGGCACGCTGCTGCTGACCGGCCTGCGGGTGGGCGGCACCCTCAACCTGGAAGGGGCCCACCTGGCCCGTCCGGGCGGCGCGGCCCTGGCGGCGGCCGTGCTGGCCGTCAACCTCGACGTGCTCTGCAACGGCCTACGCGCCGAGGGCGAGGTGCGTTTCACCCGGTCCCGGATCGGCGGGCGGCTCAGCCTGGAGGGCGCCCGGGTCACCAACCGGGGGCAGGCGGCCGTGCGGCTCGGCGGGGCCGTCGTCGGCGCGGAGGTGGCCGCGGCCGACCTGCGCACCGAGGGTCAGGTCAACCTCAGGAGCGCGACCATCACGGGCGCGTTGGTGCTCACCGACGCCCGCTTGTCGCACGCCGGCGGCGCGGCCCTCCTCGCCAGCGGGTGTTCGGCCGCACAACTCTGGCTGGACGGGACCGAGTTGGTCGAGGGCCATCTCTCCTTGCGGGGCGCGGTGTTCACCACGGTCCACGCCGCCCCCGAGACCTGGCCGGCCCAGGTGTGGCTGGACGGGCTCACCTACCAGACACTCTTCCCCCGCCTCGCCCCCGCCCATCGCTTGGCTCCCCTCCGGCGCGACGGTGACGGATACGTGCCGCACTCCTACGAACAGCTCGCCGCCGCCTATCTGCGCCTCGGTGACGAGGCGGCCGCCCGCACCGTCCGCCTGGCCAAACAGCGCCACCACCGGTCCACCCGGCCCCGGTACGCCCGGATCTGGGGGTACGTGCAGGACGCCACCGTCGGCTACGGCTTCCGGCCCCTGCGCGCCACGGGGTGGTTGTGCGCCCTGCTGCTCACCGGTGTCACCGTGTTCGGCCTGCACCCGCCGAGGCCGTCGAAGCTCGGGGAAGGGCCCGACTTCAATCCGTTCGTCTACGCGCTCGACCTGCTGCTGCCGGTGGTTGACTTCGGCCAGGCGAAGGCGTTCCAACCGCAGGGCTGGTACCAGTGGCTGTCGTACCTGTTGATCGCGCTGGGGTGGGTGCTGGCCACCACCGTCGTCACCGGCATCACCCGCACCATCAGCCGCCCGTGACGGGCGCGGCCACTGACCGGCCCCCGTTCGGGCGCGTGTCCGGGCCGCCGTCCGTGGGCAGCCCTTGGGCATGGTCGAGCTACCGCATGTCATCCGCCGGCGGATCGAAGCGCCGCACATCTGGTACGTCGCCACGGTCAACCGGGACGGGTCGCCGCACGTGAGCCCCATGTGGGTCGGCCTCGACGGGGACCTGGTGCTGTTCAACACCTCGGTCGGCCGGGTCAAGGAGCGCAACCTGCGCCGTGACCCGCGCGTGTGCCTGTCCCACGCGGACCCGGACGACCCCTACGACCGGGTGCAGATCCGCGGACGCGCCGTCCGGTTCGTCGAGGGCCCGGAGGCGGACCGCACCATGGACGCCCTGGCCCGGGTCTACCGCGGCACCGACCGCTACGAGTGGGGAATCCCCGGTGAGGAGCGCGTCGTCGTCCTGATCGAGCCGTTGCGGGTGAGCCGGGTGGTGGGGGTGGAGCCGCTGCCCAAGGGGGCGCCCGGGGCCTGAGTCCGCTCCGAAGTACCGGGGACCGGAGGGGCGTTGCGCCGCCCGCCCGATCCTGAACCGGCTCCCCTACCCCCGTTCTGCCTGGTCACACGTAGCGCCCACGGTGACCTCCCTCATGGGCAACTCCCGTGCGGAACCGTACGATTACCCGCCGCTCCGGTCGGGGCGGTGGGTAGTCCTCGGAGGAACGGAAACCATGGCAGTACGAGCAAGGGGCAAGCTGGCGGCCTTCGGCACCGCGGGGGTGCTGGCCGCCGCGGTCTTCGCGGGCAGCGCCCTGTGGCCGGGCGGCAACGAGGCCGAGGCCGTCGGGTCGTCGTCGCGGGTGGCGTCGGCGGAACTGAAACACTGGCCCGCGCCGGTGGCCGAGAAGCTCGGCGAGGTCATCACGGCGAACGAGCACAAGGGCGCCTACGCGGTCTTCGACGCGGACAACACCACGTACCGCAACGACTTGGAAGAGGCGCTGCTCCCCTTCTTGGAGATGAAGGGCGTCCTGACCCGTACGTCCATGGCGCCGTCCCTGAAGGTCATCCCCTTCAAGGACACCGCGACGCACAAGGAGAGCCTGTACAGCTACTACAACCGCCTGTGCGAGGTCGACGACCAGGTCTGCTACCCCTGGGCGGCCCAGGTCTTCTCGGGCTTCACCCTCAAGCAGCTCAAGGGGTACGTGGACGAGTTGCTGGCCTACCACAAGCCGATCCCCGCCGAGTACTACGCGGACGGCAAGCTCACCAGGACGGAGGTGCAGGCCCCCCGCTTCTCCCGCGGCATGCAGGAGCTCTACCACGCACTGCGCAGGCACGGCGTGGAGGTGTACGTGGTGAGCGCGGCGTCCGAGGACTTGGTGCGGATGGTGCTGAGCGACCCCCGGTACGGGTACGACGTGAAGCCGGAGAACGTCATCGGCGTCTCCATGCTCCTGAAGGACCGCACCACGGGCGACGTCACCAGTGCCCGCAAGGAGATCGCGGCCGGTCGCTTCGACCCGAAGAAGCTCGCCGACCGGGAGTTGACGCCGACCCTGTGGGCCCCGTTGACCTGGTACGAGGGCAAGCCGGCGGCGATCAACACCTACATCGACGAGTGGCGCAAGCCGATCCTCGCGGCGGGTGACACCCCCAAGAGCGACGGGCCGATGCTCTTCCATTCCACGGACGTGGAGCACGGTGGCGTCCGGGTGTGGGTGAACCGCAAGGAGAGCTCCATGAAGGAGCTCGACGCGATGAAGCGCGCCAACGCCCAACGCCAGAAGGAATTGGGCCAAAAGGTCACCGCGGACAAGCACTGGCTGACGGTGACGCCCGAGCAGATCGACTGAGGTGGTCCCGGCTGCGTCGCGCGCCGGAGGGGCTGCGGCTTCCTCCGGCGCCCCCGGCCTAGGCATGTCTTGCTCCGGTTCGTCCCGGAGTCGACCGTCGATCAGGCATCGACCGCCCGGAGGGCGCGCCGACCGGCGCATGACGGCCCCCTATGCTGGAGGCCGCCCGGCCGAAAATGACCGGGTCGACGACGCGGGAGGGGTTTGTGGCAGCGCTGGATCCGGACGACCCGCGTTCCATCGGCGGATACCAGTTGTTGGGGCGGCTGGGCGCCGGCGGCATGGGGCGGGTCTTCCTCGGGCGTTCACCCGGTGGCCGCCAGGTCGCGGTCAAGGTGGTGCACGCGGCGCTGGTCGACCAGCCGGACTTCCGGTCCCGTTTCCGGCGGGAGGTGCACGCCGCGCGCGCGGTCAGCGGGGCGTTCACCGCGCCGGTGATCGACGCCGATCCGGACGCGCCCGAACCCTGGCTGGTGACCAGTTACATCTCCGGCCCGTCGCTGGAGCGCGCGGTCACCGACTGGGGGCCGATGCCCACGGCGCGGGTGTTCGCCCTGGCCGCCGGGCTCGCCGAGGCGCTGGTGTCGATCCACGGCGCACAGCTCGTCCACCGCGACCTCAAGCCCTCCAACGTGCTGCTCGCCACCGACGGGCCGCGGGTCATCGACTTCGGGATCGCCCGGGTCGTCGAGGGCAGTTCCCTCACCATGACCGGGTTCGCGCTCGGCTCGCCGGGCTTCATGTCGCCGGAGCAGGTGAACGGCGAGGAGATCGGTCCGGCCAGCGACGTCTTCTCGCTCGGCTCGGTGCTGACCTACGCGGCCACCGGCGGCAATCCGTTCGGCAACGGCCATCTGGCGTCCCTTCTCTTCCGGGTCGTCCACGACAGCCCCGACATCAGTCCGGTCGCCGACCCCGCCCTGCGCGCGCTGATCAGCGACTGCCTGGCCAAGGACCCCGCCCAGCGCCCCACGCCGCGGGAGATCCTCGCGCGGTGCGGCGAGGCGGCCGGGGAGGCCGCCTCCGACGGCGGCGACGCTTCCTCGGGCGAGAGCCACCACACGATCGGCGGCACCCTGGACTCCGGTGCGCCGGGCGCAGCGACCCATCCGGGCAGCCGACCGGGCGACGGGGCGCCGACGGTGCCCGCCGCTGCCGCGTCCCGGACGCCGACCGCCCCGCCGACTCCGGTGCAGAGCGCGCCCGCGACCCCGGCACAGCCCGCACCGGGCAACCCCCCGGCTCCCGTGCCGAGCGTGCCGCCGACTCCGGTGCCGAGCGTCGCGGAGACGCCGGTGCCGAACGTCCAGGACACGCCGGTGGCAGGTTCGCTGCCGATTCCCCCGCAGGCACAGCCGCTTCCGGACGGGACGGCGGCCCGGCGCGGCCCCAGCCGCCGCACGTTGCTGATCTCGGCGGCCGCCGCGGCGGCCGTGGTGGCGGTGGGCGTGCCCGTGGCCCTCTCGCTCGACGAGCACGACACTCCGCCGACCCAGCCGCCCCAGCCGACCCGGCCGACTCAGCCCGGCGGCCCGGAGCCGGTCGCGGTCTGGCGACTCGACGAGCAGGCCGGCACCTTGGCGGCGGACGCGGTCGGTGCCCACGACGGCACAGCGGCCGATGTCCGCTGGGGCATCGGCAACAGCGGCGCCGCCCTCTTCAACGGCGTCAGCAGCCAGATCGTCACCCGCGGCCAGGTGCTGGACACCGGCCCGGGGCAGAGCTTCACGATCTCCGCCTGGGTCTACCTCACCAGCCCGAACGGCTTCGCCACCGTCATCAGTCAAGGCACCGACAGCAGTTCGTTCTTCCTCCAGTACTCCGGCGAAGACCGCCGGTGGGCGTTCTCCCGGCCGGGCGTCCGGGCACTCGCGGCCCAGCCGCCCGCGTTGAACACCTGGACCCACCTGGTCGGGGTCTGCGACGCCGGCGCCCACCGACTGCACCTCTACGTCAACGGTACGCAGCAGGGCACCGCCACCGACACCCGGCCCGTCACCCGGCCCGGCCCGCTCATGATCGGCCGCGCCGCCCTGGGCGGCCGGCCCGTCGACTTCTTCTCCGGCGGCATCAAGAACGTCCAGGTCTTCGACCGGGCGCTGGGCCCGAGGCGGGTCGCTGCGCTGGCGCACGGCGACGCGCAGTGAGCCGTGACGGTCGGCCGGCCGCGCGGGTGCCCTCCCCCGGCCGGCCGGCGCCACCGGCGGGCGCCGGGGCCTGAGGTGCGGGGCGTCGGCGCCCGGCGGTCGAGCGGCGACGCCCTCCGGTCGGAGCACCGCACCCCGAGTCAGCCCACCCGTCGGGCCAGCACCTGCCCGGGCCACGTACCGGACCGGAAGGGTTCGGTCGAGGTGAAGCCGTTGCGCTCGTAGAACGCGACCAGTTCGCCGCCGCCGCCCGCCCAGCAGTCGACGCGCAGCAGTTGCACGCCGGCCCGCCGGGTCTCCTCGACGGCGTGGGCCAACAGTGCCGCCCCGACGCCCAGGCCGGCGTGCCGGCGGTCGGAGACCAACAGCCTTACGTACCGCTCGGGTTCCCCGGCCGGCGCGATCGGCATCTGGGGGCTGGGGCCGGAGTCCAGCACCAGGGCGCCGACCACGGTGCCGGCCAACTCCGCGATGTACGGGGCGTTCTCGGTCGTGTACCGCTCGACCCGCGCCACCCCGCCGGGCTTCTGCGAGTAGGGGGTGGTGCCCCACTGCTCGGTGTTGCCGCGGGCGTTCATCCAGGCCACCGCGGCGTCGAGCATGTCGAGGATGGCCGGTGCGTCGGCCGGGCTGCCAGGTCTGATCCGTAGGTCACGCGTGGTGTCGTTCACAGCGGCACCCTATTGCCACGGGGATCGGCCTGCGACGCCGCTGGCCCGGACGGCTTGATTGGGACTGCTGGGGCCTAACGTCCGGGCCCGTCTTCGTTGGCGTCGGGGGTTTCCGTCATTAGCGAGGCGTTATCGGTGCGCTAGTGATCCACGGCAGAGTCGGGGACGTACAAGGGCGTTGGTCGAGGACCGCCGGAGCTTCCGGGCTCCGACGGCCCGTCGAACGGGGGAGCACGCATGCACGAGGTGGGACACTCCACGGAACGGGCGGGGCCCGCCCGTAGCGTTCCTCCGCCGTGCCGTGCGCACGCCGGGCGTCCCTGACGGACCCTGCCGCAAGGGCACGCGGCGATGGGCCGTCGGGACGTGCGGCGCCCTTGACTGGGGGGGAGCCGGCTGCGTCGCGCTGGGGAGGCATGGCGCAGCCGGCGACGCCGAAGACTTCCCGGGCCACGGCCCGGGACCGCGGGGCGCCGGCTCTCCGTCGCTCTTCCCTTGGCCTTCCGTTGCTCCGCTCTTGCCGCTCCGTTGGCCTTCCGCTGAGAAGTTGCCCTTCTCGGGGGCGGGACGCGGCGAGCGCGGCACCCGCCTCCCCGCCTCCTTCTGGGCGTCCCAGTCACTCCGTTCTGGGTGCCCCACAGACCAGAACTCCGAACGAATGCGATGGGGATTGTCATGCGTGCATTGAGCCGCCGGGGCGTGTTGGGACTCGGGGTGGGAGCGGCGGCCGCACTCACCGTGGCCGGCTGTTCGCCCTTCGGGCCGTCGGGTTCCGACACCGTCGCGGCCAACCCCGGCGGGACGCCGGCCAAGCCGATCGGGGACGGCTCGACCGCGTTCACCGGGAAGCAGCCCCACCAGCCGCCGACGCCGCAGAAGCTGGAACCGGGCCAGAAGCCGCCGCAGTTCGTCGTCTTCTCGTGGGACGGGGCGGGCGAGGTCGGCAACGGGCTCTTCCCGCGGTTCCGCAAGCTGGCCGCGGACCACAACGCCTCGATGACGTTCTTCCTGTCCGGGCTGTATCTGTTGCCCGAGCAGAAGAAGCGCATGTACCGCCCGCCGAACAACCGCGTCGGCGCCTCCGACATCGGCTACCTCACCGACGACCACATCAGGGCGACGTTGCAGAACGTGCGGGCGGCGTGGTTGGAGGGCCACGAGATCGGAACGCACTTCAACGGCCACTTCTGCGGGACCGCTTCGGGCTCCGTGGCGCACTGGACCCCCGCGCAGTGGAACGACGAGATCGAGCAGGCGGTGTCCTTCGTCAAGAACTGGCGGACCAACACCGGCTTCACCGACCTCGAAGCGCTGCCCTTCGACTACGACAAGGAACTGGTCGGCGGCCGCACGCCCTGCCTGCTCGGCCAGGACAACCTGCTGCCCACCGCCCGCAAGCGCGGCTGGCGGTACGACGCCAGTTCCCCGGGCGGTCTGCAGATGTGGCCCCGCAAGAAGCAGGGGATATGGGACTTCCCGCTGCAGCAGATACCGTTCCCCGGCCATTCCTTCGAGGTGCTCTCGATGGACTACAACATCCTCGCCAACCAGTCGAAGAACTCCACCAAGGCGCCGCCGGCCAACTACCCGGGTTGGCGCAAGCAGGCCAGCGAGGCGTACATCGCCGGATTCCAACGGGCCTACGAGACCAACCGCGCGCCGTTCTTCATCGGCAACCACTTCGAGCAGTGGAACGGCGGCATCTACATGGACGCCGTCGAGGAGGCGCTCAAGCACATCGCCGACGAGCGGAACAAGGACGTCCACCTGGTTTCGTTCCGCCAGCTCTGCGACTGGCTGGACGCCCAGGACCCGCAGGTCCTCGCCGACCTGCGCCGACTCGGGGTGGGACAGCAGTTCACCGGACGCCGGTGACGGCCCCGGGGCACGGGCAGCCGCGCCGTGCGGACGCCCCGGTTGCCGGGCCGGCAGCCGGGGCCGTGGCAAGGTGTGGGCATGTGCGGCCGATTCGTTGCCACCCGCAGCCCCCAGGACCTCAGCGGCCTCTTCCACGTCACGCAGTGGGACCCGGCGGACCTCGTCGCGCCCAGTTGGAACGTGGCGCCGACCGATGACGTGTGGACCGTGTGGGAACGCCTGGACCGCGGCACCGGGGCGGTGGAGCGGCAGTTGCGCGCGGTGCGGTGGGGGCTGGTGCCGTCGTGGGCGAAGAACCCGGGCGTCGGTGCGAAGATGATCAATGCGCGGGTGGAGACGGTGCACGAGAAGCCAGCCTACCGGCGCGCGTTCGCCAAGCGGCGCTGCCTGCTCCCGGCGGACGGCTTCTATGAGTGGCAGCCCCTCCCGGCCGCCCCGGGCTCGACGGGGAAGCCCCGCAAGCAGCCGTACTTCATCAGCCCCGAGGACGGGCAGGTGATGGCGCTGGCCGGCCTGTACGAGTTCTGGCGCGACCCGGGCGTGGCGTCGGACGACGATCCCGCGGCGTGGTGGACGACCTGCACCATCGTCACCACCGAGGCCATCGACGCCGCCGGCCGCATCCACCCCCGCATGCCGCTGGCCATCGCCCCGGACCACTACGACCAGTGGCTGGACCCGGCGCACCACGACACCGACGAACTCCGGGCCCTGCTGACCACACCGGCCGGCGGCCGGCTCGACGCCCGGGCGGTCGGCACCGCGGTCAACAGCGTCCGCAACAACGGTCCCCACCTCCTCGACCCGCCCGGGTGACGTGCGCGGCCGACGTGCTCACCCGGCCGTTTCCGTCCAGGTGACCGGCAGCTCGTGGACGCCGTAGATGTTCATGTCGGTCCGGAGCTTCACCTCGTTGGCGGGGATGGCGAGTTCCAGGGTCGGGAAGCGGCGCAGCAGTCCGGCGAAGCCGGCGCGCATCTCGACGCGGGCCAACTGCTGGCCCAGGCACTGGTGGACGCCGTGGCCGAAGGACAGGTGGCCGCGGGCCTTGCGGTGGACGTCCAGGGTGTCGGGGTGCTCGAAGCGCCGGGGGTCGTGGTTGGCGGCCAGCAGCGAGACGACGACGGTCGATCCCTTGCCGATGGTTTCCCCGCCGAGTTCGATGTCCTCGGTTGCGTAGCGGTAGAAGACGTCGCCGACGGTCAGGTAGCGCAGGAGTTCCTCGACGGCGTCGGGCAGCAGGTCCGGGTCGGCGCGGAGCTCCGCCAGCTGGTCGGGGTGCTCCAGGAGCGCGAAGGTGCCCAGTGCCAGCATGTTGGCGGTGGTTTCGTGGCCCGCGAGCAGCAGCAGGAAGGCGATGCCGGTCAGCTCCTCGACGGTCAGGTCGTCGTGGCGGGCCAGGTCGGAAAGGATGTCTTCGCCGGGGGCGGCGCGCTTGCTCGTGACCAGTTCGGCCAGGTACGTGGTCAGCGCCCCGTACGCGGCCATCTTCTCCTCCAGCGTCTGTTCCTTGACGAGGAACTTCGCGGAGTTGGTCTGGAAGGTGTCCCGGTTCTCGTAGGGGACCCCGAGCAGCTCGCAGATGACCAGCGAGGGCACCGGCAGGGCGAACTCCCTGACCAGGTCGACCGGCGGGGCCAGGCGGGCCATCGCGTCCAGTTGCCGCTCGGTGACCTCGACGATGTGCTCTTCGAGCTGTTTCATGCGCTTGACGGTGAAGGCGCCGGTGAGCCTGCGCCGCAGCCGGGTGTGGTCCGGCGGGTCCATGGCGATGAACACGCCGGGGATCTGCGGGGACGGTTCGGTGGGGACGGGCATGCCGGGGGTCTCGTACGGCACGTGGACCACCCCGAGGTCCAGGCGGGAGCTGAACCGGGTGTCGGCCATGAGCTGGCGGACCGCGTCGTAGCCGGTGACGAGCCAGCCCTCGTGGCCGTCGGGGAAGACCAGCGGGCTGACCGGGCGGGCCGCACGGAGCCGGGTGATCTCGCGGGGCGGGTCGAAGGGGTTGGCATCGCGGTCCATGGGCAGGCCGTGCGGAACGGGCATCGTCTGAGTCATCACAGGTCCTTTCGTGGCGGCTAGGACCCTCACTCTGGCCGGCGGGCCTGACACGCCGCTGACACGGTTCTGTCACGGGCCGGACCGGTGTCGGCGACCTCCGGGACGACCTCGCCGTCGTGCGCCTCGGCACGCACCCGCACGGTGCCGCGCGGGTGACCGCCGTCGTGCGGCACGGTGCGACCGGTGCGCGGTGCGGCCCGCCCTTGCCGACCGGGCGGGCCGCACTCTGGTGCCGTAGGGGCGTGCCGCACCTCCCGGCGTCAGAACACGAACGGCCCCGGCGACTGGGGCGAGGTGGCCTTGCAGGTCGCGGTGATGCCGAACACCACCACCTGGAGTGAGGAGCCTTCCAGTTGGTCGCCCGTGGCGACGGTGCCGGTGAGCGGGCCGGTGGAGACCGCACCGCCGGCCGGGATCGCCGGGTTGGAATTGCCGCTGAACACCACGGTGTCCGAGCCGTTCTTGGTCAGCGTGAGCTTCGAGGAGACCGAGTTCGCGCCGATGTCGAGGGGCGAGGTGATCGCCGACGTGGACACGCTGATGGTGGCGTCGGTGCCGCTCTGGGTGGCGGTGAGCGTGGCCGAACCGGAGCCGTAACTACCGCAGTCGAAGGAGAGGGTCGCGGTGTCCGGCGTCACCGCGGCGGAGGCCGGCGCCATCGCGAGGGTGCCCGCGAGGGCGACGCCGACGCCGAGTAAGGAGGCGATGCCGAGCTTGCCGTGTCTCATGGGAGACCGCCTTTGTGAGGGGGAGCCAATTGAGGCACGCGCCCCCGCAGACAACAAGACAACCCCTCATGATTTTTGGCGTGCCTATGCCAATACGCGCCGCGCTCGGACGCCGGCCCGCGGCCTCCGTGACCTGAGGGGGCGCGCCCCTACCGCCCGGCAATTAGGCTGGCGTTCACCGGGCGATCCCCCACCGGCAGGCGGGAGTTCGGCCCCGGTCGGAACTCTTCTGTCACCCTGTCACCACGGCCTTGAGGACGGACATCGTGCTCGGAGTACGCGCTTCCCGATGGCGGCGACGCCTCGCCTTCCGCTGCGCCGCCCTCACCGGCCCCGCGCTGGTCGCCGCCACGCTGCTGGCGCCGCCCTCGGCCCACGCGGCCGCCGCGGACGACATCCGCATCAACGAGGTGGTGACCACCGGCAACGTCAACGACTCGATCGAGCTGTACAACAAGGGCTCCGCCGCCGTCGACCTCTCGGGCTGGATCCTCAAGGACGACAACGACGGCTCCTCGTACCCGATCGCGTCCGGCACGACCCTGGCCCCCGGCGCGTTCCGGGCCTTCGACGTGCACGCGGCGTTCGGCCTGGGCTCCAACGACCAGGCGCGCCTCTACCACCCCGACGGCACCACCCTGGTCGACGCCTTCGGCTGGCGCAGTCACTCCGCCCCCTCCTGGTCCCGCTGCCCCGACGGCACCGGCACGTTCGGCGCGGCCAAACTGACCCTGGGCGCGGCGAACGACTGCGGCGGCAACGGCGGCCCCGCACCGACGGCGTGGCCCGGCGGCGGCTCCGTCACCACCGCCGACGCCGCCGACGTCTTCGGCGAGGACCTCAGCGGCCTGTACCAGGAGGGCGGCGTCATGTGGGGCGCACAGAACTCCGGCACGCTCTGGCGACTGGTCCCGGACGGCTCCGGTGGTTGGCAGCCGGACACCGCGAACGGGTGGAAGTCCGGCAAGACGCTCCGCTTCCCCGGCGGTTCCGGCAGCCCGGACAGCGAGGGCGTCACGCTCACCGGCGCCGGTTCCGCGGGCGGCGTCTTCGTCGCGAGCGAGCGCAACGGCGACGCGTCCGGGACCAGCCGCCTGTCCGTGCTCAAGTACGACGCCGGCGGTTCCGGTACGACGCTGACGGCCGCCAAGGAGTGGAACCTCACCGCCGACCTGCCGCCGGTCGGCGCCAACCTCGGCTTCGAGGGCATCACCTGGGTCCCCGACGCCTACCTGACCTCGTCCGGCTTCAAGGACGGCTCGACCGGATCGGCCTACGCCCCCAAGCGGTACGGCAGTCACACCGGCGGCGTCTTCTTCGTCGGCGTCGAAGGCACCGGCACGGTCTACGGGTACGTGCTCCAGGACTCCGGCGCGTACACCCGCGTCGCCACGCTCGACAGCGGCATGACCGGCGTGATGGAACTCCAGTGGGAGCCGCAGGCCGCACGCCTGTGGGTGGTCTGCGACGACACCTGCAACGGTCAGCACCGGACCATGAAGGTCGACGCGTCCGGCGCGTTCGTCACCACGGCCGTCTACGACCGCCCGAGCGGCATGCCCAACTACAACAACGAGGGCTTCTCCGTGGCCGGCGCCGACGCGTGCGTGAACGGCACCAAGCCGGTGTACTGGGCCGACGACAGCAACGACGACGGCCACGCGCTGCGCAGGGGCACCGTCACCTGCTGAACCGCACGTCGGCGGGAGTGCGGCCCGGGGCACGCCCGCCGGGTCGCACTCCGCCGTCGTGGGCCGGGCACCGGTCCGGCCGGCCACATCCCTCGCGTGCGCCCGCCCCCGCGGGCACCGCACCGTTTGCACCCGTTCGCGGTCGACAGCGCCGAATCTCCCCACCCGCTTGTTAGCGTGACGCTCCATCCCGCCCTCCGCCCCCTGTGGGCACAGGGCGGTGGTGTCTGGCGCCACTGCGATTCTGGGGGAACAGTGCGACACGGCAGGTTGTCCGGGTTCGGCGTGCCGAGCCTCCTCGCGCTCGGACTCGGGCTGTGGGGCATCACGCGCGAGCACAGCATGTGGCGCGACGAGGCCGCGACCTGGCAGGCCGCACACCGTTCCCTGGGCGAGTTGGCGCACATGGTCGGCCAGGCAGACGTCGTCCACGGCCTCTACTACGCCCTGATGCACGGCGTGTTCGCCCTGTTCGGCGACAGTCTCCTCACCCTGCGGCTGCCTTCGGTACTGGCCGCTGCCACCGCGTGCGGGCTGACGGGGCTGCTCGGCACCCGGCTCGCCGGGCACCGGGTCGGCATGGGGGCGGGGCTCGCCCTGGCCGTCGTGCCGGCCGTTCAGGAACAGGCACAGGAGGGCCGTTCGTACGCCCTGGTCCTCGTCCTCGTGGTCCTGGAGACCTGGCTCTTCGTGGAGATCCTGGCGCGGAAGGGCAGTTGGCGTTGGACGTGGTACGCCGGGACGGCGCTGTGCGCCGCCTGGCTCCATTGGTTCTCGCTGCTCGCCGTGGTCGCGCACGGCGTCACCATGGTGTGTGTCCGCCCGGGCCGGGCCCAGTGGGCACGTTGGGGACTGGCCGCCACCGGAGCCGTGGTCGGCACCCTGCCGGTCATCCTCACCAGTCGCACTCAGGTCGCCCTGGTCTCCTGGATCGCGCCGCTCGGTTGGTCGACCGTCCTCGGCATGTCGGGCATCATCGCGTTCGCGGCCCTCTGCGCCCGCCTGTCGCGCGGCGGTCCGGCGGGCCGCGCACACCACGGCGGGGCGGGCCCGGGGGTGTCGCTGGCGGCCGTCGCCCTCCCGCTCTGCGCGGTGCCGCAGCTGTCGCTGGCCCTGGTCTCCCTGGTCCACCCCCTCTACCTGACCCGCTACGTGCTCTTCACCTACGTGGGGCTCGCCCTACTCATCGGCGCTCTGCTCGGCACGCTCGGCACGCGCCTGCGCACACCCGCCCGCATGCTGCTGCCGGCCACCGTCGCACTGGCCCTCCTCGCCCTCCTCCCCCTCGAACTGCGCCTCCGCACGGTGGGCAGCCGCGTGGACGACGTGCTCACCGCGGCCACCACGGTCGGCCGCGTCCGCGGCAGCGCCGACGGGGTGCTCTACGTCCCCGCCGCACACCGCGACACCGCCCTCGTCTCGCCCGGCGAGTTCGCCGGCTTGCGCGACCTCGCACTGGCGCGGAGCCCGGTGGAGTCCGGCACGTTGAAGGGCGTGGAGGCCGCGCCGCAGGCCATAGAGCGGGCCATGCTGGGTGCGCGGCGCATAGTGCTGGTCACCGACCCCGGCCCCCAACGGTCCCCCTCGGTCCGCGATCTCACCAAGCAGCGCGTCCTGGCCGAACGCTTCACGCTCCGTTCGGACGTCGTCGAGCGGGGCCGGCGGATAAGCGTCTACGAACGACGCCCGCTCGACCACCCCGCCCGACATCCGGACACCGGCCCGGCACCGGCCCCGTGAGGCCGGGTCAGGGGCCGGCGGACCGCACGCGGTGCCGCAACTCAGCACCGGGTGGGTCGGCCGCTCAGTGGGCGAAGCCCCAGTCGAGCATCTTGGTGGCGTCGTCGAAGCGGCCCTTGTCGTCCTTGAGGATCACGCCGATCAGGGTCCGGTTGTCCCGCTTGGCGGCGAAGACCAGGCAGTAGCCGTCCTCCGGGCCGCTGCCGGTCTTGACGCCCAGGGCGCCGTCGTAGGTGGTCAGCAGCTCGTTGGTGTTGACCCAGGTGTAGTACCGGGTGTGGCCGTTGGCCGCCGGGGCCTCGGTCTTGAACTGCTTGTTCTTCACGACGTCGGCGAACACCGGCTGCAGCATCGCGCGCTGGCCGAGCTTGGCCAGGTCGCGAGCGGTGCTGTGGTTGTTGCCGTTGGAGAAGCCGTCGACGCCGTCGAAGTGCGTCGAGGTCATGCCCAGTTGTTGCGCCTCGGCGTTCATCTGGTTCACGAAGTCGGCGATCCGCGCGTCCTCGGTGTCCCCGGAGCCGAAGTTGTCGGCCAGGGCCCGCGCGGCGTCCGCGCCGGACGGGATCAGCATGGCGTGCAGCAGTTGCCTGGCGGTCAGCGTGTCACCGGTCTGGAGGTCGGCGGTGCTGGCGCCGACCTTCTGGACGTAGTCGCGGTACTCCTGCTTCACCGTGATCTGCCGGTCCAGCCACTCGGGGTGCTTGAGCACCACCATGGCCGTCATGATCTTGGTGGTGCTGGCCATCGGGACGCTCTCGTCCGCCTTGGCCCCGGCCCACAGCTCCCGCTCCTGGCTGCCGTCGCGGGCGTCCAGCAGGAAGGCGTGGTCGGCGTTGATCTGGGGAGCGGCCTGGTCCTTCGGGTCCTGCGCGACGGCGCCCGTGCCACCCGCGGCGTGCTGGCCGCCCTGGGACGGCTGGAGCTGCTGCGCAGCGCCCTGGTTCCGGTCGGCCGTCGTGGTGGCCGTGCCGCCCTGCTGACCGTTCTCGTCTGCGGAGTGCGTGGCACCTGGGGTGGCCGCCTGGGCCAGGCCACCGGCGGTGATCGGGAGGGCGGCACCGACGAGTGCGACCATCGCGATCCGGACTCCGGTGCGGTGTATGCGGTTGGGGCGTGCATGGGAACCCATGGGGCGTTCCTCCAGCCGGCGAGGGGACGCCGGCACGTAGTGGGAATTCAGTTCACAATGAACCTACTTGGGCGATGACAGTCACTGTCAAGCCGGCTTTGTCATAGTCAGGCAACAGCGCTCACCTGTGTGTATGTGTTGTGCAGGTGACTGGCGTTTTCCGTGAGGCAGCTCGCACGCAGCGCCCGGCCGGCTCCCCTGCGTCACGAGGGGCGACCATCCCACCCACCTCCCGCCGGACGCCAAGCGCGTTGCGCGGAAGAGTCGTTGACGACGCCCGTCACATGCGCCGCGGTCACGATCCGCCCCAGGAACGACGCATGCCGTGGGAACACCGCGTGGCCGGCACTCCCCCGCTCACCGATCCTCAATTAACTAGACCGGTCGTCATAGTTGGGCTAGCGTGACGACCATGGCTCCCCGAACTGACAGTCGGCGACGGATCCTTGAGTCCGCCGCCGAGCTCTTCCACACGCAGGGCTACCACGCCACCGGGCTCAACCAGATCGTCACCGCGAGCGGTGCGCCGAAGGGCTCCCTGTACTTCCACTTCCCCGGCGGCAAGGAGCAACTGGCCGCCGAGGCACTCCGGATGTCGGGCGGCGACCTGCGCGACGTCCTCGGCGAAACCGTCGCCGGGGCCCCGGACCCGGCGAGCGCGGTGGACGCCGTCATGGACCTCCTGATCGGTCTGCTGACCGCCTCCGCCTTCCAACGCGGCTGCCCGCTCGCAGCCGTCACGCTGGACGCCGCGGCGGACAGCGAACCCATCCGGCTGGCCTGCGCCGAGGGCTACGACTCCTGGCGCACGTTGCTCGCCGACTTCTTCACCGAGCAGGGACTGGCCGCCGACCGGGCGGACGCCCTGGCAACCGTCGTGCTCGCCTCCATCGAGGGCGCCTTGCTGCTGGCGAAGGCCCGTCACGACACCGCCCCGCTGCGCGCGGTCGCCGACCACCTGCGCACCACCCTCGCGAAGGAGTTCCCCCGATGCGCGTCCACCACCTGAACGCCGGCACCCTCCGCCCGACCGGCGGGCGGCTCGTCGACGGCGAGCCGGGGCTGTTCCGGAGGGCCGAGATGGTCTGCCACTGCCTGCTGCTGGAGACCGACGCGGGCCTGGTCCTCGTCGAGACCGGCATCGGCGCCCAGGCGAACCGCCGCCCCGAGGAGTGGCTCGGTCGACGGTTCGTGCACCTGACCAACCCGCTCCTCGACCCCGAGGAGCCCGTCGTCCGGCAGATATCGCGGCTGGGTTACGACCCGGCCGACGTGCGACACGTCGTCCTCACCCACCTCGACCTCGACCACGCCGGTGGCCTGGTGGACTTCCCCCAGGCCACCGTGCACCTCTACGCCGAGGAGCTGCACGCGGCCGAACGCCCTCGCTCCGTGCGCGAGCGGAACCGCTACCGCACGGCCCAGTTCGCCCACCGCCCGACGTGGGCACCGTACGAGGGGCTGGGCGAGCCGTGGTGGGGGTTCGACGCGGTCCGTGAACTCGACGGTCTGCCGCCGGAGATCCTGCTCGTCCCACTCGCCGGACACACCCGGGGCCACGCCGGGGTCGCCGTCGACACCGGGGACGGCTGGCTCCTGCACGCCGGCGACGCCTACTTCCACCCCGGCCAGCTCGACCCCGCCCGACCGCACTGCCCGCCCGGCCTCGCGGTGTTCGAGTCGATGATGCAGACCGAGAAGCGGGCGCGACTGCACAACCAACAGCGGCTGCGCGAACTGGCCCGCGACCACGGCGACCGGGTCCGGATCTTCTCGGCCCACAACGCCGCCGAATACCGCCGGCACGCCGCCGTGCCGACTCAGGCCGCCGCCTGACCCGGAGGTCCCGGCAGTCCGCTCAGCGGCCGGGACCTCCGTCCGCTCCGGGCGGGGCGAGGAGGCGCCGGAGCCAGCGGGTGCGGGCCTCCAGGGCGTGCCGGCTGAGGGCCGCGCCGGGGGCGAAGGTGTCGAAGCCGTGGCAGGCGCCGGGCCAGACGTGCAGTTCGGCCTGGCCGCCGGCCCGCCAGAGCGCGTCGGCGTAGGCGACGCCCTCGTCCCGGAAGGTCTCGGCCGATCCGACCTCCAGGTAGGCCGGGGGCAGCGCGGACAGGTCCGTGGCGCGGGCGGGAGCCGCGTAGGGCGGCACGTCGTCGGCCCCGTGGCGGTCCCCCAACAACGCCTGCCAGGCGGTGGCGTTGGAGGTGCGGTCCCAGGTGTCGTGACCGGCCATCTGGTGACTGGAGAAGGTGTCGTTGCGGTCGTCGAGCATCGGGGACAGCAGCAGTTGCCCGATCGGGGTGGGGCCACCGCGGTCACGGGTGAGGAGGGCGAGCGCCGCGGCGAGTCCGCCGCCGGCGCTCTTCCCCCCGAGGACGATGCGGTCCGGATCGACGCCCTGTTCCGCCGCGTGGGCGGCGATCCAGACGAGTCCGGCGTAGCCGTCCTCCACCGCTCCCGGGTACCGCGTGCCCGGCGCCAACCGGTACTCGACGGAGATGACGGCCATCTCCAGGGGGTGACCCCAGTCGCGCAACAGCCGGGGCAGCACGGACCACGCGTTGCCCATGAGCAGGCCGCCGCCGTGCAGGTAGTACAGGAGCGGCAGGGGCCCGGTGCTGTCGGCGGGTCGTGCGCTCACCAGGGTGACGTCCGGCGCGCCCGCGACTCCCGGAACGCGCAGTTCCGCCACCTCGAAGCGGCCGTCGGCCTGGAGGTCCCGGACCGTCGGCCGGGGGCGGGCCGCCGCGTCCCGTGCCTGTCGCGACGCGAGGTTCGCCGGAGTGAACGGCTGCCGCGCCGCATCACCCAACGCCGCTACCGCCACGGCCAGTTCGGGGTCGAGAGGGGGTGCACCGACCGGTGTCGCCGGGCCCCGGCCGGACTGCGCCGAGGTGCCACCGGCGGCTGCGCCGGCGCCCGGGGCGAAGGCTCGCTTGAGGTCCATACGGCGTAGTCAACCACGCGCGCCGTTGGGGGCGTTCGACGGGAGCGACCGTGCCGGGCGGCCTCACATCAAGAGGGCCGGCTCCCCGAGACGGGCGTAGTAGGCGCCGACGTCGGCGAGGTAGCGCGCATCGGTGGTCTGGCTGTCGACGGCGAAGCGGGGCGCGGCCTTGACCTCGTCCTTGGTGCGGGTGACCGTGACCGTCTTGGTGGCCGGGTCGATGGCCCGCACGATGCCCGCGGGTATCAGCACGCTCTTGCCGAAGACCCAGACCGCGGTGTCGACCACGAGGTGCTGCCGTCCGGGGGTGTCCATCTGGCGTTGCACCTGCCCGAGCTTCCCGTCCGGCGTCTCCACGCCGTACCCCGTCAGCACCTGGTGGCCCTCGTGGCCGATGCCCGTCGGGTAGGCCCAGATGCTGATGTCGTTCATGGTGGAGGGGTCCTTTCTCGCGTGGTTCCGTCAGGCCGGGGCGGGTCCGGGAGGTTGACCGCCGCCGTGGACCCGCCCCGTCCTGCTGAGCCCGTACCCACCTAACGGAGCGTCACGCCACCGAATGTTCCGAACGGCTCGGCGGGACGTCGCGGAGCTGCCGGTGGAGGGTGCTCCGCCGACCGCCCCGAGCGGGCGTCGTCGCCGGTCGTCCGCTTCCCGGCGCCGGCCGCCCCATCCGCTCCGACCTGGCTGACGTGCGGGGACGGCCACCCGACCGCCTCACCCGGGACGCCGGAACGGGTGGTGTCTGGTTCACGGTCCGTGGCGGGGGCACGCTCGCCGGCCACAGGCCACGCTCACGGCCGGACGGGCACGTCCGGCGCCGCTCGTAGCTGAGGAGAACCCGTGAACATGGCCCACACCGAAGTCCGGCCCGCCGGCATCCAGGACCCGGCAGCGGGCGGGCCGGGGAGCTGACGCGGTGGCCGGGGCTCAGCCGAGGACGAGGGGGAGTTGCACGGCCGGACCGCCGGCTGCGGCCAGTGCGGCCCGTTGGGCGGCGGTCGGGGCGCGCCGACCGGTGCCGACCAGGAGGGCGTCCGCATCGGAGAAGGAGGCCGGGAAGGCCGTGCCGGCGATCCCCTCCAGCAGCTCGCGGGCCCGGGCGAGGCCCTCGGCCGGCGGCGGTGCCGCGGCCGGGAGGTGGGCGATCAGGTCGAGGTGGTGCAGGGTCCATTCCAGGACGTACGTGGCGAGGTAGTCGGCGGCGGTGAGTACCTCGCCACGGGTGCCGACCCGGAGGTCCGGGTCGGCGAGCGCGGCGGCCCGGCCGGCGGCAGAGCCCACGTCGTCGAGGTGGAACTTCAGCAGCCGCGGCTCCTCGTAGGCGGCGGCCAGACGGACCGTCAGGGCGTCGAGCGGGTCGTCGCCGGTCGGCGGTGTGTCGGTGACGTCCCAGTAGGTGACCGCGGTGCGGGTGGGTGCGGTGTCGGCGGGGGTCACCAGGGTGATCAGGACGTCCTGGGCGTCGATGATCAGGTGGCTCACGAGGTCCCGGACGAGCCAGCCGGTACAGCCGGAGGGCCGGGCGAAGTCCGCGTCGGGGAGTTCGGCGACCGCCGTGCGCAGCGCCGTCCATGCGCGGGAGAAGAGGTCCACGGAGGCAAGCTAACAACCGCTCGCGCCGCCCGGCGACCGGTTTCCCTCCCCACCGCGCGGTGGGCCCGGGCGGCGCGGGTGGGGAGGGGCGTGCCGGTGGGTCGGCGGTCCGGGCGCGGGGCGGGGCCCGTTGACGCCCGCCGCCTCACAGGGCGCCGCGGCGCCACTCCCGCAGGAGCAGGTACCCCAGATAGGCGCCGCCCAGGGCCATCGTCCAGATGCCGACGGGGAGTTTGTCGAAGAGCGGGGCGTTCTGCGCCGCCAGGTCGGCGAGGACGAGCAGCAGGGCGCCCGACAGTGCGGACAGGGCCAGGTGCGGGCCGCTGCCGCGGGTCAGTCGTTTGACGATCTGCGGTGCGGTGAGCGCGATGAAGGAGATCGGGCCGGCGGCCGAGACCGCACCGGCGGACAGCACGATGGTCAGCAGCACGGCGCCGGTGAAGACGCGTTCCGGCCGTGCGCCGAGCGCGGCCGCCGTGGTCTGTCCCATCTCGCTCAGGCCCAGGGGCCGGGACAGCAGTGCGGCGCACGGGGCGCAGACCAGGAGCACCGCGCCGATGGTGGCCGCGTCGCCCCAGGACCGGGCGGTCAGGCTGCCGTTGAGGTAGGAGCTGAGCACGGTGGCCTGGTCGCGGGCGATGGCGTAGACGATGTACTGGATGAAGGCGGTCGCCATGGCGGAGACGCCGATGCCGGCGATGACCAGGCGGCTGGGGTTGCGGAAGCCGGTGCCGGTCGACACGTAGACCAGCGCCATGGCCGCCACCGCCCCGCCGAGCGCCCCCAGGGCTACCGGTGCGCCCGGGAAGAGCAGGGCGACCAGCGCCGCGCCCGCGCCGGCGCCCGGGCCGAGGCCGATGACGTCCGGGCTGCCCAGCGGATTGCGGGTCACCGACTGGAACAGTGCCCCCGACAGCCCGAAGGCAGCGCCGGCGGCGACCGCCACCGTCAGCCGCGGCCCGCGCAACCGGTCCAGGACGAAGCCGTCCACGCCGACCGCGTGGCCGGTCAGCGCCGCGGGCAGGTCCGGCAGGGCGATGCCCAGGCGGCCCACGGTGAGGGTGGCGGTGCAGGCCACGAGCACCGCCACGACCAGGGCCGCGCCGACCCAGACCATCCGGACCGGGACCCGCAGGGCGATCGCGGGTCCGGCCTTGAGGAGGATCTTCCGGTTGCCCGGCCGGCGGACCGCCGAGGGGGAAGTGGTGGAGGGAGGCGTCATGAGGTGGCTCGCATCCTGCGAACGGCGATCAGAAGGGCGGGGGCACCTGCGAAGGCCGTGACGACGCCGACCATCAACTCCTGCGGGCGGACCACGAGTCGCCCGATGACGTCGGCCGTGAGCAGCAGGGTGGGGCCGAGCAGGGCGCTCAGCACGACCTGTCGCCGCAGGTCGGCTCCGAGCAGGGTGCGGGCCAGGTGCGGGACGGCGAGTCCGACGAAGGCGATCGGCCCGGCCGCCGCGGTGGCGGCGGCGCTCAGCACCGTGGCCGTCAGCAGCGCGATCGCCTTCACCCGCTCCGGGCGGGCGCCGAGGGCCGTCGCGGAATCCTCGCCCAGCGCGACCGCGTTCAGGCTGCGGCCCTGGAGCAGGGCGAGCGCGAATCCGGCGGCGGCCAGCGGCAGTACGGCCCGTACGGCGTCCCAGTCGTGTCCGCCGAGGGCGCCGACGACCCAGTAGCGGTAGCTGTCGAACACCTGCGGACGGCTGAGGGTGACGGCCTGGATGAAGGCGCTCAGCACGGCGGTGAGCACCGCGCCGCCCAGCACCAGGCGGACCGGGCTCAGTCCGCTGCCGAGGGCGCCGATGACGTAGACGAACAGGCCGGCCAGCAGGGCGCCCGGCAGGGCCCACAGCAGGGTCTGGGTCTGCCCGGAGGCGCCGGCGAAGGCGGTGGCGGCCACCACGCTCGCCGCGGCTCCGGTGTTGACGCCCAACAGGCCGGGTTCGGCGAGCGGGTTGCGGGTCACCGCCTGCATCAGGACGCCGGCCACGGCGAGGCCGAGGCCGACCACGAGGCCCAGGGCGGTCCGCGGGTAGCGGCTCTGGACGACGGTGGTGGTGTAGGCGTCGGCGTGGCCGGTGACGGCGGCCCAGACCTGGTCCGGGGCCAGGGTCTTGCTGCCGAACATGATGCTGGCGACGCAGGCGAGGACGAGGGCGGCCAGGGCCAGCAGCAGGACGCCGGCGGTGCGCCGGACGGGCCGGCGCACGCGCGTCCGCGGCTCCTCGGTGTCGATGGTCGAGGTCATGGGTCCAGACGTCCCGTGGGGTTACTTACCGGCCTTCTTGACCGCGTCGTCGATGAGCGGCAGGTAGCGCTTGATGCTGTACGGGACGGTGAGCGGGTTGATCATGGAGGAGGCGGTGACGAAGGAGTTGTCCGAACTCGCCACGACGGCGCCCTTCTTGATGGCGGGCATGGCACCGTACAGCGGCTGCTTCTCGATCTCGCTGCGGGTCTTGGCGTCGGAGTAGAAGGTGAAGAGCACATCGCTCTTGTTGAGCTTGTCGGCGTTCTCCAGGCCGATCAGCGACGAGTCGGTGCCCTCGGTCTCCTTGAAGGTGTTGACCACCGGGTCGACCTTGAGCCCCAGGGACTTCACCATCTCCACCCGCTGCTCGGTGGGCTTGAACACGCCCAACGTGCCGGGGCCGGAGGTGTAGATGTAGGAGAACGAGACGTTCTTGTAGTTCGGCCGGGTGGCCGCGGCGTCGGCGAGCTCCTTCTTGATGTCCTTGATGAGCCCGGTGCCCTTCGCCGGCTGGCCGAGGGCCTTGGCGATGATGTTGATCTGCTGGTCCCAGTCGGTGCTCCACGCCTTGTCCGGGTAGGCGACCGTCGGCGCGATGTCCTTCAGCAGGTCGTACTGCTTGGCCGTGACGCCCGACCAGGGCGCCAGGATCAGGTCCGGGGCGAGTTCGGTGATGGCCTCGATGTCGAGCTGGTCACCGCCCTTGAACTGCTTGGGCAGCGGGTCGCCGGCCTTCTTCACCGCGTCCTTGATCCAGGGCAGGTAGCCGGACTTGTCGCTGCCCCAGGGGTACTCCTCCACGCCGACCGGCGTGTGGCCGAGGGCGATGGCGGTCTCGGCCGACCCCTGGCCGAGGGTGACGATCCGCTTGGGCTCCTTGTCGATCTTGGCCGTGCCCAGCGCGCTCTTGATGGACACCGGGAAGGCGCCGTGCGAGCCGTCGGAAGCGGCGGCGTCGCTCTTGTCCCCGCCGCCGCAGGCGCTGACGAGCAACAGCAACGAGGCCGCTGCCGAGGCGGCGAAGAGGCGGCGCGATGCGCGGCGCGTAGCGGTGGCCATGCCAAGTCCTTTGCTTCGAGGCAGCACGAAGCGGAGCCCGCGTGCCTGTGATGACGATCGGTCCGGACGGAGAGAGAAGGAACCCCACCCCCAAGACGGCTTAGGTAAGCCTAACCTCTCATCCGTTCGGCCTCGACCATCGCCCCCCACTTCTCCCGACCGCCGCCGGCCGAAGGAGCGTCAGCGGCGCCGACCTGCCTCACTTCTCGTCATGGAGTGGGGTGAGGTGGGGTGGGGTGGCGCGTCCGGCGCCGGGAGGTTCCCGGTGGGCGGCGGCCGCGCTGCGACCGCTCTCCAAGTGCTTCGTGACCAGTTCTTCGACGCGTGCGACGTCCCGGTCGGCGAGCGCCGCGTAGAGCGCCTCGTGCTCCTTCGCCATGGCCATCAGGTCGTCATGCTGCGCCAGGAGCCAGCGCATCCGGCTCCGCAGGGTGCGTTCGAGCTCGTTCAGCAGCTCGTTGTCGGCCAGCGAGATCACCGTCTCGTGGAAGTCGGCCGCCGCGCGCCGGGCCGCCACGGCGTCCCCCCGGCGCGCGGCGGTCAGCTCCGCGTCGAGGTCCGCGCGCAGTCGCGCCAGGCCGGCACGGGTGCGGCGTTGGGCGGCGAGCCGGAAGGCCAGCGTCTCCAGGGCGGAGCGCACCTCGTCGAGGTCGGCGAGGTCGGTGGGCGTGAACTCCCGCACCACGGCCCAGGTCCGCGGGCGCGGCGTCACCAGCCCCTCGGTGACCAGCGCCTTCAGGGCGTCCCGGATCGGCAGGCGGCTCACTCCCAGCTCCGCGGCGAGTTCGCGTTCGACCAGCCTGCTGCCCGGTGTGCGGGCACCGTCGATGATCTCGTCGCGCAGCTGTCGGGTGACCCGCTCCGACTCGGGCGCGAACCCTCCAGACCCTGTCATGACCCCATTCTCGCATCGGTCGGTGTGGCGCCGGGCACCCCGTCACCGCTCCCGGGGAGGCCACTGCGCGCCTGGTCAGGAAGGCCGTGGCCGGGCCGGCGGGCGGGCGAGGGCGGCCGTGACGACGGCCGCGAGCAGGAGGGTGCCGAGGGGATAGCGGACGGCGAGGGTGAAGCCGTGCAGCGTCGCCGCCCGCGCGCCGCCGTGGAAGGCCGCGGCCGTGCTCGCGGCGACCGTGTTGAACACGGCCGACCCGATGGAACCCCCGACTTGCTGGGCGGAGTTGACGACGGCGGAGGCGATCCCGGAGTCCTGCGCGGGCACCCCGGAGGTGGCGGCGTTCATGATGGCCAGGAAGCTGCCGCCCAGGCCGACGGCGAAGGTGGCGAGCGCGGGCAGGACGCGGGTCGCGTACCCGGAGTCCGGCCCCAGGAGGGTGAGCTGGAAGAGTCCGCCGGCCGCGATGCACAGCCCGGCCGTCATCATCACACGCGGCCCGAAGCGGGGCAGCAGCCGGGTGCCGAGCTGGGTGGCGGTCGCCGTCGTCACGATGCTGATCGGCAGGAACCCGAGGCCGGCGGCGACGGCGGACCAACCCAGCACGGTCTGCAGGTAGTACGTGAGGAACAGCGAGACCGACAGTTGGGCCATCATCAGCGCGCCCCCGGCCAGCAGCGCCGCGACCCGACCGCGGTCGCGGACCAGTCGCGGCGGCAGCAGCGGCACCGCGGCACGGGTCTGCCGCACCGCGAACGCCGCGAGCAGTGCGGCGCCGCCGAGCAACGCGCCCAGCACCAACGGGGCCGTCCAGCCGTCCGCCTCGGCCCGGCTGCAGCCGTAGACCAGGACCGTCACCCCGCCGCAGCCCAGGACGGCCCCGCTGACGTCGATGCGGCCGTGGACCCGCGGCGAGCGGTCGCGCGGCATCCACGCCGCACCGAGCAGCGCCAGGAGCGCGATCGGCACGTTGACCCACAGGCACCAGCGCCATCCGAACCCCTGGGTGAGCAGCCCGCCCAGGACGACGCCCAGCGACGCCCCGGCGCCGCCCAGCGCGCCGAAGACGGCGATCGCCCGGCGGCGCTCCGCGGGATCGGGGAAGCCCGTGGCGACCAGGGCCAGGGCCGACGCGGCCAGCAGCGCGGCGAACGCGCCCTGCACGGCGCGCGCGGCGAACAGCGCCTGGGCGGTGGGCGCCACGCCCGCGCCGGCGGAGGCAGCCGCGAAACCGACCAGTCCGGCGACGAACACCCGGGTGCGGCCGGCGTGGTCGGCGATCCGCCCGGCGAGCAGCAGCAGTCCGCCGAAGGCGACGGTGTAGGAGGTCACCACCCACGGGCGGTCGCCGTCGGCCATCCGCAGCTCCGTCTGGAGCGACGGCATCGCCACGCTGACGATGGTGCTGTCCAGCAGGATCATCAACTGCGCCAGCCCGAGCACGCCCAGCGCCCACCACCGTCGTGGATGCGCGGGCGGCGGCTGCACGGGGGCGGTGGTCGGTATCGGGTGGGCGTTCATGGCCTTACCTGGTGCGGAGTTGACGGGTCCGGGCACCCGCGCCGGGCACCGGCCGGTGCCGGGCGGGTGGCCACGGGGCGGGGCTGGCGGTGACGGGAGCGGATCACCGCGCGAGCGGCAGGCCGGCGCGCACCACGCGCACCGGCCGGGCGAGCACGGACACGTCGGCGAGCGGGTCCCCGGAGACCACCAGCACGTCGCCCGCGAAGCCCGGTGCCAGGCGGCCCGCCGTCCGCTCCAGGCCGAGCAGTCGGGCCGCCTGGGTGGTCGCCGTGCGGATCGCGTCCAGCGCCGACAGCCCCGCCGCGTGCATCAACTCCACTTCCCGGCCGATGGGTTCGACCGAGCCGCCGGACGAGTCCGTGCCCGCCGCCAGCGGAACGCCGAGCTCGTGCGCGGCCCGCACGGCCTCCTTGAGCACCGGCAGGTACGCCCGGCCGCGCTCGGCGAGCACCGGGTCGGACGCTTCGGCGAGCCCGGCGATCGCGGTCAGGGTCGGAGTGAAGTACGTGCCCCGGCGCCGCATGGTGTGCAGGGTCCGCTCGGCGACGAACACCCCGTGCTCCAGGGACCGGATCCCGGCCCGCACCGCGTCGTCACAACCGTGCTCGCTGTAGCTGTGGCACAGCACCCCCCGGCCGCCGCGCCGGGCCGCCGCCACCACCTCGGAGAGCTGCTCGTACGAGTAGACCTGCGCCAACGGGTCCTGCTCCGGCAGGCCGGCCCGCTCGTTCACCCGGGTCTTGATGACGTCGGCGCCGCGGGCGAGGTTCACCTGGACGACCCGGCGCAGCGCCTCGGCCGAGCGGACGCCCTCCTTCAGTCGGGCGAGTGGGGTGAGGTCCGGGTCGGCGAGCACCGTGTCCCCGAGATCGGGGGTGACGAAGACGCCCGCGGCGCGCAGCCGGGGGGCTCGTTCCGGTGCCTGGCGGGCCAACTCCCGTACGGCGATGTCCTGGTAGAAGTTGGTGGAGCCGCTGCGGGCGCTGGTGGTGCCCTTGCGGACCGCGTCCAGGGCCTCGGTGGCGGTGTTGAGGTGGATGTGCGCGTCGATCAGGCCGGGCAGCACCCACCGGCCGTGGGCGTCGAGGCGGGGGGCGCCGGCCGGGACGGCGGTCCGGGCCCGGGCGCCGGCGGCGCGCACCACGCCGTCGCGGATCACGACGACGGCGTCCTCCGTGACCTCGCCGGTGGCCGGGTCCAGCAGGGTGCCGCCCTCGACGACCAGGTCGCCGGTGCGGGGCGCGCCCGGCGCCGGGGCGTCGGTGGCTCCTCGTGCCGGCGCCGCGGCGGCCCCCGGAGCCGTCGTCAGGGCGGCGGTTCCGGCCAGGGCGGCGGCTCCGGCGAGGACACCGCGACGCGTGACCCGGCTGGGCGGGGGCGGGACGGACTCGACGCACATGGCGGTCTCCTCAAGGCTCTGCGTTCACCGATCGGCCAATTGGTATACCAAATTGAAGACGGCGGACAAGAGCCATGAGCAGTTCCAGAAGGATGGATGAGACGATCGAGGCCGCTTCGACCTCCGCATTTCGGATTTTGGTATCCCAATAGGGAGACCCATCCGCGGACGCCCGCCCGAGCTCCCCCGCGCCCGGCACCCGCAGGAGCCTGCGCGCGAGAGTCAGGCCGGGCGCGGTACGTACGCCAGGCCGTGGGCACCGGGCGCGGCGCGCTTGGCGAGGTCCAAACGGGCCAGCCGCTCCAACGTCTCCAGGTCGATGACGTCGACCGTGGACGAGACGACGCAGGACACGTAGGCCAGCCGCCCGTCGGGCGAGGAGGTGAGGGTCAGCGGGCAGAGCCCGACTTCGACCTCGCCCAACGGCTTCCGGGTGTCGGCGGAGAACACCGTCAGGCGCCCCGGCGCCTGCCGGCCGAGCTGCGACCCGGGGTCGGGCGTCATCCGCACCTCGCCGGCGAGCAGCTTGCCCGTCGAGGTCAGGTGCACCGGCAGGACGACGTCCTCGGTGGGCAGGACGTCGACGACGGACGCCGTCCGGGCCTCGACGACCCGGATGCCGGTGGCCGGTCGCTCCTCGGCGGCGGTGAAGAAGGAGCCGGCGTAGGGGGAGGCGACGAAGACGTGCGCACCGTCGCCGGAGACGGCCAGTCCCTCACTGCCCGGCACCTCGACCTTCGCGGTGAGGACTCCGCGTTCGAGGTCGACGACCGAGACGAACGGCGCCTCCTTGTTGGTGGCGTAGCCCGTCCGGCCGGCGGGGTCGATGGCGAACCAGTGCGGGCCGGGCGCGTCCGTGTCGATCCGGCCCAGCGGCCGGCGGGTACCGGTGTCGATGACCACGACGCCACCGGGCAGGTCCGCCGAGCCTTCCACGCTGACGTAGAGGCGACCGCGCGCGGCGTCCAACGCCAGTCCGTGCGGGCCGTGTTCCGGCGCGAGGTCGACGACCTCGACGATGCGGCGGCTGTCCGGGTCGAGGACGGTCAGTTCGGTGCGGCGGCCGCCGTTCGCGTGGTAGTAGCCCTCCTGGTACGTCGTGGTGCACCACAGCAGGCGCTGGGTGGGGTCGAAGCACACCTCGTGCGGTTCGGCGGGGACCTCCGTCGTTCCGAGGTGCCGGTCCGAGGCGGCGTCGAAGAACGAGACCGTCGGCCCGCTCTGGCTGACCACCGCCAGCACATCGCCTTCTCGACCGGAACGGGGTGACTGCGGCACGGCGAACTCCTTCAACGAGTGCAGCGCGAAGCTGAAAGACAGGGAGCCGACGAAGAGGCACCCGCGGGGGCCTCCGCGCGACTTCGTGGACAGCTCCACTCTCCGTCCGCGACGCTCGCGGGAGCAATGCAAAGATAGGCAGCTAGTCCTTTCCTCAGCCGTAAAAATGCAGCTCAGGATGTTGCCGAAGGAGGGCACGGCGATGGATCTCAATCTGCTGCGGGCGCTGGACGTGCTGCTCCAGGAGAACAGCGTGACCCGGGCCGCGGAACGGCTCGGCACCTCGCCCGCGGCCGCCAGTCGGACCTTGGCCAGGCTGCGCCGCACCGTGGGCGATCCGTTGCTGGTCCGTGCGGGCCAACGGCTGGTCCCGACGCCACGGGCCCTGGAACTGCGGGAGGAGGTCGGCGCGTTGCTGCGCCGCTGCGACGACGTGCTGCGCCCCGGCGCCGGATTCGATGCCGTGCACCTCCGGCGCAGCTTCACCGTGCAGGCGGCCGACCTGCTGCTGGTGGGACTGGCCGGCGCCCTGACCGAACGCATCCACGCGGAGGCCCCGCACGTGGACGTGGTGTTCGTGCCGGAGGCGGTGGAGGGCGGCCCCGCCCTGCGGCAGGGCTGGGTGGACGTCGAACTGGGCGTCCTGGGCCACCTGGACCCGGAGATCCGGACCCGGCAGCTCACCCGCACCACCATGGTCGGCGTCGCGCGCCGCGACCATCCGCTCTTCGACGGCCGGATCGATGCCCGACGGTTCGCCGCGACCGACCACATCGGCATCTCCCGGCTCGGCAAACGCCTCGGCCCCATCGACAGTGCCCTGGCGGAGCTCGGACTGCGCCGCCGGACCGCGGTCGTCGTCCCCAGTCACACCAGTGCGATGCTGCTCGCCCGGGACACCGACCTCGTCGCGCTCTGCCTGGCCGACTGGCTCCCCGAGACCGTCTCCGCACTGGGCCTGCGCACCTTCCCCCTCCCCCTCGACCTACCGCCCCTCGACCTCGCAATGGCCTGGCATCCCCGCAACGCGAACGACCCGGGGCACCGTTGGTTCCGTGACCGCCTTGCGGCCGCGGTCCTGGACCCCTCCGACGCTCCACGAGGGGGCACGACGCGGCACTGAGGTCGCCAGTCTTCAGCGGCACGTCGTTGAAGGGCGCGCGGATCACGGGGGAACCGCGGGGCGTCGACATGGCCGACGTCGGCCGGTTCGCCCCCTCGGCGACGACGCGCACCACGCGGTGAGGGGCCGGCGCTCCGCGCCCTCACGCGGGACTCGGCAGCCGTCCGCCGCGTTGGCTCACGGCGCACCCAGGTACGCGTCGAGTGCCGCCGCGCCCGCCAGCATCGCCAGGCCCCGGGCCGTCAGTCGGTCGCGCCACTCCCGCAGCGCGGCCTGCAACGGCTCCGGTCCGCCCGCCGTCCTGACCTGTTCCAGCACCCGGGCGATCTGCGCCAACCCGTAGCCTCCGCGGCGCAGTTGGTGGGCGAGCAGCACGTCACGCACGTCGGCGGGGGCGTAGACGCGGTAGCCGGTGCGGGGGTCGCGCCGGGGTACGACGAGCCCGGCGCGCTCCCACTTGCGCAATGTCGCCGGCCGCAGGCCCAGCCGGTCCGCCAGCGGCCCGATGAACGTCGCGCCGGGCGCCGGCTCGGGCGTCGGGGCCAGGTCGCGCAGCGCGTCCGCCACCTCCTCCAGCGTGCGTCGGTCGCCGGCCAGTTGCGCATGGCTCCGGTCGATCAGCCGCAGCACGTCCTCGACCGCGCCGTCGTTCGCGGCCCGCATGATCGTCCCGGCGGTCGCGTGGCCGTGTGCCGGGATCAGTGCCAGGAACGTCCGCAGGGCCGCCGCGTGGCGCGGGGTGTAGACGCGGTAGCCGCTCGGCGCGCGTTCGGCCGGCGGCAGGATGCCCGCCTCCTCGTAGTTGCGGACCGCCTGGGTGGACAGGCCGTGCTCGCGCGCGAGATCGATGGGACGCAAACGCATGGTGAAGGTTCGTCCTCGGGAAGGTCGGGAAAGTGCCCTGCTCAGCGGCAGGTTGCTGACGAAAATGCAGGAAAGTTTACACCGAAGGTTCAACGATACGGTTGAAGGCATGACGGCCACGATCCGGGACGCCGCCCTGCCCTTCACCGGCGGCGCCCTCACCGCGCTCCTGTCCCCCGCCACCCGCCTGCTCGGCCTCGGCGAGCCCACCCACGGCGTCGAAGCCTTCCCCGAACTCCGCAACGAGCTCTTCCGTCACCTCGTCGAACACGAGGGGTACCGCTCGATCGCCGTCGAGAGCGACTGCCTGGCGGCGCTGACCGTCGACGCGTACGTCGGCGACGGCACCGGGACCCTGGACGAGGCGTTGGAGCGCGGCTTCAGCCACGACTTCGGCGCCCACCACGCCAACCGCGAGCTGCTGCGCTGGATGCGTGCCTGGAACGCCAGGCATCCCGCGTCCGAACGGCTCCGCTTCTACGGCTGCGACGGCCCTTTGGAGAACACCGGTGCCGCCAGCCCCCGTGCGGCCCTGACCTCGCTGCACGACTACCTCGCCGCCCACCTCGACCCGGAGTGCGACCTGGCCCGCCTCGACCGGCTCCTCGGCCTCGACGAGCGGTGGACCCGTCCGGGCGCCATGATGGACCCGGGCCAGTCCGTCGGCCGCAGCGCCGAGGCCAGGGAACTGCGCCTGGTCGCGGACGACTTGTGCGCGCTGCTGGCCTGGCACGCCCCGCGCCTGACGGCCGCCACCTCCCCCGACGCCTTCTGGCACGCCGAACTGCACGCCCGCACCGCCACCGGACTGCTGCGCTACCACGCGGGGATGGCGAACACCGCGCCCGCCCGTATCGACACGCTGCTGTCGGTGCGCGACGCGATGATGGCCGACAACCTCGACGCCGTCGTCCGCCGCGAGGCCCGCCGCGGCCCCACGCTCGTCTTCGCCCACAACCGCCATCTGCAACGGGACGAGAGCCGGGTGCGGTTCGCCGGCAGGTCGGTGCGGTGGTGGAGCGCCGGCGCCCTCGTCGGCACCCGCCTCGGCGAGCACTACGCCTTCGTCGCGAGCACGTTCGGCAGCCGCGGCGCCGACGTCCCGCACCCCGACACCTTGGAAGGCGTGCTGTCGTCGCTCCCCGAGGCGCGCACCGTCATCGATCCCGGCCGCCTCGCCGCCTGCCTGGACCGGGAACTGACGCCCCGCGTCCCCGCCGACCACACCTACTTCGCCCTCGATCCGACCACCACCGACCGGACCGAAGCCATCGTGTTCGTCAGGGACGTCCCGGCCACTACCTGACGGGGCGTCTGGAGTACGTCGGGGAGGCGCTGTTGGAATGCCAACCGTGGTGGACGGTGCGCGGGGCGACGGTCGACTGTGGGATGGATCACAGGAGGCGATGCGGGGTCGGGCAATGGGGGCGGAGTCGGACAGATGGGTTCGACGGCCCCCGTCCCGGGTCGACCGGACCCACACTCCGGCGCACCGTTTGCCGGTTTCGCTCCTCGGGTTCCCAATCCTCCCTCGGAGAAAGGTTGTACGGGCGGGGAGGGAACTCCCCACGCCAACACAAAGGTGATTGACGAGTGAAGGAATCGTGAAAACATCCTGAGATCCGGAGACCGCGGCGCGCCCCCGAGGCGCGCCGTCGGGCTACCGGTTCCCGTCTCGATTCCCACCACGGAGACCCACGTGGCAATACTTTCCGGCCGCAAGCGCGGACGCGTCCTGTCCCGTCTCGCCACCGCGGCCCTCGCCGTCGCACTGGCCGGCACCGCTGCCGGCACCTCCTTCGCGGCGGACAACCCCGGCTCGGCCGCCCGGAACGCCCGCAAGGCCGCGCCCCAGTCACCGGCCAAGGCGCCGAAGGCGATCACCGGCGTCGCCGGCTACGACGGCCCCACCGCCGCCAGCCCGATCTTCCCGCTCTTCGGCGTGGAGTCCTCCGGCGCCACCTACTCCTACTACCTCGACGGCGCGGGCGCGTTCATGCCCCGCGAGAAGCTCGACGACTACGGCGCGGTCCGCGCCAACCAGCAGCTGCTCGACAACGACCAGGACGGCTACGCGGACGCCGACTGGCTCTGGACGCCCCAGGGTGAGCTGTACTTCAGCGGTGGCGACGTTCCCGACGGCGGCTTCATCGGCGGCGGTTGGAACATCTACGACAAGGTGCTCTCCCCCGGCAACCTCGGCGGCGCCAAGGAGTACGACATCCTCGCCCGCGACCGCAACGGCGTGCTCTACCTCTACCTCGGCTACCCCGACGGAAAGGTCACCGCACGCACCAAGGTCGGCGCCGGCTGGCAGATCTACGACCTGATCACCGGCAAGGGCGACCTCACCGGCGACGGCAAGCCCGACCTCATCGCCCGCGAGAAGGCCACCGGCGACCTCTACCTCTACAAGGGCACCGGCAACCCCAGCGCCCCCTTCAGCGCCCGCACCAAGATCGGCACCGGCTGGGGCGGCTACAACGCCCTCGTCTCCACCGGCGACATCAACCTCGACGGCAAGACCGACTTCGTCGCCCGCGACACCAGCGGCCGCCTCTACGCCTACTACGGCACCGGCAACGCCACCAACCCCTACCAGCCACGCGTCCAGATCGGCACCGGCTGGAACATCTACACCAAGCTGTTCTCCTGACCGACCGGCACACCCGGCGCAGGGCGAAGCGGGGCCGCACCTCTCGGCGAGGTGCGGCCCCGTCCGCTGCCCGGTCGCCACCGACTCAGAACGTCTTGAGGTCCGCGAGGCCGCGCACCGGAGTCCCGATCGCCCGGGCCCGGGCCCGCTCGCACACCGCGACGGCGGCGGCGAGGTCCTGGGTGGCGGCGCCGATCGACTTGAACACGGTGACGTCGTCGGCCCGCCGGCGGCCCGGAACTTCCGCGGCCAGCAGTTGGGTCAGGGTGGGCACGGCCGTGGCGGCAGCGTCGTCGCGCTCGCGCCAGGCGAGGACGTCGCCGGATTCCGCGGCGACCGTGTCGGCGGGGGCGTCGAAGACGACGGCGTCCGCCCGGGCGAAGGTGGCGACGTCGATCTCCCGGCGGGAGGGCGTGGTCGAGCCGATCGACACGACGTGCTGCCCGGGCTCGATCCACTCGCCGTGCAGGGCGACCGGGCCACCGGCACCGGTGTTGGTGGCCGCGACCACCACGTCCGCGCCGGTGACCGCGGCCCGTGGGGTGTCGACCGGCACCACGTCGAGGCCGAGGGCGGCGGCCATCCGCGCGGCGAAGTCCGCGCGTCGGGCCGGCCGCGGGCTGAACACCTTGACCCGGGCGACCGGGCGCACGGCGGCCACCGCCGCCAGATTGGTCTCCGCTTCGAGACCGGCCCCCAGGACGCCGACGGTCTCGGCGTCCTCACGGGCCAGGTGCCTGGTCGCCACGCCCGAGGTGGCCCCGGTCCGGGCGGCCGTCAGGTAGGCGGCGTCGAGCACGCCGGTGACCGCGCCGGTCTTGAGGTCGCAGAGGACCACGAGGTAGCGGACGCCCCGCTCGAACGAGCCGTGCAGCATCTTGAGCCCGAGCACCCCGGCGCGGCCCATGATGGCCGGCATCACCCGGAGGAAGGTGCCCTCGACCGCCGCATAGGACCGCGGCGGCAACGCCAGTTGAGGCCCGGGGGCGTCGCGGAGCGCGGCCTCGACGGCGTCGACGACCGCTGCCATGTCGCAGGACCGCCGCACGTCGTCATCGCTCAGCAAAAGGGTCGGACCGTCCGGATGTGCGTCGCCGTCCGCGGACGGGACCTGGTGCAGTTCCATGCTTCTCCTCACGGGACGAAGGGGACGGTGCGGCGTCGTCAGCGGCGCTGCGGGCGGGCTCGGCCCGGCCGGGAGCGTCCGCGACGGGCGCCGGGTCCGCGGGATTCCGCACCACCTCGCTTCCAACAGTTGTGGAGAAGCGGTGACTTGAGCGTCCGTCGTCGATCCGCACTCGGGCGGCTCCGGTGGCGGGGCGGGTGGTGCCTTGGACCCGGCGCGAGCGTAACACGGGTTTGTGACCGCTGGTCACTAATATGGGGCAGGCCGGTGCGGGCCCGCACCGCGGTCCGCCCGGGACAGGGGTCTCGTTACAGTCCTGACCATGGATGACGCCGCGACCACGCGAAATCGCCCGGGACGCCCCGCCCGGCTCAGCCGCGAGCGGATCGTCGATGCCGCGCTCTCGACCGGGAACCTCGACGCGCTGACCATGCGGGAGCTCGCCGCCCACCTGACGGTGTCCCACTCGGCGCTCTACCGCTGGGTCAAGAACCGCGAGGAACTGTTCGACCTCATCAGCGAGGTCATGATCGAGCGCATCCTGCCCGCCGACGGCCCGCCCCGGCGCCGCTGGCGCCCATGGCTCGGCGACGTGGCACGGGCCATGCACGACCACTTCCTCGCCGTGCCCGGCTACGCCACCCGCATCTCCCGACCGCACCGCCACACCGCCGCTTCCTTCGACCGGTTGCGGACGGAGGTCGTCACCGCCTTCACCAACGCCGGGGTCCGCCCCGACCTGGCCGAGCAGAGCTGGTACGTCTTCATCACCTCGGTCGTCAGCTGGCTCGCCGCCCAGGAGAATCCGCTCGACCTCGGCCACGCCGCCCCGCGCTTCGAACTCTTCCTCGACGTCCTGCTGCGCGGCCTGCCCGCACGGGAACCGGACGCGGGGCGATGACCGGCACCCCGGGCCGTCCCGTCCCGCAATTCCCCGGTCGCCTTTCGCGCTTCGCGTGATTGCGCACTTCACATGATATCGATGTGCTATCGGAAGAGGATTTTCCGGGGAACGTCGAGTGGTCGGGGATTCCCGCTCCGGGAGTAATTCCCGAACCCCAATTCCCACTTGTCGCGTCGTAACGCATATGCCAGCGTGAGTGACACTCCGCCGCCTGGAGATCACGGCAACCAAGCCGTATGGCCTGGACGGTCAACCCTAACGGATGCACGCATTCACGCCACTTCCGCGTCGGGTGTTTCGCGTTCCGGCCAGCCATGTCGAGGATTCCCTTTTCCCGCATGGAAATCCGGCGGCACATTTCGGGAAAGGGTGGGAACGACAGTGGAACGTCGAAGAGGCAACAGAAGAGCCCTGCCGGACCGCTCGGTCGCCTCGGCAGGCACCCGATGAACCCCGGTCGAGGGCGGCCGACGCGTCTGGTCCGGGTGGGCCGGCGCAGGATCTCCCGACTCCTGCCGGACCGGGCCGATCTCGCAGCGCTGCGCCGGGCCCCGCGCAAGGACGTCTTCGCCGGACTGACCGTCGCGGTGGCGGCCCTGCCGCTGTCCATCGGGTTCGGGGTGGCGTCCGGACTGGGCGCCCGGGCGGGGCTGGTCACCGCCGTGGTCGCCGGCTGCCTGGCCGCCGTGTTCGGTGGCGCCCGCCTCCAGATCACCGGGCCGAGCGGCGTGATGGCCGTGGTGCTCGCACCGATCGCCGAGGCGCACGGAACGCCCGGAGTGCTGACCACCGGGCTGCTCACCGGACTGCTGCTCCTCGGGCTCTCGCTGGGGCGGGCCAGCCGGTACATGCGGTGCGTGCCCACGCCGGTCGTGAAGGGCTTCATCCTCGGTGCGGCCGTCGTGATCATCGCGCAGCAGGTGCCGCCGGCGCTGGGGCGGCACGTTCCGCACGGCGAGGCCGTCGCGGCCAGCGCGCTCGGCGCCCTGCGCGCCTTCTGCTCCGATCCGAACTGGCCGGCGCTGGGCATCACGGTGGGCACGTTGCTGGTCTGCCTGTGCGGGGCCCGGCTCCGACCGGCCGTCCCGTTCCCGCTGTTGGCCGTCTCCGTGGCCACCGTCGTCGCCGAGGTCGCCCGGCTCCCGCTGGCCCGGATCGGGCACCTGCCGACCAGCCTGCCGGTGCCCTCCCCGGGCTTCCTGGTTCCCGGGGAGGTCCTCGCGCTGTTGCCCACGGCGGTCACGGTCACGGTCCTGGTGGCGTTGGAGTCGCTGATGACCGCGGCCGCGGCGGACGCGCTGAGCGGCCGGGAACGCCACGACGGCCAACGGGTCCTGTTCGGCCAGGGCCTGGCCAACCTGGCCGTCCCGTTCTTCGGCGGGGTGGCCGCCACCGGCACGGTCTGCCGCACCGCCATCAACGTCCGCTCCGGGGCGGTCTCCCAACTGGCGGCGCTGACGAACGCCGCCGTGGTGGCGCTCGTCGTCCTCGTCGCCGCTCCCCTGGTGTCCGCGGTGCCGCTGGCGGCGCTGGCCGGCGTCCTGATCGCCACGGCGACCCGCATGATCGACGTCGCCGCGCTGCGCGCCCTCGGCCGGGTCGGGCGCGGGCAGGCCGCGATCGCCGCGCTCACCGGGGCGCTCACCCTGACCGTCGACCTCGTCACGGCGGTGCTCACCGGAACCGCCCTGGCGGTGGTCCTGGCGCTGCGCACGGTGGCCGCGACCGCCCGCGTCGATCAGGTGTGGGTGCCGGCCCAAAGGGCCCCGCACACCGGGACCGGGCCGGCGCCGGCCGCACCGGACGCCCAGATCGCGGTGCACCGCTTCGCCGGCCCGCTGCTGTTCACCACTGCCGACCGGGTGCTGCGGCCGGTGTTCCCGGCGCAGGGCCGGGCGGTGGTCCTCGACCTCGAACGGGTCACCGGTCTGGACACCACAGCCATCCTGACGCTGGCGGACGTCATCGACCACCACCTCCGGCGGGGCGCCGTGGTCCACCTGTCCGGGGTCTCGGATCCGCATCGCGCGCACCTCGACGCCCTGGGCGTACTGGCCAAACTGCCGCCGGGCGCGCTCTGCACGACCGTCGCCGAGGCCGTCGCCCACGCCCAGGCGCAGCTGCACCCGGTCATGCCCGCCGCCCAGGAAGGGCCCTCCTCGCACCCGCAGGTCTGAGGAGCCCGGGGCCGGTGGGAACGCGCGGCGTCCGTCGGGACGTCACTCGCCGGGGGCGAGGGCGCGCGCGACGATCCGCGCCGCGTCCGCGATGAGCGCGTTGTCCACGGGTGCGTCCTTGGCGTCCTTCGACGTCAGCACGGCCAGCACGATCGGCGTCTGCCTGGTCGTCCAGGCGACGCCGACGTCATTGGCGGAGGCGTAGTCACCGGTGCCCGTCTTGTCGCCGACGACCCAGTCGTGCGGCAGGCCGGCGCGGAAGCGTTCCCCGCTGGTGGTGTTGCCCTTCAGCCAGGTCACGAGGTGCTCGCGAGCGGCGGGGTCGAGGGCCCGGCCCACCGTCAGGCGCCCGTAGCTCGTGCCGAGCGCCTCCGGGGTGGTGGTGTCGCGCAGGTCGCCGGGTACGGCGTCGTTGAGTTCGGTCTCCCAGCGGTCGAGCCGGCTCTCCCGGTCGCCGATCGAACGGAAGAACCGGGTGAGGCCGGCGGGGCCGCCGATCTGGCGCAGCAGGAGGTTGGCCGCGGTGTTGTCGCTGTACTGGATGGCGGCGGCGCACAGGTCGCCCACCGCCATGCCGGTGTCCACGTGCTCCGCGGTCCTCGGGGAGTTCGCGAGGAGGTCGGCCGGCGGGTAGTGGATCACCTTGTCCAGCGGTGCGCACCGCGCGTGGTCGCGGAGGACCGCGGCGGCCGCGACCGTCTTGAAGGTCGAGCACATCGCGAACCGCTCGCGTGCCCGGTGGGCGACGACCTGGCCGGTGCGGGCGTTGCGGGCGTAGACGCCCAGGCGGGCCGCGTAGCGTCGTTCGAGTTCCCGCAACTCGCTCTCGGTGCTGCGCAGTTGGCGGGACGTGGCAGCCGAGGCGACGGACGGCGCGGCGGTGGCGGCGAGCACGGCGGTGGAGGCGGCGAGGCCGGCCTTGAGCAGGCCGCGTCGGGGCAGCGGGGTGGCACGGGTCATGTGCGGAGGTCTCCCGGTTCGTCGTGGTGCGGTCCGCGGAGCCCCGTTCGCGCGGGGGCTCCGGTGACGCACAGCGAAGCAGCAGAGCTCCACCCATGTCCAAGAGTGAACTTTGAATGCGTCATAACTTATTGGTATGACTGCGGGGTGGACCTCCTCGCACACCTGGAGGCGTACGTCGCGGCCGTCGACGAGGCGAGCTTCTCGCGCGCCGCCGAACGCCTCGGCATCGCCCAACCGCTCCTCAGCCGGCGCATCAAGACGCTGGAAGCGCACTTCGAGGGCCAGCTGTTCGACCGTTCGCGGCGTCAGGTCGCGACCACCGAACTGGGCGTCCTCCTGCTGCCGTACGCCCGCGACGTGCTGGACCGGGCCCAGCGGCTGCGGCACGTGGCCCGGTCGGCCCGGCGGTCGGCGGTGCGCGCGGTCGGCGTGCCGGCGGACTGCGGTCCGGCCGCGCTGGCACGGGTGATCCGCGCGGGCGCCGAGCACGGCACGACGTTCGCCGTGCGAGAGCTCCCGCCGGACGAGCGCGAGGCGGGCCTGGCCGATGCGTCGTTGGCGTACGCACTGGTGCGGGTGCCGCCGGAGAACGCCGGGCTGCGGGTACCGCTCGGTCTGGCGTCCGCGCCCGCGGAGGCACCCGGCGGCGGGCGGCCGGAGTCCACGACGGGCCGGCCGCGGGCGCGCCGCCGGGCGGTGCACCTGGAAGACCTGCGGCCGCGGCGCGGAAGCGGTGCCCGGCCCGGCCGCCCGGCCGCCACGCCGGTCCTCACCACGGTGGAGGACCACGCCCCGTACGCCCAGGACCGGCTGCGCCGGGCCGTCGCGCGGGCGGGGCTGCCGGAGAGCACGGTCCGGCCGGCCGGACCGATGGCGACCGCGCTCGCCGAGACCCTGGCCGGACAGCTGACGCTGCTGTGCACCGAGCCGTTCGCCCGCCGGCACGGGGCGAGTTGGGCACCGCTGGGCGACGCCGCGCTGCACCGGGGGTACGAGCTGCGCGCCGCGCGCCGGGACCCGGAGGCGGCACGGGTGCCGCACTGGTTGGCCGCGTTGTTGGCGGCCGCGGTCGGCGCCGAGCCGGCCGCGCCGGCCGCCGGGTCAGCGGGCGAGGACGGGCCGGCCCGTTTGGCGGCCCGCGGATGAGCGCCGGCCCGACCCCCCGACCGGTCTGCGTCGCCGACGACGCGGAACTCTTCGACGTCGCCGAGACGATCGCCGCGGAGTGGGCGGCCGTCGGCGTCCGGGGCGCGTTCCTGGCCCGGCACGTGGACACCGGTGAGCAACTCGGCTTCGACGTCGACGCGTCGGTACCGCTCGCCTCGGTGGCCAAGGTCCCGCTGGCCCTCGTCGCGCTCGACCGGATCGCGACCGGGGAGCTCGACGCGGCACGGCCGGTGGTCGTCGATCCCGCCACGAGCAGCGTCGGGCCCACCGGCCTGGCGGCTTTCCGGCACCCGGCCACCGTCGCCGTCGGCGACCTGCTGCTGTCGATGCTGACGGTGAGCGACAACGCCGCCGCCGACGCGGTCTTCGACCTCGTGCCGGCAGCGGAGGTCGACGCCCGGCTGCGCGCGTGGGGCTGCACCGGCATCCGCGTGCGGCACCGGCTGAACCGCATGTACGAGTGTGCCGCCGGCGCCGCCGGCAACGACTTCTCGCTCGCGCTGGAGTTGGCGATCCGCGACGACCGCTCGGGGCAGCACAGCATCGAGACGCTGGACCCGGCGCACGCCAACGCCGGCACCGCCACCGGCCTGGTCGACCTGCTGCAACGCGTGTGGCGGGACGACGTGGCCCGTCCCGACGCCTGTGCGGAGCTGCGCCGCATCATGGGACGGCAACTCTTCCGCCACCGGCTGGCGAGCGAACTCCAGGCGGACACCCTGCGGGTGAGCGGCAAGACGGGCACCTTCCTGCACCTGCGGCACGAGATCGGGGTGGTGGAGTCCGAGGCCGGCGACCGGGTCGCGATGGCCGCCCTCACCCGGTCCGACCGCCGGGCCAACCTCGCCCCCGACATCGACCTCGCCATCGGCTCGGGCGCCCGGCGCGCCTTCGAGGCACTGCGGCGCTGACGCCCGGCCCGACGTGGGCGGCGGACGGCCGCCGCGCGCTGAGTAAGATCCCCGTGTTCAGGGGGAGGGCGGGTTCAGCATGCGGATGCTGGGAGTGGACGGCCCGACGCACGTGGGACCGTTCCGGACGGTCGGGGTGCTCGGGCAGGGCGGCATGGGGCAGGTACTGCTCGGCGTGGCGCCGGACGGGCGGCTGGTGGCCGTCAAGCGGGTGCACGCCGATCTCGCGGAGGACCCCGGCTTCCGGTCGCGGTTCCGGCGCGAGGTGGACGCGTCCCGGCGGGTCTCCGGCGCCTACACCGCGCCGGTCGTCGACGCCGACCCGGACGCGTCGACGCCGTGGCTGGCCTCGCTCTTCCTGCCGGGGCCCACGTTGGACGAGGCGTTGGAGGCGGGCGGACCGCTGCCCGAGGAGGCGGTGCGGCTGCTCGCCGCCGGCCTCGCCCAGGCACTGGACGACATCCACCGGGCCGGACTGGTGCACCGGGACCTGAAGCCGTCCAACGTGCTCCTGACGGAGGACGGCGTGCGGGTCGTCGACTTCGGGATAGCCCGGGCGGCCGACCACGAGACCAGGCTGACCCGCACCGGCGCGCTGATCGGCTCGCCGGCGTACATGTCGCCCGAGCAGGTCCGGGGCGAGCAACCGGGCCCGGCGAGCGACGTGTTCTCGCTCGGCGTCACGCTGGTCACGGCCAGTACGGGCCGCAGCCCGTTCGCCGGCGACTCGCCGCTCGCGCTGCTGCACGCCGTCGCCCACGACCTCCCCGACCTGGAGTCCGTCCCGGCGCGGCTGCGCCCGCTCGTCGAACCGTGCCTGGCGAAGGACCCGTCCGCGCGGCCGACCCCGGCCCAACTCCGGGCGCTGATCGGCCGGCTCGCGCCCGCCGCACGCCCCTGGCCGAAGACGGTCTACGAGCGGATCGCGGAGCGCCGGGACGGGGCGAGCCGGCTCACGGCCACCGCCGAACCGTTCTCCCCGGCCGCCGCGCCCGTCCCCGCCGACACCGTGCCCGCCCCGGCCCCGGCGGTGCGCCGCGGGTCCGTGCCGCGCCGGCGCCCCGGGTGCCTGGTCGGCGCGATCGTGGGAGCCGTGGCGCTCGCGACGGCGGTCGTCACCGTCCTCGCGCTGGGCCCGACCGACGTGTACCACTCGTTCTTCCCGGAGCCGGTGCCGACGCCCGGCTCGGTGCCGCTCGCCAAGGTGTCGGACAAGTACACCAAGACCGTCCCGACCTGCGCGCAGGCCGGCCGCAGCATGACGGCACCGGCCGGCTTCGGCCGCCCCTGGGGCAACGTGCCGGGCGTGTGGCAGCAGTCCGACGGCGACGGACACAGCCACCCGTCGACGAGTTGCGTGTGGACCACCCGCTCCGGCGACCAGATCGACTTCTCCTGGGACCTCTACCGCTCCCGCGCCGGCGGCCCCACCGGCGCCGAACAGTCCAAGAAACACTACGAGGGCATGTACATGGGCTCGAAGACCCCGCGGGACACCGGACTGGGCTTCGTGGAGGAGGGCATGTGGCTCGACGAATCCAGCGAGAACGACTGCGTGCTGTACGCCCGGGACGTCAACCTGTACCTCTTCGTCGCCGTCAAGGGCGTCCACTACCCGAAGGGCGCGTGTGAGGGGCTCGCCAAGGACATGGCCCGCCAGGGCGTCGCGGCGGTGAAGGCCCTGTGAGCACCACGGCGCCCCTGCCGGCGCAGGCCGGCCCCTACGTCCTGCTCACCGAACTCGGCCGGGGCGGCATGGGCCGCGTCCTGCTCGGGGTCGCACCCGACGGACGGCCGGCCGCGGTGAAACTGGTGCACGCCCGGCACGCCGCCGACGACGGCTTCCGGACCCGCTTCCGGCGGGAGGTGGCGGCGTCGCGGAAGGTGTCCGGCGCGTACACCGCGGCCGTCCTCGACGCCGACGCGGACGCCGAACTCCCCTGGCTCGCCTCGGTCTTCGTGGCCGGGCCGTCGCTGGGCGCGGCCGTGGAGGGCACCGGACCGCTGCCGGAGGACGCCCTGCGCCGACTGGCGGTGGGCCTGACGACGGCACTGGACGAGATCCACCGGGCCGGGCTCGTCCACCGCGATCTCAAGCCGGAGAACGTCCTGCTCGCCGAGGACGGCGCCCGAGTGATCGACTTCGGCATCGCGCGGGCCGCGGAGTCCGCCGACGCCACCGAACTCACCGGCACCGGCTGGGTGGTCGGCTCGCCCCCCTTCATGTCGCCCGAGCAGGCGCAGAGCCGGGAACTGACCGGGGCCAGCGACGTGTTCTCGCTCGGCACGGTGCTCGTGCTGGCGGCGACCGGCCGCAGCCCGTTCGCCGGCCCGTCCGCCCTCCAGACGCTCTACAACGTCGTCCACACCGAACCCGACCTGAGCGGCCTGCCCCAGGCGCTGCACCCGATCGTCACCCGCTGCCTGGCCAAGGAGCCGGCCGACCGGCCCGCACCGCCCGAACTCCTCGCCCTCCTGGGCCCGGTGGCCCCGACGGACCGACCGTGGCCGCCCGCCGTGCACCGCATGGTCGACGTGCAACGGGCCCGGATCGCGGGCCTGCTCGACGGCGACCCCGAGCGCACGGCACTGCTGGGGGACACCGGCCCCGTCGCCCCGCGCACGGCCGTCCTCACCGCACACGCCGCGCCGGTCGCGCCGCCGCGGCGCCGGCGCACCGCGGCGTGGGCGGCGGCGGCCGGCGTACTGGCGGCGGCTCTCGGCACCGGCGGCTACCTGCTGCTGCACGGCGGCGGTGCCGGCGCCACCCCGGACAGGTACGTGACGATGCCGGTGTGCTCGGAGGCCGCGGTGAAGCTTCCGCTGCGCACCGAGCGGCGCAAGGACAAGGACGTCTACCAGGAACAGGGGGACAGCGCGAAGACCGAGTGCTCCTGGTTCGACCGGGACCAGCCGCAGGCGGACGGCTGGAACTACTCCCCCAGCGCCGACGTGTCGTGGGAGCTGAGCCGCACGCGCCCCGACGGGAGCGGCACCGAGCGGCAGCGGCAGGACTTCGCCGACGGCGCGAAGTCCGGGTCCCCCCAGACCGGGCTCGGCTTCGGCGACGAGGCGTACTGGACGACCGGCGCCGCCCAACCCGGCTGCCAGCTCAACGTCCGCGACGGCAACCTCGTGGTGCGGGCCTACCTGGTCCGCGCCAGGCACCCCGCCTGCGAGGCGGAGGCCCGGGACCTCGCGAGGGCGGCGCTGGCGGCCATGCCGCCGCGGGCGTCCTGAGCCGCCCCGGCGGGCCGGCCGTGGGGCCCCGCGGCCGGCGCACGCCGCGGGATCAGTCCCAGAAGCCGGCGTGGACCTCGCGCGCCTCGGGGAGGTCGACGGGGCCGACGACCGCCAAGGGACGCTGTCCCGCCGCGAAGACGTCGCGGCAGGGCAGGGCCATGGTGGGGTTCTTCTCGTCGGCGCCGGTCATGGCCAGGAGCCCGTCCTCGCCGAGCGCGTAGACGACGCGGCCGACGTTGCCCCAGTAGATCGCGCCCGCGCACATCGCGCAGGGTTCGGTGCTGGTGTAGAGGGTGCAGGCGCGCAGGAAGTCGGCGTCGTACCGTGCGGTGGCCAGGCGGACGAGGTTGGTCTCGGCGTGGCCGGTGGCGTCGCGTTCGGTGGTGACGGTGTTCTCGGCCTCCAGCAGGATCGCTCCGTCGGGACCGGTGAGCAGCGCGCCGAACGGGTGGTTGCCGGCCGCGCGGGCACGGCGGGCCACGGCGACGGCGGTGTGCAGCAGCGCGACGTCGGCAGGGCTGGCGGTCGGGTCGGTGCGGTGCGGGGCGGCGGTCATGCCGGGAACTCCTCGGGGTCTGCGGGATGCGTCGGGCGACGGGCCGCCCGGCCGCGGGCCGGTCGGGCACCGCGTCTGCCGCGCTTCCCACCCTGGGTCCGCGGCAAACCCGTACCCCGGTTGTCCCATCTCACCTTCCGCGTTCCGGACGGCTCGCGGTGGTTCGCGGGCCCGCACCGTAGGCTGGCGGGTGCAGCTGGTTCGCCCCGTCCGCCAGGCGGGAGGCGTCGCAAGAGGGAACCCGGTGGGAATCCGGGACTGCCCCGCAGCGGTGAGTGGGAACGACCGCCGTCATACGCACTGGGCCCGACGTACGGGGCCCGGGAAGCGACGGCCATTAGGAGTCTCGTCCGACACGAGGCGCGCCCGCGAGTCCGAAGACCTGCCAACTGCCCGCGCGCGAACCACTCGTGCGCGGACATCCCGGTGACCGCGTGGGCGGGCTGGGGGTGCCCCCGGACGAAGTCTGGGGGAGTAGACACCAGGCGGACCAGGGCTCCCCGTGCGGGCGTCGGGCACCGCCGGGTTCGCCACCCCTTCGCGCTCTCGTCCCGTCGCCGGGACCTCAGGGATTCATCTCGCGAAGGAGATCTCCGTGACCGTCAAGCCCGAAGCCGTGACCGCACGGGCCACCGTGTACGGCTACCCCCGGCAGGGACAGCGCCGGGAGCTGAAGCAGGCCATCGAGGGCTACTGGAAGGGCCGCGTCACCGCGGACGCCCTGCGGGCCACCGCCGCCGAGTTGCGCCGGGGCAACTGGCAGGACCTGGTGGCCGCCGGCGTGCACGAGGTGCCGACCGGCGACTTCTCGTACTACGACCACGTGCTGGACGCCAGCGTCATGGTCGGTGCGGTGCCCGAGCGGCACCGCGCGGCGGTGGCCGCCGATCCGCTCGACGGCTACTTCGCGATGGCCCGCGGCACGCAGGACGTGGCGCCGCTGGAGATGACCAAGTGGTTCGACACCAACTACCACTACCTGGTGCCCGAGTTGGGGCCGGACACCGCCTTCGTCGCCGACTCCCGCAAGCAGGTCGCCGAGCTCAAGGAGGCCCTCGCCCTGGGGCTGGCCGCCCGCCCGGTGCTGGTCGGGCCGGTCACCTATCTCCTGCTGTCCAAGCCCGCCCCCGGGGTCGCCGCGGACTTCGAGCCGCTGACGCTCCTGGACCGGCTGCTGCCGGTCTACGCGGAGGTCCTCGCGGACCTGCGGGCGGCGGGCGCGCAGTGGGTGCAGTTGGACGAGCCGGCGCTGGTCCAGGACCGCACGCCGGCCGAGTTGAACGCCGCGGCGCGCGCCTACCGTGACCTGGGCGCCCGCACCGACCGGCCCCAGCTCCTGCTCGCCTCCTACTTCGACCGGCTCGGCGACGCCCTGCCGGTGCTGGCCAAGGCCCCCGTCGAGGGCCTGGCACTGGACTTCACCGAGGCCGCCGCCGCCAACCTCGACGCCCTGGCCGCCGTCGGCGGCCTGCCGGGCAGGCGCCTGGTGGCCGGCGTGGTCAACGGCCGCAACATCTGGATCAACGACCTGGAGAAGTCGCTGGCCACCCTCGGCACGCTGCTCGGCCTCGCCGACCGGGTGGACGTCGCGGCGTCCTGCTCGTTGCTGCACGTGCCGCTGGACGCCGGCCTCGAACGGGACGTCGATCCGCAGATCGCGCGGTGGCTGGCCTTCGCCAAGCAGAAGACCACCGAGCTGGTGACCCTGGCTCGGGGCCTGTCACAGGGCACCGACACGATCGCCGCCGAACTCGCCGCCAACCGTGCCGACCTGGCCTCCCGCGCCCGTTCCGCCCTCACCCACGACCCGGTGGTGCGGGCCCGCGCCGGGGCCGTCACCGAGGCCGACGCCCGCCGGTCCCAGCCGTACGCGGAACGGGCCGCCGCCCAGCGCACCCACCTCGGGCTGCCGCTGCTGCCGACCACCACCATCGGCTCGTTCCCGCAGACCGGCGAACTGCGCGCCGCCCGCGCCGACCTGCGCGCCGGCCGCATCGACACCGCCGGCTACGAGGAGCGCATCGAGGCCGAGATCCAGGAGGTCATCGCCTTCCAGGAGAAGACCGGCCTCGACGTCCTGGTCCACGGCGAGCCCGAACGCAACGACATGGTCCAGTACTTCGCCGAGCAGCTCACCGGCTACCTCGCCACCCGGCACGGCTGGGTCCAGTCCTACGGCACCCGCTACGTGCGCCCGCCGATCCTGGCCGGCGACATCTCCCGCCCCGAGCCGATGACCGTCCGCTGGACCACGTACGCCCAGTCGCTGACCCAACGTCCCGTCAAGGGCATGCTCACCGGGCCCGTCACCATGCTCGCCTGGTCCTTCGTCCGCGACGACCAGCCCCTCGGCGACACCGCACGCCAGGTCGCCCTCGCGCTCCGCGACGAGGTCGACGACCTGGAGGCGGCCGGCACCTCGGTCATCCAGGTCGACGAGCCCGCACTGCGCGAAACCCTGCCGCTGCGGGCCGCCGACCACGCCGCGTACCTCGCCTGGGCGACCGAGGCGTTCCGGGTGACCACCGGCGGGGTACGGCCCGACACCCAGGTCCACACCCACATGTGCTACGCCGAGTTCGGCGACGTCGTCCAGGCCATCGACGACCTCGACGCCGACGTCATCAGTCTGGAGGCCACCCGCTCCCACATGCAGGTCGCCCGCGAACTGGCCGCCCACGGCTACCCGCGCGAGGCCGGCCCGGGTGTCTACGACATCCACTCCCCCCGCGTCCCGAGCGCCCAGGAGGCCGCCGACCTGCTGCGCACCGGACTGCGGGCCATCCCTGCGGAACGCCTGTGGGTCAACCCCGACTGCGGGCTGAAGACCCGCGACTGGCCCGAGGTCCGGGCGTCCCTGGCGAGCCTGGTCAGCGCGGCCCGGACGGTGCGCGCCGAGTTGTAGGCCCGTGTCCGGCGGCCGCCGGGCCCGCCCCGGTCGTCGTGACCGGGGCGGGCGCCGGCGCGTTCGGACCGTCCGGCCCGCGCGCGCCGTCAGCCGGTGTGACGGATCCGGAAGCGGGCGGGCTCCGCCGGATCCCGGTCGACGACCTGGACCGGTGCCCCGTCCCCTTGCCACACGCCGATGCCCGGCGTGCGGGCGAACCTGACCGGGCCGCGGGTGCCCTCGATCTCGACGCGCGGCCAGGCCCCGGCGATGCGCGCCCGGTCCTGGCCGTGCGAGCGCAGCACTTCGGCGAGGACGGTGACCGTGTCGTAGCCCTCGAAGGCCACGAAGGAGGGTGGCTCGGCCAACCGCTCGTGCAGGGCCGCCGCCACGCGCGCACCGAACGGTCCGAGGCGCTCCGGCAGGTAGCGCAGGAACGGGATGCCGGCGCCGTCGTCGCCGAGCGTCGCGGCCCACGAGGCGAACTCCGGTTGCCCGGCCGGAGCGCCCAACAGGAGCCCGGCGAGCCGCTGGTCCCGGCGGACGGCCCGGACGATCGACACGGCCGGTTCCGGGTGGCCGACCAGGAGCAGCAGGGCCGTCGCACCGTGGTCGACGAGCGCGTCGCACAAGTCCGTTGGGGCGAGCGTGCTCGCGTCGAGTGCGACGACGTCACCGCCGCGCGGCGCGAGGTGGTCCCGCAGGATGCGGGCCCCGGACGTCCAGTAGACGCTCGGCACGGCTGCCACGGCGACGCGCCGGTGGCCCGCGCCGAGCAGGAAGTCCGCGTAGATCCGCCAGCCGCGGGACTGCGGCGGGGCGAGGCGCGCGACCCATGGCGTCGGCCCGTCGGTGAGGGCGTCGAGCACCGCCGACGAGCAGAGGAACGGCAGCCCGAGCGTGTCGGCCCTGACGGCCGCGGTCCGGGCCACGACGCTGTGGTACTCCCCCACCACGGCAGCCACCCCCAGGCGCGCCAACTCCTCGACGGCCGCCGCGGCCCGCTGCGGATCGGCCGCGGTGTCCCGGACCACCACCTCCAGTGGCCGTCCGACGATCCCGCCGGCGTCATTGACGTCGCGAACGGCCACCTCGATGCCGGCGAGCAAGTGGTGGCCCGCTTCGGTCCAGCCGGGCGGGGTGAGCGGGGCGAGGGCGCCGATCCGGACGGGTGCCCCGTCGGTCGATGGTGCTCCGGCTGGGGCGGGTGGCGTGTTCATGCGTCTGCTTCTCCCGAACGACGAGGCGGCGGCAGGGCGCCCGGAGCGCGGGGCGGCAGGGCACGGCACCGCGCGCTCGTGCCCTCGTGCCGTCCCGGGCGCACCTGGGGAATCATGCCGGTCATTGCATCCACGGCCCCCGTCGACCGGCAACCCATTAACGCGAAGCCGACGAGTTCGTACAGCCGGGAGCGGATCTGCATGCCGGGCAGCGCCCCGACCACCGTGCCGACCTGCGGATTCCGCACCGTTGCCGGCGGTGGATCGGCGCATCCCGCGAATCCCGCGGATGCTATTTTTGCCCCCGCCCAGGCAGCGAACGGCCGGGCGAGGAGGGGGTGTGCGGTGGCCCGGCGACCGACCGAGCGGAAGGTCTACGCGCACGCGAAGCCGCGCCGGTTGCGGCGCGTGCACGGGATGAACCAGGTCGAGATGGCCCGTGCGCTCGGCATCTCCACCAGCTACGCCGACCAGATCGAGCAGGGCCGGCGCCCGCTGACCGCTCCGGTGCTGCTGCGCCCCGCGGGGCCGGCCGGCGACCGACCCGCCATCGCCCCGGACCGGCGCACGTACGTGCCGTATCCGGTGGAGGGCCGGCGCCCGTCGGAGGAAGGCCACCGTCCCGTGCCGGAAGCAGGAGGAACGCCCGCGTGACCAGCCGTGTCATCCTCATCTCCCCCGCCAGCAACCCGGCGTTGCGGCGGGCCCGCTTCGACGACGGGGCCTCGCTCGACGCCGCCGGCGCGGCCCGGGCGGCCTCGGCGGCCGGCTCGCTGCCCGCCGCCGACCGGGTCCACGTCTCCCCCACCGTGCGCTGCCGGGAGACCGCCGCGGCGCTCGGCCTCGCCGGGCCGTCGGGCCCGGCGGCGGAACTGGCGGCGTGGGACGTGGGACGTTGGCGGGGGCGGACGCTGGACGAGGTGGCGGCCGCGGAGCCCGCGGCGGTGGCGCTGTGGCTGGCCGATCCGGGCGCGGCACCGCACGGCGGCGAGTCGGTGCGGGACCTGTGCGCACGGGTGGCGCGGTGGTTGGCCGACTGCGGCGGGCAGGACGGGCGGACGCTCGCGGTCGTCGAACCGGAGGTCGTCCGGGCCGTGGTGGTGGGCGTGTTGGGGGCTCCCGAGGCCGCGTTCTGGCGGGTGGACGTGCCTCCGCTCGCGGCGACCGAGCTCAGCGGCCGGTCCGGGCGGTGGAACCTCCGCCTCGGACGCACCCTGGGCACTCCCGGCGCAGCGGACGCGCCCTGACGCCGGTGGTGGGTGACCGCCAGCCCGTCTGCCCGTCTGCCCGTCTGCCCGTCTGCCCGTCTGCCCGTCGGAAACGCAAGAGGGCCCTCGGACGGTGTCGGAGGGCCCTCTCGGTACGGGCGGCGTCACTGCGGGGCGGGAACCGCCGCCCCGGGTGCGGCCGTCGCGGGCCGGGGGTGCAGCAGGCGTTCGGCCAGTTCGCCGAAGGCCAGGCCGAACGCGCCCCAGAGGGCGGTCTGGATGGCGAGGGCGCCCAGGCGGAACCGCCACAGCAGCGCGGCCGGGAAGCCCGTCGGTACCTCGTTGATGACCGGGAGGAAGGCGTACGCCAGCCCGACCGCCACGGCGAAGGCGGCCACCGCGACGACGGTCGCCCACCAGGTGCCCAGGCGGGGTGCGAGCCGCTTGCCCAGGAGGGTGGCGCCGATCGCCAGCAACACGCTGAGCAGCATCATCAGGAAGTACAGGGTGGTGCGTTGGCCGATGGTGTCGGGGTCGCCGACGGACGGCGGGTTGGCCGGGTACTTCAGGAACGGCACGACGTAGACGGCGAGCAGCGCGCAGCCGGACAGCAGCAGGGCGGTGGCGCGCGGGCCGAAGCGGCCGACGCGGCCGAGCGCGAAGCAGAAGGCGAGCGCGGCGATGCCGCCGAAGGCCACGCCGTAGACCAGGACGCCGGTGGCGAGGCCGGCGGTGGACTGCAGGGAGCGGGAGACGACTTCCATCTCGTGCTCGTGGGAGTGGGCGTCCTCGAAGCTGATGGCGCTGTTGACGCTGGGTTCACCGAGGACGTAGGCGACGACGAGGGCGAGCACGCCGGCGGCGAGGCCGGCGAGCATGCCCCGCACGAGGAGGTTTCTCACTGTTGCGGAGTTCATGGGTGCGGCGTCCCTCGCGTCAGTGGCAGGGGAAGCCGAGCAGGTGGCGGGCGTCGTGCACCCACTCATGGACGTCCGTGCCGTCGAACACGGAGGTGGCGCCCTGCTCGGCGCCGACGAAGTACAGCAGGACGAGCATCAGGATGCCGAAGAAGACCGCCCAGGGAGCTATCGCCTTGAGCGGCAGCGTGGCGGGTACGGCGGGGGTGGTGGCGGTCGGCTGGGCGACGGACTGCGCCATGGCAGGGCCTCCTCTGGGAGTTCGCGTCCCATCTCGGTGGTGCACTGGACGGCGGCTGCGGGTCTGACTCACGGACGCTCCCGGCGCGCGGGGGCGTCTCGTTCACAGTGGCGCGACCGTCCCGGATTCCCACCGGGTTCCGCCTCGCCGTCGTCGATATCGAGGAGACGGTACCGCGTGACAGGGGCATGGCCAAGACCGGGCCGCCGACGGGTGCCCGGTTCCCCGGCGGGCGGTGCGGCCCGCGGGCGTGCAGGTCAGCGGCGGGTGGGGCGGGGTGGGCGCGGTGTCGGAACCGGCGGCGGTGCGGCGCCGCGTGGGCCGCTTCCGCGGTTCGTCGGCGGACGAGGGCGCCTCGCGGCCCGTCCCGAGGCGAACGGCCGTGCCGCGGCGGCCTCTTGACCCGCACCGGGCGAGCGCGAACCGGAGGTTGCCCATCCGGTCCCGTGTCCGCATATTCACCACGCGTGAACACAGTGTCCGAATAGCGAACATTCGCGGCGCTCACGCACCGTGTCGCCGCAGACTCGTGGGCTCAATGATCGTCTCAAGCAACGAACGGGCACGCATGACTCGGAGTACCACCCGGTCGCCCCAGGACTCCCCGCGGGCCGTGCAGGACCCTGCACCCCCGTTGTCCCACGGCCTCAAACAGCGCCACCTGTCGATGATCGCGCTCGGCGGCGTCATCGGCGCGGGACTCTTCGTGGGATCCGGGGTCGGCATCGCCACCGCCGGACCGGCCATCGTCCTCCTCTTCGCGGCCACCGGCGCACTGGTCATGCTGATCATGCGGATGCTCGGGGAGATGTCCGCGGCCCGCCCGTCCACCGGCTCGTTCTCGGTGCACTCCGAGGCCGAACTCGGTACCTGGGCCGGCACCACCTCGGGCTGGATGTACTGGCTGATGCTGTGCGCCGGCGTGGCCGCCGAGGCGACCGCGGCGGGCGCGATCATGCACTCCTGGGTGCCGTTCCTGCCGGCCTACGGCTGGGTCGCGGTCTTCATGGTGTTCTTCTGCGCCAGCAACCTGACCGCGGTCAAGAACTTCGGCGAGTTCGAGTTCTGGTTCTCCACCATCAAGGTCACCGTGATCGTGGCGTTCCTGGTGCTGGGCGTGCTCGGCATCCTCGGTGTGTTCGGGAACTCCCCCGGCGCCGGCAACCTCACCGACCACGGCGGCTTCTTCCCGACCGGCGCCGCCGGCCTCGCCGCCGGGCTGCTGACCACCATCTCCGGGTTCGCCGGGCTGGAGACGGTCACCATCGCCGCTGCCGAGTCCGACGAGCCGCGCCGCAACGTGGTCCGCGCGGTCCGCACCGCCGTCTGGCGCATCGCCGTCTTCTACATCGGCTCCATGGCCGTGGTGGTCACCCTGGTCCCGTGGAACGACCCGAAGGTCGCCACGGCCGGCCCCTACGTCACCGTGCTCGACCGACTGGGCATCCCGGCCGCCGGCACGATCATGCAGGTCGTGGTGCTGGTGGCGCTGCTCTCCGCGATGAACGCCAACATCTACGGCTCGTCCCGCATGGCGTACTCGCTGGTCACCCGGGGCCAGGGCCCGCGGCTCCTGAGCAAGGTGACCAACGGCGTGCCGGCCGCCGCGGTGGTGGCGTCCTGCCTGTTCGGCTTCGCGGCCGTGATCGCCGGCATCATCTGGCCGACCACGGTGTTCGCCTGGCTGCTGAACATCGCCGGCTGCTCGGTACTGGTCGTCTGGACCATCGTCTGCCTCACCCAGCTGAAGATGCGCCGCCGCCTGGAGCGCGAGACGCCCGAGCTGCTGTTGGTGCGGATGTGGGGCTTCCCGTATCTGACGTGGGTGGCGCTGGCGGCCATCCTCGGCGTCTTCGCGGTGATGGCCACCTCCTCGGACGGCCGTCACCAGCTCGTCGGCACCGCCGTCGTGGTGGCGGCACTGATCGTCGCCGACCGCCTCAAGCACCGGCGCGACCGGCGCGGTCTGAGTACCCCCCAGCCGTAGTCGCCACCGCGACCGGCACCCGCAGCGGCCCGCCCGTGGACAGCATCCACGAGCGGGCCGCCGCGCGTCCGCACGGCACCGGCCGGGCCCTCGGCGCACCCGGGGGGCGGCGCCACGGGCGCCGGAGGGCCCCGCCGCGCGGCTCAGCCGGTGGTCAGGGCGAAGAGCACCAGGAACGCCACCCAGCACAGGGCGACCAGCACGGCGCCCGCCACCTCGGTGCGCAGGGGCCGCGCCCGGCCGGGCACCAGCCAGAAGGCGAGGACCCGGTTGATCAACGGCAGGAGCAGCCAGGTCAGGATGGCGACGCTCAGCACGTTCGAGAGGAACAGGCTGAGGTATCCGGGCACCCCGAGCGCGCCGAACCGGGAACCCACGGTGAGGTTCAGGACCTGGACGGTGGGATAGAGCGCCAGGAGCACGCACATGGCCTGCTTCCAGTTGGGCGGTGCGCCCTCCTCGGCGCGCGAGTCGAAGCGGAACCAACTGCCGAACGCCGAACCGACCTTGCGCACGTCGCAGGAGACGAAGAAGGCGCGGCCCTCGGCGAGGAGTCGGGTGCGCTCGGCGGAGGCGAGCCAGGCGTCGAGGTGGCGGCGGTGGTCGAACCGGAAGACTGCGACCCACCTGCCCTGGACGCCCTGCACCGGGCGGAACAGCTCCGATCCCATGAAGCCGGGGAAGGTCCGTTGGGCCGCCAGTACCCGGGCCTGCCACCGCACGAAGTCCTGTTCCTGGTCGGGTCGTACCTCGTGGGAGATCACCGCGGTCACGGAGTCCTGGACCGGAGTGCCGCCGACGAGGACCTCCTGCGCGGGCGGCTCCTCGAAGAGGTCGCGCCCCTGCTCGATCAGGGCCCGGCGCGCCTCGGAATCCAGCCAGGCCGACAACTGGCCGAGGTGAGCGAACCGGAAGACGACGACCCATTCGTTCTCGGCCGCGGAGCCCGGTGGGTAGACCTCCGTCCCCTCGAACCCGGGGAACGCGCGCACCGTCTCGCTGGTGCGCTCCTGCCAGCGCCGGTAGTCGTCCTCCCGGCCCGCCCGGACCTTCTGCGAGATCACGACGGTCGCGACGTCGCTGCGGGAGCCACGGCTTGCAGGGCAACTCACCCTTACTAGACTAATCCACAAAGGGTCATAAAGTGACAAACCTCCTTCTCCTTGGTGAACCGCCGAGGTTCTCCCGCTCATCGGGGACCGGACGCGACGCTCTGATCGGAGGCACCGGTCATGGGGCACAGAGAATTCATGGCCGAAGCGGTCGCGTTGGCGACCGAATCCGTCGAGGAGGGCTGGGGCGGCCCGTTCGGTGCGGTGATCACCCGCGGCGACGAAATCATCGCGCGCGGCCAGAACCGCGTGCTGCTGACGGCGGATCCGACCGCACACGGTGAGGTGGAGGCCATCCGCAAGGCGGTCCAGTTCCTCAACACCGAGGCACCCACCGTCTCCGAGGAGCACCAGAACTTGTACACGTTGGAGTTGGTGCCCCGCCCTGAGGGTTCACCGGACCGGCTGCCGGAGCGTGCGCGGATGCTCCAGGGCTGCTCGATCTACACCAGCGGCGCCCCCTGCCCGATGTGCATGAGCGCCATCTACTGGTCGCGGATCGACGCCGTCTACTTCAGCTGTGACTGGCAGGCCACCGAGGAGATCGGCTTCAGCGACGCCTTCCAGTACGAGGACTTCCGCAAGCCCCCGGAAGAACGGAGCATCACCATCGCCCGGGTGTACCCGGAGTTGGGCGCCCGCTCCTACCAGGCGTGGACGGACAAGCCGAACCGCCACCCGTACTGACCGCCTGCCCGCCCCGCCTTCCCGCCGCCTGCCTGGGGGTACCGGATGGACCTCGACACCGTCACCGCGGTCGTGGCGGCACCCACCCGCGCGGCCCAGGCGACCTGGCGGCCGGGCGACGCCTGGCTGGCCGGTGGTACCTGGCTGTTCTCCGCACCCCAACCCCACCTCCGCCGCCTCATCGACCTGCGGGGGTTCGACTGGCCACCGTTCCGGATCGACGCAGACGGGCTGGAGATCGCGGCCACCTGCACGCTGGCCCGACTCGGCCGGATCGACCCGCCGGCGGAATGGGCGGCGGCCCCGCTGATCGGTCAGTGCCGACGGGCGCTGCTGGGTTCGTTCAAGGTCGCGAACGAGGCCACCGTGGGCGGCAACCTGTGCCTGTCGCTGCCGGCGGGCCCGATGATCTCGCTGGCCACGGCGCTCGACGGGGTCTGCACCCTCTGGCGGCCCGACGGCGGTGTGCGGCAGGTCGCCGCCCTCGACTTCGTCACCGGCCCGCAGCGCAACGTGCTGGCCCCCGGCGAACTGCTGCGCTCGGTCACCCTGCCGGCCGCGGCACTGCGCTGCCGCACCGCCTTCCGCCGGATCTCGCTGACCCCGCACGGCCGTTCCGCGGCGCTGCTCATCGGGCGGCGATCGCCCGACGACGGCGCGTTCACGCTGACCGTCACCGCCGCCACCGTCCGCCCGGTCCGACTGGCCTTCCCCGGGCTGCCCGGGGCGGCGGAGCTGCTCACCGCGCTGGAACGGGCCGTTCCACCGTGGCTCTACCACCACGACGTGCACGGCGCGCCTGCCTGGCGGCGGCTCATGACCGTCAGGTTCGCCGAGGAGATCCGCGCCGAGTTGGCCCGGCCGCGGCAGGAGGGAGCACGATGAGGTGCGAGGTCAACGGCCGGGTCTTCACCAGGGAACCGCGGCCCGGACAGTGCCTGCGCAGCTACCTGCGCGAGCTGGGCTGGTTCGGGGTGAAGATGGGCTGTGACGCCGGGGACTGCGGGGCGTGCACCGTGCACGTCGACGGCGAGCCGGTGCACAGTTGCCTCTTCCCGGCGTTCCGCGCCGCCGGCCGCCGGGTGACGACGGTCGAAGGGCTCGCCGGCGACGCCGCGTTGCATCCGGTGCAGCGGGACTTCCTGGCCGCGCAGGGATTCCAGTGCGGCTTCTGCACGGCGGGCCTGATCACGACGGTGGCCGCGCTCGATCCCGAGCAACGGCGCAACCTCCCCGAGGCGTTGAAGGGCAACCTGTGCCGGTGCACCGGGTACCGGGCGATCGAGGACGCCGTCCACGGCGTCGTACGGGTCGACGACGATGCCGAAGGGGAGTCGGTGGGGCGGAACCTGCCCGCGCCGGCCGGCCCTCAGGTGGTGACGGGCACGGCCCGCTACACCCTGGACGTCTCCGTCGAGGGCCTGCTGCACGCGAAGTTGGTGCACGCGCCGCACGCGCACGCCCGGATCACCGCGATCGACACCAGCGCCGCGCGTGCGGTGCCGGGGGTGCGGGCCGTGTTCACCCACGAGGACGCGCCGGCCCGCCGGTACTCCACGGGACGGCACGAGGACGCCACCCTCGACCCGGCCGACACCCGGCTCTTCGACGACGTGGTCCGCTTCGCCGGGCAGCGGGTCGCGGCGGTGGTGGCCGACAGCGTGGCCGCCGCGGAAGAAGGATGCCGCCAACTGGCCGTCACCTACGAGGTGTTGCCCGACGTGTTCGACCCCGAGGTGGCCATGACGCCCGGCTCCCCGGTGCTGCACGGCGACAAGGGGCCCGAACAGTACATCGCGGACGCCGACCGCAACATCGCCGCCGAGGTGCACGGCGACCTGGGCGACGTCGAAGCGGCCTTCGCGACGGCCGACGTCATCCACGAGGACACCTACGTCAGTCACCGCCTCCAGCACGCGCACCTGGAGAGCCACGCCTCGCTCGCCTGGCTGGACGCCGCCGGCCGGCTCACCGTCCGGACCAGCAGTCAGGTGCCGTTCCTCACCCGGGACGCCCTGTGCACCCTCTTCGCGTTGCCCAAGGACCGGGTCCGGGTGCTGTGCGGCCGGGTCGGCGGCGGCTTCGGCGCCAAGCAGGAGATGTTCACCGAGGACGTCGTCGCGTTGGCGGCCCTACGCACCGGCCGGCCGGTGCAGTTGGAGTTGACGCGCGAGGAGGAGTTCACCGCCACCGCCGTCCGGCACCCCATGAGCGTGCGGGTCAAGGCCGCGGCCCGGCGCGACGGCACCCTCACCGCACTGCAACTGCGGGCCGTCGCCAACACCGGCGCGTACGGCAACCACGCCACCGCCGTGATCCACGGCTGCAACGAGTCGATCGCCGTCTACCGCTGCCCGAACAAGAAGGTCGACGGCTACGCCGTCTACACCAACACCGTGCCCTCCGGGGCCTACCGCGGCTACGGACTCAGCCAGACGATCTTCGCCGTCGAGTCGGCCATGGACGAACTGGCCCGCGCGCTCGGGACGGACCCGATCGCCTTCCGCGAGCGCAACGTGATCCGGCCCGGCGATCCGCTGCTGAGCTTCGACGCCGCACCCGACGACGTCGAGATCGGCAGCTACGGCCTGGACCAGTGCCTGGCCCTGGTCCGCTCGGCGCTGCGCCGCGACGCCGGCGCGCGCCCGCCGGCGGGCGCGGACTGGCGCGTCGGGCAGGGCATCGCGCTGGGGATGATCGACACGATCCCGCCGCGCGGACACCACGCCGAGGCCCGGATCGCCCTGCGCGCCGACGGACACTACGAACTCACCGTCGGCACCGCCGAGTTCGGCAGCGGCACGACCACCGCGCACCGGCAACTCGTCGCGGACGTACTCGGGACCCGTCCCGAACGGATCCGGATCGTGCACGCCGACACCGACCGCCTCGACCACGACACCGGCGCGTTCGGCTCCACCGGGATCGTGGTCGCGGGGCTGGCGGCGACCCGGGCCGCCGAGGAACTGCGGACCCGCATCATCGCGGCCGGGGCGCGCTACGCCGGGGTCGAGCCGGCCGCCTGCGCGCCGGCCGACGACCACGTGCGCTGCGGCGAGGCCCGCGTCCCGCTCGCCGACCTCGCGACGCGGTCCCGGGCCACCGGCCCGGAACTGTCCGCGACCGCCACGAGCGAGGGCACGCCGCGTTCCGTCGCGTTCAACGTGCAGGGCTTCCGGGTCGCGGTGCACACCAGCACCGGCGAGATCAGGATCCTGCGGAGCGTCCACGCGGCCGACGCCGGCCGGGTCGTCAATCCGTTGCAGTGCCGCGGCCAGATCGAGGGCGGCGTCGCGCAGGCCGTCGGCGCGGCCCTGTACGAGTCGCTGCTGTGGGACGACGACGGGCACCTCGTCACCACGTCCTTCCGCACCTACCACGTCCCGGCGTTCGGTGACGTGCCGCGGACCGAGGTGTACTTCGCCGACACCGCGGACGCCCTCGGGCCGCTGGGCGCCAAGTCGATGAGCGAGAGCCCGTTCACCCCGGTCGCCCCCGCCCTGGCCAACGCGGTGCGGGACGCCACCGGCATCCGCTTCGGCGTGCTGCCGCTGACCCGCGACCGCGTCTGCCTGGCCCTCGCCGCCGCCCGCGCGACCACCACCGCGCGGGAGTACCTCACACTCGGGCGGCGGTCCTGAGGTCCCGGTCGAAGGCGCGGATGTCGTCCTCGGTCAGCGACGTCCGGGTGTGCGCGATCGCCTGGAGGTAGTCGCCGGTGAGCCGGGTCGGATCGGCGCCCTCGTCCGGCCCGGAGGCCAGGTGACGTTCGAAGGCGCTCTGCGCGGCGGTGCGCGCCGCGTACTCGATGTCCGCGGGCGTGAACCGGTCACTGGCCTCGACCAGCGCGTCGAGTTCGAGGCCGGCCGCGCGGTCCGGGCCGATGTAGCGGATCCAGATGGCACGCCGGGCCTGGGGGTCGGGCGGCCCGACGGGGATGAGGTAGTCGAAGCGGCCCGGACGCAGGAAGGCCGGGTCGAGGGAGCGCACCGCATTGGTGGCGCAGATCAGCAGCCGGCGCTCACCGCGCCGGAACTGCGGTATGAGCTTGAGGAGTTCGTTGGTGACCCGGTGCGCGAGCGTCGTCGGGTCGTGCCGCTCGGAGGCGATCTCCTCGGCCTCGTCGAAGAACAGCACGGCCTGCTCCAGGTGCTCGACGCGGGCGAAGAGCCGACGGAGTCCGGCCGCGACGCCGTGCGCGTCGTCGGCGAGCTGGTAGGGGAACACCTCGATGAACGGCCAGCGCAGCCGGGAGGCGACCGCCCGCGCGAAGGTGGTCTTGCCGGTGCCGGGCGGGCCGAAGAGCACCACGGCGCGGGGCGGCACCAGGCGGTACTCGCCGGCGACGTCGGGGTGCTCCAGCGGGAGCACCAGCCGACGCTCGATCAGCGCCTTCTCGGCGCTCATGCCGGCGATGCCGTCCCACAGGCCGGCGTCCGGCACGGTCCCGCCGAGTTGGTCGAGCAAGGTGGCCTCGGCGGAGTCCGCGGTCAGCTGCTTCTCGACGTAGTGCAGGTCCGGTCGGGCCACGTAGCCGGCGCGGGTGAACGCCCGCTGGCCGGCCTCCTCGTCCGGCAGCAGCGCCCCGATGCGGCGCACCCCGGATCGCCCCAACCGGTCCTCCAGGGCCGCCAACAGCGCCTGCCCGACGCCGTGCCCCCGCCACGGCTGGCCCACCGCCATCCGCAGGATCCAGGCGCGTTCCTGCGCCACCAGGGAGACCGCGGCACCGACGATCTGGTCGCCCACCACGGCCACCACGGCCGGCGCTTCGGCGTGCAGCGCGCTCACCGCCTCCGCCAGGCTCACCGCGAGGCCCACGGTGGCGTCCGGCGCTTCTTCCCAGATGCGCACCACCTGGTCCAGATCGCTCTCCTCCAGCGCACGGACCCGCCATGGAGACATCGCACGTCACCTCTCCGGACCGGTGCCGAGGGGCACGCCCCGACACGTCGGGCCTGTGCCGCCCGCACGGTCGGGAAGCGGTGGCCGCCCTGTGGGCGGCCCCTCGTCCTCCCTGCCCGCTCGGTGTGGAGCGGGGGCGCCGCACGGGCGCCGTGCGTCGATTGTCACCCGCCGCGCGGTGTCCCGCGAGGGGCGGCCGGAGGACCTCGGGCGAGTGGGCGGCAACTCCGCCCGCTCGCCACGCTGTGCATGCGGACCGCTCGGTTCGGTGGCGGTGCGCCGGGCCGGCCGCCCGGCACCGGCGACCCGGACCCGGTCGGTGGGAAGACTGCCGGACATGACGACCTCCACAGACGAACCGCGCCGGGCACCCGGTCGGACCGCGCCCGGGGCCCGGGCCGTCGCCGCGGGCGCGGTGGGCAACTTCATCGAGTGGTACGAGTTCGGCGTCTACGGCTACTTCGCCACCGTCGTCGCCGCCAACTTCTTCACCCCGCAGGGTGGCGGAGCCGCGGAGGCCCTGGTCAAGACGTATGCGACGTTCGCGCTGGCCTTCTTCTTCCGACCGCTGGGCGCGTTCCTCCTCGGCCGGGCCGGCGACCGCTTCGGCCGTCGGCCGGTGCTGATCGCGGCGGTGGTGACGATGACCGGCGCCACGACGCTGATCGGGGCGCTGCCCACATATGCCACTGCGGGCGCGGCCGCCCCCTGGTTGCTGACCGCGCTGCGGATCGTCCAGGGCCTCTCCGCGGGCGGGGAGTTCGGCGGCGCCGTCGCCTTGATGACCGAGTGCGCGCCCGACGGGAAACGGGGGCGGTACGGCGCGTGGCAGTCCTTCACCGTCGCGCTCGGACTGCTCGGGGGCGCGGCCGCGGCGACCCTGGTGACGACCGTGCTGTCGGCGGCGCAGGTCGCGGCGTGGGGCTGGCGGCTGCCGTTCCTGGCGGCCCTGCCGATGGGGCCCTCGCCCTGCTGCTGCGCCTGGGCCTGCCCGAGTCCCCGGCGTTCCGCCGCAGCGCGCCGGATCGCGCGGGCGGTGACGGCGCCCCGCCCGCGCCCCGGCCGCCGCTGCGGAGCACGGCCCGGGCGGTCGTCCTGGGATGCGGGCGCCTCGTGGCCTGGTCGGCGGCGGGTTACACGTTGCTGGTGGTGCTGCCGTCCTACCTCCAGAACACCGTCGGGGCGAGTCCGGCCCGGTCCCTGCTCACCACGGTCATCGCCAACCTCGGCTTCGCCGTCACGATCCTCCCCGCGGGCGCGCTGAGCGACCGGGTGGGCCGGCGCGCGGTGATGGTGACCGGTGCCGCCCTCTCGGCGGTGTGCGCACTGCCCCTGCTGCACCTCGTCCAGCAGCGCTCCGCACCCCTGTGGTTGACGTGCGGGGCGGTGGCCGTCGCCGGCGCGCTGGTGGGTCTGCTGGCCGGGCCGGGGCCGGCGATGCTTGCCGAGACGTTCCGCACGCCGGTCCGCACCACCGGCCTCGGCGTGGCCTACGCGCTGTCCAACGCGGTGTTCTCCGGCTGCGCCGGGCTGCTGGTCACCGAACTGATCCGGCGCACCGGCAACCCCGACGTACCCGCCTACTACGTCATCGTCACCTGCGCCCTGGGCACCCTGGCCCTGGCCACGCTGCACCGCGACGACCACCGCCGGCCCTTGCCCTAGGAGTCACCCGTCCCACTCCTCCGCGAGGACGGACCAGATCTCCGTGTCCTGCCGGACGCCCCGGTACGGGAACTGCTGGCGCAGCACCCCGTCGCGACGCATGCCGAGCCGGCGCGCCGCCGCGACGCTGCGCTTGTTGGTGGGCGTCGTCCGCCACTCCACGCGGCTCATCCCGCGCTCCCGGAAGGCCCAGTCGATCAGCAGCCGACTGGCGCGGTGCACCAGACCGCGCCCCTCCCCCGCCGACTCCAACCAGCAGCCGATCTCGCAGACTCCCAGCGCCGCGTCGAACTGCGTGAACATCACGCCGCCGACCAGCACCCCGTCCAACCAGATGCCGTAAATGCGGGCGCCGTCCTTGGCTTGGCCGTCCGCGTAGCCCTGGAGGACGGTGAGCGCGGTCACCAGGTCGGTGCTGCGGGTCGCCCACGGGATCCAGGGGTCCACGGTGGGCCGCGCGCGCTCTATGTGGGCCAGGAACTCCGGCGCCTGCCAGGGCTCCAGGGGCCGCAGTTGGGCGCCGTCATCGAGCGGCAAGGCGAACATGGGTCCTCCGTCTGCGTCCACGGTACGTAACAAGCGTTCGGTACGTACCCTAATCCCCATGCCTCCTCCCGCCCCCGTCGATCACGCATCCCGTCGCGAGCGCGTCTCCCAAGCGGTGTGGCGCATATTGGCCGCCAAGGGCTTCGGCGGCCTGACCCTGCGCGCCGTGGCGGCCGAGTTGGACGTCTCCACCGGCCTGGTCATGCACTACTTCCCGACCAAACGGGCCCTGATCGTGCACGCCCTCGAACTGCTGGAGAAGGACGGCGCGGAGCGCCCCCGTCGCCCGCACCCCCAACCGGGGCTCGCCGCCCTCCGCGCCACCCTCCTGGACCTGCTGCCGATCGGCGAGGAGAACACCGCCCGCAACCGGATCTGGGTCGGCTCGTGGGACCAGGCCCTGGCCGACCCGGGCCTGCACGCCGACCAGGCCGACCGTTACGCCCGCATCCGCGCCGCGCTCCGCCCCCACCTGGCCGCCGCCCGCACCCTGGCCGAGCTCCCCGCCGACGCCGATGTCGACCAACTCGCCGCGACGGTGGTCGCGTTCGCCCACGGCCTGACCGTCCAGGCCCTGTTCGACCCGGACCGCTTCCCCGCCCAGGCCCAGACCGCGGCGGTCGACGGCTTCCTGGCGGCCCTCCGCACCCCCGACTTGAACTAGAAACACTTTTAGACAACGTCTAAAAGTAAGTGGCCGCTGCCATTTACGCACCTTACTCTTTCACTCATGAGCACACAGACCGCAACACTGCTGACCGTGAACGTGGGGCGGAACCTCACCGCCCCCTATGCCGCCGCCCACGGCACCGGCATCGACAAACGTCCCGCGCCCGGCCCCGTGGCCGTGGCCGCCCCCGGCCCCAAGGGCATCGGCGGCAGCGGCCTCGCCGGCGACGCGGTGCTGGACCGCGTCCGACACGGCGGCGACGACCAGGCCGTCTACGCCTACGCCCGCGAGGACCTCGACGACTGGCAGCGGCAACTGGACCGCACGCTCCCCAACGGCGTCTTCGGCGAGAACCTCACCACCACCGGCCTGGAAGTCACCGACGCCCGCATCGGCGAACGCTGGCGCATCGGAGGGGAGTTACTGCTGGAGGTGACGTCACCACGGGTCCCCTGCCGTACTTTCCAAGGCTGGTTGGACGAACCCGGCTGGGTCAGACGCTTCACCCGGGCCGCGGTACCCGGCGCGTACCTGCGGGTCCTGACGCCCGGCGAGATCCGCGCCGGCGACCCGGTGCGCGTCGAGCACCGGCCCGACCACGACGTCACCGTCGCGCTGATGTTCCACGCCCTGACCACCCGACGCGAACTGCTGCCCCGCCTCCTCGACGCGGGCCCTCCCCTGCCGGCCGAGGCCCGGACGAAGGTGCTGGCGTACCAGGAGGCCCTCACCCGGGCGGCGCTCCGGTGATCCGCTTCTCGAACCAGTGGTGCGCGTAGGGCTCGTCGTTGAAGGCGGCGACCTCCTCGAAGCCGCAGGAGCGGTAGAGGCCGATCGCGGCGGTGAGCGCCTCGTGGGTGTCCAGGCGCAGCACGTCGCAGCCGTGCCGGGCGGCCTGCGCCACCAACTCGGCCACGAACCTGCGCCCCAGACCCAGCCCCCGGGCCTGCGGTGCGACCCACATGCGCTTGATCTCGGCTGGTGCGCCGGGCGGCAGCTTCAGGCCGGCGCAGCCAACCGGTTCGCCGTGCAGCCGGGCGACCAGCAACAGGCCGTGCGGGGGCTGGAGTTCGCCCGCGTCGGGGAGCAGGCTACGCACCGGGTCGAAGCCCGACGCGAACCGCTCCCGCAACTCGCCGAAGTAGGACTGCAGGCAGTACTGGGCATCGGGGTGGTCCGGCGCCACAGTGTGCAGCACGACCGTCGCAGCGGTCAGCAACCGGTTGACCTCCGCCATCGCGGTCACCAGCCGGTCGCGCTGGGCGGCGTTGAGCGGTTCGAGCAGGGAGCCGGCCAACTCGTCGCTGCGGCGGTCCACCAGGACGCGTTCCGCACGTCCGGCCTCGGTGAGCCGGACGGTGCGCACCCGCCGGTCCCGGGGCTGCGGCTGCACCGTCACCAGGCCGTCGCCCTCCAACGACCGCAACAACCGGCTGACATACCCGGAGTCCAGTCCCAGGCGCTCGCGCAACCACCGCACGTCCTGCCCCTGCTCGCCGATCTCCCACAGCAACCGGGCCTCGCCGATGGGCCGGTCCCGCCCGAGGTAGTGGTCGTGCAGCACGCCCACGCGTTCCGTGACGGCGCGGTTGAAGCGCCGCACCTGGTCGATCTGCGTCGCATCCATCCTCTGACCTTAGTCAGAGGATCATGTCGGGACCAGTTCGCTGCGCGCCGTCACCCATATCCCTTGCGCACGATCGCCGTGGACGTCAGGGTCTCGCGCATGACGACGTTCTCCGTGCGCCCCCTCGCGGTCGAGGACTGGGCCCTGTACCGCACCGTTCGCCTGGCCGCACTCGCGGACGCCCCGGAGGCGTTCGGCTCCACCTGGGAGTCGGAGCAGGCGTTCACGGAGGACAGGTGGCGCGAACGCCTCGCCCGGCGCAACCAGTTCGTCGCGCAGGACGGCGACCGGACGTACGGACTGATCGGCATCGTGCCGGTCGAGGCGGGCCGTGCGGAACTGGTGTCGATGTGGGTGCACCCCGACGGCCGCGGGCGCGGCGTGGGGGATCTCCTGGTGCGGGCGGCGTTGCAGTGGGCGAAGGACCACGGTTGCCCCCGGGTCGAGCTCTGGGTCGCCGAGGAGAACGACCGCGCGGAGCGCCTCTACGCCCGGCACGGCTTCCAGCGCACCGGGCGGGTGCAGCCGGTGCGCCCGGGCGAACCCCGCCGGGAGTTCGCCATGGCCCGCACCGAACCGGCCGGCTGAGACCCGCCCCGACGAAGCGGCCCGCCACGCGCAGGCGCGTGGCGGGCCGGTTCCGGACGTCTCGGCGCGCCCTCAACCACCGTCGCCCCGGGGACCGTTCCGCACCGCGGTGACGTGCTCCGTCGTGGCGGCCGGGACGTGCGCGCACCAGCCGGGCGACCGGGCGGTGCGGCGCTCAGCGTCCCCCGTGGCGGAACTCAGGAAGCGGCGGGACGGCGGCCGCCCCGCCGGTCGGCACCGCGGCCGCCCGCGCCACCCGCACCGCCGGTGGCCCCGCCGCCCGCCTTGCGGCGGGCGGAACCGCGGCCGCCGCCGTTGGTGGCGGCGCCGCCGCCGGCCGCGCCGCCCACGGCCGCTCCGGCCGCGCCCCGGCGGCCCCGACGTCCCGCACTCGCGCCGGCAGCGGTCGCCGCCGCTCCGGTTCCCGTTCCGGTCCCGGTACCGCTGCGACGTCGACGGCCGGACCGCCGAGCGCCCTCGGTGCCGGGCTTGCGGTCCGAGCGGGCCGCGGACGGTGCCGCCTGCTGGGGAACTTCGAGGACGACGGCCACGCCGGAGGGCTCCCGGGCACCGGTGATGGTGGCCAGTTCCGCGTCGCTGGACGTGATGCGGGCCGTCCGGGGACGGATGCCGGCGTCCGACATGAGCCGGGTGACCTCCCGCTTCTGGGCGGGCAGGACCAGGGTGACCACGCTGCCGGAGCCGCCGGCGCGGGCGGTGCGACCGCCGCGGTGGACGTAGTCCTTGTGGTCGGTGGGCGGATCGACGTTCACGACCAGGTCGAGATCGTCGACGTGGATGCCGCGGGCCGCGACGTTGGTCGCCACCAACGCGGTGACCTGGCCGTTCTTGAACTGTTCCAGGGTGCGGTTGCGCTGCGGCTGGGAACGGCCGCCGTGCAGGGCCGCCGCGCGGACACCGACGGCCAGGAGCCGCTTGGCCAGCCGGTCAGCGGACCGCTTGGTGTCGAGGAAGAGGATGACCCGGCCGTCGCGGGCCGCGATGCGCGTCGTGACGGCCTTCTTGTCGGTCTCGTCCTGGACGTGGAACACGTGGTGCTCCATGGTGGTCACCGCGCCCGCGGAGGGGTCCACGGAGTGCACCACCGGGTCGGTCAGGAACCGCTGGACCAGGCGGTCGATGTTGCGGTCCAGGGTGGCCGAGAAGAGCATGCGCTGTCCGTCGGACCGCACGTGCTGGAGCAGCTTGGTGATCTGCGGCAGGAAGCCCATGTCGGTCATCTGGTCGGCCTCGTCCAGCACCGTGATGCGGACGCCGTCCAGCACGCAGTCACCGCGCTCCACCAGGTCGTTGAGCCTGCCCGGGGTCGCCACGAGCACCTCGACGCCACGGCGGAGCGTGCTGGCCTGCTTGGTGATGGACAGTCCGCCGACCACCGTCGCCAGGCGGAGGTTCACCGCGGTCGCGTAGGGGGTCAGTGCGTCCGTCACCTGCTGCGCGAGTTCACGGGTGGGCACCAGTACGAGGGCCAGCGGGGCCTTGGACTCCGCCCGCTGTCCGGCCGTGCGGGCCAGCAGCGCCAATCCGAACGCGAGGGTCTTGCCGGACCCGGTGCGTCCGCGTCCCAACAGGTCGCGGCCGGCGAGCGAGTTGGGCAGCGTGGCGGCCTGAATGGGGAACGGGGTGGTCACGCCCTGTGCGGTGAGGGTCTTCAGCAGCCCCGCGGGCATGTCCAGGCCGGCGAAGTCCTCGACGGCGGGAAGTGCGGGTGTCGTGTTTTCCGGCAGCCGGAACTCCCTCGACGACGGTGCGGACGACGCGGGCGACGCGGCGCGCCGATTCGACTTCTGGGACCTGCGGGACATGCGGTTATGTGCCTTCCTGAAAACAGCGCAAACCGGGGTCCGCACCACGGCGGTGCGGACCCCGGCTAGCGGATACGCGTCCGGCACTCAGGCGGGGACGATGTTCTCCGCCTGGGGGCCCTTCTGACCCTGCGTGACGTCGAAGGAGACCCGCTGGCCCTCCTGGAGCTCACGGAAGCCCTGGGACTGAATGTTCGAGTAGTGGGCGAAGACGTCCGGGCCGCCGCCGTCCTGCTGGATGAAGCCGAAACCCTTTTCGGCGTTGAACCACTTCACGGTTCCCTGTGCCATGACTTTCTCCTTCTGGTAAACAAAGGACCCATCCGGAGATGCCGGAAAAACAAACAAGGCGCCTGAAGGAGAAACATTCCCGTCAGGCGCACATGGGTTCATGGGTACCACAACTGCAACTTCTAAACCGTAGCACAGCTCGGCGGTCGACGAGGGGCGCCAGGTGCACTGAGTGCCTGGTGGCGGGGGTCGGCGGGCGCTCAATAGTCGCGGCCGTTGAGGCCGCGGTAGACGAAACGGGTCAGCGCCTCGATCGTCTCCTCCTCGGCAGCCGGGTCGGCCTGCTGCTGCCGGGCCTGGAGAAAGGCGTGGACCAGCGAGAACGCCATGCGCAGGGCGGTCTCCGGAGCGGCGGGTAGCTGGCGCCCCGCCTCGGCGACGTGGGCGACGTGACCGAGCAGGTCGGCCGTCTCGCTCGCCGCGAAACGATCGACGGTGGCGGCGAAGCCCTCGTTGACCAGGGCCGCCTCCCGCACGGCGCGCAGCGTCACGGCGTGCTCGCGGTAGCGGCGGACGTACACCGCGACGTGTTCGCGGACCGCCTGCGGATCGGTGAAGTCCGACCGGTGCCCGGGGGCGGCGGCCCACGAGTCGCCGTCGGCCGCCATGTCGGCCATGAGCGCTTCGAGCAGGGCTTCCTTGCCGGCGAAGTGGTTGTAGAAGGAGCCCGCCGCGCGTCCGGCCTCGGCGGTGATGTCCGTGATCTTCGTGTTGAGGTAGCCGCGTTCGGCGAACACCCGCTTGGCAGCGGCCTTCAGGGCGGCCTCGGTCTCCGCCGCTTTCTCCTTGCGCTTCACGGCACCTCCTTGACCGGGAACAGTACCAACCAGCATACTGAATCCACATTCAGTGAATCGTGATTCAGAAACGAGGTTCGACCATGGACGTGATCATCGCCGGCGCCGGTCCCACCGGACTGACCCTGGGCATCGACCTGGCCCGACGGGGACTCGCCGTGCGCGTCGTCGACCAGGCGGACACACACTTCGACGGCTCGCGGGGCGACGGCCTCCAGCCCCGCACCCTGGAAGTCTTCGAGGACCTGGGCGTGCTCGACGCGGTCCTCCAGCAGGGACGGGTGGTGCCGACGGTCCGTGTGCACCTCGACGGGGCGCACGTCACGGACCGGCGGACGGCCGCGCTCCTCGACCCCACCCCCGATGTGCCCTACCCCAACGCCTGGGTCCTCGGCCAGTCACAGACCGAGCGCATCCTGCGGGACCGCCTCGCCGCGTTCGGCACCCGCGTCGAACTCGGCACCGCACTGGTCGACTTCACCCAGGACGCGGACGGCGTGACGGTCCGCCTCTCCAACGGCGAGACCGTCCGCGCCGCCTACCTGGTGGGCGCCGACGGCGGGCGCAGCACCGTCCGCAAGGCCCTGGGCATCCCGTTCCGGGGGACGACGGACGAGAGCGTGCGGATGCTGCTCGGCGACGTGACCGCCGACGCCCTGGACCACGACTGGGGCTACTGGTTCGCCCGCGCCGACGCCCCCTGGTCCGGCGTCGGCCTGAGCCCGCTGCCCGGCACCCCGGGGTTGTTCCAGTTCAACGCACCGCTCTGCGAGGACGACGACGAAGCCTCGCTGGGGACCCTCCAGGGCAAGCTGGACGCCGTGGGCGCGGGGGTCCGGCTGGACCGGCTCGCCTGGTCGACCGTCTGGCGGCCGAACATCCGCCTGGCCGAGCGCTTCCGCAGCGGCCGGGTCTTCCTCGCCGGCGACGCCGCGCACGCCCATCCGCCCACCGGCGGCCAGGGCCTCAACACCGGCGTGCAGGACGCCTACAACCTCGGTTGGAAACTGGCCGACGGCGCGCCCGACCTGCTCGACAGCTATCAGGCAGAACGGCGCGCGACCGCCGAACGGGTCCTCGCGATCAGCTCCCGGCTGCTCCAGAAGCACCAGGACGGCGCCGAGGACGCCCACGAACGCGGGGCGAACACCCGCCAGTTGGACGTGAGCTACCGGACGACCGAGGGAAGCCTCGTGGCCGGTGACCGCGCGCCGGACGCCCCCGTCACCGACGCCGACGGCCGGCCCGTCCGGCTCTTCGACCTCTACCGCGGCCCGCACGCCACCCACCTGACGTTCGGCGTCGCCGCCCCGGACGCGCCGCACGCCTTCGCGGTGCTGCGCCCCGGCCAGTCCCCCTCCGGCCCGCACGTCGTCGACACCCACGGGCACGCCCACCGCGCGTACGACGCCTCGGCGGGCACCTCCGTGCACGTGCGCCCCGACGGCTACGTAGGCCGGCGGCACTGACGCCCGTCCCCGGGGGCGCCCATGGACCCGACGCGGCGCGGCGCGGCACCGACGGACCAGTGCGAGGGGCGCCGGGACCAGCCACTGGTCATCATCGAGGTGTGATCATTCCGAGCTCGCTGCCCCTGCGCCGTCGCCTCGCCGCCGCGTCGGTCGCGGCCCTGATCGCCGCCCTCCCGGCCTGCGCGGGCGGTGCCGGCTCCGGACGCACCGGGACGGTGTCCTCGGCGGCGGCGCGTGCCGCCTCCTCGATGTCGGCCGCGCCGACCGCCACGGCCCAGCCGTTCAGACACGTCCCGACCCAGGCCGTCTGCCGCCGGGTGCTCGGCTCCGCCTGTTACGCCGCCGACGCGGTGCGCCGGGCGTACGGCGTCGACAAGCTCGACGCCGCCGGCATCACCGGCAAGGGACGCACGGTCGTGGTCTGGGAGGAGGTCGTGCCCGACACGCTGCGGGCGGACCTGGAGACGTTCAGCACGACCATGAAACTGCACCTGCCGGACCTGACCGTCGACCGGTACGCGCCGGCCGGACACATCGCGCCGTTCGACGCGCACAACGCGCGAATGGCGGGCGCCGCCCTGGAGACCACGCTCGACACGCAGATGGTGCACATGCTGGCGCCGGACGCGAAGATCGTCGTCACCCAGATCGGCCTGCCCGAGCACGCGTACGCCTCGCCCTCCCCCGGAACGCCCCGGACCCCGTCCGCCCAGGACACCCGGCGGGCGGCGGCGGGCGGCGCCACGCTGATCCTCGACGGGATCGCCCAGAGCCTCCGCAACCACCGCCCCGACGCGATCTCGATCAGCTACGGCATCGAGGAGTACACCGCCGCCGGCAACAGCCAGGCGCCCGCCGACGACCTGCTCGCGCTCAGCCCGGCGCTGGCCGAGGTCGTCGCGAGCGGCACCACGCTGACCGCCAGTACGGGCGACTTCGGTGCCGCGCCGCCCGTCGGCCCGGGCCGCGAGCGCGTCCGGTCCGTCTCCTGGCCGGCCTCCGACCCCAGCGTGCTCGCCCTGGGCGGCTCCCGTCTGCACCTCGACGCCGAGGGCCGGCGCACCGGTCCGGACACCGTCTGGCACGACCGGGCCGGCGCCACCGGCGGCGGCCCCTCGCAGACCTTCGCCCGCCCCCGCTATCAGGACCGGGTGGCGGACGTGGTGGGCGGGCGCCGCGGTACCCCCGACATCTCCATGGACGGCTCCGCGTCCGGCGGCACCCTCGTCTACCAGGGGTTCCTCCCGGCGGGCGCGGGCTGGCTGCCGGTGGGCGGCACCAGCGAGGCCGCCCCCATGTTCGCGGCGCTGGTCGCCCTCGCCAACCAGGAGGCCGGCCGTCGGCTCGGCGCCCTCCACGAGGCGCTCTACGCCCTCGCCGGCGATCCGCACGGCGGGGTCGTCGACATCACCGAAGGGGACAACGGCCCCTACGGATTCCAGGCGGCCCCGGGCTACGACCTGGCTTCCGGGCTCGGCACGGTCGACGCCTCCGTCTTGGTGCCGCAACTGGCCGCACGGGTCCGACCGAGGCGCTGAACGTCGCGCCGTCGCCCAACTCCCCGGAATCCGGGCGGCGGTCGGCCCGCTCAGGGCCGTGGGGGTCGCCCGGCCGGTCGCGGTAGGCGCGCCGCCGCGGCCGCCAGCAGCAGGTCCAGCGCGTACGGGTAGCCGCTGCGGCGCATGTCGGCCGCCAACAGGGGTGCGGTGGCCGCGATGTTGGGGTGGGTGTCGGCCGCCAGGCATCCGTAAGCGGCCTGCCAGACCTCGTCGTCGGCGGCCCGCGCGGCGGGGGGCAGGGCCAGGGCGGCGGCGTCGAGGGCGGCGAAGCCCAGGCTCTGGTCGACGAAGGCGTGGTAGATCCGGACCGCCTCCGGGTCCGGGAACCCGGCTGCGCGCAGGACTCCCAGGATCGCCTCGACGGCGCGGATCTCGTGGCTGCGCCCGGTGGTCCGGTGGGCCGCCAGCAGTGCCGCCTGGGGGTGTGCCTGGTACGCGCGGTGGATGCGCAGGCCGATCTCGCGCAGGTCGGCGCGCCAGTCACCGGTGGGCCGCCAGCCGTGCTGGGCGCGTCCGATCAGTTCGTCGGCGAGGGCGAGGAGCAGGTCGTCGGTGTTGCGGAAGTACCGGTAGACGGCGCTGGGATCGGCGCCGAGCGCGGCGCCCAACCGCCGCACCGTCAGCGCCTCGGCGCCGTGCTGGCCGACCAGGCGCAGCGCGGTCTCGACGATCAGCTGGCGGGAGAGCACGACGCCTTGTTTGGTCGGTCGTCGGCGTCGCCGCTGCGGCTCGGGCACCACTCGTTCTGCCATGGCCCCGGACCTTACGACAACGTCATTGACGTGAGAAGTGCCCGGCGGCTTTCATGTCGAGCCAACCGGCCGCCCGGTCGGATTCCTCATGAACACGGCGGTGATCCGTTGACAGCCAAGGTCAAGGACACGAGCGCCCGGCCGGAGTCGGCCGGCGGGTCCCATCCGGCCGGCATGCGCAGGTCCGTCGGGGTCGGCGGGGCGCTGGTGATCGCCGCGTCCAGCACCGCGGCCACCTCCAGCATCGGCATCGGCCTGGGGCTGATGGCCGGGGTCGTCGGGCTGCACCTACCGGCGATCATGCTGGTGGCGTTCCTGCCGGTGCTGGCCATCGCCGGCGCGTACGGGCGCCTGAACCGCGTCGAACCCGACGCCGGCAGCAGCTACCGGTGGGTGGGCCGGCTCCTCAACCCCTGGCTGGGCTTCCTGACGGGTTGGGTCAACGTCGTCGGCACGGTCGTCTTCATGGCCTACACCACCGCGGTGACCGGGTCGGCCGTCCTCCAACTCCTCGGCGAGGCCACCGTCCACCGCATCGGCGGGCTGGCCCTCGATCCCGACTCCACCCTCCAGTCGACCCTGATCGGGCTGGTCGTCCTGTTCGCCGCCGCCCTGATCGCCGTGCGGGGGCTCGACCTGGCCGCCCGGCTCCAGCGGTACCTGTTGGTCTTCGAGTACGCGGTGCTGCTGGCCTTCTGCGGCTACGGCCTGTTCGCCGGCGATCAACCGCTGTCGCCGGAGTGGTTCGACCCGTTCGCCATCCCCTCGCTCCAGGCCCTCGCCCAGGGCATGGTGCTGGCGGTGTTCTGCTACTGGGGGTTCGAATCGGTCTTCAGCGTCGGCGAGGAGGTGCGCACCGCGCGCGACGCCTCCCGCGGCGGCTTCCTCGCCCTCACCCTCATGATGCTGCTGTTCGTCTTCGCCGGCACGGCCTTCCAACGGGTCCTTCCGCTGGACGAACTGGCCGACAACGGGGCGCACGGACTGACGTACTTCGGCACGAAGCTGGCCCACCAGCCGCTCGCCGCCCTGCCGTTGATCGCCCTGACCTTCTCGGCCGCGGCGTCCCTCCAGGCCGCGGTGATCCCCACCGCGCGCGGCATGTACGCGATGGGCCGCGACGGCACCGTGGGCCGGGTGTGGACCCGGCTCCACCCCCGTCACCGGACCCCGGCCGCCGGCACCCTGCTCATCACCGCGATCGCCGCCGTCCTGGCCCTGGTGTCGCTGGTCATCCCCACCGTCGGTGCACTGATCTCCGCCGCGGTGAACGCCATCGGCATCGTCGTCGCGCTGTACTACGCGCTCACCGCGATCGCGGCGGCGGTGCGCTTCCGCCCGTTGCTGCGCACCGCGCCCGGCGAGGCGCTGCGCGTGGTCGTGGCCCCGCTGCTGGGCGCGCTCGTCCTGCTCGCCGTCGGCGGGTACCTCGCCTGGGACTTCTACCGGTCGACGGACCACTTCGCGCTGGCCGCGGACAACGGCTGGTTCGAGTTGGCCGTGGTCGTCTTGATGCTCGTGTCCGGTCTGCCGTTCGCGGCGTGGGCCCGCTGGCGGCGGCGGGCACCCTACTTCCTGGCGCGCCCCGCCGGGGACACGGTGCCACCGGGCGACTGACCGGCCCACCGCACCCACCGTTCCCGCCGCACCCTCCGTTCTCTCCGTTCCCTCCGTTCCTTCCGTTCCTTCCGTTCCCTCCGAACCCTGCATTCGATCCGTGCCCCGCCTCCGCGGATGGTGCGCGGACCCCGACCCGACGGGAGTACTCCCATGGCCCCAGCCGACCTCGTCTTCACCCGCGGCCCCATCCACACCCAAGACCCCGCCCGCACCCGGGCGAGCAGTCTCGCCGTGACGGGCGAACGCATCACGGCCGTCGGCCACGACGACGTGCGGGAGCTGATCGGTCCCGCCACCGAAGTCGTCGACCTCACCGGCAAGTTGCTGCTGCCCGGATTCCAGGACGCGCACATCCACGCCGTCTTCGGCGGCCTGGAGCTCGCCGAGTGCGACCTCACCGGGACCGTCGGCGTCGACGAGTACCTGCGGCGGATCCGCGAGTTCGCCGACGCGCACCCCGAACGTGCCTGGATCACCGGTGGCGGCTGGTCGTTGGAGAGCTTCGCCGGCGGCCTGCCCACCCGCCGACTTCTCGACTCGGTCGTGCCGGACCGCCCGGTCTACCTGCCCAACCGCGACCACCACGGCGCCTGGGTCAACACCCGCGCGCTCGAACTGGCCGGCCTCACCAAGGACTCCCCCGACCCTGCCGACGGCCGGATCGAGCGCGAGCCCGACGGCACACCGAGCGGCGTCCTCCAGGAGGGCGCGACCGGCCTGATCACCCGGCTGGTGCCGCAACGCACCGCCCCGGACCGCCTGGCCGGCCTGCTGCGCGCGCAGCAACTGCTGCACTCCCTCGGCATCACCGCCTGGCAGGACGCGCTGCTCGGTTCCTTCCACGGCCAGTGCGACCCCTCGGACGCCTATCTGACCGCCGCCCGGGACGGCAGCCTGACCGCCAGGGTCACCGGCGCGCTCTGGTGGGACCGGGCACGCGGCGCGGAGCAGATCCCCGAACTGGTCGCCCGGCGCGCCGAGTTGAGTCACGGCCGGTTCCGGGCCCGGGCGGTGAAGATCATGCAGGACGGCATCGCGGAGAACTTCACCGCCGCCATGACCAGCCCCTACCTGGACTCCTGCGGCTGCGCGACCACGAACACCGGACTGAGCTTCGTCGATCCGGTGGCGCTGCGCGGGCACGTCACCGCGCTGGACGCGCTGGACTTCCAGGTGCACTTCCACGCCCTCGGCGACCGTGCGGTCCGCGAGGCCCTCGACGCCGTCGAGGCGGCCCGCAGCGCCAACGGCCGACGCGCCACCCGGCACCACCTCGCCCACCTCCAGGTCGTCCACCCCGACGACCTGCCGCGGTTCGCCCGGCTCGGCGCCATCGCCAACATCCAACCGCTGTGGGCCGCCCACGAACCCCAGATGGACGAGCTGACCATCCCCTTCCTCGGCCCCGAACGGGCCGGCTGGCAGTACCCGTTCGGCTCCCTGCTGCGCGCCGGCGCCACCCTCGCGGCCGGCAGCGACTGGCCCGTCAGCAGCCCCGACCCGCTCGCCGGCCTGCACGTCGCGGTCAACCGCAAGGAGCCGGACACCGCCGACGAGCGGGTGTTCCTGCCGGAACAGCGCCTGGACCTCGGCACCGCGGTCGCCGCGTACACGGCCGGCTCCGCACACGTCAACGGACTCGACGACGCCGGCACGCTCCGCGTCGGCCACCTCGCCGACCTGGTCGTCCTCGACCGCGACGTCTTCACCGCGCCCCCGGAGGAGATCGCCCGGGCCACCGTGCTGGAGACGTACGTGGGCGGGCGGCGCGTGTACACCGCCGACTGACCCCGCGGGCGCGCCCGGCGGCGCCGGTGGCCGATCCGCATTCGTCGCGGCGGGCGCCCGGCGCCGCCCCCGTCCCGCGCGCCCCAACCGGCTCCCCGATGGCCCCAACCCGCACTCCCACCCCGCTCGGAACGGCCTTCGCGCACCGCTTCCGGTCGAGTGCGGCCCGGGCGGCGCCAGGGGTGCCGCCGGGCGCGTTCCGCGGGTAGCCATAGGGCAGGGTGCCCGCGCCTTCCAGGACTCGACCACCGTCATCGCGGACTCGGAATCCGCCCCACCCCCCACTGCCCGGACGCGGTGCCCGGATTCCGCACACACCACGGATTCGCCCCGGCCGCGCCGTACTCCCCCTGCGCTCCCGCCACCATCCGTGCTCCGCCTCCGCGGCCGCCGTCCTGAAGGAGAGCAGGTCATGCCTCAGCAGTCCCCCCACGTCCTCGACCCGGCCGGCCGCGACCGCCAGACCGAGGACGCCTCCTTACGGGCCCGCGGCCCGATGGCCCGGGTCGACGTGCTCGGGGAGGAAGCCTGGGCCGTCACCGACCCCGAGCTGTTGCGGAGCCTGCTCCTGGACGACCGGGTGTCCAAGGACCCGCACCGGCACTGGGACCGCTTCCCCGACCGGACCGCCGACTGGCCGCTGAACCTGTGGGTGGCGGTCGAGAACATGTTCACCGCGTACGGCGCCGAGCACCGTCGGCTGCGGCTGCTGATCGCCCCCGCGTTCGCGGCCCGGACCATCACCGGGCTGGAGCCGGACATCGAGCGCTTCACCCGGGAGCTGCTGGACGACCTCGCCACCGCGCGGCCGGGCGAGGCAGTGGATCTGCGCGAGCGGTTCGCCGCTCCGCTGCCGATCCGCGTCATCACGCACCTGATGGGCCTGCCCGCACACCTGCTGCCGGACTTCCGCCGCGCCGTCAACGGCGTCTTCGCCACCGACGTCACCGCGGAGGCGGCCGCCGCCAACGCCCGGGACCTCTACGCCGCCCTGGACGCCTTGCTCGCCCTGAAGCAGGAGCGGCCCGGCGACGACCTCACCACCCGTCTCCTCCAGGCCCGCGGCCCCGAGGGCCAGGGGCACGGCCTCACTCCCCAGGAGGTGCGGGACACCCTGCTGTTGGTGATCAGCGCCGGGTACGAGACCACCGTGAACCTCATCGACCAGGCCCTGGTCGCGCTGCTCAGCCATCCCGAACACCTCGCCGCCGCCCGGTCCGGCGCGCTGCCCTGGGGCGACGTGGTCGAGGAGACGCTGCGCTGGCAGGCACCGGTCCCCCTCCTGCCGATGCGGTTCGCCACCACCGACATCCCGGTGGCGGACGGCACCGTCATCCGCAAGGGGCAGGCGATCCTCGCCGCGTACTCCGCGGCCAACCGGCACCCCGCGCTGCACGGGCCGGACGCGGACCGGTTCGACCCCACCCGCCCCGACAAGACCCACCTCTCGTTCGGTCACGGCGTCCACCTCTGCCTCGGCGCGACCTTGGCCCGCCTGGAAGCCACCACGGCGCTGCGGATGCTCACCGCCCGCTTCCCGGAGCTGCGCCTCGCGGTGCCGGCCGACGCGCTCGTCCCCCTGCCGTCGTTCCTCGCCAACGGCCATGTGAGCCTGCCCGCCCTCGTCGGCCCGGAGGCGGGGGCCTGAAGCGGACGTTCCTGAGGACGGGCCTGGGTCGGACCGCGCGCACCGGTGGCGCGCGACCGAGGGCGTGCGGCGCCGTCGGCGGCCCTCGGACGTGGTCCAGCGCGGCGGGTCCGCGCTGGGCAGGGCGGTGGCGACCGGCACCGCAAATTGGTCTAGTCCTATCTTGGTCCAGTCCATTGACATGCTCCTGATCTCGGGGCTATCCCAGAGGCAACACCGCTGCCGGCAAAGGGACTTGGCGACCCCCCCCTCCTCACCCTCGGGACATCCATGAGACGCAGGCGCACCCTCCGAGCAGTCCTCACCGCAACCGTCACCGCCGTGGCCACGGCCGGCCTGACCGCCCTGGGCGGCGGCGCGGCCCACGCGGCCACCCCACTACCGGCCCACGTGTTCGCGCCCTACTTCGAGTCGTGGACGGGCGAGAGCCCCGCCGCGCTCTCCGCCCAGTCCGGCGCCAAACACCTGACGATGGCGTTCCTCCAGACCGCCACCAAGGGCTCCTGCACCGCCTATTGGAACGGCAGCACCGACACCCCGGTCTCCCCGGCCTCCTTCGGCGACGACATCAAGACGATCAAGGCGAACGGGGGTGACGTCATCCCCTCCTTCGGCGGGTACACCGCGGACACCACCGGCACCGAGATCGCCGACAGCTGCACCGACGTCAACCAGATCGCCGCCACGTACGAGAAGGTCCTCACGACGTACGACGTGAGCCGGCTCGACATGGACATCGAGGCCGATTCGCTGGACGACTCCGCCGCCGTCGACCGCCGGAACCAGGCCATCAAACTCGTCCAGGACTGGGCGAAGGCCAACGGCCGCACCGTCGAGATCTCCTACACCCTGCCGACGACGACCCACGGGCTCACCGACAGCGGACTCGCCGTACTACAGAGCGCGGTGCGCAACGGCGCCCGCGTCGACGTCGCCAACATCATGACGTTCGACTACTACGACAACGCCAGCCACGACATGGCCAAGGACACCCAGACCGCGGCCCAAGGGCTGTACGACCAGCTCGCACCGCTCTACCCGGACAAGAGCCCGGCCCAGTTGTGGGGCATGATCGGCATCATCGAGATGCCCGGCGTCGACGACTTCGGTCCGGCCGAGACCTTCTCCCTCGCCAACGCGAAGGACGTCTACGACTGGGCGGTGGCCAAGGGCGTCAACACCCTGTCGTTCTGGGCGTTGCAGCGGGACAACGGCGGCTGTCCCGGCGCCCCGTCCGGCGACACCTGCTCCAGCATCCCGCAGAACACCTGGGACTTCAGCCACGTCTTCGAGCCGTTCACCCGCGGCGCCACCGCGCCGGCCGACGACTTCTCACTGACCGCGGATCCCGTCAGCGGCTCGGTGGCCGCCGGCGGCCGGGCCACCGCGGCGGTGCGCACCGCGGTCACGGCCGGCGCGGCGCAGTCGGTGCAGCTCACGGTCGGCGGGGCGCCCAAGGGGGCGACCGCCGCACTGAGTCCCGCCGCGGTGTCGGCGGGCGGCTCCTCGACGCTGACCGTGAGCACCACCGCGGCGACGGCTTCGGGGACGTACCACCTCACCGTCACCGGCACCGGCCCGTCCGGCAGCCACAGCACGGCGTTCGCGCTGACCGTCACCGGCGGGAGCGGCAGCCAGTGCACGGCCAGCCCGTGGACCAGCGGCGCGGTCTACACCGGCGGGCAGCAGGTCTCGTACCAGGGGCACACCTGGAAGGCGAAGTGGTGGACGACGGGTGAGGAGCCCGGCGCCACCGGTGACGGGGGCGTCTGGCAGGACCTCGGCGCCTGCTGAGACACCGGCCGCCCCGGTTGCCGTCCGCCGAGACCCGCAGCCGCCGTCCCCCCCTCGGCGGGGGCGACGGCGGCTGCGGCGCAGCGGCGTCAGGCGGGTTCTCCGGCGGCCGCGGCGGCCGGCGCGCTCCGGGACGGCCAACGGATCCGCGTGCTGCACAGCGTGACGACGAGCGCAGAGGCGGCGACCGCCGCCATCCCCCACGCCAGGCCGACGGCATTGGCGAGGAACCCGATGAACGGCGGCCCGGCCAGCAGGCCGAGCGTGCCCATCGCGGCGACCAGCGTCAGCGCCCGGGCGCCCTGGCCGGCCGCGGCCACGTACACGCACGGGGTGACGGCCGCGATGCCCAGGCCGACACAGGCGAAACCGATCAGGGCCGGTACCGCGCCGCCGCTCAACAGGGCGAGGGCCAACCCGACCCCGGCCAGTGCGCTGCCGGCGCGGACGACGGTCCCGTCCCCCCAGCGGCCGCGCCAGCCGTCGGCGAACAGCCGGGCCAGCACCATCACACCGGAGACCACGGCGATGCCCATCGGCGCCAGTTGGGCCGACGCCTTGGCGACGTCCTTCAGGTACAGCGCGGACCAGTCGTTCATGGCGCCCTCGGTGACCGTGCCGAAGGCCATGGCGCAACACATCCACAGCGTCAGGCGGGAGGGCAGCGCCCACCGGCGGCGGCCCTGCCGTTCCTTGGGGGCCGCCGCCGGCTGCTCCTCGGTCAGCAGGCCCGGCCCGGCGCAGCCCACCAACAGCAGCAGGACCGCCGCGGCCACCGCGAAGTGCGTGGTCACGGCCGGGGTCACCGCGGTCACCGCCGAGGCCAGGACCGCGGCCGCCAGGGACCCGGCGCTGAAGGTCGCATGCAGTTTGGCCATCGCGTGGCGCCGGTGCCGGGCTTCGAGCGCGGCGCCCTGGGCGTTCATCGCGACGTTCAACGCGCCCACCAGCACCCCGTCCACGCCCATGACCACCAACGCCGTCGGGTAGTTGGGGGCCGCCGCCAACGCGAACAGCAGCAGCGCCAGGCAGAGCGCGGACAGCAGCGCCAGGCGTCTCGCTCCCAGTCGGTTCATCAACAGCGTGACCAGGGGGAACGACACCGCCGCGCCCACTCCGGTGGCCATCAGCAGCACCCCCACTTCGGCGGCGGTCAGGCCGAGCTGTGCCTTGATCGCGGGGATCCGAGACGCCCAGGTGGCGTACTGGAATCCCAGCGAGCAGAACAGCGCGGCGATCGCCAACTGCGCCCGCAGGAAGGGATCGTGCACGCGGAACACCGGAAATCATTCCCCTTCGTGGTGGTGTGGTGCCGGACCGTGCGACGTCGCGCCGGCCGGTTTCGGGGCCGCGGTGCGGTCGCCCCGCACCGGCCTGGACATGTAGACGGCCTGCCCGCCGTACTCACCGGGAGGGACCACCCCGGGGTGCCGGACGAACCCGTGCGCGGCCCAGAAGGTCCCGCTGCCGGCGACCGCGACGAGGGAGAGTTGCTCGTAGCCGCCGGCCCGCGCCGTGGCCGTCAGGTGGCGCAGCAGCCGCCCGGCGAGCCCCCGGCCGCGGAGCGGTTCGGCGATGACGAGGTCGTGCAGGTGGAGGTTGCGCGACGGGACGACGGTCCCGGCCGCCGGGCCTTCGGCGTTCCCCACTGCGACGCCCTCCGCGCGGACCAGGTCCGGGTAGTGGAACATCGGGTAGGGCAGCGCCAACAGGTAGCCGGCCAGGCCGTGTGGGAGGTCGAGCACGAAGCAGGTGTCCGGCGAGGCGTGGCCCCGGGACCGCAGCGCGGCCGGCTCCTCCGAGAGGCCGAGCGCGGCGTAGGCGCGGGACTCCAGCGCGGCGATGCCGCCCCAGTCGTCGTCCGTGATCTGCCGGATGCGGGCGTGGTGGCTCATCTACCGGGCACCTCCCGCGGCCGGTCGGGAGTGTGGCATCGTGGCCGGCCGCCGGGCCCGCCCGGGGGTCTCGCCGTGGATCCAGGCGGTGGGCAGCGGGCGGAAGCCGTTGAAGCCCTGCGTCAGGTAGCTGATGGCGTAGGCGCCGCAGGACAGCACCCAGACCGGGTCGCCGGACGCAAGGTCCGCGGGCACCTCGACCAGGCCGCCGTCCGAGGCGAAGGCGTCGTCACCGTCGCAGGTGGGGCCCGCCACGACGGCGGGCAGCCGGGCCGTGCCGGCGTGCGCGGGGAAGACCAGCCGGTACTGCAACTGGTCCATCTCGTAGAGGCCGTTGAACTTCCCCACGCTCAGGTACAGCCAGCGCTGCCGGGTGCCGTCCGGCTGCTCGCGGGTGGTCAGCCGGGCCACGTGCGCACGCACGGCGCCGTGGTCCGCGACGAGATAGCGCCCCGGTTCCACCAGGAACTCCAGGGGGTGTCCACAGACCTCCGGGAGACGTTCGAGGCCCTCCCGGATCACCGCGAAGATCTTGTCGACGGGCGGGTCGAGGGTGCGCCCGCGCCGGTCCGCGTAGCCCAGGGCCGGCAGGCCGCCGCCGAGGTTGACCCGGGCCACGGACAGCCCGCGGCGGCGCAGGGCCGCCAAGGTCTCGGCCGTGCGGTCGAGGGCCCGGCGCCAGGCGTCCGCGGTCATCTGCTGCGAACCCACGTGGAAGGACAGGCCCTTCGGGACCAGTCCGGCGTCCCGCGCCGCGGCCAGCACCCGCACCGCGTCGGCGGGCGAACAGCCGTACTTGTTGCTGAGCCCCCACAGCGCGCCGTCCCCGTCGGTGGCCAACCGGCAGAACACCCGGGCGCCGGGGGCGTGGGCGGCGACGGCCGCCACGTCCTCCAGGCTGTCCGTCGCGAAGTCCCGCACGCCGAGCCGGTGGGCTTCGGCGAGGTCCCGGTCGGACTTGACGGTGTTGCCGTAGTGGATCCGCTCGACCGGCACGCCGGCGCGCAGCGCTTGGGCGATCTCCCGCGGACTGGCCGCGTCGACGCCTGCTCCCCGCTCCGCCAGGCAGGCGAGGACAGCATCCATCGGACATGCCTTCATGGCGAAGCGCACGGCCACGCCGGGCAGTTCCCGTTGCAGGGTGGCGTGGTTGTCGGCGATGCCGGCCAGGTCGAGGACGATCTGGTCCTCGGTCGCGGCGGCCAGTGCGGCGTGCAGGGCCGGGTTGTGGTGGCTCATCGGCGCGCCCGGTCCGGTTGCGGGGCGGGCCACCGCGGGCCGGCGGCCCGGCTCGCCGCCACCAGCGCCGCCCATGCCTCGATGAGCAGGGCGAAGTCGGCCATGTCCTGGCGGGCTTCGTGGAGCAGCCGGTCCCGTCGGGAGGCCAGGACGTCGGCGAACGCGGCGTACTTCCCGCCGAGTTTGCGGTAGGAGGCGTCGAGGACGTCGAGCCGCTGGACGTTCTCCGCCGGGTCCAGTTCGGTGCTCTCCCGGACGAAGGCGGCGATCGCGGCGGCGCGGACCTGCTGGTCGTCGTCAAGCAGTGCCTGGTTGGCGCGGGCCATCCGGTCGTAGACGAAGTTGAAGTAGAGCATGGAGAGGAAGAACTTGGCGAACCGTGTCTGGTAGGCCAGGAAGCCCGGGCCGGTCCGCCGTTCGCCGGTGTAGAAGTTCACGATGTTGCGGTTGTGGAGGACGCCGGGCAGCGTGGCGTCGTGCACGAGGTGGATGAGGAAGTAGTCGCTGCCGATGGTGTTGGTGGCGGGCGGCAGCGGCACCCGCTCGTGCACGTGATGGAAGCTGATGTTGCACATGTCCACCCGCATGGGATCGACCAGGGTCAGCACGGAGTGGTCCTGGCGGAACGGCTCCGTCCCGGCGCCCCGGAAGGACTCGTCGACGAGCTCTTGCCTGGCCTGGGCCGACCAGTCACCGGGTGCCCACAGTCCGACCACGTCGGTGTAGACGGCGGGGTCGGTCCGGTGGATCTCGGCGACGTCGACGGACAGTTCGCCGACGAAGGAACTGCCCACCATGGCAACGGGTTTGTGGCCGTGGAGCGGGTCCAGGGCGTTGTGGGTGACACCCGGTGCGGCGTCGTCGGCGCGCTTGCCGAGCGAGCGGAGCTCGTGGTGGATGGGGAAGACCGGCGCGCCGTCGAGGGTCTGGTAGCGGCTGTCCGAGTCCCGGCGGTGCACCGACCGGCACCCCAGGGCGGCGGCGATCAGGAACGCGCGGTTGGTGCAGGCGCCGTAGGAGGGTTCCGCCGGGAGCATCAGGTCCAGCACGAGTTCCGGCTTGGTGACGCCGGCGTCGCCGACCACCCGCCACAGGAAGTCGCGCTGGGCGGCCTCGTCCAGGTGGTGCACGACGACGTTCGGCACCGGGGGCAGTTCCCCGAGCGCCCGGGCGTGTTGGGCGAAGACCGGGGCGGTGCAGGAGTCCAGGACCACCAGGTGGACCTCGACGTCGAAGTGCCCGGCCGCGTGGGCGGCCTCCGCGCCGATGGCCCGGATCATGGCCGTGCAGGCCCGGTTGGTGGGCAGGGTCAGGCAGATTCTGCGCATGCGCCTGCTCCCCTGGGCTCCGCGGGCTCCCGCCCGTGCCACGGCTCCAGGCCCAGGAGCCTGGCGCCCAGTGCGGTCAGGTCGGACGTGCCGTACCTGAGGGACTCGTGCCGGGTGGCGTCGCCGACGAGCGTGGCGTTCCAGTCCGGGGTCCGCAGGTGCCGCCAGGAGTCGATCCGGGAGTCGGTGAGCGCGTGGTGCGAGGCGAGCGCCGGCATCATGGCGAGGTACTGGACCGCGCGCACCTTGTCGCGCGAGGTGTTGGCGGCGACCCCGTGGGCCAGCAGGCCGTTCCAGATCAGCAGGTCGCCGGCGGCCAGTTCGGGTCGGACGACGGGGAGTTCGGCGCGGTCGAAGGCGGGGCGGAGCGGGTCGCGGTCGGCCGGTTGCAGAGCCCGCCAGCGCTCGAACTGGCGGAACAGTTCGGGCGCGCACTGGAATCCGCCGCAGTCGGCGTCGGTGTCGTTCAGGGCGATGATGCCCTGGACCCGTTGGGGCAGCACCCCGAGCGAGGTGTCGACGTCCCAGTGCAGTGCGATGTCGAACCCGCGCTCGGTCGGTGCGATGAGCCCGCGGTCGCGGTTCTTGATGTTGGGTGGGTTCAGGTTGAGCCGGTCCAGGGTCACCCAGAGCTCTTCGCAGTCCCACACGTCGACGAACGCGTCGTAGACCCGCTGGGTCTGGCGGCTGTCCCAGAGGGCTTGGTGGTGGTACGCCTCGACGAACCCGTAGACGTGCAGGTCCCGTTCCAGTTCCGAGCGGAACTCGCGCTCCTCGTACCAGGTTTCCGGGTGGTCGGGGTCGAGTCCCTGGAAGTCCCAGGCGAAGTCCAGCAGGCGTCGGGCCGCGTCCGCCGGGATCGCCTGCTCGACGACGACGTAGCCGTAGGTCTGCCAGAAGGCGAACTGCTCCTCGGACAGCACCCGCAGCTCCCGCGTCTTGCGGAGTTCGCGCAGGGGTGTGCGGGCCAGGTAGGTCTCGCCGTCCGCGCTGAAGTAGGGCACGTCCGAGGCAGCTCGGTGCAAGTACTCGTCAGTCGCTGGCATGCAGCGCTCCAAGGGTCGTGTCGGTGGGTGCCGGCGCCGCCGCCCCTGCCCGGGTCCGACGGCGTGGGACGTGTTGGGTCGGTGCCCGGGCCGTGCGGCCGGCAGCCGCGCACGGCCTTCGCGCGGTGCGGCGCCCGTGCCGCGTCGGGGCACGGTGCCGGCGGGGGCGCCGTCGGTGGGGAGTCGGTCCGCGCTGCGGCGGGTGTCGTTGCCGGAGGTGAGCAGGGTGGGGCGGCCAGAAGTGGTGGGGTGCGCGTCCGTGCACCCGCCGGTCACCCGCGTGGGAGTGGTGGTCTCCGCGAGTGCAGCACCGGCCCGTGCGCCCGCCCGGAACGGTCACTTCCGCCCCTCAGGCACCGTGGGTCACTTGCTTCACTCACGCCCCAACAAAGTGGACTAGACCAACTCGCCATGTCAAGGCTGGAGTTACCGGAGGCCACGGATCCGCCGCGAGAAGCCGATGGAACGAGAAGGCGCGGGCGATCCCTTGACATCCCGGATTGGACTAGGCCAATATCCGCTGGTCTGTACCAACGCTCCGATCGATGCGTCGCCACGACCCGGAAGGCCCCGTCGATGACCTCCAGCAAGCACAGCAAGGAGTTGCGACGACTCGCACTCTCCGTCCTCCAGCCGGGATTCGTCGGCACCGAGGCACCGGACTGGGTACTGCGCGCCATCAACGACGGCCTGTCCTCCGTCGTGCTCTTCTCCCGCAACATCGTCTCGACCGCCCAGGTCGCCCGACTGACCGCACAACTCCGCGCCGAAAATCCCGAGTTGATCGTCGCCATCGACGAGGAAGCCGGCGACGTCACCCGCATCGAGTCCGCGACCGGCGCCACCCGGCCCGGCAACTTCGCCCTCGGCACCGTGGACGACCTCGAACTCACCGCGGCCGTCGCCGGCGACCTGGGCCGCCAGCTGCGCGCCGCCGGCATCAGCCTCGACTACGCACCGAGCGTGGACGTCAACTCCAACCCCGACAACCCCATCATCGGGGTCCGCTCGTTCGGCGCCGACACCGCGCTGGTCGCCCGGCACGCCGCCGCGTGGGTCCGGGGGCTCCAGGCGGCCGGGGTCGCCGCCTGCGCCAAGCACTTCCCCGGCCACGGGGACGTCGCGGTCGACTCCCACCACGGCCTGCCCACCTACGACGCCGACCTCGACGAGATCGCCGCCCAGGCCCTGCCCCCGTTCCGGGCCGCCGTCGAAGCGGGCGTCGGCGCGGTGATGAGCGGTCACCTCCTGGTGCCGGCCCACGACCCGGACCTGCCGGCCACCCTCAGCTCCCGCCTCCTGAACGACCTCCTGCGCAAGGAGATCGGCTTCGACGGCCTGATCGTCACCGACGCCATCGAGATGGGGGCGGTCGCCGACCGGTACGGCCTCGGCGGCGCCGCGGTCATGGCCGTCGCCGCCGGCGCCGATGCGGTCTGCGTCGGCGGTGAGCACGCCGAGGAGTCCACCACCGCACTGCTCACCGCCGCGCTCGTCGACGCCGCCAGCCGGGGCGAACTCGCAGCAGAGCGCCTGGCCGAAGCCGCCGACCGCGTCCGGGCGTTCGCCACCTGGTCGCACCAGTTGGGGCAGCGGGCCCCGCTCGACCCCGTCCAGCACGACATCGGCTTCGTCGCCGCCCGCCGCGCCCTGCGGACCCGCGGCCCGGCGGACGACGTCCTGCCCCTGGCCGCCGCGCCGCACGTGGTGGAGCTGGTGCCCTCGACCAACCTCGCCATCGGCGACGAAACGCCGTGGGGCATCGCCGCACCGCTGCGCGAACGACTGCCCGGCACCACCTCCGTCCGCCTTCCGCACCAGCAACTCGACGCCAGCCCCGGCACGCTGACGGACCACGCGCTGGCACCCGCGGCCGGCCGTCCGCTGGTCGTCGTCGTCCGGGACGCCGCCCGGCACACGTGGATGGGCCGTGCCCTCGCCGCTCTCACCACGGCCCGTCCCGATGCCGTCGTGGTCGAGATGGGCCTGCCGAGCGACGCCCTCCCCGGAGCCGTCCGGATCTTCACGCACGGTGCCACCGCCGCCTCCGGCGTCGCCGCAGCGGAAGTCCTGGCCCTCGGCCGCACGGGCCGCACCGCCTAGCCGGTCCCGGTTGCCGTCGGGCAGCGGAGTTCGGAAGGGGGCCGTCGAAGACGGCTGCGGAATCAGTGTTCCGGCCCGCTGGGAGTGAAGCGCACGGGGAGGTTGTGCAGCCCGCGCATGACGATTCCGAGCCGCCACCGGAGGTCCCCCTCGTCCACGGCGAGCCGGACGTCGGGCAGCCGCCGTAGGACGGTTCCGATGGCGATCTGCCCCTCCAGGCGGGCCAACGGGGCTCCCAGGCAGTAGTGGATGCCGTGGCCGAACGCCACGTGCTGGTTGTCCTCCCGCGAGACGTCGAAGCGACCGGGGTCGGCGAAGCGGGACGGATCACGGTTGGCGGAGGCCAGCACGACCACCACTGTCTGGTCCGCCGGGATCGTCACCCCGCCGATCTCGACCGGCCTGGTCGTGAAGCGCCACGTGGTCGTCTCCACCGGCCCTTCATAGCGCAGCATCTCCTCCACCGCCGTGGGGAGCAGCGACGCGTCGGCGCGCAGGGCGGCGAGCTGCTCGGGGTTGCTCAGGAGCGCGAGCATGCCGTTGCCGATGAGGTTCTCGGTGGTCTCGTGACCGGCGACGAGCAACAGGAAGGCCATCCAGACCACTTCGTCGTCGTCGAGCGAGTCGCCGTCCTCCGCCACCGAGACCAGTGCGGAGAGCAGCCCGTCGTCCGGGGCGACGTGCTTGTGCCGCACCAGATCGGTCAGGTAGGCGTTCAGTTGCGCGAAGGTGTCCTGGAGTTGAGGGCGCAGCGCCTCGTCCTCGGAGACCAGGATCGACGTCCAGCGCCGGAAGTCGTCGCGGTCCTCCGCCGGTACACCGAGCAGTTCGCAGATGACCGTGATCGGCAGCGGGAACGCCAGGTCGTCCATCAGATCGGCGCTGCCCTTCGCCACCACCTCGTCGAGGAGCGCGTCGGTGATTTCCTGGATGCGGGGCCGCAGTGCGCGCACCCGCCGGGCGGTGAACGTCCGGACCACCAGCTTGCGCAGCCGGGTGTGGTCGGGCGGATCGCTGTTGAGCATGTGGGCCATGAGCTGGAAGCCGTCCCGTTCGCCGGCTTCCACCATGGCATTCCGCAGGCTCGCGGGCACATTGGCCGGGGCCTTGGAAAGGCCCGGGTCGGCGAGCGCGGCTCGGGCGTCCGCGTAGCCGGTGACGAGCCAGACGTCCCCGTAGCCCGGGAGGTGCACCATGTGCGCGGGGCCCGACTCCCGTAACCCGGCGTAGAAATCATGGGGGTTGGCCTTGAACAACGGGTTCGTCACGTCGAATGACGCAAGGTCGCTCACTGGGGCTCTCCTCGCCGTACCTGTGGTGGCATGCCGGACGTCCACTATCACGAGGATTCACTGCGGGGATCCGGTGATTCCGCCGCATCGGCCCCTGCCCGGGCTCCGGCGATGTCGCGTGGGGAGACGCCCACGTCTACTAGGCCGGCCTGCCCGGTCGACGCGCAGCCAACGGAGGCGACGTCGTACCCCTCGCGGCCTGCCCGGCGGGCGTCGCGGGGCCGCGCGGGCACACCGGCGACCGGCGATGTCGGACCGCCCGGTCGGGCGCCGCCCGTCCGGCGGAAACGGAACGGACCCGTCCCCCTGCCGGCCCGACCGCACCACCGCCCACCCCCGTCACGCTGGGACCGAATGGGGAACCCCCCGTCCCCTCCCCTACCCGCGCACCGCACGGGCCGCCTACCGTGGGGACGGCGACGCACGAAGGACGGAGCGGCAGCACGTGCACACGGTGAACCTCGCGGTACGCGTCCCGGTCGGCCCGGCCGGTGCCGGCGCGGCCGAGTGCGACATCCGCTCGCCCCGCGCCGTCGCCAGCCGCCACGACCGGCCCGCCCACCACCACGACGGCACCGTGCCGGCGGCGCGCGTCCGCCCCCACCCGGGAAGTCCGCGGTGAGCGGTCGGCCGCCACCCCACGGTCACCGGGGGTGGCCGACCGGTCAGGGTGCGTGCCCGGGTGGCTGAATGGCGCCGACGGCGTACACGAGGGGCGGCAGGGCGGCGGGCCCGCCCGGGGAGTGTTAGAAATAGCAACATGGCCGCAGGGTCCGGCCGATACCGGCGCGCAACAGTACGGTCACTGACCGAACGACGCCCGCAGAGTCTCGCGGGGCAGGTCTTCCTGCTCCAACTCACCGTCGGTCTCCTGCTCGTCCTGGGCGCGCTGGCGGCGCTGCTGCTGACGTCCCGGCACGACGCCGAGGAGGAGGCGCGCAGCCGCTCGGTGGCGGTCGCGGAGACGTTCGCCCACTCCCCAGGCGTCCAGGCCGCACTCCGCTCCCCGGACCCGTCGAAGATCCTGCAACCCCTCACCGAGGCGGCCCGCCAACGCGCCGGCGTCGACTTCATCGTCGTGATGAACACCCACGGCATCCGCTACACCCACCCGATTCCGCGGGAGATCGGCAAGCCGTTCGTCGGCACCATCGGCCCCTCGTTGGCCGGCCGGGTCCACGTCGAGAGCGTGTCCGGGCCGCTCGGCCACGAGGTGCAGGCCATCGTGCCCGTCGACGACTCCCACGGCACGGTGGTGGGCCTGGTCGCCGCGGGGATGAAGGTGGCGAGCGTGAGCCGCGCGATCGCCGGCCACCTCCCGGTGATCTTCATCATCAGCGGTGCGGCGCTGGCCCTCGCCACGGCCGCCACGGCGGTGATCACCACCAGGCTGCGGCGCCAGACCCGCGGCCTGGGGTCCGTCGAGATGAGCCGCATGTACGAGCACCACGAGGCGGTGCTGCACGCCGTGCGGGAGGGCGTGGTCATCACCAGCGCCGAAGGCCGGCTGCTGCTGGCCAACGACGAGGCCAGGCGGCTGCTGGCGCTGCCCGACGACGCCGAGGGCCGGGCGGTGTCCCAGCTGCCCGGCCTCGCCCCGGGACTGGCCGGCCTCCTGTCGTCGGGCCGGTCCGCCACCGACGAGATCCACCAGACGGGCGGCCGGCTCCTCGCGGTGAACCAGCGGCCCACCGACCGGCACGCCGCCGGCATGGGCACGGTCACCACCATCCGCGACTCCACCGAGCTGCGGCTGCTGTCCGGCCGCGCCGAGGTCGCCCACGAGCGTCTGCGGCTGCTCTACGACGCCGGGGTGAGCGTCGGCACCACCCTCGACGTGGCCCGGACCGCCGAGGAACTCGCCGACGTCGCCGTCCCGCGGTTCGCCGACTACGTCACCGTCGACCTGGCGGCCCCGGTCCTGCACGGCGACGAGCCGACCGGCAGCGGCGCCCAGCAGATGCGCCGCACCGCCGCGCACGGCGTCCGCGCCGACCACCCGTTCCTGCCCGCCGGCACCCCCATCACCTTCGTGGACGGCACGCCCCAGGCCCGCGGGATGGCCAGCGGCCGCTCCCAGGTCGTTCCGGACCTGTCGACCACCCCCACCTGGCAGCTCCAGGACCCCGAGCGGGCCCGGCAGGTCCTGGCGTGCGGCATCCACTCGCTGATCACCACGCCGCTGCGGGCCCGCGGCAACATCCTGGGCGTGGCCAACTTCTGGCGCGCCCAGGGCTCGGAACCGTTCGACGAGGAGGAGCGGTCGCTGGCCGAGGAACTGGTCGCGCGCGCCGCACTGAGCATCGACAACGCCCGCCGGTACACGCGCGAACACGCCCTGGCGGTGACCCTGCAACGCAGTCTGCTGCCGCGCACCCTGCCCGAGCAGAGCGCCATGGAGGTGGCCCACCGCTACCTGCCCGCCCAGTCGGGGGTGAGCGGTGACTGGTTCGACGTCATCCCGCTCTCCGGCAGCCGGGTCGCGCTGGTCGTCGGCGACGTCGTCGGCCACGGCCTGCACGCCGCGGCCACCATGGGCCGGCTGCGCACCGCGGTGCACACCTTCTCCACTCTCGACCTCACGCCCGACGAGCTGCTGGGCCACCTCAACGACCTCGTCGACCAGATCGACCAGGAGGAGGCCGAGACCGGCAGCGACACCATCGTGACCGGTGCCACCTGCCTGTACGCGATCTACGACCCGGTCTCCCGGCGCTGCGGCATGGCCCGGGCCGGCCACCCGCCGCCGGCGCTGGTCCACCCCGACGGCACCGTGGAGTTCCCGGAGCTGCCGGCCGGCCCGCCCCTGGGGCTGGGCGACGTGCCGTTCGAGACCACGGAACTGCACCTGCCCGAGGGCACCCAGATCGTGCTGTACACCGACGGGCTGGTCGAGGAGCGCACCCGGGACATCGACGTGGGCATGGAGATGCTGCGCGGCGCGCTGTCCCGGCCGGGCCGGTCCCCGGAGGAGAACTGCCGGGCGGTCCTGGACCGTCTGCTCCCGGAACGCCCGCGCGACGACGTGGCGCTGCTGATCGCCCGCACCCGGGTGCTCGGCCCGGACCACGTCGCCTCCTGGGACGTGCCGTTCGACCCCGCGGCCGTCGCCGGGATGCGCTCCAGCATCTCCGCCAAGCTCGCCGAGTGGGGCCTGGACGACCTCGCCTTCGCGACCGAGGTCGTGATCAGCGAGCTGGTCACCAACGCGCTCCGGTACGGCTCACCACCGGTGCGGGCCCGGCTGCTCCGCGACCGCAGCCTGGTCTGCGAGGTGGCCGACGGCAGCAACACCTCGCCGCACCTGCGGTACGCGGCGACGACCGACGAGGGCGGGCGCGGCCTGTTCCTGGTGGCCCAGCTCACCGAGCGGTGGGGCACCCGCTACACCCCGCAGGGCAAGGTCATCTGGGCGGAGCAGCCGCTGCCGGCGAACGGCGCGGAGGAGCCTGCGGGGTCCGAGGGGCCACAGCCCGCTCCGTAGCCCCTCAGCCCGCGGCCGGCGGCACCACCCACCCCCGAAGCCGTACGTGCCGAGGGCGCCGGCGGTGCCGGGGACGCCCTGGTGTCCCGTGCCGGCCGGTGACTCACCCCGACGGCCGGGCGGGCGTGCGACGCGCCGGCGGGCTCCCCATCCTGGACCGGGGCCGGCCTCGATCCGGTGGTGCACCCGCGCGCACGGCCGCCGTGCGCCGATCACGTCGCGGAGAGCGGAGAGTTCATGAGGCTTGTGGTCGATCTCAACCGGTGCCAGGGGTACGCCCAGTGCGCCTTCCTCGCGCCGGACGTGTTCACCATGCACGGGGACGAGGCGCTGATGTACGACCCGCAGGCCGACGACTCCCAGCGGGAGCACGTGCGCAGGGCGGCGGACGCCTGCCCGGTGAAGGCCATCACCCTCGACTACGCGGACCTGGACGGCGCGGCGGAGGCGGGTGGGTCCCGTGACGATTGACGGATACCTGGAGGCGTTCCGGCGCGAGGGGCGCATCGTCGTCGTCGGTGCGTCGCTGGCCGGTCTGCGGGCCGCCGAGGCGCTGCGCGCGGAGGGCTTCGCGGGCACACTCACCCTGGTCGGCGACGAGCCCCACGAGCCGTACGACCGGCCGCCGCTGTCCAAGCAGGTCCTGTTGGGCAAGGTGCCGGCGGACCACACGCGGTTGCCCAGGGTCCGTCCGGTCGACGCGCAGTGGCGGCTCGGGTCCGCGGCCACCGGGCTGGACCTGGCGGCCAAGCGGGTGCGGTTGGCCGACGGCGATGTGCTCGACTACGACCGGCTGCTGATCACCACCGGGGTGCGGGCCCGTCCGTGGCCCCACGAGTTGGAGGCCGAACTCGACGGGGTGTTCGTGCTGCGCACGCAGGACGACGCCGTGCAACTGCACCACCGGCTGGCGGCCGGGCCGCGGCGGGTGCTGGTGATCGGGGCCGGTTTCACCGGCTCGGAGATCGCCTCCGCCTGCCGCGAGCGGGACGTGCCGGTCACCGTGGCCGAACGCGGCGCGGCGCCGCTGGTGGGCGCGCTCGGCGGGGTGGTCGGCGAGGTGGCCGCGGAACTCCAGCGCGCACACGGCGTCGACCTGCGGTGCGGGGTGCAGGTCACCGGGTTGGAAGGGGACTCCGCCGGCCGGGTGCGCACGGCGCACTTCTCGGACGGCACCGCGGTCGCGTGCGACGTGGTGGTCGTCGCTCTGGGCGCCACCCGCAACACCGAATGGCTCGCGGACTCCGGGCTGGGCGCCGGCCCGCGCGGCATCGCCTGCGACGCGGGGTGCCGCGCGTTCGACGTCCGGGGCATCGTCACGGACGACGTCTTCGTCGCCGGTGACGTGGCCCGTTCGCCGCATCCGCTCTTCGGCTACCAGTTCCTGTCGTTGGAGCACTGGGGCAACGCGGTGGCGCAGGCCGAGGTCGCGGCCCACAACATGGTCAGTGCCAGTGCCGAGCGGCGGCCGCACCTGTGGATGCCGTCCTTCTGGTCGGCGCAGTTCGGCGTCAACATCAAGTCCGTCGGCGTGCCGCCGATGGCCGACCAGATCATGGTCACCCAAGGGTCGCTCGCCGAGCAGCGCTTCACCGCGGCCTACGGCTTCCAGGGGCGGGTCATCGCCGCGGTCACCTTCGACCAGGCGAAGTGGCTGGACTTCTACGAGCGGCAGATCGAGCGGGCCGCGTCGTTCCCGCCGGAGTTCACCACGGTCGACCGGCGCCCCGAGGGCCGGCAGCCGGTGGCGGCCGGCTTCCCGGACCCCTCGCAGCCCAGCCACGGCCCCACCGTCACCCTCAGCGGGTACTCCCCGACCGACCGGCGCGTCTCGTTCACCCCGCGACGCGCCTGACCCGAGTACGCCGACCGGTCGTCCCCGGCCGCAGCACCTTGGAAGGACACGCCCATGACGTCGGTCGCACTCCTGCGCCAGGTCCTCGACTACGCCAACCGCCCCGACCCGTACCCGCTCTACGCCGAACTGCGCCGGACGCCGGTGGTGCGCGACGAGGCGGGGCCCTATCTGGTCAGCACGTACTGGGCGGTCAAGGGGCTGCTGCACGACCCGCGGATCAGCTCCGACGCCCGGAACCTGACGCCCGAGGCGGCCGAGGCCACCGGCCAGGAGCAGGACCCCAACCTGCCGCCGTCGTTCCTCCGGCTCGACCCCCCGGAGCACGACCGGCTGCGCCGGCTGGCCATGCGCCCGTTCGGGCCGCCGCACACCCCGCGCCGGGTGTTCGAGATGCACGGCGAGCTGGCCGGGATCGTCACCGGGCTCATCGACGGCCTGCGCGGGCGGGACGCCATCGACCTCGTCGACGACGTGTCGTATCCGTTCCCGGTCACCGTGATCTGCCGGATCCTGGGCGTGCCGCGCGAGGACGAGACGCACTTCCACGAGTGGGCCGACACGATCGCCGCCGGCCTCGACCCGGTCGGCACGCCCGAGGAGCGCGCGGCCAAGATGCAGGCCGTGCAGCAGGCCCGGCGCGACCTCGCCAGGTATCTGGCCGGGCTGATCGAGGAGCGCCGGCGCTCTCCCCGGGACGACATGCTGTCCGCCCTGGCCACCGAGCACGGCCCGGACGGGCAGATGTCCCCGGTGGAGATGATCACCACCTCGGTGCTGCTGCTGATCGCCGGCCACGAGACCACGGTCAACCTCATCACCAACGGGATGCTCACCCTGCTGCGGCACCCGGACGTGCTCCAACGGTTGCGCACCGACCCCGATCTGGCGGTGCCGCTCGTCGAGGAGTTGCTGCGGTTCGAGCCGCCCGTGCAGATGCTGCCGCAGCGCACGACGCTGGCCGAGATCGAGGTCGCCGGCACGGTCATCCCCAAGGGGGCGTCCGTCTATCTGATGGTGGCGTCCGGCAACCGGGACCCGCAGCGCTTCACCGACCCGGACCGGTTCGTCCCCGACCGCCCCGACAACCAGCACCTCGGTTTTGGCCACGGGCTGCACAGCTGCTTCGGTGCGCCGCTCGCCCGGTTGGAGGCGCAGCTCGCGCTGACCGAACTCGTCCGCCGGCTCGACGCCCCGCAGTTGGTCGAGGACCCGCCGCCGTACCGGCAGAACGCGGTGCTGCGCGGCCCCCGGCACCTGCCGCTGACCATCGGCGGGATCAGGGACTGAGGCGGCCGGGCGGGCCGTCCCGCCACGGCTCGTCGTCCCGCTGCCGGTCGAGGGCGTCGTCCAGGGTGGTGGCGGCCATGATGAGCGACAGGTGGGTGAACGCCTGCGGGAAGTTGCCCAACTGCTCGCCGCCGGGGCCGATTTCCTCCGCGAAGAGGCCGACGTGGTTGGCGTAGGTCTGCATCTTCTCGAAGGCGTAGCGGGCCGGTCGGAGCCGGCCGGCCCGGGCCAGGGCGTCGACGTAGAGGAAGGTGCACAGGCTGAAGGTGCCTTCGGAGCCGCGCAGGCCGTCGGGCGAGGCGAGCGGGTCGTAGCGGTAGACGAGGCTGTCCGACACCAGGGTGCGCTCGATCGCGTCCAGGGTGGAGAGCCAACTCTCCGTCTGGGGCGCCAGGAAGCCCACGCGCGGCAGGAGCAGCAGCGACGCGTCGAGCACCGCGCCGTCGTAGTGCTGGACGAGCGCCCGCTGCTCGGCGTCCCAGCCGCGCTGCATGACCTGTTCGAGGATGGCGTCGCGGGCCGCGGTCCACCGGACGGTGTCGGCGGGCCGGCTGTACACGGCGGCCAGGCGCAGGCCCCGGTCGAAGGCCACCCACGACATCATCCGGCTGAACGTGAACTCCTTGCGTCCGCCGCGGGTCTCCCAGATGCCCTCGTCGGGCCGGTCCCAGGAGTCGGCGAGCCAGTCCAGGGTGCGGGCGAGGTTCTTCCAGCCGTGGTAGCCGGCCCGCATGGCGATCTCGCGCCCCTCCGACAGGGCGTAGAGCGCCTCGCCGTAGATGTCCAGCTGCAACTGGTCGGTGGCGGCGTTGCCGACGCGCACCGGGGCCGAACCGCGGTAGCCCTCCAGATGGGACAGCACCTCCTCCGGGAGGTCGGGGTCGCCGTCCACCCGGTACATGATCTGGAGCGGTTCGTGCCGATCGTCCGCCGCGGGCTGGAGGCGGTCTCCCAACCAGCGGGTGAACTGCGCCGCCTCCTCGGCGAATCCCAGGTCGAGCAGGGCCCGGACGGACAGCGACCCGTCGCGGACCCAGGTGTAGCGGTAGTCCCAGTTGCGTTCGCCGCCGACCTGTTCCGGCAGTCCCATGGTGGCGGCGGCGACCGGTGCGCCGGTGGGGGCGTAGGTGAGCAGTTTGAGGGTGATCGCCGAGCGGTGCACGGCCCCCGGCCACCGCCCCCGGTAGCGGGAGGTGCGCACCCAGCGCTGCCAGAAGTCCACGACCTCCCAGAAGCGCTCCGCCACGGCGTCCGGGGTCAGCGGCGGCGGGGCGGGCGCGTCGGGTGCGGCGTCGACGGTGAGGACGGCCCCGGCCACCTGTCCGGTGCGCAGCGTGACGGTGCCCACCGCGTCGTCGCCGTCGCGGTCCAGCGGGAAGGTGCTCTGCAGGTGCGCGGTGACGCCGGGCGCCCTGAAGGTGGCGGTGCCGTCGTGCAGGTCGCAGGTGTGGGCGGCCCGCGCGTAGTCGAAGCGCGGCCGGCATTCCAGGTCGAAGCGGACCGTGCCGCGGACCGCCCGGGCGCCGCGGAGCAGCACGTGCCGGGCGGACGGCGTACCGGTGCGGTCCGGGGGCATGCAGTCGAAGACCTCGCCGACGCCGTCGGGGGACATGAAGCGGGTCACGAGCACGGCGGTGTCCGGGTAGTAGAGCTGTTTGCAGGTGCTGCCCCGGCCTTCCGGGGCGAAGCGGAAGTGGCCCCCGCGGTCGTGGTCGAGGAGGGCGGCGAAGACGCTGGGCGAGTCGAACCGGGGCGCCGGGAACCAGTCGACGACCCCTTCGGACGAGACCAACGCCGCGGTCTGGAGGTCGCCGACGACGCCGTGGTCCGCGATGGCTGGGTACCGTTCCATGATCATCCCGCTTCCGTGGGGCGTGTACCTCCACTGTCAGCCCGCGCCGACGGGCGCGCGAAAGCGGCGGCCGGGGCCGGGCGGTGCGGGGCTCAGGCCGCGTCCGCCCCGGTGGAGCCCGGCCGGCCGCCGCTCCGGTGACGGCGCAGAGTGATCACGAAGACGTGGCTGCTGACGGCCAGCATCCACAGCGGGAAGACGAGTTCGACGTGGCCCTCGCCGCCGACGGCGAAGAGCAGCACCAACGCGACGAGGTAGCCCAGCCACACCAGCCAGCGGGGGAAGATGCCGAGCCGGTGCCCGATGGTGGTGGTCGACACCACGAACACGGCGGCCATCCGCGTCGCGTAGCTGGTCAGCAGCTCCAGGACGAGGTGGCGGCCGTACTGCCAGAGCACCCGCTCCCCCGCCGACGCCGAGGGCGACGCGTCCGTCACGGCCAGCAGGCTGCCGGTCGTCGCCGCGAGCACGAACAGCATCGCCACGAAGAGCAGTCCGCTGCCGAGGAACAGCGTCGAGAAGAACCGGTCCTCGGCGGCGCCGACGAAGTCCCGCACCGCGCCCATGAACCACAGGAAGAAGATCCCGGCGAACGGCAACAGCATCAGTGCGGTGTGCAGGAAGCCCCGCTGGGAGGTGTCGCGGATCCAGTCGGCGGCGTCCTCGGAGTGCTCGGGGACCGCCAGGCGCACGAGGAGGACGGCGACCCCCAGCAGCACCGCGGAGACCATCCCGGCCACCGCCGCGACCCGGGGTGTCCGCAGCACGCGGGCCGTTGCCGTGGTCCCGTCGGTCGTTCGCATCGCGTTCTCCCGCTGCTCGTCACGCCCGCCGTCCGACGACCGCGCGGCGGGCCCGGACCGGCCGGTCCACCGGCGGTTGCGGCAGGCGCCTGACTGCCAGTTCTACGACCGGGCCGCGCCCCGCACCGGTTCGCCCGGGCCACTCGGGTGAGCACCCGGGCGGCCCCGCCGCAAGGGCGCGGAACTCGTGTGGCACTGCCGGGCCGGCCTTGCCAGGCTGGGAGGTGACGACCGTCCCGAGGAGGAGAGAGCCATGGCCGGTCATGTGAACCTCGCCTACGACTACCCGGTGCTCGGCGCCTTCTGGACCGCGATGTGGGTCTTCCTGTGGATCATGTGGGTCATCCTGCTGTTCCGGGTCGTGCTGGACGTCTTCCGCGACGACACGATGAACGGCTGGGCCAAGGCCGGTTGGCTGGTCTTCGTCCTGGTGCTGCCCTTCCTCGGCGTCTTCGTGTACGTCGTCGCCCGCGGCCGGGGCATGGGCCGCCGCGAACAGCAGCACGTCCGGGCCCAGCGCGAGGACGTCGAGCGGTACATCCGCGACACCGCCGGTGCCGGCGCCGGCACCAGCGCGGTGGACCAGCTCGCCAAGCTCTCCGAGATCCGCGCCCGCGGCGACATCAGCGACGAGGAGTTCGCCCGCGCCAAGGAGAAGATCCTGCACTGACGCACGGGCCGATTCACCCGCCTGCACCTCCGCCTCAGCGGCGGAGCAGGCGGGTGAAGTAGGCGGTGCGCTCCGGTCCGGCGTACCGCAGCAGCGCGCCCAGACCGTCCGCCAACGGCAGCTGCCGCTGCGGCACCACGACGAGTTCCGCGCCGGTGCGCACCGCGGCCCCGAGCAGCGCGGCCCGGGCCGGTCCGCCGCGGAAGCCGAGCGCGCCGTAGGGCTCCAGGTCCGCGTCGGCCGGGTCGGGTGCCGGGGCCTCGGCCGGTACCGGAAGCCGCTCCGGGAAGCCCAGCGGGACGTTGAGCAGCACGGTGCCCACCTGGGCTCGCCGCAGTGCGGTCACGACGTCCGACAGGCCCTCGACGGCGCCGTGCCGGCTGTTCCGGCGGGCCCGGAACAGGTCGAGGCGGGCCCGGTCGGCGAGGCGCAGTTGCCCCTGGAACGCCGCGGCGAGGTCGTCCTCCATCAGGGCCCGGCCCTCGGGGACCGGGTGGCCGTTCCCGCTGCCGGTGACCAGGCGCTTGCGCCAGCGCACCGACAGGTGGTCGGCCAGCGCGTCGCGGGCCCAGGTGACCCCGCCGAGCACGATCGTCTCGGCGCCGGTCCGCCGGGCCAGGTCGACGATCCGGTCGGCGGCCGGCCCGGCGCCGTCGTGCCAGCGCCCGGCGGGACCGCGCTCCCGGTGGCAGACGCCGGGCGCGACCGCGCTGCTCGGCCACGTCCCGGCCTGGAACGCCAGCTCCAACTCGCCCGGCAGCGCGGCTTCCGGACGCGGCCGGCCGTGCACGGTGGCGGCGACGTAGCGAATGTCCGGCGCGTGCTGCACCGCCAGCGGCAGCAGGTCGGGCAGCGCGGTGTAGGCCGCCTCGTCGCGCGCCGGCGGCTCGGGCAGCTCCTCGGTCAGGACCACCCGCCCCCGACTGGCGACGATCGCCTGTCCGTGCCGGCCGGCGATCTCCCGGTCACGGCCCGCGACGGCGACGACCGCGTCCACGGTGGCGTCGTCGGCGCCCTGTTCCGCGAGTGTCACCCGGACCCGGCGTCGGCGGTGAGCCATCTCCCGGTCCGGCTGGGCGGTGTCCCGTGAGGTGTCGAGGTAGGCGCAGACGTACGGTCCCCCGCTCGCGTACACCGCATTCAGGAAGGCCAGTTCCACGGTGCCTCCACACTGTGCGACGTTCCCCCGCCCCCGTGCGCACGCGTTCGGCGTGCCTTTCCCCAGTACAGCCCGAGGGGCCCGGCGCCGCGCGCCGAGGTCGCTCCTCGGCGCGCACGATCCGCCCGGAACTGGTCTGCTGGAGGCTGAGGGCCGGCGCGCCCGACGTCCGAGTGCGCCGGGCGCGCCGGGGACGGCGCTCCCGGCGGACCCTCCCGAACGAGGCGGACCAGAGCCATGACCACATCACGGGACCTGATGATCACCGCGCTGGACGTGGCGCCCGGCCGCCCGGTGGAGCAGGGCGACCTGTCGCTCGCGCTCGCCGGGGCCGAGGTGATCGACCTCCTCGCCGCCGAGGCCGTCAGGTTGGACGACGACCGCATCGTGCCCGGGTACCGCCCCACCCACACCGATCCGCTGCTGGCCAGGGCCGCGGCGTCGCTGATCCGCGAGTCGCCGTACGAGTCGGTCGCCGACTGGCTGTGGCGCCGGGGCCGCGGCCTGTCCGCCGCCTACCTGGCGGCCCTCGAAACGGACGGGCTGGTGACTCGGCAACCGCGCCGCGGGATGCGCTTCCGGGCCGGGAACGTCGTGCTGGCGGATTCCCCGGACCGGCGCGCCGCGGCCGATCGCCGGGCCTCGGACGAGCCCGTCCTGGCCTTCCTGGGGGCGGTCCTGGGGCTCCGCGGCGCGGGCGGGAGCGGCGACACCACCTCACCGAGCGTGGACGACGACGGCGTGGACACCGTGCTCGCCGCGGTCCACGACGCGCTGCTGCAGTTGGAGGCCCTGCGCCAACGCCGGGCCATCGAGCAGGCCGCCTTCGACAACATCTGGCGCGGCGACTGACGCGCCGGGGTCGGTCGCCGCGCGGGCGTGCGGCCGCACCGGCGCCGGCGGCTCACCCCGCGGCCTCGACCCAGCGCGCGAGGTTCGCCAACGCCGTGCGCGCACCGGCCTCGTTGGCGTCCGCCGGGACGGCGTCCGGGACGCCCGCGTGGACGAGGACGACGGTGGTGCCCGCGCCGGCGGGGACGAGCGTGGTGGTGAGCGTCATGGTGCCGGCGAAGCGCGGGTCGTCGGTGTCGAACCGCACCACCTCGACGACCTTCTCGAAGGGCACGAGTTCCACGAAGCGGCCGTGGTAGGTGTCGGTGCGGTCCGCGGACTTCCCGACGCCCGGCCGCCCGTCGTCGTAGGTGAGCGAGACCCGGAAGGCGCCGCCGACCCGGACGTCGAACTCGTGCACCCGGCCGGTCATGCCGTCCGGGACCCGCCAGTTGGCGACCGCCCGGGCGTCGAGCAGCGCCCGGTAGACGGCGGCGGGCGGGGCGCTGACGTAACGGGACACCTCTGTCGGGTACATGGGGCAACCCTAGGACGTGTCGCTTCCCGGCGGCTGCGGCGCCGCCCGGTACCACCGGCCGCGGGTCCTCAACCCCATGGCGGGAGCCGGGTGCAGGCATCGAGGCGCACGCCCCGGGGCGTCCCGTGCTTCCGTACGCCCTGCCGTGGGTGCCGTCCGGCGAGGTACGTTCGTCGTTCGACCGACGCACTGTGTGCAGTGCTCCGGCCCACACGACGGGCGCCGCATCAGGACCGAAGTCTCGCGCGTGGGGAGACCTCCCTTGGCTGACCGACCCTATCCCTACCGATCCGCGCTGATCACCGGCGCCTCCAGTGGCATCGGCACGGCCATGGCACGGCAACTGGCGGCCCGGGGTGTCTCCCTGGTGCTCGTCGCGCGCCGGGAACCGCTCCTGCGGGACCTCGCCGAGGAGCTGCGGCACGCCCACGGCATCGAGGTGGAGGCGTTGCCGGCCGACCTCACCGACGCCGGGCAGACGGCGCGGGTGACCGCCCGCCTCACCGATCCGGACCGACCGATCGAGCTCCTGGTCAACAACGCCGGTTCCGGCGGGTCCGGCGTCTTCGCCAACCTCCCGGTGGACCTCGAAGAGGCCACGGTCCAGCTGAACAACCAGGCCGTGGTGCGCCTGTCCCGGTCCGTGCTGTCCCGGATGCGGGCCGCCGGACACGGCGGCGTCCTCAACGTGTCCTCCTTGACCGGCGAGTTGCCGTCGCCGTCGCTCGCCACCTACGCCGCGACCAAGGCGTTCCTCACCCACTTCTCGGAGGACCTGGCCATCGAGAACCGCGGCTCCGGCGTCCACGTCACCGTGGTGCTGCCGGGGCTGACCAAGACCGACTACTTCGCCGCGAACGGCCTCGCCCCGGCCTGGGTGCCCGGGTTCTTCTGGCTGGAGGCGGACCAGGTCGCCGCCGCCGCGCTCAAGGCCGTCGCGGCCGGCACCCGGCGGTGCGTGCCCGGTGTGCCCTACAAGGCCGCGACGACGCTGCTCACGCTCACCCCCCGACCGCTGCGACGGGCCCTCGGACGCTATCTGTGGCACCGGTGACCCCGTCGGCACCGGCCGCCCCGGGCCCGGCCCCCCGCGGGCGCCCGCGCGCGGGGGCCGGGCGGCGGGTCAGGACATCGCCCCGTTGCCGGGAACGGGGACGCGGCGTCCCTCGGCGGCGGGGGCACCCGCGCCGGCCAGGAGCCGGTCGACGTACGCGGAGATCGCGGGGATGACCGAGGTCATGCGGGGGCGCCAGCCGGGCACGGCGTTGACCTCGCAGAGGGTGTGGCCGCCGTCGGCGGTGAAGAGCAGGTCGACCCCGGCGACGGACAGGCCGAGCGCCGCTGCCGCCCGCACCGCCAGGGCTTCGCCCTCCGGATGGCGGCCCAGGCAGAGTTCGGCGGTGGCGCCCCGGGCGAGGTTGGAGGCCAGCGACCCGTCGCGGGAGCTGCGGATCTGGGCGGCCACCGGCTCGCCGTCGACGACGACCACGCGCAGGTCCCGGCCGTGGGAGGCGGCGACGTACTCCTGGAGGAGCAGCGGTACCTCTTGGGCGAGGCTGCCCGACAGCGCCCGCAGCAGCTCGGTGTCGGGGGCGAGGAACACCGAGGAGCCGTTCCGGCCGTTGACGGACTTCACCACGCACGGCGTCCGCAGCTGCGGGCTGCGCACCACGCCGGCGAGCGGTGCGGTGGCGTACGAGAGGGTGTCGGGCACCGGGAGGCCGGCCGCGGCCAACTCCTGCAACTGCCAGAGCTTGTTGCCGCACCGGTGGTGGGCGGCGGCCGGGTTGATCAGCACCGCGCCGAGGCGTTCCAGGTGCCGGAGCAGGGTCAGTTCACGGTGCTCGGACATCGAGCCGGGCGTCTGCCGCACCAGGACGACCTTGGGCGGCGGCACGTCCTGACCGCCCAGCGTCTGCAACACCAACCGGCCGTCGCGGACGCCGAAGAGGAGTTCGTCGGAGTGCCAGACGGCGAACCGCGGGCCGTGGGCCCGCTCCAGTGCCTGGCTGAGTGCGCGGGTCGCCCGCATCAGGGGCGCCGGGTGCTCCCGCGCCAACATCCAGACTTCGGCAGGCTCGACGATCGCCGACGGCATCCACGCTCCTCTTCCGCAACTGACCTGCGTCCGAGGGTAGCGGCGGCACGCGTCGCCGTGCACGTCATCGGCCCACCCGGAAGATCGGGGAGCGAGGGCCGGTCCGCCGTCCGGTTCCTTCTGGGGCCCTGGTCGGCTCGGCGTGGCGGAGCGGGCGCGGACTGGTTCCGGTGCGTCGGGTGGGTTTCCCGATCAGCTTCGGGTCTCCTCGGTGTCGAGGCCGAGGACGGTCCGCAGCAGGCCGGGGAAGCGCGCGTCGAATTCCGGGCGCAGCGAGACCCAGCAGCGGGTGCCGTCCGGTCGGCTGTGGGTGATGCCGCCCTGCCGGAGCCTCTTCATGTGGTGGCTGAGGGTGGACTGGGCGACGCCGAGGCCGTCGAGGTCGCCGGCGAGGTGTTCCCGGCCGTCGGTCAGCACCCGCACGACGGCACGGCGGGTCGGGTCGGCCAGGGCCGCGAGGGCGTCGGAGAGCGACACCGAGGAGAGCTGCGGATGGTCGAGTGAGCGCATGGCGCCAGTGTAGACAGTTAATCGATGTTCGACGAACATCGATGTATCGTGAAAGACAACGGAGCCCCCCGGCTTCGCCGGATACCGAACACGACGACAGGGGAACGTCATGATCGTCGACCACCGCGTCTACACCGTCCAACCGACCCGCGTCGCGGACTGGGTGGCGCTCTACCGGGAGAAGGGCTACCCGCTCCAGGCGCGGCACCTGGGCCGCTGCGTGGGCTGGTACGTCCCGGTGGAGGGCCGGCTGGACCAGGTCGTCCACCTGTGGGCCTACGAGGACCAGGCCGACCGGGAGCGGCGCCGGGCCGCGCTCTACGCGGACCCGGAATGGCAGGCGTACCTCGCAGAGATGAAGCGGGAGGGCCTGCTGCTCAGCGCGGAGAACCGGATCCTCGCACCGACCGACTTCTCCCCCGTTCCGTGACGCCGGCGGGGCCGGGCGCGGCCCACGGCGCGACGGCCGGTCAGCCCACCAGCGACTGGGTGCCGAGAACGGTCAGCAGGGCGAGGCGTTCGGCGTCCTCGGTGCCGGGCTCGGCCGTGTAGAGCATGATCCGCAGGTCACTGCCCGCCACCGTGAGCACATCGCAGTCCAACGTCACGGCGCCCACGTGCGGATGGTCGATGGTCTTGCGCGCGGCGTCGTGGTGGCCGACCGCACCGGAGTCCCACAGCTCGGCGAACCGGTCGCTGTCCGCCCGGAGTTCCGCGACCAGTCGCCGCAGGGTCGGGTCGGACGGATAGCGGGCGGCGGCCGCGCGCAGGTCGCCGACGAGCGCCGCCTCGAAGGCGCGCCGGGAGTCCGGAGTGTGCCGGGCCCGGGTGCCCGGACCGAGGAAGTGCCGCCACACGCCGTTGCGTTGGTGTCCGCGCCACCCGGAGGGGTCGCCCATCAGGGCCGCGTAGGGCGGGTTGGCCACCAGCAGCGTCCAGGTCGCGTCGTAGACCGCGACGGGCGTCCCGGTGAGCCGGTCCAGTAGCCGCTGCACGCCGGGGGTGAGGTGGGTGGGGACCGTCTCCGGACCCGGGGGCGCCAGTTCGGCCAGCCGGAACAGGTGCGCGCGTTCGGTCTCGGACAGCCGCAGGGCCCTGGCGAGGGCCTCGACGACCTGGGTGGACGGGTGGGCGGCCCGGCCCTGTTCGAGCCGGGTGACGTAGTCGACGGAGATCCCGGCGAGCAGCGCCAGTTCCTCCCGGCGCAGACCGGCCGCACGGCGGTGGCCGCCGGCGGGCAGGCCGGCCGTCCCGGGCGGGATGCGGTCGCGCCAGCGGCGCACCGCCCGCCCGAACTCCGCCGTCGCCATGCCCACCATTGTGCCCCGTCACGCACCCGCCTTCCTGGTACTGCCGGTCCCAGGAAGGCGGGACGGCTGGCTGCCCGCACCGCCCGGGACGAGTCTGGAGGCATGACGACAACACTGATCACCGGAGCGAACAAGGGTCTCGGGTTCGAGACCGCCCGGCGGCTGGTCGCCGCCGGGCACGCCGTGTACGTGGGCAGCCGGGACGCCGAGCGGGGACGCCGGGCCGCCGAGCGACTGGGGGCCCGGACGGTCCTCCTGGACGTGACCGACGACGCGTCCGTCGCCGCCGCGGCACGCACCGTGGCGGCGGACGGCGGACTGGACGTACTGATCAACAACGCCGGCGTCGAAGGGCGGACCGGGGACGCCGGCGTGATCGGGGCCGCGGACGCGACCGCCGACGCGGTGCGGCGGGTGTTCGAGACGAACGTCTTCGGCGTGGTGCGGGTCAGCCACGCGTTCCTGCCGCTGCTGCAACGGTCGGCCGCGCCGGTCGTGGTCAACGTCAGCAGCGGCCTGGCCTCGCTCTCCCACGTCAGCGATCCGGACTCCCCCGCCTACGGGTACCCGGGGGTCGCCTATCCGGCGTCGAAGGCCGCGGTCAACATGCTCACCGTGCAGTACGCGAAGGCGTTCCCGCACATCCGGATCAACGCCGTGGAGCCCGGCTACACCGCCACCGACCTGAACGGGCACACGGGCACCCAGACCGTCGAGGAGGGCGCCGAGATCATCGTCCGGATGGCGCCGGTGGGCCCGGACGGACCCACCGGCGGCTACTTCGACGTCAGCGGTCCCCTTCCGTGGTGACCGCGCTCCGCACCGGTGCGGCGTCCGGGCGCGCCACGACCGGGGCGCGGCGGTCCGCGGCGGAGCCGGCGCCGCGCCGCACCGTCCAACCGGTGGAGCCGGTCAGCGCGGCGCGCAGGGCGGGGTCGCGCACGGCGGTGGTGCCGTCGGTGACGGTCGCCGTCAGCCGGTGGTCGCCGCGGCCCACCGCCACCTCGCGGAGCGCCACCCGGTCGCGGTTCCGTTGGCCGGGCAGTTCGCGCCCGTCGAGGTACCACCGCACGGTCAGCGGGCCGTGGCCGGCGTCGGGCGTGCGGGGCAGGGCGAGGCGGGCCGTGGTCTGCCAGGTGCGGGAGCGGTCGGCCGGCGCGGCGGGGGTGGCGTGCCGGTAGAACCCGGCGACCATGGCCTCCGCGCCCGGCAGGTTGAACGGCTTGCCGAGGGTGCGCATCAGGGAGTCCTCGGTGGGGCGGAAGAGCCCCTTGACGTAGTAGTTGCCGCCTTCGTACGCCCCGACGGCGCCCCCGTCCGGCGAGGTCTCGCCGAGCCAGCGGTACCACTTGGTGCGGGCGCCGCCCATGGCCGCCGCGTCCAGCACCGACGAGTTGGCCTCGGGCTTCTCGGGGCCGCTGTACTGCTCGTACTCGGGGACGCCCGGGTAGGCGTACTCGTCGGCGAGCTTGCCGAGGGAGTGCCCGGTCTCGTGGACGGCGACCTGGCTGGAGTCCCGGTCGTGTGCGGAGGCAGTGGCGATCCCCTCGTAGCCGAGGGTGGGACTGGCCTCGTTGTAGCCGGCGCCGCCGTACTTGCTGCTGTTGGCGAGCACCAGCACCAGATCGGCCTGCGGTGCCTTGGCCACGTAGGCGTCCACCTTCTGCTGGTCGATGCAGAGCAGGCGTTCGGTGCCGTCGCACCAGAAGTGCGCGCCGAGGGCGGTGTTGCGGGTGACGTCCTTGCCGGGGTCGCCGCTGACCCCGCTCTCCGCGGAGACGGCGTCGACGGTCCAGACGTTGAAGAGCTTCTGGTACGTGCGATAGGGCTCCACGCCCAGGAAGTCGTTCCACTTCTCCTTGGCGTCGGTGTGGAACCGGTCCAACTCCCCGGCGGTGTAGCCGTCACCGATGACGACGACGTCGAGCCGGTCCTTGGTGTCGCCGTTGTCGATCACCTTCGTGACCCGGCCGTCGGCGCCGCCCGCGAGCGCCTTCGGGGCGGCGCCCGGGGCGGTCGGGAAGGTCCGGGGGACGTCGCGGTAGCCGGCGCCCGCCGCACCGCCGGCGGGGCCGGGGACCTCCACCCGGACCCGGGGGTCGGGCGCGGCCGCGGCGGGGGCGGTCAGGCTCGCGAAGGCGAGCGCACAGGCCGCGGCGACGGCACCCAGCCGGACGCCGCGACGCATCGATATGTGCACGAAGTGCTCCTATGAGGTGGGGGTTGGGTGCACCCGGCCGGACGCGAGGCAACGATGGCACGGGAAACCCGTCCCGGGCCGGGGGCGACGCGCGGGAGGGCCGCCGTGTGAATCCGGCGGGCGGTTGTGAATGCGGAGCGCCCGGTGGGCCCGGCCTGCGGGCGCCGGGCGGACGGGGTGGGCGCGGCGGGCGACCCCGACCGGAATATTCACAGGCGTGGCCGGCGTCTGCCGGACGAGGCCGAACCGCTCGGCCGCCGGCCGAACCGCGCTCGTGCCAATGGACCAACAGGCCGCCGGGCCAACGGACTCGCGGGACGAAAACCGCTGGCCCACGGAGCCGCCCGCTGGCAGGGTCTCCGGTCATGACGGACGTCGACGCCCTCCGGATCAGCACGCTCGCCGAGCGGCCGGCGCTGCTCCCCCGGATCTACGAGATCGCGGAGACCTGGCCGGCCTTCGTCCCGCACGATCCGGTCGCGACCGCGTTCCTGGGCCGGGTGGCCGAGGACTTCCCCGCGCACTGCGTCGTGGCGACCGACGGCGACCGGGTCGTGGCCCGCGGGCTGAGCGTGCCGTTCGACGCCACGTTCGCCGGCCGCGAGGAGATGCCCGGCCGCGGGTGGGACCAGGTGCTGACCTGGGCCTACCGCGATCGGGACCGGGGGCTCCCCCGCACTCCCGCGACGGCCAGCGCGCTGGAGGTCACGGTGGACACCGGGTACCTCCGGCGCGGGCTCTCCGCCCGTCTGCTGGGCGCGCTGCGGAGCGCCGCCGGCCAGCAGGGGCACGACGTCCTGTGGGCGCCCGTGCGGCCCACCGCCAAGCACCGCGAACCGCACGTCCCGATGGCCGACTACGTCCGTCGGCGGCGTGCCGACGGGTTGCCGACCGACCCGTGGCTGCGGGTCCACGTCCGGGCCGGCGGGACGGTCGGGCGGATCGCTCCGGCGTCGATGACCGTCAGCGGCTCCCTGGACCAGTGGCGGCGGTGGACCGGCCTGCCCTTCGACCGGGACGGCCGGATCGACGTGCCGTGCGCCCTCGTCCCGGTGCACTGCGACACCGCGCACGACCACGCCGTCTACGTCGAACCGAACGTCTGGGTCCGGCACCGCACGGTGCGACCGGACACCGGAACCCCCGCGCCGTGGTCGGCCGGAACTACCCGGGGGTCCGTGGGCTGACGAGCATGCGGATGTCGTCGGCGGCCCAGAGGACGAACCGTTCGACGGGGGTCACCTCGTCCCCCGCCACCGGGCGGAACCGGAACCGCTTGAGCAGCACCGCCAGCACCAACTCGGCCTCGACGACGGCCAGGGCGGCGCCCTCGCAGCTGCGCGGTCCGAACCCGAAGGGGACGTGGGCCAGTTTCGGACGCCCGGCCGCCGCCTCCGGGGTGAACCGCTCGGGCACGAACTTCTCGGGTTCCGGCCAGTACTTGGGGTTCATGTGCACGGCCCAGAACGGGTAGAAGACGGTGGCCCCGGCCGGGACGAGGTAGTCGCCCACGGCCAGGTCCTCGGCCGTCTCCCGGGCGCCGTACGGGCCCGGTGGGTAGCGCCGCATCGCTTCCTTGAGGGTCATGCCGAGGTACGTCAGGCGCCGGAGGTCGGCGTACTCCGGCGCCGCCCGGTCGCCGAGCACCCGGTCCACCTCCTCGGTCACGCGGGCCGCCACCTCGGGGTGCCGCCCCAGCAGGTACAGCGTCCAGGAGACGGCGACCCCGGTCGTGTGGTGGGCCGCGAGCATGATCATCATGACGGTGTCGCGGATCCGCGCGGGCCGTTCGCCGGCCGCCACCAGCGCGCCGATCAGATCGCTCCGGTCGGTCCGGCCGGCACGGCGGTGGGCCGCGACGACCCGGTCGACGGTGGCCCGCAGTCGGGCGAGGGCCGCCGCCGCCCGCTCGGCCCGTTCGGCGCGCTCCGCCGGCCCGACCGCGCCGGGCACCTCGTAGAGCCGCCCCAGGTGCTCGGTGAGCACCTCCTCGAACGCGGTGACGACGCCCTCCGGGTCCGTCACCTCACCGCCGAACGCGTACGCGCAGATCATCCGCAGGGACAGCGCGGTGAGGTCCCGCTGCAACGTGACGGGCGTCCGGTCGGCCTGCTCGGCCCAACGGTCCGCGAGCGCCGTGGTCAGCGCGGTGAACTGCCCGAAGTGCCGCTCGTGGGACGGGCGTCCGGCCAGCACCGACAGCAGCAGATGGCGCCAGGGCCGGTGTTCGGCGGCCGGTAGCACCTGGAGGTTGCCCGCCTCGCACAGCGGCTCCAAGAACGCGAACGGTCGCACCGGCCGCTCGTCGAGGCCGGCCGTGGCCTCCAGCAGGACCGGGTCGGAGATCGACACCGCCAGCTTCGTTCCCGGCAGTTGGAAGCGCACGACCGGTCCGTACTCGTCGTGCAGCCGCAGCTGGTAGGCGTGCAGTCCGCCGGCCGCCGCGATGGCGCCGGCCCCGCCGTCCGCCCGGGGCTCCGGGCCGGGGAGGGCCCTGGCCGCCCCGCCCGTCTGACGGCCCGTTCCAGAGGTCACCCTCGACTCCCCTCGCAGCGGCGGTCGGCGACCGCCTCGTCGTCCGGGTCCGGAAGACCGGCGGACCCCAGTGGACCACTGCCGCCCGGATCGTGCCCACCCCCTCGGACCAACTCGCGCCCCGCCGCGGGGACTCCGCGCGCGACGGGAGCTACGAGGACGACGGCTCCGGGACCGCCGTCGGCCGGCTGGTCTAGGTTGGTCCGATGTGGGGTGGGAAGCGGCCTGGACGAGCGGGGGACGTGCGGGCGCGATGGCGGGCGCTCCCGCGGTGGGCGCGCTGGACCGGTGCGGTGTACGTGCTCGGGTTCGCCGAGGGGACCGCCGCGCACTGGCTGGATCTGGCACGCGGGGGCATCCACGTCTACGCGGCGTTCGCCACGGTGCCGTTGCAGGTGTTCTTCGTGGGCCTGGCGCTGCTGGATCCGCTGACCGTCGCGTGGGTGGGGCTGGTGCGTCCGGCGGGAATCCGGTGGGCGGCCGTCGTCATGACGCTGGACGTCGCCGCGAACTGGTGCGTCAACTGGCCGCTGCTGGTGGCGGATCCGACCTGGGTGTGGCGCCCGGTGGGGTTGCTCCCGATCACGCTCTTCGGGCTGTTCGTGGTGGCGACGGCGGTTCCGCTGCTCAGGGCCGTGGGCGCGGTGCGGGGGCGGCTCGACTGCGCGTCCCGGTGACGGGCGTTCGCGGTGACCATTTTGGGTGGTGCGGCGTTGGTCCTGGAAACCGGCCGGTCCCGGAGGCCGGTGGGTGGGGTCGGGGGCGCGCGTCGCCGTGGTTGGGCCCGGCGTGCGTCCCCGACGGACCTCAGGGGCGGCGGGCCGCATCGTGTCCGCGGACGCCAAGGGCCCCCGCGGACATCCCGTCCCTCAGGCGTCGGTGGTCGCCGGCGCCCGCAGGCCACCCGCGATCCGCTGCCACTTCGCGAAGACCGCCAGCAGTTCGTCGGCCGGTGCCCGATCCAGTTCGGCGTCGAACCGCCGGGCGAGGGACGGGCTGGCTAGCGCCTCACGAATACGCTCGATGGTCCATGGCACGGTGCTCATACCTTCCTCCCGGTCCCGCAGGGTGAAGCTGTCCAAGATAGCGGTCCGGGCGGCTCCTTGAACGCCCTGCCGTCCGCCGCAACCCGAAGACGAGGCGAACTGCCGGACGCCGCGGTGGAGCGGCCGGGGCGGACGCGGGCGGACGCCGCGCGCCGCGGGCCGGTCCGGACGGGCGGCGGGCGTCCCGAGGGACGCGGGTACCGCACCGGGTCGCCGCGGCGACCCCGGGGACGTACCGCCGGGGGCCGGGACGCGCCGGGCCGCGGGCCGGTGCGGAACGGGTCCGGGCGGTCGGTCCGCGGCAGGTGCGGGCCGGCCGGGGACGGCCGCGGGACCGCCATTCGGGGGAGGAGGTGCGCCGGGCCCCGCTCCCCCGGCCGCCGGGGAATCGGCCACGGGAGCGGGGCCCCGGGCACCCGGCGGCGACGCGCCGGCGTGCGAACGGCACCGGTGGCGTCGATCCTGAAGCAAGGAGTCGCACGTCGCGGCGACCACGCAGCGGACGACAGCACAGGGAACGAGCACCACGCACCCGCACACAGGCAGCGTGTCGCGGCACCGTCGTGACAGCGGAACGGACGCACATGGGCAACGGATTCATGGGTCCGGAGGGTTACGGCCCGGACTCGTTTGGTGACTTTCTCGCCCGGTTCTTCGGGCGTTCCGCGCAGTCGCCGGGTGAGGAGGGCGGCTCCCCGATGCCGCGGCAGGCCGACATCGCCCGGCTGATGAGCGGGCCGGCCCGGGACCTGGTGACCTCCGCCGCCGCGTACGCCGCCGAACACGGCAGCCCCGAGTTGGGCACCGAGCACCTGCTGCGGGCGGCGCTCAGCACGGAGCCGACCCGGAGCCTGATGCAGCAGTCGGGGGCCGACCCGGACGCGCTGGCCGCCGAGATCGACCGCAACGCGGGGTCCGGGCCGCTGCAGAAGAGCGTCGCGGTGACCCCGGCGGTCAAACGGGCGCTGCTGGGGGCGCACGAGCTGGCGCGCGGCACGGGGGCGTCGTACATCGGGCCGGAGCACGTGCTCGAAGCGCTGGCCGCGAATCCGGACTCGGCGGCCGGGCGGATCCTGCACCTCGCCCACTTCGACCCGCAGGCGGCGGCCACCGGGCCCGGCGGCGTGGGGCCGCACCAGCCGTCCGGATCGAGCGCCGAGCACGGTGCGGTGCCGCACCACGACACCCCGACGCTGGACAAGTACAGCCGGGACCTGACGGACCTGGCCCGGGCCGGCCGGATCGATCCGGTCATCGGGCGGGAGGAGCAGATCGAGCAGACCATCGAGGTGCTGTCGCGGCGCGGGAAGAACAACCCGGTGCTGGTCGGCGACGCGGGCGTGGGGAAGACCGCGATCGTGGAGGGGCTGGCGCAACGGCTCGCCGACGGGGAGGTCCCGGAGACGCTGGCCGGCCGGCGGATCGTGGCACTGGACCTGACCGCGGTGGTGGCCGGGACGCGGTACCGCGGCGACTTCGAGGAGCGGATGAACAACATCATCGAGGAGGTCCGGGCGCACTCGGACGCACTGATCGTCTTCATCGACGAGCTGCACACCGTGGTGGGGGCCGGCGGCGGCACCGGCGACGGCGGCGCCCTGGAGGCCAGCAACATGCTCAAACCGGCGCTGGCGCGCGGGGAGTTGCACGTCATCGGGGCCAGCACGCTGGAGGAGTACCGGCGGTACATCGAGAAGGACGCCGCGCTGGCCCGGCGCTTCCAGCCGATCCTGGTGCCGGAGCCGACGGTGCCCGACACGGTGCAGATCCTGCGCGGGTTGCAGGACCGCTACGAGGCGCACCACCAGGTGCGGTACACCAACGAGGCGGTGCTGGCGGCCGTGGAGCTGTCGGACCGGTACGTCACCGACCGGTTCCTGCCGGACAAGGCGATCGACCTGCTCGACCAGGCGGGCGCCCGGGTCCGGCTGCGGTCGGCGACCAAGACGCCCAGCGTGCGCGACATGGAGCGCGAGGTGGAGCAGCTGGTCCGGGACAAGGACCAGGCGGTCCACTCCGAGCAGTACGAGCGGGCGACCGAGCTGCGGGACCGGATCGCCGCGCTCACCGAGCGGATCCGGACCGTCCAGGACACCCAGGACGAGCGGCCGGTGGGCGGCGACGGGCGGATCGTGGAGGTCACCGCCGAGGACGTCGCGGAGATCGTGTCGCGGCAGACCGGGGTGCCGGTCAGCAGTCTGACGGAGGAGGAGAAGGACCGGCTGTTGGGGCTGGAGGGACGCCTCAAGGACCGGGTGATCGGGCAGCAGGACGCGGTGGCGGCGGTGTCGGAGGCGGTGCTGCGCTCGCGGGCGGGGCTGGCCGACCCGAACCGGCCGATCGGCAGCTTCCTGTTCCTCGGCCCGACCGGGGTGGGCAAGACCGAACTGGCCCGGGCACTGGCCGAGGCGCTGTTCGGCAGCGAGGACCGGATGGTGCGGCTCGACATGAGCGAGTACCAGGAGCGGCACACGGTCAGTCGGTTGATCGGCGCCCCGCCCGGATACGTGGGCCATGAGGACGCGGGCCAGCTCACCGAGGCGGTCCGGCACCACCCGTACTCGCTGCTGTTGCTGGACGAGGTGGAGAAGGCGCACCCGGACGTCTTCAACATGCTGCTGCAGGTCCTGGACGACGGGCATCTGACGGACTCTCAGGGACGTACGGTCGACTTCAAGAACACCGTGATCGTGATGACCAGCAACCTCGGTTCGGAGGCGCTCAGCGGCGGGCGGGGCGTGCTCGGCTTCGGCTCGGCGGAGACGGGCGCGGACGACGGTGCACGGGAGCGGGCACTGGGCGCGCTGCGCGCGCACTTCCGGCCCGAGTTCCTCAACCGGCTCGACGAGATCATCGTCTTCCGCCAGCTGACCGACGAGCAGCTGCACCAGATCACCGGCCTGCTCCTGGAGGGCACCAGCCAGCGGCTGCACGCCCAGGGCATCGCCGTGGACTTCTCCCCCGCCGCCGTGGACTGGCTCACCCGCCGCGGCCACCAACCCGAGTACGGGGCCCGGCCGCTGCGCCGCACCATCCAGCGCGAGATCGACAACCGGCTGTCGCGGATGCTGCTCGACGGGGCGCTGACCGCCGGCGACCGAGTGCGGGTGGACGTCACGGACGGCGAGCTGGCCTTCCAGGCCAGCCCGGCGGAGCGAACGGTGTGAGCGCCGCCGCGGCGGACGCGGAGGAGTCGCGCTGAACGGTCGACGTCAGGACGCGAGCGGTCCCGAGCCGGACCGGCGGGGCCGCAGCGAGACGCCGGAGCAGCGCGCCGACCGTCGGTGGAGCGAGCTGCTCCAGGAGGTGCGGGTCATTCAGACCGGCGTGCAGATCCTGTTCGGCTTCCTGCTCACCGTCGTCTTCACCCCGCGGTTCGCCGTGCTCGACGCGACGGACCGGACCATCTACGTGACCACCGTCCTCCTGGGCGCGGCGACCACCGGTGCGCTGGTGGGGACGGTGACCTTCCACCGGTTGGTGACCGGCCACCGCCTGAAACCGCAGACCGTGCTGTGGGCGTCGCGGCTGGCGCTGGTCGGGGTGGTGCTGCTGCTCGGCACGGTCGCCTCGGCGCTGCTGCTGATCCTGCGGCTGGCGCTGAACGAGAGCGCCGCGCCGTGGGTGGTGGCGGGCCTGGTCCTGTGGTTCGTGGTGTGCTGGTTCGTGCTGCCTGCATGGGTGCTGCACCGCTACGCGTCGTCGGAATGAGGCCCGTGCGGGGCCCCTGCGGGCCACCGGGGGTGGTGCGACGATGGAGGAGGGGTGCGGCACGCCGGTGGCCGGCGGGCGGCTCCGCGGTCCCGGCGCCTTCGACGGAGCCGCGGAACGGAGGTCCGCCATGACCGTATGCGAGGTCTGCGGGAACGACTACGCGCGGGGGTTCGACGTGCACATCGACGGCGCGGTGCACTCCTTCGACTGCGTGGAGTGCGCCGCGCACCTGCTGGCGCCGACCTGCGAGAACTGCCGGTGCCGGATCCTCGGGCACGGGCTGGAGGCGGGCGGCCGCTTCTTCTGCTGCGCGCACTGCGCACGGACCCGGGGCGTCCGCGAGCTGGCCGACAGCGTGGCGTGAGGTCCGCCGGGTCCGGACGGCCGCCGCCCGGACCCGGCATCCCGTCCCGGGCGGGTCACCCGGCCTTGGCCGTGGCCCGCACGCCGAAGTGCACGTAGCGGGAGCCGTCCGCGAGGGCGTAGAAGACCACCGGTATCCACCCGTCGTCGGCATTGCGGCGGCCGGCGAAGACGGTCTTCGTCGGGGTGTCCGAGACGGGGACGAGGTTCCAGTGGAGCGGGTCGAAGGTGCCCGCCAGGCCGTCGGCGCCCTCGTACGTCAGCCGGAGCACGCCTTCGCCGTCGGGGCGGTCGGTGACGGTCATGAGGAATCCCTCACGGGGGTAGCTGCCGGTGAACGGCCGCGGGTCGACGCTCGGTTGCTGCTCCGGCGGGGCGAACTCCGGCACGGCCACCCCGGCGAGTTCGGCGGCCAGCTCGCGGCAGAGCGCGTCGAAGACCTTGGGCGCGGCCGCCCCTCCGTTGGTCAGCAGGGCGATCGCCAGGCCCTTCTCGGGGAGCGCGCGCACATAGGCCAGTTGCCCGAAGGTGCTGCCGTCATGGCCGAAGCCGCGGACGCCGTCCCACTCGAACAGGCCCCAGCCCAGGCCCCAGTGCGCACCGAGGAACCACTGGTCGGGCATCTCGACCTCGCGCGTCAACATGGCCTCGACGGCCTCGGTCGAGAGCACCCGTGTGCCGTCCGGTGCGATGCCGCCGTCGAGGAAGAGCCGGGCGAAGCGGGCCACGTCGGCGGCGGTCGCGCTGATCCCCCCGTACGGGCCGGCCGAGCGGGGCAGCATGTCCCACCGCGGGGTCGGCACCGGGTCCTCGCCCGGTTCGCCCATGTGCCCCATGGCGGCGCGGAAGCGCAGTACCTCCTCGGGCAGGGTCATGGTGTGCGTCAGCCCGAGGGGGGTGCAGATCATGTCCTTCAGCGCGTCGTCGAAGGTGCTGCCGGTGAGCACCTCCACGATGCGGCCCAGGACGTTGTAGCCGGTGCTGGAGTAGGACATGGTGGCGCCGGGCGGGTTGGTCATCCCCACGGTCCGGGCGCTCGCCACGTAGCGGGCGAGGCAGTCGTCGCCCCGGCCGGTGTCGTTGACGTGGTCGCCTTGGATGCCGCTGGTGTGGTTGAGCAACTGCCGGACGGTGACCGTGCGGGTGACCTCCGGGTCGGCGACGGCGAACTCCGGCAGCACGTCGATCACGGGGGCGTCCAGGTCCAGTTTTCCGGCGTCCGCCAGTTGCATCACCAGTGCGGCGGTGTAGCCCTTGCTGACGGAGCCGATCTGGAAGACGGAGTCCGTGGTCGTCGGCACGCCGGTCTCGCGGTGCAGGATCCCGCTCGCCACCTCGTGGACCTCCCCGTCGACGAGGACGGCGAGGGCGGCACCGGGGACGCGGTGGCGCCGCAGCAGTGCGTCGAGGCGGGCCTGCCAACGGGCGCGGTCGAACGTCGCCGCGTCCGGCGCCGGCTCCCCGGCCTCCGTGCGCGCGGCCCCCTCGTGGCCCAGGTTCTCGGTCATGGTCTCTCCCCCACTGTGACGTCGGTGTGCCGGCGGTGCGGTGACGACCCTCCGCCCTCGCCGCACGCCGTGCGCTACACCGAACACTGTACGGAGACCGCACACTGTTCGCAAGTACGCACGGCGTACGGATCGGGCTACCCTGAGACCGGGAGAGAGGAGCCGGTCATGACGGCCAGCAAGGCCAACGACAAACAGCCCATCGCGTCGGTGTGGACCCGACCGGAACGGCGGAAGCGCGACCAGCCCGCACTGAGCCGGAGTCAGATCGTGGCGGAGGCCGTCCGCCTGCTCGACGAGGAGGGGATCGGCGCCCTGAGCCTGCGGCGTCTGGGGACCCGGCTGAACGCCGGGGCCACCTCGTTCTACTCCCACGTCGCCAACAAGGACGAGCTGATCGAACTGGTCGTGGACGAGGTCTACGGCGAAATCGTGGTGCCGGAGGCCGGCGCCCCCGCCGACTGGCGCGCCCACGCCGCCCGGTGCGCGGGGAGCCTGCGGGCCACCCTCCTCGCACACCCGTGGATGGCCTCGGTGCTCGGCGAGGTGGGCATGTCGCAGCTCGGGCCGAACGTGATGCGGGTCTCCGAGGGGATGCTGGGCCTCTTCCAGGCCGCCGGACTGCCCGCGGACGAGGCCGACCTCGCAGTCTCCACCCTCACCGCGTACGTCATCGGGGTGAGCATCAGCGAGGCGTCCTGGCTGACCACGCTCGCCCGGAGCGGCCGCAGCGAGCAGGACTGGACGGCCGATCTGTGGCCGGCCGCCGAGGCCGCCGCCACAGCCCACCCCGGGCTGCGCGAGCGGTACGCGGCGCTGCGCGGGAAGGACCTGCGCACGGTCCGCGACGAGAAGTTCACCTATGGGCTGGACCGTGTGCTGGACGGTCTGGCGGGCGCGGTCGGGCGGCGGGCCGGGTAGCCGGCGGCGCACCGGCCCGCTGCCGGTTCGGACACGCGATGCGGCGGCCGTCCCCCCGGGGGGACGGCCGCCGCATCCACGCGCCGCTCACACACCGGCCGTCGCGGGGCTCACCCGGCGGGGCCGCAGCAGCAGCGCGGCGCCGGCCAGGCCGGCGCTGACGATCGCGAGCGCGACGGCCAACAGCTCCGGCCACATCGAGGCGTTACCGAGGCTGCTGCGCAGCGGCACCAGGACACCGGCACGGGACAGCGCGTGCAGGACGATCACGGTGACCGCGGCCGCGGCGCTGGCGATCCACACGGCGGACGTGTCGCGCACCGCCAGGAAGCCGGCCAGCAGCAGGTAGACCACGGCGATGGCCATGGAGAGGGCGTCCGAGGCGCCGCCCTGGGTCTCCGCCGCGCCGAGCGGCAGGTGGCTCAGCCCGCACAGGGCCAGTGCCGCGGCGGCCGGCCAGCGCAGGACGGACCGCAGCACGCCGCCGACCGCCGGCCCGTGCTGTGTGGGAGCCCCGTGCCCCGGCCAGCCGCCGTGCGGCGCGTTGGCGCCCGGCCAGGGGGCGCGCTGGGGCCGCGGCGGGGTGTCCCGCATCGCCGACTCGCTGCCGCCGGGGCCCTGGGCGGCGTAGCCGTGGTCGGAGCCCTGGGCCCCGTAGCCGTGGTCGGCGCCCGGGTGGCCGTAGGGGTCGGAGTACGGGTCGCCGTAGGGGTCCGCGTAGGGGTCGTTGTGGACCGGCAGGGACGTGGTGGCCATGCTCGCGGTGTCGGCGTGGCTGTCGTGGTACGGGTCGCCGTCCGAAGGTTCCGGGCTGGGAACCTGGCCGTCCTGGGCCCGGTCGAACAGCTTGATCAGCTGGGCGACCTCGTCGACGGAACGGCCCACGGCGGCCGCGCGCAGGGCCTCGTAACTCGCCTCCGCGGTGTGCGGGGCCTCACCGAGCAGGGCGAGCAGCGGCCCGACCTCGCTCACCGGGCGGGTCATCGCCGCCACCCGCAACGCTTCGTCGCCGGGGTTGGGGTCGTCGCCGCTGCGCTTGAGCAGTTCCACGAGAGCGGCGACTTCCTCCACGGGTCTCGTGGTGGCGGCCGTCCACACGAGGGTGCGGAACGAGACGTTCTCCTGGCGGGTGGGCGGAACGTGTTCGCCGTGTTCCGTCGGGGACAGATCGGCTTGGCCCCCACGAGGAGCTGGTTCAGGTGACATGTAGCTACTCCACTGAACGGGGTGGGAGCGTCCGCACCGGAGGTGCCGGCGCTCATCGGGCGTGGTCATGGCGCGTTGTTACGTGCCGGTTGTGTCTGTTGTGGTTCAGCCAACGTCCCTCTTGGCCGCGCGCGCCAATGCAGGCGGGCCATCCGGTGGAGACACGCCGCGGGGCAGGGGAACGACCGGGCGTGTCGGCGGGGCGGGGCGGCCCCACGGCGGGCCGTTCGCCGGGGGCTAGCGGACGCCCGCGACGGCCTGCAAGGTGGCGACGGTGAAGAGCCCGCCCTGGGGATCGCGGATCACGGCCTCGCAGCCGCCGCCGTCGACCATCGGGGTCACCGGCAGCGCGAACCCGCCCGCGGCCACCGCGGCGGCGGTGACCTCCTCGATGTCGTGGACGGGGAAGTACACGTGCCAGCGGGGGCGGACGTGCGGGTCGGGGGCGGCTTCGACGGCGCCGCCGCGCAGCGCGGCCACGGTGTGCCCGCCCTCGTCGCGGACCATCACCTCGTCGTGCTCGTAGCTGATGTCGCAGCCGCCGGGCCGGTCGGGGGTCCAGCCGAAGACCTCGCCGTAGAAGATCGCCGACTCGAAGGCGTCGCGGGTGCGCAGCTCCAGGCACATGGGTGCGCCGCCCTGCCCGACGGACCAGGAGAGCGTCTGGCCCTCCCAGAGTCCGAACACCGCACCGTCCCGGTCGGCGGCGAGGGCGCCGCGCCCCTTGCCCACTTCGAGGGGGCCGACGGCGAGCGTGGCACCGCGCTCGCGGATCCGGGCGGCGGTGTCGTTGGCGTTGTCCACGGCGAAGTACGGGGTCCAGGCGACGGGGACGTGCCGCTGGGGCGTCAGCGCGCCGATCCCGGCGACCGGCTGGCCCGCGGCCAGGGCGATGGAGCAGAACTCGGCCCCCCGGCTGCCGGGCCGGAACTGCCAGCCCAGGACCTTGCCGTAGAAGTCCTGTGCGCCCGCCACGTCGTGCGTCATGAGGCTCACCCAGCACGGTGCACCACCGATGGTCGCGGTGGTGTCGCGGGCTTTGCGGGCCTTGATGGCGGGCATCGGAGCGCCCCTACCAGGGGTGGCGGCGGCCCCGGGTGCCGCGCGGGCCCGACGGACGGAGGAGGAAGCCGATCAGTGCGACGGCCGCCAGGGCGAGGACGACGAGCCAGAGCAGTTTCACGGCCAGGCCGGCGCCCGCGAGGAGCAGCACGAGGAGCAGGACGAGGAGCAGAGGGGCCATCGGGGATCCACCTCCGGACGGGCTGGTTCCCTACCTGGCCCCCATTATGCGCTTCCGCCGCCGGACCCTCTCCGGGCCGGCACCTCGAAGCGCGACGCGCTTCGAGGTGCCGACCACCGCGGGCCCTGTTTCGCTGGTAGCAGCGGCTCACCGGGCGGGCGCCGGGTTCGACGCGCCACCGGGGACGCCGGGTATCGGCACGGGACGAGAAGGAACGGTCATGGGATCCGACGAGACACGCGAACGCCTTCAGCACATGCGCGAGAAGGCCCGGGAACTGGCCGACGCCGCGGAGCGCACCAGCGACCCCAAGGAACGGCAGCGGCTCCAGGAGAAGTCCCGCCGCCTGGAGAGCCGGAGCGAGCAGGAGAGCGCCATGCGGAGCGGCGACATCTACCCGTCGCAGTGAGCGGTGGCCCGGCACGGTCCCGTCCCGGTGGGCACGGGATCCGCCGGGCCGCCGGTGTGTGCGCGTCGCTGGAACCGCTCCGGGACGAGCGGTGCCGCAGGGCGGCCGAGGCCCCGGAGGGCTGACCGCGCCGCCGACGCGACGGAGGAGGACGAGATGGACCAGCCCAGCCGTTCACCGGTGGCGACCGGGCCCGAGCGGGTCTTCTCCGATCTGCGTGCGGTGGCGGCGCGGGTGCGGGACCGGCTGTCCTGGGAGGAGCCCGAGTCCGCGGTGGCGCTGCCCGCCGAGGAGCGGGCGGCCGGGCGGATCGCCCAGTGCGCCCGGCAGGAGCGCACCCGGGTGCTGTTGGCCGGCGCCGGCGGCCTGGAGAAGCTCGCCCGGGGGCGGGCCGACGACATCGGCGACGACGAGTCGTTCGGGATGGCGGCGCTGGTCCTGCTCGAAGGGCGCCCGGCGCTCCCCGTGCGGCGGCAGGACTTCGCCCCGCAGGAGGGTGACTGGGCGGTGCTGGAGGTCCACCGGGTGGCGATCCGGCAGTCCCTGGTCCGGGTCGGCCGGGTGGAGGTCTCCGGGCACCTGAGTCTGGACTGGCTGGGGACGGGGTTCCTGGTCGGGCCGGAGACGGTGATGACCAATCGGCACGTGGCGGTGGAGTTCGCCCGCTGCGCAAGCGGGGGCTGGGTCTTCCGGCAGGGTCTGGGTGCCGCCCTCGACGTGGGCGAGGAGTGCGCGGGCGGTCCGGAGCCGCTCGACGGCGGTCCGTCGTACGAGGTCGTCGAGGTCCTGGGGATCCACGAGGAGGTCGATCTGGCCCTGTTGCGGATCGCCCCGTACCTCGGCGGCAGTGCGCTGCCCCCGCCCCTGGCGGTCGCCGCGGACGCGCCGCCGGACCTGCCGGGGCGGCCGGTGTACTGCGTCGGCTATCCGGCCTGGGACGGGCGCCGCAACGAACCGGAGTCCATGCGGCGGATCTTCCTGGACGTCTACGGCGTCAAGCGGCTCCAGCCGGGGACGGCGACCGGTCTGGCGGCGGACGGGAGTGTGCTGCGGCACGACTGCTCCACCTTGGGCGACACCAGCGGTGCGCCGGTCATCGACCTCGTCGACCACCGCGTGCTGGGGCTGCACTGCGGCGGCCGGTACGGGCGGGGCAACTACGCGGTGCCGCTGTGGCAGTTGGTGGAGGATCCGCTGTTGGTGCGGGGCGGGGTCAACTTCGTGTGAGCGCCGTCGACGGGCCGCCGGGACCGGGGGCGTCGCTGCGCACCCGGTCCCGGCGGGGATCAGCCCGACGGCGTCGTCTGGCGTTCCTTCACTTCTTGACGAACTCGGTGGTGTAGGTCTTGTTCAGGTCGATGGTGGCGTTCTTGAGGGTGGGGTTGAACGCCTTGAGGACGCGCTCGACGGTGGCCGGGCCGTCCGCCGGCATCACCCCGTCCTTGGTGAACATCGGCAGGGTGTCCTTGATCGCCTGCACGTAGAGCTCCTTGCCGCCCTGCGCGTAGTCCGCCGGCATCTTCTCCGCGATCTGCTCGGGGGTGTGCGTGGACATCCACTTGAGGGTCTTGACGAAGGCGTTGGCGAGCTTCTGGACGGTGTCCTTGTGGCTGTTCACCCAGTCCGTGTTCATGTAGAGGCTGGAGGACGGGTAGGGGCCGCCCAGCGCCTCCTTGGAGCCCTCGGGGGTGCGCATGTCGATGAGCACCTTGCCGATCTTCTTGTTGACGACCTGGGCGACGGTCGGGTCGGTCGTCATGCCGCCCTGGATGGAGCCCTGCTCCAGCGCCGACAGGAAGGTCTGGCCGGCACCGACGGCGACCGGGGTGAACTCGTTGACCTGGACGCCGTTCTTGACCGCCAGGTACTTGGTGAGGAAGTCGGTGGACGAGCCCAGGCCGGTGACGCCCAGCTTCTTGCCCTTGAAGTCCTTGGCCGACGTCAGCTCGGACGCGGCCTTGTTGGCGACCACCTCCACCTCGCCGGGCGCGTGGGCGAGTTGCACCACCGACTCGACCTGCTTGTTCTTCGCCTGGAGGTCGAGGGTGTGGTCGTAGAAGCCGACGACGCCCTGGACGTCGCCGGAGACCAGGGAGGTGGTGGCCTGGACGCCGGCGGGTTCGGTCAGCAGGGTCACGTTGAGGCCCTCGGCCTTGAAGTAGCCGAGCTGCTGGGTGAGGCGGGCCGGCAGGTAGATGACCTTGTCCAGACCGCCCACCATGATCTGGATCCGGCCGTCGTCGGCGCCCGCGGAACCGCCGGCGGAGCCGCCGCCGCAGCCGGTGAGGGCGGTCAGGGCGAGCGCCGCGGCGGCGGCCGCGGCCGTGGTCTTGAGGTGGGTGCGCATGGTCACGTCCTTGTGAGGTGGGGCGGTGCGGGTGCGGGGGGCGGCGGTGGGGTCAGCGGGCGTCGCCGGCGTCGGTCGGCTTCCAGCGGAAGAGGCGCTTCTCCAGGAAGGCCAGCAGTCCTTCGGCGAGCAGGGCGACGACCGCGAGGATCACCATGGCGGCGTAGACGCCGGCGGCGTTGAAGGTGCCCTGGGAGGCCGAGACCAGCAGGCCCAGCCCCTTGGTCGCGCCGATGTACTCGCCGACGATGGCGCCGATCAGCGCGAAGCCGAAGCTGACGTGCAGGCTGGTGAAGATCCAGGACGTGGCGAAGGGGATGACGACCTGGAGGGTGACCTGACGGTTGCTGGCGCCCAGGATCCGGGAGTTGGCCACCAGGTTGCGGTCGACCTCGCGGGCGCCCTGGAAGGCGTTGAAGAACACCGGGAAGAAGACCAGGACGACGGCGGAGGCCACCTTCGAGGCCGGACCGAGACCGAACCAGATCAGGAAGATCGGCGCGAGCACGATCCGCGGCAGCGCGTTGAGGACCTTGATGTACGGGCCGAGCACGTCGGCCAGGAACCGGATCCGGCCGAGCGCGATGCCCAGGACGACGCCGCCGATGACGCCGATGACCCAGCCGAGCAGCGCCTCGTAGAGCGTGTACCAGACCTGCTCCCACAGGGTGCCCTGTGGCGTGCCGTCGACGGCCCACTGGGTGATCTGGTCCCAGATCTTCGACGGCATGGAGAAGTTGAACGGATCGATGACCGCGGCGCGGGCCAGCCACTCCCACAGGGCGAGCAGTCCGACCAGGAGCGCGGCCCGGGTCCCGTAGACGAGGAGCTTGTGGTTGCGGGCGGCTCGGGCGCGGGCCTCGCTGCGCTCCCCCGTGGTGCCGGACGTGGTCGCGGCCGGTGCGGTGACGGTCTCAGGCGACATCGGCGGCACCCCTTTCGCGGGTGATCCGGACCTCTTCGCCGAGCGAGGACCAGATTTCCCGGTAGATCTCGATGAACTGCGGCTCCAGCCGCACCGACTCGACCCGGCGGGGCCGCGGGAGGTCGATCGTGAAGACCTCCTTGACGGTGGCGGGGCCGGCGGTCATCACCACGACCTTGTCGGCCAGCGCGATGGACTCCTCCAGGTCGTGGGTGACGAAGACGACCGAGGCGCCGGTGCCGGACCACAGGTCGAGGAGTTCGTCGGACATCAGCGCCCGGGTCTGCACGTCGAGCGCGGAGAACGGCTCGTCCATCAGCAGGATCTCGGGGTCGTTGACGAAGGTCGCGGCGAGCGCGACGCGCTTGCGCTGGCCGCCGGAGAGCTGGTGCGGGTAGCGGTCCTCGAACGCGGCCAGGCCGACCCGGGCGAGCCATTCGCGGGCCCGCTCCTTGGCCTCGGCCTTGGGCACGCCGCGGAAGCGGGGGCCGGCCATGACGTTGGAGAGCACGGTGCGCCACGGGAAGACGGCGTCCTGCTGGAAGACGAAGCCGACCTTGTCGCCGATGCCGCTGACCGGCTCGCCGGCCACCAGCACGTCGCCCTCGGTGGGCTCCTCCAGGCCACTGACCAGGGTCAGGGTCGTGGACTTACCGCATCCGGTGGGCCCGACCACGGCGACGAACTCGCCGCGGCCGACCGTCAGGTCCAGGTCCCGGACGGCGGTGTGCAGTCCGCCCGAGGGGGTGCGGAAGGTTTTGCTCGCGCCCCGTAGCTCGATGGCGGGGCTGGTGTGGCTGTTCATGGACCGGGAGGCTAGGAGCGAGCCGGGCCCGGGCGGCAGCCTTGTGGGCGCAAGCAGTCGTTCTGCGCGCAAACCCTGTTGTGCCCATTTTGCTCACGCTAGAACAACAAAAGTTCCACGGGGTCTGGGCAGCCGGGCCACGGCGGCTTACGTTGCGTTTACCCGAGATCAACAAAGAGCGGCATGAACAACGAACGACAGCACACAGCAGTGTCGGTTCCGCAGCGCGCGGAGGGCGGCCGAGACAAGGGGGACCGCATGCGGATCCACTGGCCCCGTCGTGTCTTCGCGCAGGTGCTCACCGCGCAACTGGTCATCACCACCGGGGTGACGGTGCTGGCCACCGGCCTGTTCCTGGCCCCGCTCAGCCACTCCCTGGACGACCAGGCGATGCGCCGGGCCCTGGCCATCGCGGAGACCGCCGCCGCCGACCCCGAGCTGGCCCGCGACGTGACGGCCACCGCGCCGGCCGCCCGCGGCCCGGTGCAGTCCACCGCGGAGCGGATCCGGCGGGCCACGGGGGCGCTGTACGTCGTCGTGATGGACACCCGCGGGGTCCGCTGGTCGCACACCAACGTCGCCGAGATCGGCCACCACGTCTCCACCGACCCCAGCCGGACCCTGGCCGGTGCGGAGGTCCGCCAGATCGACACCGGCACACTGGGCCGGTCGGCCCGCGCGAAGGTGCCGCTGCGCGACGACAGCGGCGCGATCGTCGGGGCCGTCTCGGTCGGCATCGCCTACGACAGCGTCCACGGACTGCTGCTGCGCGCCATCCCGGGCCTGCTGCGGTACGCGGGCGCGGCGCTGGCGGCCGGGGTGTTGGCGGCCGTGGTGGTCGCCCGCAGCCTGCGGCGCCGCACGCACGGCGTCGCCACCGCCGACATCTCGGCCCTGCTGGACGAGCGGGAGGCGATGCTGCACGGCATCCGGGAGGGCGTGGTGGCCTTCGACGGGCGGGGCCGGATCCGGCTGGTCAACGACGAGGCGGGGCGCTTGCTGGGCCTCGGCCCGGGGGCCGCGGGCCGCGATCTCGACGAGGTGCTGCCGCCGGGCCGCACCACCGACGTGCTGGCCGGTCGGGTCGCCGGCGGCGACCTGCTGGCGGTCAGCGGCGGCCGGGTACTGGTCGCCAACCGCGTGCCGACCCGCGACGGCGGTGCGGTGGTGACCCTGCGGGACCGTACCGAACTGGAGCTGCTGGGCCGGGAACTGGACAGCACCCAGGGCCTGCTGGACGCGCTGCGCGCCCAGGACCACGAGCACGCCAACCAGCTGCACACGGTGCGCGGACTGCTCGAACTGGGCAGGTACGACATGGCGGTGGAGTTCGTCGCCGAGGTGGCCAGCGCCCACCGGGCGTCCGCGGAACAGATCGCCGAGCGGGTGCACGACCCGCTGCTGTCCGCGCTGTTGGTCGGCAAGGCGGCGATCGCGGCCGAACGCGGCGTGTCGCTGCGGATGTCGCCCGCGACGTTGCTGCCGGACGCGGTGGTGGACCCGCGCGACCTGGTCACCGTCCTGGGCAACCTCATCGACAACGCGCTGGACGCCACCGTCGAGCGGCGCGACGGCGAACCGTTCGTCGAGGTGGAGTTGCGTGCCGAGGGCACCACCGCGGTCGTCCGGGTCAGCGACACCGGGCCCGGCGTGCCGCCCGAGATGCGCGAGCGGATCTTCGCCGAGGGCTGGTCCACCAAGCCCGCCACCGTCGCGTCCCGGGGCCGGGGCATCGGCCTGGCGCTGGTGCGGCGGCTGTCCGAGCGCTACGGCGGGATGGCCCGGGTCACCGCCCGCGCGGGCGGCGGCGCGGTCTTCACGGTCGTCCTGCCCGAAGCCCTGACGCCCGACCGCGTGGGCCGCGGCGGCCCGCCCGCCGTGCTCCCGTCGTCCGCCCCCCGTCAGCTCACGGCCACCGGAGAGTCACCGTGATCGATGTCCTTGTCGTGGACGACGACTTCCGCGTCGCGGAGATCAATGCCGCCTACGTGTCGCAGGTGCCCGGCTTCCGGGTCGTGGGGCGCGCGCACACCGCGGCCCAGGCGCTGGCCACGTTGGAGCGCCACCACGTCGATCTGGTGCTGCTCGACCACTACCTGCCGGACGAGACGGGTCTGACGTTGGTGCGGCGGCTGCGGCAGATGGGGCACCACTCCGACGTGATCATGGTGACCGCGGCCCGGGACGTGGCCACGGTGCAGGCGGCGATGCGGTACGGCGCCCTGCAGTACCTGGTCAAGCCGTTCGGCTTCTCGGGGCTGCGGGCCAAACTGGACGGCTATGCCGCGCTCCGTCGCACCGTCGAGGGCGTCGGCGGCCGGGGCGAGGCCGGTCAGGAGCAGGTGGACCGGATCTTCGCGGCGCTCCGCACCCCGGACTCCCCGCACCGCGAACTGCCCAAGGGGCACTCCGCGGCCACCGTGGACCTGATCCGCCGCATCCTGGACGAGGCCGGGCTGCCGCTCTCCGCCCACGAGGTCGCCGAGCGCGCCGGGGTCAGCCGCTCCACCGCGCAGCGCTACCTCAAGCACCTCGAACGCGCCGGCCACATCAGCCTCACCCTGAAGTACGGCGACACCGGGCGCCCGGAACACCGGTACGCCTGGGCGCGGGCGAGCTGATATTCCGGCGAGAAAACGCTGCCTGAGCTGGTTCTCCTTCAGAGGGGGCCGGGCCGGGCGGCGATGAGGTGTCGACTGCGCGAGTGGCGGAAACTTCCGCCGAGTACGCCGATGATGCCGGCCGTTCCGAGAATTTCCGGCTTGCGGTCCACGCCGCCCGCGCCCCACGCGAAATCCGGGCACCGAGGAATATGGAATTACGTCTTCCGAATTCTGCGCGGTGGAGGCGGAGCGGGGCCTGGCAGCTTACTTTCCCGTCCCACGACGAGGCGCGCAACGCACGCCGAACAGGCGCAGATTCAGCCAGGCGCGAGGCGCCGGCAGCGCGCCGAAAGACTCCGGATATTCATAGATAACCGCCACTACGGTGCTGCCGTTACCTCTCACGGCGATATACCCCAGAAACCCGAGTAAGACCCGTTTCCGAGGGTCAGAGCACTTCAGGAACGAGGGAAAAGCGTGTCGAATTCGGCAGGTTACGGTTCCGGGCCTCCTGATCCGTTGAGCGGTGCCGGACGAAGACGGCGCCGCCACCGGACCCGTCGACCGGTGAGTGCGTCCGCGTGCCCGCCACCGCGCGGTTTCCGGAACACCGGGGATTCCCGTCCCGGCGCGGAGAGACGCCGATGACCGGGGACACCACGAGCCTGACCGCCCCTGGCCGCGCCGAGACCGGTGCGCCGCGCAGCGCACCCCCGTTCGTCGTGCTCCTCGGCACCGACTACGCCGGCAAGTCCTCCGCGTTGACGGAACTCGCCGAGCGTGCGCCGTCCTGGCACATGGTCTCCCTCGACGACGCGTTCCTGGCGCCCGGCCACTCCCTGATCGGAAGGCTGCGCCGCAACCTGGTCGCCGACGTCCTGCCGGATCTGCACGACGGCTACTCCCTCGACTTCATGGTCACCCTGCTGCAGACGGCGACGGTCCATCTGCGCGACAGCATCGAGCGCACTCCGCACGGAGCACCGGTGCTGGTGGACTCCTACTACTACAAGATCCTCGCCAAGTGCCGGCTGGCCGGCGTCGACGGTCACCCCCTGTTCGACTGGTGGCGCAGCTTCCCGCAGCCCCGGCAGGTGGTCTTCCTTGAGGTGTCGACGACCACCGCCTGGGAGCGCAGCGGCGAAGGAGCCGAGGCCAACCCCCTTGAGTACTACGGCGAACGGCCCGACCGGGCGTCGTTCGAGAAGTACCAGTCCGACCTGCGCGAAGCCCTTCTGGACGAGGTCCGGCACCTGCCGGTCACCGTCGTCGAGGAGCCGGACGACGTCTCCCGGACCGTGCGGTTACTAGGAGAGGTGATGGGCCGTGACATCGGTTGATCCATGGGCTGATCCGGCCCGGATGCGCAGCTACCGGGAGCGGGTACTCGGCGAACGCGCGCGCCTCCACGGCGCGCTCGCGGACGCGGACCGTCACCAACACCGCGTGCTGGGCGAGCTGTTGGAGCACAACGCGGGTACCGAGTACGGCCGCGCCCACTCCTTCGGCGCGATCCGTTCCCTGGCCGACTTCCGCAAAGCGGTGCCGATCAACGACTACGCGGCGCTGGCGCCCTGGATCGAGCGGACGGCGGCGGGCGAGAGCAACCTGCTGAGCGCCGACGACCCCGCGGTGTACTTCACCAGCAGCGGCACCACCGGCGCCCACAAGAAGATCCCGGTCACCGAGGGCTTCATGCGCCGGGCCTTCTTCCCGTTCTACTTCGCGGCCTGGGCCCCGTTGATCGAGCACTTCCCCGACGTGCTCGACCGGCCGGACGCGGTGCTGAACCTCAAGCACGACCCGCGTCCCGCGCCCCCGACCACGGCCTCGGGCCGGCCCCACGTCGGCGCCAGTCAGGTGGACCTCGGTACGCGGTTCGGCGAGCCGCTGTCCGCCGAACCCGGCACGTTCGCGCCGTGGGGCACCCTGCCGGTGCCGGTCGACGAGGACGACCACCTGGAGAAGACCTACCTGCGGCTGCGCCTCGCGGTGGAGAGCGACGTCCGTTGCGTCATCGGGATCAACCCGGCGATGGTGGCCGCGCTGCCCTACCAGTTGAACCTCTGGTGGCCCCGGCTGGTCAAGGAGATCCGCGACGGCACACTCGGCGGGGTGCCGTACGGCAGTCCCCATCCGGAACGGGCGGCCACCCTGGAGCGGCTGGCCGACCATTTCGGGACGATCCGGCCGGCCCACGTCTGGCCGCACATGCGGACGCTGTTCCTCTGGACGACGGGCATGGCGACGCTCTACCTGCCGCGGCTGAGCGAGGAGTTCGGCCCCGGCGTGGCCACCCTTCCAGCACCCGTCGCCGCGTCCGAGGGGCCCACCGGTGTCGCACTCGACCGACACGGCTCCGCCGGCTCCCTGGTGGTGACCGCGTCGGCCTACGAGTTCCTTGACGCCGAGTCCGACATCCGTCCCGACTCCCCGACCCTGACCCTGCACGAACTGGAGCCGGGCCGGGACTACCACGTGATCTTCAGCCACATCGGCGGTCTGTACCGCTACGCGGTCGGCGACGTGGTCCGGGTCGTCGACCGGGTCGCCGGCGTGCCGCGGGTGGCGTACGCGGGCCGCAGCACCCGGTCGGACGCGGTCGGCGAGCGGCTGCGCGACGCGCAGGTCATCCGGGCGCTCGCGACGGCAGCGCAGGCCACCGGCCTCGACGTCCGCAACGCCGCCTGCCGGGTCGCGGACCGGCCCGAAGGCGCCGTCGCGCACTACGAGTTCGCCGTGGCGGCCCGCGACGCGTGGAGCGCGCAGGAGACGCAGCGCTTCGCGGTCGAACTGGACGCGGCCATCGGCCGGGAGGCCGCCGGCTACCGGACGGCGCGCGCGGCCGGCCGGCTGACCGGCGCGACCGTGCGGCGCCTGGACGGTGACGCCTTCCTGCGGGACTGGCACACCAGCGTCGCCACCGGCATCCGGCCGACCCAGGTCAAAGACCGGATGTTCCGACAGGACCACACACTCTGGGGGCAGCTGACCGGCACTGACCCCGTCAGCGAGGAAGGCACGGCATGACCGAGCAACTGGACGCCGTCGAGCGGACCGCACTTCTGACGGCGGCGCTGCGCGCGGCGGAGACCGCACGCGAGGACCGGCTCTACACCGACCCCTACGCCGTCCGACTGGCCGGAGAGGGAGGCCCTGAGCTGCTCCGCGAGGTCCGCGAGGCCACCTTCCCCAAGGACGTGCGACGCACCGTACCGAGCACCCCCGACTACAACGCCATCCGCACCCGGTTCTTCGACGACTTCCTCCAGTCGGCCGTCCAGGACCCGGAGATGCACCAGATCGTGCTGGCACCCGCCGGGATGGACTCACGCGCCTACCGGCTCGACTGGCCCGCGCACCTGCGCTACTTCGAGGCCGACCGGCCCGCGGTCCTGGCCTACAAGGAGGAGCGGCTGCGGGGGGTACGGCCCCGGGTCGACCACCGCTCGATCGCCCTCGACCTCACGTCGCCCGACTGGGAAAGCGAGTTGACGGCCGCCGGCTACGACCCGGAGCGGCCGTCCACCTGGCTGCTGGAGGGGCTGCTCTACTACATTCCCGGCGACGACACGCACCGCATCCTCGACCGGGTGGCCGCGCTCATGACACCGGGCAGCCGGATCGCCGCGGACATCGTCAACGCGGCCGCGCTGACCCTGCCGAACATGCGTGATCTGCTCGACGTGTTCGCCGGCTGGGGCTGCCCGTGGCTGTTCGGCACCGACGAGCCGGAAGCGCTGTTCGACGCCCACGGCTTCACCGTCGAGGCCACGCAGCCGGGCGAGCCGGCCGCCGACTACGGGCGGTGGCCCGATCCGGTGCCGGACCGCTCCGAGACCGGTGTGCGCCGGGTGTTCTTCGTCCACGGACGACGGAGCTGAGACGGTGCCCGCGATAGTAGTCGGCGGGAGCGTCGCCGGACTGGCCACCGCACTCGCCCTCAGCGGCGCCGGCTACGAGGTGCGGGTGCTGGAGCGCTCGGCCGCGCCTCCGGAGGGGCCCGTCGAGCAGGCCGTGCGGGACTGGCACCGGCCCACCGTTCCGCAGGCGGTGCACTCGCACTCCCTGACCTCGATCGGCGTGCGGACGCTGCGCCGCCGGACCCCGCGGCTCTTCGACGCGCTTCTGGCGGCCGGAGCCGAACTGCTGGACCTGATCGAGGCGTTGCCGCCGCTGGTCGAGGACCGGGCCCGGGAGGTCGGCGACGACGATCTCGTGGCGCTGGCCTGCCGCCGCACCGTGCTCGAACTGCTCCTGTACCGGTCCGTGCGGGACCTGCCGCAGGTCCGGTTGGAGCACGGGACGGTGGTCCGCGGGCTGGCGCTCGACTCCGCCGGCGAGCGGGTCCGGGGCGTGCACACCGCGGACGGCGAGGTGCTGCCGGCGTCGGTCGTGATCGACGCCACCGGCCGGCGCGCCGCTTCGCGCGACTGGCTGGCATCCGCCGGGGTCCCGGTCGCCGAGGACCTCGTGGGGCCCTCCGCCCTCACCGGCTACAGCCGCCAGTACCGGTTGCGCGGCAGCGGGCGCCCCGGACCGCTCAACCGCGGCAACGCGGTGGGCGGGGTGTGGGACCACTACGCCGCGGCGCTGCACCCGGCGGACAACCGCACCTTCGCCGTCGCGGTGATGGTGCCCACCGGCGACCGCGCGACGGCACGGCTGCGCGAGCCGGGTGCGTTCACCGCCGCGGCCCGGGCCACGCCCGGCATCGGTGCCTGGCTCGCGCCCGGTGTCAGCGACCCGCTCACCCCGGTCAACGTCATCACCTGCCCGCCGAACACACTGCGCGGCACGGTGACGACCCGGCAGCGGCCGTTGGCGGGGCTGTTCGCGGTCGGAGACGCGGCCTGCGTCACCAACCCGCTGTACGGCCGCGGCCTCTCGCTCGCGCTGGACCACGCCTTCCGGCTCGCCGACCTGCTCACCGACGCGGTCCCCGACCGGGCACTCGGTCAGGCGGCCGGCCGGCTCGCCGAGCAGTGCTACGGGCCCTGGTACGCGTTCGCGGCGTCCGAGGACGCGCAGCGGGCCGCCCAGTGGCAGGCGGCGACCGGTGTCGGCCGGCCGCCCGCGCAGCCACAGCCACAGCCACAGCCACAGCCACAGCCACAGCCACAGCCACAGCCACAGCGCGGCAACGGGCCCAGCCCCGCACGGGTGCGCGCGGCGTCCCTCACCGACGGGTTGGTCTGGCGTTCCGTCGTCCGCGTGGTGATGGGGCTGAGCACGCCGGCCGCGGCGTTCGGCGACGAGAAGTTCCGGGCCCGGGTGGAACAGGCGCCCCCGATCGATCCGGCGCTGCTGCCCGCCGCGCCGGACCGGGACGCGTTCCTGCACCTGATCGCAGCGGCGGAAGGGGCGTAGTGCAGACCAGTCTTCACGCCGCCCCGGCACCCGACCCGGCACGGCGCTCGCACCCCGACGCCGTGCCCCCCGGAGCGGCGCACCCCCGGGTGCTGCTGGCCCCGATCACCGTGACCCCGTCCAAGCCCCTGACGCCGAGCCACCTCAAGGGGCTGCTGTGGACCGACGTGATGTACCGGGCCACCGCGCAACTGGCCGAGGTGACCTACCGGTACAGCCCCACCACCTACCACCTCACGGAGCAGACCCTCGGGTTCTGGGAACACCTCGACCGCACCGTCGGGGACACCGACTACTCCGGTCTCACGGAGGAGGACATCGGCGAGCTCTACGTCGGCTACCGGTCCGAAGGACGACGGGCCGGACCGGCCGCGCTGCGTCCCTACGCCGAGGCGGTCGAGCTGCACGGCTGGGTTCACCCGGCGAGCGCCCGGATCCTGGAAATGTGGGCGGCGCACTACGCGCGCCTCGGCATGCACGACGCCGGACTGCTCGCGCACCAGCCGCCGGAACTGGGGCTGGAGGAGGTGATCGACCGCCTCGGCGCCGCCGGCATGTGTCTCGACCAGCGCGCCTACGGCGGCCCGGTCTTCCTCGACGCCACCCGGTACGGGCTGCCGCTGCGCCAGATCGTCGACGCCGGGGGACGGCCCAACTACCTGGCCTGCGTCCTGCGGGAGCTGGTGGCGCTGGCACCGCGGTTCGACGAGACGGTGCTGCTGTACGACCGTGAGCTGGAACCCGACTACCTGCTCCTGGAGCGCACGCTGTCCGTGTGCGGAGCGACCGTCCGCCGGATCACCCTCGGCCGGGTGCCCATCGACGGGGAGATCCGCTCCGCACGCCACGGTGACTGGCACGACCACACCACCGGCGCGCTGCTGCGCAGGGCCGGTGCCGAGTTCGACGACGCGGTGCTGCGGCTCGGCATGCGCCTGTACTTCATCGCCGGGCTGGGCCCGGGCCAGCAGCAGTCCTTCCGCCACGAGGCGCTGCGGCAGAGCCTCGCGCGTGCCGCCCGGCTGCTGTCCCACGACAGGGCCACCGATCCGGCGCCGCTGCCGGAGGTCCTCTCCCGGCACCGCGGTGCCCACCTCCACGTCAATCCCTACCGGCTGACCTCCGCTCTGCTGGCCAGGCACCGGCCGGCACCGAGTCCCGAACTGCTCTCGGCGGTCTATCTATGACGACGTCCCAGGAACTGTTCCGCGCGCAGGTGGCCCGGCGCATCCTGACCGCCCGGCCCGAGCTGGCGGCGCGCTTCGACCTGCTGACCGCCGACGGGCTGCTGTCGGCGCGGCGGGAGATCACCCGAGCCGCGTCGGACGCCAAGGTGTTGGCGGTCTGCGTGCTGCGCGACTTCGACCTGCCGGCCTGGGTGCGGGCCACGTGCGCGTTCGCCGCCCGGGTCGAGCCGTCCGCGGCCGCGAACTGGCGCCGCGACTTCACCCGCACCGTCTTCCTCGCGGGGAACCCGGTCAACCTCACGGACCGGTTCGCCTTCGACCACGTGGCCGACGACGGCTCGGCCGCCTGGCAGGGCCCGGCCGACGCCGGGGCCAGCACCGCACTGCGCCGGCTGCTGAAGCTCTTCGACGGGGCGGCCGAACTGCCGACCCGTCCCTCCACGGTGGTGCGGGTGCTGGCCGACCGGAACCGGCGAGGCCGCGCCCCGGTCCGGCGGGAGCTGCACGTGGCCACGGCCGGGGTGACCATCGCCGACTGCCTGGTCCACCTCAACCACTTGTTGGTCGAAGCCGTGGCGGACGGCATCGTCGGCCCCGGGGACGAGTTGGTGGTCCGCCAGGCACCCTGGCTGCCGGCCTCGGCCGGCCCCTTCGCCGCCCTGCGGATCGACGGCACGTCCGAGCGCCCGGACCACCTCCGCGCCTACACCGCCCTCACCGAGGAGATCCACGATGCCTGAACCGCCCCGCTCCCCCGCGGACCGTCCGATCCGCTTCGGCTACCCCAGCTCGCCGCGGACGGCCCGGGAGATCCTGGCCGCCGCGGGATGGGGCGAGGACCGGGCCGTGCTCGCCCCCTACGACCTCACCGACCCGTTCTCCGCCCTGCGCCGCGACGAACTCGACGTGCTGGTGGTCAAGTTCGGCATCCAGGAGCCGGACCTCGTCACCAGTGAGGTGCTGCACTTCGAGTCACGCGCCGTGGTGGTGGGCGCGCGGCATCCGTTGGCCGGGCGCGACGCCGTCTCCATCGAGGAGGTCGCCGCGTACGACGCCTTCGACCGTCCCGGGGACTTCCCCGCGTACCTGTGGGACGAGTTGGTGCCGCACCGGACCCCGCAGGGCCGGCCGATCCACCGGCGTCACCGGGTGAACGACATCGCGGAGATGCTGGCCGTGGTGGTGCAGTCCGACGCCGTGCACCTCTCGGTCGCGTCGTTGGCGGACCTGGCGCCGCCGGCCATCCGGGTCGTGCCCGTCCACGACCTGCCGCCCGTCCCGGTGCGCCTGGCGTGGTACCGACACCGGCAACTTCCCCGGCACGTGGCGGAGTTCGTCGCCGCTGCGGTCCCGGCCCGGCCGTCCGACCCGGCGGGCGGAGCGTGAGCACCGCTCATCCGGAACTCGGTGCGCGGTGCGGGTCCGGGTCTGCCGCCGGGGCGCCGGGGGCGTCGTCGGCCGCGGCGTTGCAGGCGTCGATCAGCGCGCGCAGGCCGGCCCGCGGCGGTCCGGGCCGCACCGCGAGGTAGGTCCGCAGGGTCGGCTCGGGCTCGCACAGGGGGCGGAACACCACGCCCGGCATCGGCAGTTGTTCGGCGTGCGGGGCGTAGAAGACCGTCCAGGACGGGGTGCCGTAGCCGATGGCGGCGAGGGTGTCCTGGGCGTTGGTGAACTCCGGGCCCATGACCGGTTCGAAGCCGGCCTCCCGGCAGGAGCGCAGAACCAGGTCGTGGAGCGCGGGGTTGCGCGCGGGCGGGGAGAGCCGCAGCGGGAGCTCGGCGAGGTGGGCCAGCTGGACGGCCGCCCGGGCGGCGAGTGGGTGGTGTGCGGGCAGCGCGACCCGCAGCGCGTCCTGCCACAGCGGCAGGAACTCCAGCCCCTGTTCGGTCCGTTCACCGCGCAGCAGGGTGGCGTCCAGTTCGCCGGTGCGCACCTTCGCCAGGCGCTCCTCGGTGCTGCCGGTGACGAGTTCCAGTGGGGCGTGGCCGGCGGACCGGGCGAACGCGGCCAGCAGGGTGTCCAGCCGCTCGCCCAGGCCGGAGCTGGTGCCGAGCCGCACCCGCGCCGCCTGCTCGGCGCGCAGCGCGTCGACCGCTTCACGGGCGCGGGCCTGGAGGGCGAGCATCTCCCTGGCGTACGGCAGGAGCCGGTCGCCGGCCTCGGTGAGGCGGACCGTGCGGGTGGTGCGGGTGAACAGGTCGGTGCCCAGCTCGCGTTCGAGCCGGCGGAGCTGCTGGCTCACCGCGGACTGCACGATGTGCAGCCGTTCGGCGGCCCGGCCGAAGTGCAGTTCCTCCGCCACGGTGAGGAAGTAGCGCAGCTGTCGGATCTCCATGGTCCCCCGTTCGCCGTGACCCTCATTGATCACCGTTCGCGATCAGTGTAAGCGCGGATCACCCATTGGTCGGCGGACGTGATCGCGGTTGGCTGAGGGCACCACGAACCGCAGGCCCGCAGGGGCCCGACGAAGCGAGGAGGAGCCGCCGTGCCCCAGCTGGACGTCAACGACACCACCCTCTACTACGAGGACGAGGGCACCGGCCCCGCGCTGCTGCTCCTGCACGGTTGGGGCACCAGCGCCCGGACCTGGGGCGCGCAGCTGGCCGACCTCACCCGGGACCACCGGGTGGTCACCGTCGACTGGCGGGGCTGCGGGCGGTCGGCCCGGCCCCTCCGGGGCAACACCACCGCCGGGGTCGTCAGCGACCTGGTGGCGCTGATCGGCGCGCTGCGGCTGGACCGGCCGGTGGTCGTCGGCTCGTCGATCGGTGCGACCTTCGCCACCGAACTGGGCGTGCGGCGACCGGAGTTGACCAGTGGGGTGATCGCGGTGGACGGACCGGCGTACTGGCCGTCCACCGGGATGCCGCTGGCCGAACTGACCGACGGCCTGCGCCGCGACCGGGCCGGCACCCTGGCCGCGTGGGTGCCGCAGTGGTACGCACCGGGCACCTCGCCCGCGCTGGTCGACTGGACGGTCCGGCAGATCCTGGACTCCGGGGTCCACATCGACGAGCACTTCGCCGCGGCCGCCGCCTACGACCCGCGGCCGGTCCTGCCCGCGCTCCGGGTGCCGCTCCACTACCTGCACGGCGCGTTGGACACCGAGATCCCGCTGGAGGTGCCCCGGAGCTGCGCCGCGCTCACGCCCGGCGCCGGGCTCAGCGTGATCGCCGGCGCGGGCCATATGCCGCAGCAGGAACGGCCCGCCGAGTTCAACGCCGCACTGCGCGCCGCCCTGGCCCGGATGGCGCCGGCCGCCCACGCCACCACCTAACGCCCGCCCGCCGCCCCGGCCGCCCGGCCGGCCCCGCCCGGCCGGCCCCGCCCGACCGCAGGCCCCTTCCCGCCACGTTCCCACCCAGCAAGGAGACTTCCATGCCCGTCATCCACGTCCCCCTCAGCGCCGGCCCGGCCGCCGTCGAGTACGACCGCACCGGGACCGGCGCCGGAGTGGTGCTGGTGCACGGCACCGGCGCCACCCGCGAACAGTGGCTGCCGCTGACCGACGCGGTCGCCGACCGCTTCACGGTGGTCGCACCGGACTACTCGGGTTCCGGCGGCACCACCGACCACGGCGGACCGCTCACCCTGGCCGACCTCGCCGACGAGGTACTGGCCGCCGCCGACCACGCCGGGCTGGACCGCTTCCACCTGGTCGGCCACTCGCTGGGCGCCGCGATCGCCACCCACCTCGCCGCGCACCGGCCCGACCGGGTCCGCTCGCTGCTCCTGCACGCCGGCTGGGTGCACACCGACACCAGGATGCGGGCCGAGTTCACCCACTGGCTCGACCTGCTGCGCACCGACGCCGCGCACGGCACCGCGCACTTCGCCCGGATGCTGCCGCTGGCCGCACTGGGCCCGCGGTACTGGGAGCACACCGACACCGCGGCGAACGAGGAGTTGGTGCGGGCACTGGCCACGACGCTGGCGCCCGGGACCGCCCGCCAGACCGAGGTGGACCTGTCCGTGGACCTGCGCCCGGTGCTCGGTCGGATCACGGCACCGACGCTGGTGCTGGCCAGCGCCCACGACCGGATCATCGGCGCCGACCAGCAGCGGGCGCTGCTCGCCGGCATCCGCGACAGCCGCTACCAGGAGATCGACACCGGGCACGGGGCTCCGGGCGAGGACCCGGCCGGATTCGCGGCGCTGATCACCGGATTCCTGGACGAGCGCCGCGCCGCGGACGCGTCCGCCACGGGGGACGCGCAGGACGCCCCGGTCGGGCCGGCCGTCACGGCGCGGGCGTAGCGCCCGCGCCGGCGGCCGCTCCGCTCACCCGGCCCCGTTTTCCGGTCCACTTGTCGCGGATTGGACCAGGAGGCGGGGAGGCCCTTCCGGCTAGCGTCGGCGGGAACGCTGCTCGAACCGACGAACGGAGCGCACCGTGCACCCCCAGCTCGCCGCCGACCTCGCCGCCCTGCCCGACCTGTTGGACACCACCCGGCGGCAGGCCGTCGCGCACCTCGACGGGCTCGCCGAGGCGCCGGTCGTCCCCGCCCGGCCGGCCCCGGAACCGGCCCCGCTGCCCGAGCGCGGCACCGGACTGCGCGACGCCCTCGGGGAGTTCACCGCGCGGTGGCAGCCCGGGCTGTCGGCGAGCGCCGGCCCGCGCTACCTCGGCTTCGTCACCGGCGGCGTGACCCCGGCGGCCCTCGCGGGCGACTGGCTGACGGCCACCGTCGACCAGAACTCCATGTCGTCCTTGGACGCCACCGGACAGCACCTGGAACACGAGACCGTGCGCTGGCTGCGCACGCTCTTCGGACTCTCCGACGCCCATGACGGCACGCTGGTCAGCGGTGCGACGATGTCCAACACGGTGGGCCTGGCGATCGCCCGGGAATGGCTCGGGGAGCGTCGGGGCGTCTCGCCGGCCCAGGACGGCGTGGCGGCACTGGGCCCGGTGCGGGTGCTGTCCGGCGCCGCGCACTCCAGCGTGGCCAAGGCCCTGTCGGTGCTGGGCCTCGGCCGGTCCGCGCTGATCACCGTCCCCACCCTCCCCGACCGGGAGGCGGTGGACCCGGCGGCCCTGGAGCGCGCCCTCCAGGAAGCGGACGGGCCGTGCGTCATCGTCGCCAACGCCGGCACCGTCAACACCGTCGACTTCGACGACCTGCCCGCCCTCGCCGCGCTCCGCGACCGCTACGGCTGCTGGCTGCACGTGGACGCCGCGTTCGGCGCCTTCGCCGCGCTCTCCCCGGACCACGCCCACCTGGTCGACGGCCTCGACCTGGCCGACTCACTCTGCATCGACCTGCACAAGTGGCTGAACGTCCCGTACGACAGCGCGGTCCAGTTCACCCGCCGGCGCGACCTCCAGGCCCGGGTCTTCCAGAACGCCGCCGCCTACCTGGGTCCGTTGGGCGACACCCCCGACCTGGTGCACCTCACCCCGGAGAACTCCCGCCGGCTGCGGGCCCTTTCCACCTGGTTCACGCTGCGCGCCTACGGGCGCGAGGGCCACCGCGAGATCGTGGAACGGTGTGCGGACGGCGCCCGCGCCCTGGGCGAGGCGGTCGCCGCCCTCGACGGACTGCGGCTGCTCGCCCCGGTCCGCCTGAACGTCGTCTGCTTCACCCTCGCCGACGCCCCCACCGCGGAGCGGCTCGCCGCGTTGGCCGACGCACTGGCCGGCGAGGTCTTCCTGACCCCCACCGTGTATGCCGGGCTGCCCGCCCTGCGGGCCGCGTTCAGCAACTGGCGGACCACCGCCGAGGACGTCCGGCGCATCGCCGCGGCCCTGGAGGAGGCGGTGCGCGCACGGCCCGCCCACTAACCGGCCGCCGGCCCCGCACCGACCACCCCCTGCGCTGCGGGCCGCGTACGTCGGACGGGCGCTGACCGGCACGCTGGTCGACGACGCCCGGCGGGCCGGCGTCGAGGTGCTCACCCTGGACGCCCGGGGCGACAACGCCCACGCACTGCGGATGTACCGGTCGTTGGGCTCCCGGGAGTACGGCCGGATCCCGGACTTCGTCGCGCTCGGCGACCGCCGCTGGGACAAGGTCTTCTACCTGCTGGACTTCCGCACGCAGCCCACCGGAACGGCCGGCTGAGCGGACGGCACCGGGCCCCGGGCTCCGTCGTGGACGGAGCCCGGGGCCCGGGACGGCCGGTCCGCGCTCAGCCGCGGGCGGCGAACTTCTTCTCGAAGGCGGCGAACGCCGCCTCCTGCCGCCACTCGACGGCCGCCTTGGGGCTGGACGCGAGCAGCAGGCGGCAGGCGGCGCCGGGGGTGCCGCTGCCGGGGAGCTGGCCGCGGCAGGCGGCGACCGGGTGGTAGCCGGACCGGGTCGGGTTGCCCTGCCACAGGCTGCGGCCGGAGAGGAAGGAGTACTGGAGGGAGGCCCGGGCCAGGTCCTTCAGCTCGCCGTAGCCGAGGCGGTACGTCGTGGACGCGTACTGGTACTCGTGGCTGATGTCGATGCGGGAGACGCCCGGGTCATCGGTGGCCAGCACGATCGGCACGCCGTACGCCCGGTAGGTGGCGAAGGGGTGCTCGGCGCCCTTGACGCCGAGGATCTGGGCGTTGCTGGTGAAGGGGACCTCGACGGCGACCTGGCGAGCGGCCATGGTGCGCGCCAACTGCTGCCAGCCGTCCTCGTGGACGAGGTCGACGCCGTGGCCGACGCGTTCCGCGTGCGCGACGTTGACGGCCTCGTTGACGTGGAACTTCAGGTCTTCCGGCTTGGCCAGGCCCGGCCACAGCTCACCGGCGTGCAGGGTGATGTGGGCCCGCGGGTAGGTGCGGTGCAGGTAGTCGAGCATCTTCATCTGGAGGCCGTAGTTGCGCAGCGCGCTCTCGCCGTCCTCGGGCTGGACCAGGTTGACGGCGGTGAAGCGCGGGTCCCGTTCGGCCAGCCGCAGTCCGACCTCCATCTGCGCGAACACCCGCTCGGGACTGCTGCCCCGGGACACCTGGGAGTTCCACCGCACGGTGAGCCGGCAGGCGGGCGCGGGGCGGGCGGTGCCGCAGCGGGAGGTCTTGCGGAACTCGGCGTCGGCGTCGTCCGCTTCCTTGCGCGCGGTGGCCACCAGGCGGTCCAGCTTGCCGTCGGCGACCAGCGCCCGGTGCATGCGGTCGAAGTCGCCGAGCCAACCGACCTGGTCGGCGACCTTCTTGGTCTCCTCGGAGGCGGGGGTGACCAGCGTCTCCAGGTAGAACTGGTTCTGTCCGACGATGTCGTCGGCGACCCGCGACAGCAGCTTGCCGCGGTGGCGCCAGGTCACCTCACCGAACTTGCCGAAGGTGTCGAAGAAGTGGTCGTGGCCCGAGGTGCCCGACGGGAAGTCCTCCATCGACCAGGCACGCACCAGCGCGTCGTGGAAGGCCCGGTCGGTCCGGGCGTCCGCCGCCGGCCGCTTGCCCGGTCCGCACGGCCCCGGGACGGCCGTCATCGTCTGCACGTCGACGCACAGGTCGTCCTCGGCGGCGAGGGTGATCAGGTACTCGGTCGGCACCGCGCCGGAGAGGTGGTTGTGCAGGTCGCCGCCCTTGGGCAACTGCCGGAAGAAGCCGCGCAGTTGCGCCGGGTCCTTGCGGACGGAGTCCAAGTAGGCGGCGGTGCGGGCCTCGGCCGCGGTCAGCGGACGGGCCGACGGCGACGCGGGAGCGGGGGTACGGGGTGACTGCGCGGCGGCCGGCAGGGCGGACATCAACGACAGCATGCTGAGGGTGGCCAGACCGGTCCGGAGGACCCGGCGACGGTGCGTGGCACGACGATGATCACGATTCACGTTCGCATCGTCACCGTCCGACGAAGTTCTGGCGAGGCACTTTTCGGCAATTCCCCCGGACGGGGACCGTCCGGCACCGTGTGCGGATCGGCCGCGCCTCAATTCCCTTCGGGCCGGGCGGTCTTGAGGGCGGCCTTCGTCATCGTGTTGCCGCACGCGCCCATGGAGCACCGGCGGCGCCGCCGGCCGCGGCTGGTGCGCAGTGGCGACTGCCGGCGGCCGACCCGTTGGGGGAAGAACCGGCATGGCGCTTTCGCTCGCCCGGACGCTGGCCGGTTTCGGTACCGTGACCGGCGTCCCTCACCTACCGGACGGCTTCTCGGACGTCTTCGAGAGCGGTTCGTCGGCAGGGTCCCCGCCTGACTCGAAGGGGCGGCCACCGATCCCGATCGGATCGATGGCCGCCCCTCGGGCGCTCGGGCCCCGCCGGGTCACGGCCCGGCGGGCCGCCGGGGTCAGGCCACCGGCGCCGGGTAGGTCGGGTACTCCACGCCGGAGACGTACTGGACGACCCGGATGACCTGGCAGGAGTAGCCGAACTCGTTGTCGTACCAGAGGTAGAGGATCGCGTTGTCCCCGTCGACCTTGGTGGCGCCGGCGTCGACGATCGACGCGTGGCGCGAGCCGATGAAGTCGTTGGAGACCGCGTCGGGGGCGCTGGTGAAGTCGATCTGGCGCTTGAGCGGCGAGGTCAGCGAGACGTCCCGCAGGTAGTCGAGGACCTCCTCGCGGCTGGTCTCGCGCGCCAGCTGGAGGTTGAGGATGGCGATCGAGACGTCCGGCACCGGCACCCGGATCGAGCTGCCGGTGATCTTCGCCTGGAGGTCGGGCAGCGCCTTGGCGACGGCGGACGCGGCACCGGTCTCGGTGATGACCATGTTGAGCGGCGCCGAACGGCCGCGACGCTCGGACTTGTGGTAATTGTCCAGCAGGTTCTGGTCGTTGGTGAACGAGTGGACGGTCTCCACGTGGCCGCGCAGGACGCCGTACTCGTCGTCCATCGCCTTCAGCGGCGGGACGATCGCGTTGGTGGTGCAGGAGGCGCAGGACAGGATCTGCTCGTCCGGCTTGATCATGTCGTGGTTGACGCCGTGCACGATGTTGGGCACGTCGCCCTTGCCCGGGGCGGTCAGTACCACCTTGTCGACACCGGGGCGGAGGTGCTTCGACAGGCCCTCGCGGTCGCGCCACTTGCCGGTGTTGTCGATCAGGATGGCGTTCTTGATCCCGTACGCCGTGTAGTCGACCTCGCTCGGGTCGTTGGCGTAGATCACCTTGATCTCGTTGCCGTTGGCGACGATCGTGCTGTTCGCCTCGTCGACCGTGATCGTGCCCTGGAACTGGCCGTGGATGGAGTCCCGGCGCAGCAGCGAGGCACGCTTGACGATGTCCTGCTCGCCGCCGCCGCGGACCACGATGGCGCGCAGCCGCAGGCCGTTGCCGGAGCCGGCCTTCTCGATGAGGAGGCGGGCCACGAGGCGGCCGATCCGGCCGAAGCCGTAGAGGACGACGTCGCGCCCCTCGCGGCACTCGATCTTGTTGGCGCCGGTGGCGCCGGCGACGGCCTCGGCGGTGAAGTCCGCGATCGAGAGGCCGCGGTCGTCGGCCCGGTACGTCGCGGCCAGCATCCCGAGGTCGATCTGGGAGGGGCCGAGGTCGAGCGTGGTGAGGGCCTCCAGGAACGGCAGCGTCTCGGTGACCGACAGCTCCTCGCCTGCGATCTGCCGGGCGAACCGGTGCGTCTTGAGGATGCTGACCACCGACTTGTTCACCAAGGAGCGGCTGTGGAGGAGAACGGTGACGTCCCGCTCCCGGTGCAGCTTCCCGATGATCGGGATCATCGACTCCGCGATCTCCTCGCGGTTCTTCCAGTTAGTGAACGAGTCGTCGTTGACAGTCACAGGCTTATCTCTCGATCGAGCTAGGCGGTGCTCATATGCTAACCCCACCCGATTTCGGCCATTCAGGGGGTGCCCCGAGCGGCCCGCGCTACGCTCCCCTTCACCTCAACTCGGCAGAAAGTACGGGGCGTTGACGGCTCCTCGACGTCCGCCAGGCACGCCGGCGACCGGGAAGCGGGTGTGGCGCAGAACACTCGACAGCCGGCGTCGGCGCCCCCGCCCGCACCCGCCGCGCGTGGGTCGCGAACCCCACGCGCCCCGCGCTTGACAGCTCCCCCACCGCCGGCCGACGATCCTCGGGTGAACCTGTCAGACAGCCAGACAGCTAATGTCCCGCCGCTCTCCCCCGTCCCGCGCCGCGTGAGCGCGATGGAGGCGGTGCTGAGCCATCTGCGCGGGGCCATCGAGCGGGGCGACTACGCCGTCGGCGACAAGCTCCCCTCCGAGGCCGAGCTGTGCCGCCGCCTCGAAGTCAGCCGGCCGGTGCTCCGCGAGGCGCTGCGCGCGCTCCAGACGATGGGGCTCACCGTCTCCCGCACCGGCAAGGGCACCTTCGTCGTCTCGGACGGGGCGGTCGCCGACCCGACCTTCGGCGACTACGCGGCCAGCGACCTGCTGGAGGTCCGGCGCCATGTCGAGGTCCCGGTCGCCGGGTACGCGGCGCTGCGCCGGACGCCGGAGGACCTCGACCGCCTGGCGCACCTGCTGGAACGGATGGAGCAGGAGGCCGACACCACCGCCTGGGTCGCCATGGACACGCTCTTCCACCTGGCGGTCGCCGAGGCCGCCCGGAACCCGGTCTTCCGGCGGGTGATCGAGGAGATCCGGGACGCGCTGGCCCGCCAGTCGGCCTTCCTCAACGACGTCGGCGGCCGCCGCGAGCAGGCGAACCGGGAACACCGGGCGATCGTGGAGGCCCTCGTGGACCGGTCCGAACACGACGCCGTCGAAGCGATGAAGCACCACCTCGCGCGGGTCGAGTCGACGCTCTCGACCATCGTCGGACCGGCACGGGCGGCGGCCCCGCCGGACCGCCCGTAACCGACCGCCCCGCGCTCCCACCGCAGGGCACCCGCCGCTCCCCCGCCCCCTCTCCGCATCCCACCGCACGAAGGAACCTCCCGTCATGACGTCCGGCCACCGCCGCGAACACGACCTGCTCGGCGACCGCGAGATACCCTCCGACGCCTACTGGGGCGTGCACACCCTGCGCGCCACGGAGAACTTCCCGATCACCGGCGCCTCGATCGCGGGCTACCCGCACCTGATCGACGCGCTCGCCGCCGTCAAGGAGGCCGCCGCCCGCGCCAACGCGGACCTGGGCCTGCTCGCCCCGGAGGCGGCCGACGCGATCGTCGCCGCCTGCCGGGAGATCCAAGCCGGCCGCCTGCACGACCAGTTCGTCGTCGACGTGATCCAGGGCGGCGCCGGCACGTCGACCAACATGAACGCCAACGAGGTGATCGCCAACCGGGCGTTGGAGCTGCTGGGGCACGCCAAGGGCGACTACGCCCGGCTGCACCCCAACGAGCACGTCAACCTCAGCCAGTCCACCAACGACGTCTACCCGACGGCGGTCAAGGTGGCGACGGTGAGCGCGGTGCACGAGCTGCTGGACGCGATGACGGTGCTGCGCGAGGCGTTCGCCGACAAGGCGGAGGAGTTCCGGGACGTCCTGAAGATGGGGCGCACCCAGCTCCAGGACGCGGTGCCGATGACGTTGGGCCAGGAGTTCTCGGCGTACGCGGTGATGTTGGAGGAGGACCAGAGCCGGCTGGCCGAGGCGGTCAGCCTGATCCACGAGATCAACCTCGGGGCCACCGCCATCGGGACCGGCCTCAACGCGCCGCAGGGCTACGCCGAGGCGGCCCGCGGCCATCTGGCACGGATCACCGGACTGCCGCTGGTGACCGCCGCCAACCTCGTGGAGGCCACCCAGGACTGCGGGGCGTTCGTCCACCTGTCCGGCGTCCTCAAGCGGATCGCGGTCAAGCTCTCCAAGAGCTGCAACGACCTGCGGCTGCTCTCCTCCGGGCCGCGCGCCGGGCTCGCGGAGATCAACCTGCCGCCGGTGCAGGCCGGTTCGAGCATCATGCCGGGGAAGGTCAACCCGGTGATCCCGGAGGTGGTCAACCAGGTCGCCTTCGAGGTGATCGGCAACGACGTCACCATCACCATGGCCGCGGAGGCCGGTCAGCTCCAGCTCAACGCCTTCGAGCCGATCATCCTGCACGCGCTGTCGGAGAGCATCACCCACCTCGGGGCGGCCTGCCGCACCCTCGCCGAGCGCTGCGTCCGGGGCATCACCGCCAACACCGAGGCCCTGCGGGCGAACGTGCAGAACTCCATCGGCCTGGTCACCGCCCTCAATCCGCACGTCGGCTACACCGCTGCGACCGCGATCGCCAAGGAAGCCCTGGCCACCGGGCGCGGTGTCGCCGAACTGGTCCTGGAACGGGGGCTGTTGCCCGAGGAGCGGCTCGCCGCGCTGCTGCGCCCGGAGGAGATCGCCGGCGCGGGCGGCGCACCCGCCTGATCCGGGCGGGCCGGGGCGGCCGTCCGTCACCCCGGCCCCACGGAACCGGTCCCGACCGCCCTGGTCCGCGTCCGCGGCGGAGGAAAGGTGTGGTCCGGCCGCGGTACGGCGTACCGTCCTGATCAGGGCGGCCCGCACGATCCCCGTGCGGGCCGCGGGACCGGACACGACGGGAGAAGGCTCCGATGCGTATCGCGCTGTGCCAGATGACCTCTTCGACCGAGCCGAAGGAGAACCTCGCGCAGGTCGCGGACCTGGTGCGCCGGGCCGCCGCCGAGGGCGCGCGGCTGGTGGTGCTGCCGGAGGCGGCGATGGTGTGCTTCGGAGCGCCGCTGGGGCCGCTGGCCGAACCGCTGGACGGGCCGTGGGCCGAGGGCGTGCGGGCGGTGGCCCGGGAGGCCGGGGTGACCGTGATCGTGGGGATGTTCACGCCGGCTCCGAACGGCCGGGTGGCCAACACCCTGCTGGTCACCGGGCCCGGCGTGGAGACCTCGTACGACAAGATCCACCTCTATGACGCCTTCGGATTCCGCGAGTCGGAGACCGTCGCGCCGGGCGAGCAGGTGGTGACGGTCGACGTGGACGGCGTCCGGGTGGGCCTGGCGACCTGCTACGACCTGCGGTTCCCGGAGCTCTTCCGGGCGCACGCGGACGCCGGGGCGACGGTGTCCGTGCTGGCCGCGTCCTGGGCCGCCGGCCCGGGCAAGCGGGACCAGTGGGACCTGCTGGTGCGGGCGCGGGCGCTGGACGCGACGGTCTGGCTGGCGGCGGTGGACCAGGCGGCACCGGACCAGGACGCCGATCCTGAGGCCCCCACCAAGGCACCGACCGGCGTGGGGCACAGCGCGCTGATCGGGCCGGACGGCACGGTGCGGGCGCGGCTGGGCGACGCGCCGGAGCTGCTGGTGGTCGAGGTGGACACGGCGGAGACCGAGCGGATCCGGCAGGCGGTGGCCGTGTTGGACAACCGGCGGATGTGAGCGGGCGGCGCGGGCCCCGGTCGGAGCTTCCGGCCGGGGCCCGCGGCGTTCATCCGGCCAGCGGCTCCGCGCTGGCCGACGGCGCGTCGCGCAGGCCGAGGCGGAGGTGCTCGACGTGGTAGAGGGCCTGGTCGAGGAGTTCCGCGACGTGGTGGTCGTAGAGGGCGTAGACGATCGAGCGGCCGTTGCGTTCGCCGGTGACCAGGCCGAGGTTGCGCAGCAGCCGGAGTTGGTGGGAGCAGGCGGACTGCTCCATGCCGACGGCGGCGGCGAGGTCGCCCACCGCGCACGGCCCCTCCTGGAGGCGGGCCAGGATGCGGAGCCGCGAGGGGGTGGAGAGGGCCTGGAGGGTGGCGGCGACGTCGTCCGCCCCTACGGCGTCCAGGCGTTCTCGGGTGGTGGCGCTGCTCTTGTCATCAATTCCGTGGCCCATGACAGCCATCCTAAGGATCCCACGCACGGGAATGAATGAAGAGTTGTTCATCTATTCCTGTACGGTGAGGGTGTCATCCGCCCCTGCCCGCGAAGGGTCGTTCCGTCATGCCTGTCGCCACCACCGTGCCGTCGTCACCAACGGCCACCACCACTCCCCGGGTCGCCCCGCGGCGCACCCGGGTGTGGGCGCTGGCGGAAGCCCGCTGGGCCGCCGCGGCCACCGTCGCCTTCCTGGTGGCGCTGCCGCTCCAGCTCGCCGGCGCGCCCGCCTGGACCTGGGGCCCGCTGTACGCGGTCGCGTACGCGGCGGGCGGCTGGGAACCGGCCCTGGCCGGACTGCGGGCGCTCACCGAGCGGACGCTCGACGTCGACCTGCTGATGATCGTCGCGGCGCTCGGGGCGGCGGCGATCGGCCAGGTGATGGACGGTGCGCTGCTGATCGTCATCTTCGCCACCTCGGGCGCCCTGGAGGCGCTGGCCACGGCCCGCACCCAGGACTCGGTGCGCGGACTGCTCGACCTCGCACCCGCGACGGCGACCCGGCTGACCGGTGACGGCGGCGAGGAGACGGTGGCCACCGCCGCCCTGGTGGTGGGCGACACGGTCCTGGTGCGGCCCGGCGAGCGGGTGGGCGCGGACGGCCGGGTGCTGAGCGGGGTCAGCGAGGTCGATCAGGCCACCATCACCGGTGAGCCACTGCCGGCGGCCAAGGAGCCCGGCGACGAGGTCTTCGCGGGCACCCTCAACGGCCTGGGCGCCCTGCGCGTCCGGGTCGAACGGGACGCCGGGGATTCGGTCCTGGCCCGGATCGTGGCGATGGTCGCGGAGGCGTCCGACACCAAGGCGCCGACCCAGTTGTTCATCGAGAAGGTCGAACAGCGCTACTCGGTGGGCCTGGTGGTCGTGACCCTGGCGGTGTTCGCCGTTCCCCTGCTGCTGGGGGCCGAGCTGGCCGGGGCGCTGCTGCGGGCCATGACGTTCATGATCGTCGCCTCGCCGTGTGCGGTGGTGCTGGCGACCATGCCACCGCTGCTGTCCGCGATCGCCAACGCCGGACGGCACGGCGTGCTCGTCAAATCCGCCGTGGTGATGGAGCGGATCGGCCAGGTGGACGCGGTCGCCCTGGACAAGACCGGGACGCTCACCGAGGGCACGCCCCGGGTGACCGCGATCCGGCCGCTGCCCGGCGCCGGGCTCTCCGCGGACGCGCTGCTGACCTGCGCGGCCGCCGCCGAGCACCCCAGCGAGCACCCGCTGGCCCGCGCGGTCGTGCGGGCCGCCCGCGACCGCGACGGCGCGCTGCCCGAGGCCGAGGACTTCGCCGCCACGCCCGGTACCGGCGTCCGCGCCCGGGTCGACGGCGCACTCGTCGAGGTCGGGGCGCCGACCCGGCTGCTGCCCGGCGACGACCCCGACGTCCGTTCCGCGGTGGCCGAGTTGGAGGAGTCCGGGCACACCGCGGTGCTGGTGGTGCGAGACGGTGTGCCGGTCGGGGTGCTGGGGATCGCGGACCGGTTGCGGACGGAAGCGGCGGCGACCGTGGGCGCACTGCGGGCGCTGACCGGCCGCACACCGATGCTGGTGACCGGCGACAATCCGCGGGCCGCCGCCCGGCTCGCCGCGGAGGCCGGGATCGACGACGTCCGGGCCGGGCTGCTGCCACAGGACAAGGTCGCCGCCGTTCGGGAGCAGGAACGGGCCGGGCGCCGGGTGCTGGTGGTGGGCGACGGCGTCAACGACGCCCCGGCACTGGCGGCCGCGCACACCGGTGTCGCGATGGGGCGGGCCGGGTCGGACCTGGCGCTGGAGACCGCGGACGCGGTGATCGTGCGCGACGAACTGGCCACCGTACCGGCGGTGGTGCGGCTCTCCCGGGCGGCGCGGAAGCTGGTCGTGCAGAACCTGGTGATCGCGTCGGTGTTCATCTCGGGACTGGTGGCCTGGGACCTGATCGGTGAACTCCCCCTGCCTCTCGGGGTGTTGGGGCACGAAGGATCGACGGTCATCGTGGGGTTGAACGGGCTGCGGCTGCTGCGCGAGGCGGCGTGGCGGCGGGCCGCCGGTCGGGCCGGATGAGGCGCGTCGGCCCGACCGGCGGCGGCGCACCGCGCCCCGGCGCGGCAGCCGGTGGCGCGGCGGGTCAGCCGTCCCCGTCCGCCAACCGCGCGGTCAACCAGGCGTGGAAACCGCCGATGTGGTGCTCGCTGGGCACCAGGACCCCGCCGTCGCGGTAGGCGCGGGAGGCCATGGCCGGCTGGGTGCGTTCGCAGGCGTCGAAGTCCTGGACGTTGACCCGGTGGAACAGCTCGACGGACTTGGCGACGTCGGCGCCGGCGTCGACCACCTCGGGGAGGTACAGCCAGTCGCACTCGACCAGGGTGCGGTCGGCGGCCAGCGGGAACATCCGGTGCAGGATCACGTGGTCGGGGACGAGGTTGATGAAGACCTGCGGGCGGACGGTCACCGCGTAGTAGCGCCGGTCCTGACCGTCGTCGATGCCGGGCAGCCGGCCGAAGCCGGCGCTGCCGTCGACGGTGAAGCCCTGCGCCTCCTCGGCGAACTCCGCGCCGTGGCCGACGTAGTACTGCGCGGCGAAGCCGTCCGCGAACTCCGGTAGGACGTCGGTGAGTTCGGGATGGATGGTGGCGCAGTGGTAGCACTCCATGAAGTTCTCGACGATCAGCTTCCAGTTCGCCCGCACGTCGTAGCTGATGCGGCGGCCCAGGGCCAGGGTCTCGGTCCGGTAGCGGTCGATGGCCGCTGCGTCGCCCAGCCGCTCCACGGCCGCGCCGATCACGGTGTCCTCGAAGGACGGCGGCTCGTCGGCCAGGCACACCCAGGCATAGCCGAGCCATTCCCGCAGCGGGACGGTGACCAGGCCGCGTTCGGTGCGGTCGACGTCCGGCATCCGCTGGAGGTTGGGGGCCGCCACCAGGCGGCCGTCGAGGTCGTAGGTCCAGGCGTGGTACGGGCACTGGAGGTTGCGGCGGACCTCGCCGGACTCCGCGGTGCACAGCTGGGCGCCGCGGTGCCGGCAGACGTTGAGGAAGGCACGGAGCTCACCGGTGCGGTTGCGGGTGATCAGGACGCTCTCCCGACCGACCCGAACGGTGCGGAAGGCACCGGGCCGTCCGAGGTCGGCGCTGCGCACGGCGCAGAACCACAGCCGTTCGAACAGCGCCTGCTGCTCCTGTCGGAAGACGTCCGGGTCGGTGTAGGTGCGGCCGGGGAGCGTGGGGATCAGGCTGGGTGCGGGCGGGGCGGCGACCGTCGGTCGGACGGCGGGTGTGGTCGTCATGGCTGCTCTCCTCAGGCGACCGGGGCGGCGGGCCGGCCGGGGGTTTCCCGGGCGGAGCGACGGGACGGGGCGAACAGGTCGATGGGGTGCGCGGTGGTGCCGGTGAGCGCGAGGTCGGCGACGATCTCGCCGACGACCGGCACGAACTTGAAGCCGTGCCCGGAGAAACCGCAGGCGACGGTGGTGGTCTCCGGATGCGCCGGGTGGCGGGCGATCACGAAGTGCTCGTCGGGGGTGTTGGAGTACATGCAGGTGGCGGCCTTCAGGAAGCGGCCGGGCAGGGCGGGGATCCGCGGGGCGAGCTGGTCGGCCATGGCGCGCACCTCGTCGTCGTGCACGGTCCGGTCGATGCCCTCCGGAGTGCAGGCGGTGCCCTTGCGGAAGAAGGCGACCTTGGCGCCGCCGTCGGGGCCGTCGATGGCGGGGAAGCCGTAGACCTGGACGCCCCGGGGGTCCTCCCAGATGTAGATGGGGTGGCGTGCCGGGACGAAGGGGGCGGTGCCGCCGTCGGGCGCGAACCAGTACATGACGTGCCGCTCGATGGTCACCGGCACCCCGAGGTCGGAGAGCAGCCGGGGCGCCCAGGCACCGGGGCAGATCACCAACTGGCCGGCGGTGTAGGCGTTCTCGCCGGTGTGGACGCGGACGCCGGCGCCGCCGGGCAGCTCCTCCCAACGGGTGGCCGGCTCCTCGAAGTGCAGCTCGGCGCCGTCCCGGACGGCGAGCTGGAGGTGGGCGGCGACGGTGTTCTCGGGACGGACGAATCCGGCGCGCGCCTCGTAGAGCGCGACCTCGTCGGGGGCGGGCGTGAGGGTCGGGAAGCGGCGGCGGAGCTCGGCGGCGTCGAGCAGCTCGTGCGGGAGGTCCCACTGCCGGGCGGAGTCCAGGCTGCCGCGGACGGTGCGGCTGTCGGGGCGGCCGACCATCACGCCGCCGCAGAGGGTGGCGATCCGCCGGCCGGTGTCGCGCTCCAGCTTGTCGTAGAGCTGGTAACTGCGCAGCAGCAGCGGGACGTAGGCGGGGTCCTCGAAGTACGACTGGCGGGTGATCCGGGAGCCGCCGTGGCTGGAGCCGCGGTGGTGGACCGGGCCGAACTTCTCCAGGCCCAGGACCCGGGCGCCCCGGGCGGCGAGGTGGTGGGCGGCGGCGCTGCCCATCCCGCCGAGGCCGAGGACGATGACGTCGTAGGTGGGAGCCATGCGTGGCGCTCCTTCGTCGTGCGGACGGGTACGGAGGGGCGGCCGGCCGCCGCTAGCGGCGCAGGCGGGTCATCTTCGGGTCGAAGAGCGGCTCTTGGGCGACGGTCGCGGCGAGTTTCGCCCCGAAGTACGCGAGGTGGACGGCGGTGCCGGGGACCGCGACGGCGGCCGGCAGCCAGGCGTAGGCGATGCAGCGGCCGAGGGTGTAGCCGTAGGCGGCGGAGGTGACGTAGCCGGCCGGGGAGCCGTCGACGAGGACGGGTTCGTGGCCGAGGACGTTGGCGGCGGGGTCGTCGAGGGTGAGGCAGGCCAGTCGGCGGGCGGCGGTCCCCTCGCCGAGGCCCGTCAGGGCGCTCCGGCCGACGAAGTCGCCCTTCTCGGGGCGGACGGCGAAGGCGAGACCGGCTTCGTAGGGGTGGTGTTCGGTGGTCATGTCGTGGCCCCAGGCGCGGTAGCCCTTCTCCAGGCGGAGGCTGTTGAAGGCGCTGCGGCCGGCGGCGATCGCCCCGTGTTCCCGGCCGGCTTCCCAGAGCGTGTCCCAGAGCCTCAGCCCCAGGTCGGCGGTGGTGTAGAGCTCCCAGCCGAGTTCCCCGACGTAGCTCACGCGCAGGGCGGTGACCGGGACGTGGCCGAGGTGGGTCCGCCGGGCCTTGAAGTAGCCGAAGGCCCCGTGCGAGAAGTCGTCGCGGGTCAGCGGCTGGACGAGGTCCCGGGCGAGCGGGCCCCACACGCCGATGCAGCAGGTGCCGGCGGTGACGTCGCGTACCTGCACGTCGGCGGGTGCGTGCCGGTGCAGCCAGTCGAGGTCGGCGCGGCTGTTGGCGCCGACCTGGAAGTGGTCGGGCGCCAGTCGTGCCACGGTGAGGTCGGAGCGGATGCCGCCGGCCTCGTCGAGGAGCAGCGTGTAGGTCACCGCGCCGGGTTTCTTGGCCAGTTGGTTGGTCGTCATGCGTTGCAGGAAGTCCAGCGCGCCGGGCCCGGTGACCTCCAGGCGGCGCAGCGGGGTCATGTCGTAGAGGGCGACCCGTTCGCGGGTGGCGGCGGCCTCCGCGGCGGCGATCGGCGACCAGTGGCGGGCGGACCAGGCGTCCCGTTCGGGCAGGTGGAGTCCTTCGGCGAGCGGGGCGTTGGCCTCGTACCAGTGGGGGCGTTCCCAGCCGCCGGCCTCCAGGAAGTACGCGCCGAGTTCCTGCTGGCGCGGGTAGAAGGGGCTGGTGCGCAGGGGGCGGGGCCGCTCCACGGGCTGGAGGGGGTGGATGACGTCGTAGACCTCGACGAAGCTCTGGGCGCCGCGCTCCGCGACGTAGGCGGGCGAGCGTTGGGCGTCCTCGAAGCGGGTGAGGTCGCAGGCGTGGACGTCGAGGGTCGGCCGGCCGTCGGTCAGCCACTCGGCGACGGCCTTGGCGACGCCGGCGGAGTGGGTGACCCAGACCGCTTCGGCGAGCCAGAAGCCGCGCAGGGTGCGGGTCTCGCCGAGGAGCGGCATCCCGTCGGGGGTGAAGGAGAACACGCCGTTGAAGCCGTCGGCCACCCGGGAGGCGCCCAGCGCCGGCAGCAGTCCGACGCTGTCGCGCCAGCTGGGGGCGAAGTCCTCCGGGGTGAACGGCAGCGAGGACGGCATCACCGGGGCGTCGTCGAAGGCGGGGACGGTGAACGGGTCGACGGGCAGCGGCCGGTGGGCGTAGGAGCCGATGCCGAGGCGGCCGCCGGTCGCGTCGAGGTGTTCGCGGAAGTACAGGTCGCGGTCCTGGAAGCGCAGGATCGGCCGGCCGGCCGCGGGGGCCGCTCCGGTGGCGGTCCGGTGCGGGTCGTCGAGGCCGGCGAGCTCGGGCAGCGGTGCGGTCGTTGCGTACTGGTGGGCCAGGGGCAGCAGCGGGACGTCGACGCCGGCGAGGGCGCCGATCACCGGCCCCCAGAAGCCGGCGGCACAGACCACGTGGTCGGCGGGGAAGACGCCGCGGTCGGTGACGACGCCGGTGACCCGCCCGGCCTCCTGCTCGATCCCGGTGACGGTGTGCCGGCCCAGGAAGCGGGCGCCGTGGCGTTCGGCGCGGGCCATCTGGGCGCGGCAGGCGGGCACCGCGCGGGCCAGGCCGTCGTCGGGTGTGTGGAAGCCGCCGAGGACCCTGCTCTCGTCGAGCAGCGGCCAGAGCTTCTTGCACTGCCGGGGGTCGAGGAGTTCGCCGCGCACGCCCCAGGAGGCGGCGAGTCCGGCCTTGCGGTGCAGGTCGGCCCAGCGGGCTTCGGTGGTGGCGACCTCCAGACCGCCGACCGGGTCGAAGCAGGGCAGCCCGTCGATGTCGAGGGAGCCGAACTTGCGGACGGTGTAGGCGGCGAACTCGGTCATGGTCTTGGACGGGGAGGTCTGGAAGACCAGTCCCGGGGCGTGCGAGGTCGAGCCGCCGGGGGCGGGCAGCGGGCCCTGGTCGAGGACGGTGACCCGGCGCCAGCCGCGGGCGGTGAGTTCGTCGGCGAGCGAGCAGCCGACGACGCCGGCGCCGATGATGACGACCCGGGCGTCGACGGGGTTGCGCAGCGGGCTGGTCACAGGACCACCACCGAGCGCAGCACCTGGCCGTCCCGCATCTTGGCGAAGGCGGCCTCGACGTCGTCCAGGGCGAGGGTTTCGGTGACGAAGCCGCCGAGGTCGAGCCGGCCGCTGAGGTAGTGGTCGATGAGGACCGGGAAGTCGCGGCTGGGGAGGCAGTCGCCGTACCAGGAGGACTTCAGGGCGCCGCCGCGCGAGAAGACGTCGATCAGCGGCAACTCGATCGTCATGCCGGGCTCGGGCACGCCGACCTGGACGAGGGTGCCGGCGAGGTCGCGCATGTAGAAGCCCTGCCGAAAGGTCTCGGGGCGGCCGACCGCGTCGATGACCACGTCCGCGCCGTGCCCGCCGGTGAGTTCCCGGACCGCCTCGACGGGGTCCGTGCGGCGGGAGTTGACGGTGTGGGTGGCGCCGAAGCGGGTGGCGCCGTCCAGTTTGCGTTCGTCGACGTCGACGGCGATGACGCGGCGGGCGCCGGCGATCGAGGCGCCCGCCACGGCCGCGTTGCCGACGCCGCCGCAGCCGATGACGGCGACCGTGTCCCCGCTGCCGACCGCGCCGGTGTGCACGGCCGCGCCGTACCCGGCCATCACCCCGCAGCCGATCAGCCCGGCCGCCTCGGGGCGCGCGGAGGGGTCGACCTTGATGGCCTGTCCGGCGGCGACCAGGGTCTTCTCGGCGAACGCGCCGATGCCGAGGGCGGGGGTGAGCGGGGTGCCGTCCAGGAGGGTCATCGGCCGGGTGGCGTTGCGGGAGTCGAAGCAGTACCAGGGGCGGCCGCGCCGGCAGGACCGGCACTGTCCGCAGGGTGCCCGCCAGGCGAGCACCACGTAGTCACCGGGCAGGAGGTCGGTGACGCCGTCGCCCACGGCCTCGACGATGCCGGCGGCTTCGTGGCCGAGCAGGAAGGGGAAGTCGTCGTTGACGGCGCCTTCGCGGTAGTGCAGGTCGGTGTGGCACACGCCGCAGCTCTGGACGTCGACGAGCACGTCTCCCGGGCCGGGATCCGGCACCAGAATCCGCTGCGGACCGACGGGTGCGCCCTTTTTCGCCGCGACGACGGCATGGACTTCGTGTGGCATGCCCTACCCCTCAGTGTTGCGCATTGCACGACTGGTTGCGCGATGAGAGACATAGTGGAAACCACGCATCGGTAGCGTCAAGAGGTGCGCGCTGGCGGTTTGGAACGGGCCGGTGACACGTGCCGACGGGCCGTGCGCCGGCCGCGCGCGCCCCCGCGCACACGGCAGCGGGGCCGGTTGCCGTACCCGACCCCGCTGCGGACGACCACCGGCGAGCGGTCAGCGGACGCCCGGCCCGCACCGCCCGCCCCCGGTCAACGGGCGTACCCCATCCGCCGGGAGAGTTCCGCGCCGGCGGCGACGGTGCGTTCGACCACCTCCGGCAGCCGCTCCTCGTCCAGCCGGTACGCGGGCACCGACACGCTGATCGCGCCGATCACCGAGCCGTCGTGCGCCCGCACCGGCGCCGCGACCGCGCGCAGTCCGAGCTCCAGCTCCTCCACGGCGACCGCGAAGCCCCGCTCGACCACCTCGGCCAGCTGGTCGCGCAGCTCCCCCGCGGAGGTCACCGTCCGCTCGGTCAGCCGGGGCAACTTCCGTGCCAGTACGGCTTCGCGGACCGGTGGCGGCTGGTACGCGAGCAGCGCCTTGCCGCTGGAGGTGGCGTGCAGCGGGGTCCGCCGGCCGAGCCAGTTCTGGGCGGTGACCGAGGCCGGGCCGCGGGCCTGCATGATGTTGACCGCGGCGCCGCTCTCCAGGACCGCGATGTTGACCGTCTCCCCCAGTTCGTCGGCGAGCGTCCGGCAGATCGCCGCACCCTCCTGGGAGATGTCCAGTCGGACGGCCGCGGCCCCGGCCAACCGCAACACCCCCGCGCCGAGGTAGTACTTGCCGCGCTCCTGTTCCTGGGCCACCAGGCCGCGGTTCTCCAGCACGCCCAGCAACCGGAACGCGGTCGACTTGTGCACGCCCAACTCCTCGGCGATCTCGGTCACCCCGGCCTCGCCGAGTCTGGCCAGGATCTCCAGCACGGTCACCGCCCGGTCCACCGACTGCACCGCGCTCGCCGCGCCCCGGGGCGGTTTTCCCGCCACCGTGCGGTGCGCCGTGCGGCCCGTCCTGCCTGCCGGCTGCTTCTCCGCCCGCGCCTCCGCCTTGGCCGTTTTCGTCATAGGTCCGTGTCACCACCCAGCTCGCTGCCACCAGCCAGCCGGCCCGATCGGGTCGGCTTTGACGGAGACCGCTTGACGCGCCGGTCCCCCGTCGGGATTCTGTTGCGCATAACGCTCTGTCGTGCGGATTACGAAACTCGATAGTCCCGAACAGTAACAGGGGGGCCCAGTGATACCCGTCTGCCACCTCGCTGATCTGCCCGCCGGCGAGTCCGTTCGCCTCGACACCGCACCTCCGATCGCCGTCTTCAACGCCGACGGAGAGCTGTACGCCATCGACGACACCTGCACCCACCAGGACGCCTCGCTCGCGGACGGCTGGCTGGAGGGACGTCTGGTCGAATGCCCGCTGCACGCCGCTTCATTCGATCTCCGCACCGGGGCGGCGACCTGCCTGCCGGCCCGTCGCCCGGTCCGCACCCACCCCGTGACGGTGGCGGACGGCGTCGTCTACGTCCACCTCACCGCCGAGGAAGGGACCGCCGCGTGAAGTCGGTCACCGTCATCGGAGCGTCACTGGCCGGTCTCCACGCCGCGCGGGCGCTGCGCGCGCAGGGCTACGACGGGCGCCTGACGCTCGTCGGGGCGGAACCGCACCGCCCCTACGACCGCCCGCCGCTGTCCAAGGAGTTCCTCACCGCGCCGGCCACCGCGGACGGCGCCGAGGACCCGTCCGCGGCGACCCGGCTCGACCTCACCGACGCCGAGGAGGTCGCCGCACTCGACGCGGACTGGCTGCTGGGGACCTGGGCCACCGCCCTGGACCCCCGGCACCGCACCCTCCACCTCACCACCGGCCGCACCCTCACCACCGACGGCATCGTGCTGGCCACCGGCGCCACCCCGCGCCGCCTGCCCGGTCCCGCGCCGGCCGGCTCGCACGCCCTGCGCACCCTCGACGACGCCCGCGCGCTGCGCGCCGACCTGACCCGCGGCGGCCAGGCCCGGGTCGTGGTCATCGGCGGCGGGTTCATCGGCGCCGAGGTCGCCGCGTCGTGCGCCGCACTCGGCCACCACGTCACCGTCGTCGAGGCCGCACCGCTCCCCCTCGTTCCCCAACTCGGTCACGCCATGGCCGCGTTGTGCGCCCGGCTGCACGGCGACCACGGGGTCGCGCTGCTCACCGGCACCGGCGTCCGGAGCCTGCGCAGTGCGGGCGCCGACGACCGGGTCACCGCCGTGGAGCTCGCCGACGGCCGGCTGCTCCCCGCCGACGTCGTCGTCACCGGCATCGGCGTCTGCCCCACCACCGCCTGGCTCGAAGGCTCCGGCCTCCCGCTCGACGACGGGGTGCGCTGCGACGCCGGCTGCGTCACGCCGATCCGCACCATCGTGGCCGCCGGCGACGTCGCCCACGTGGCCGGCGCCCGCGCCGAACACTGGACCAGCGCCACCGAACAGGCCGCCACCGCCGTGCACAACCTGCTCGCCGGCCGAACCGCCCGCACCCACCGGGCACTTCCCTATTTCTGGTCCGACCAGTACGGCGTCCGCATCCAGTTCGCCGGCCACCGGGCGCCCGGCGACGTGCCGCGCATCGTCGAGGGCTCCCCGGACGACCGCAGCTTCCTCGCCCGCTACGAACGCGACGGGCGCACCACCGCCGTCCTCGCCCTCAACCGTGCGCGCCCCTTCCTGCGCCTGCGCCGCGAACTCGCCCGCGCCGCCGAACCGGCCCGCACCGGCTGACCGGCCCGCGCCCGCCGCGCCCGCACACGGCGGGAGGCGTACCGAGGCCACGGCGCCGCGGCGAAATCGGGGGGTGGCGAGGGACGTTGGCGGACATAATCGGCGCCATGACCACCGACATCCCCGACACCGCCTCCGGGCGGGTCACCCCACGAGGTCCCTGGCTGGCACCCGGCATCGTGGTCATCACCGGTATCCAGGCCGCCGGCAAGTCCACCGTGGCGCAGGCACTCGCCGAGCGCCTGCCGCGAGCGGTGCACCTGCGCGGCGACGGCTTCCGCCGCAACATCGTCCGGGGCCAGGTCGGCATGACCCCGGACGCCGGGCCGGAGGCCCTCGCCCAACTCCGCCTGCGGCACCGGCTGACGGCCACCTGCGCCGACGCGTACGCCCGGGCCGGGTTCACCGTGATCGTGCAGGACATCCTCCTGGGCGAGCACCTCGCCCAGTTGGCCGACGACATCGTGACCCGACCGCTGGCCGTCGTCGCGCTGCTGCCCGACCCGGAGACGGTCGCCGCACGGGAGGCCGGCCGCCCCAAGACCGCGTACGGGCCGGACTGGAGCGTGCGGGACCTGGACGTGCTGCTGCGGTCCGAGACGCCCCGGGACCTCGGGCTGTGGCTGGACACCTCGCGGCAGACCGTCGACGAGACGGTGGACGCCCTCCTCGAACGGGCCTGGGCCGAAGGGGCGGTGGCCTGACGGGCGCCGGTGGCGGACGGGGTCGGGCGAGGTCGGGCGAGGTCGGGCGGCGCCCCATGCCCCCGAATGTGCGTCAGCAATCTCAGGGCCGGACCGGCTCCCGCCGGCGCGGCAGCGGCCGTGGACGGGGGGGCGACGCCGTCCACGGCCACCGGTCCGTCAGCGCAGGGCCATCACGTTGGTGGCCTTCGCGCCGTGCACGTCAAAGATGACCTGCTTGCCGACGTCGGTGGTCTGCGTCTCCATCCCCGAGAACGGGAGCCGTTCTCCGCGCTCGTCGGCGATGATGCCCACACAGTCGCTCTTGTTGAACAGCACGATGGTTCCCTGCGGCATCGTTTCCTCCGTGGACGGACAGATCTCGGCGGCGGGCCTCTCCCGCCGACTGCGGTGCGTAGGAAACCTATTACGGAACGTGCGCCAAGAGGGAAGAGAACGACGCCCCTCCGGCCATGCGTGACCCAACTTGACCGAAAGTCAGCCCCCTGGGGATTCACTTTCGCGAGCAAGCAAATCTCACGAGCCACGCCCGTCCCACCGCCACCGGTCAGCAGGCGTACCGGTCCTCGGTCAACTCCCCCTGCGCCGTGGCCAACAGATGGTCGTAGCAGGACCCCGGAGCCCACAGGCGGTAGCGCTCGCGCGAGACGCCGGTGGCGTGCCGCTGCTCGCGGGGAACGTTCTGGCGGTACGCGGCGTCGCCGGTGTAGGTGTCGTCCCGCCGCACCCAGTCGGTGCGCCGGGCGCCGCGCAGGGTAGCGCGGTGGTCGTGATCGCCCATGGTCATGGTGGTGCGCAGGCGGTCCGCGGCGTCCACGGTGGTCGCGCCGTCCATGGTGAAGGTGCGCTCGGCGCGGTGGGTCGTCGCCGGCCCGCGGCCGCGTACGGTCACCGTCTCCGCGTCCTGCCACCGCGCCCGGAGCGCGTCCGTCGTCTCGTTGGCGGTCCAGCGGTGCGTGGAGGTGGCTGCCAGCCGGCGGGTGACCGTCGTGGTGACCCGGCCGTGCGAGGTGTCGAGGTAGCCCGCGACGGTGAGCGCGTGCCCGCCCCGGGCCGTCAACCGGCGCTCGGTGCCCGGCTCGTACCGGGTCTCGTCGACCGGCGCGTCCGCCCGGTCCGTGACGAGCGCGCCGGTCACCCGCGCCTTGCCGGCGTCCCGCCAGACCAGGATGTTGGTGGGGGTGCTCCAGCCGTCCTGCCCGGCGGCCAGACCGGTGACCGACACGGCGACGCGGTGCGGCCGCCCGTCGTTCAGCACACCGGCGAACGGGGTGAGGTCGTACTCCAACGGCCGGACGTCGAAGGCCCGCGGGCCGGGTATCACGTACCACAGGAAGGGGTTGGACCAGCCGCCCGTCCACACGGTCGGGAAGGGTGCCGCGATACCGGCGGGCCGGCCGTCGATCCGCACCTGCACCTCGCGGTACGGGCCGTCCCCGGCCCGGCACGAGTAGGGCACCGCGTCCGGCACCGTCAAGTACCAGAACTCCTCGCAACCGCCGCCCGATCCGGTGGCGTACACCTCGGCGACGATGCGTTCGCTGTTGCGCGGCGTGGTCAGGTTCCCCTGGTACGCGCCGTCCTGGGTGTGGGCGTCCTGGAGGGTGAGGACCTCGTCGGGGGTGGCGGCCGCCTTCGCCCGGCCCTGCGCCGCGTAGAAGGTCAGCGTCACCCTGACCTTGATCACGCCGGTGTAGGTGCCGTCCACGGCGTTGCCGATCAGCATCTCGACGGGCTGCTCGGTGCGCAGCACGGAGGCGTACCGGGTGACGTCCTTCTCCACGTGCCAGGTGATGCCCTGGGGCGAGGGCTCCGGCGTGGAGGTGCGCAGGACCTCCACCCCGCCGATGTGCAGGTAGCCCAGGCGGTCGAACTGCCGCCCCGCCACGGCCCCTTCGAGCCGCAGGACGACCTTGCTCCAACGGTGGCCGCACGGGTCGGCGGTCCCGCGTCCCCCGGGTGGCGTGTAGGTGCCCTTGTAGGGCGTGTAGTCGCGGAAGGCGGTGTCGGCGACCGTGACGCGGCAGGAGGGCGTGTCCGGCACCGGCACGGGCGGCCCCGCGGTGACCGGGTCGTGCCAGTCGTTGCCGAACTCGGCGGGCGGCGCTGCGGCCACGGCCGGGACCACGCCCAGCGCCAGACCGAGGACAGCGGCGCACAATGCGAGAAGCGCTCGTCTCATGGCTCAGCAGTGAAGCGCCTCGTGCCGCCGCGCACCAGTGCCCCGTTGGCCTGATCGTTACGGGGCGCCGCAGTGCTCCCGCACCAGGCGGCCGAAGACCCGGGCGGCGGTGCTCTCGTACGCGGCCGCGCGACGGAGCAGGACGGCGGTGCGCGCGGGCAGCGCGGGGGCGAGCGGCACGGTGCACAGCTCCGGATGCTCCCGGAGGTCCCGCACGTCGACCGGATCCGGCCGGCCGGCCAACGGGTGGCTGGTGCCGACGACGATCCCGAGCCGCTCGACGAAGAGCGTTTCGCCGGTGATCCCGGGCAGTTGGTCGCCCCGGAACGCCAGGCCCAGGTCCAGTTCGTCGGCGAGCAGTTGGGTCTCGACGGCGTCCTGGGTCGTCTCCCGGACGTCCAGGGTGACGCCCGGCCAGCGCGCCCGGAAGCGCTGGACCAACGGTCCGATCAGGTACGTGCCGAACGTCGGGGTGTGGGCGAGGCGGAGGCTGCCGTGCGAGAGGTCCTGGACGTCGAGCACGGCGCGGGTGGCGGCGTCCAGCTCCGTCAGGGCGGTGCGGGCGTGGCGCAGGAAGACGGCGCCGGCGTCGGTCGGCCTGACGGTCCGCCCGGAACGGTCGAGGAGCTGCGCGCCGACGGTGCGCTCCAGCTGTCCGATCTGCTGCGAGAGGGCCGGCTGGGAGAGGTGCAGCGCCTCCGCGGCGCGGGTGAAGCTGCCGTGTTCGGCGATGGCGAGCAGCGAGCGCAGGTGCCGGAGTTCCAGGGCCATGGCAGCGACTATAAGCAGCAGCAATGGCGATCATGAGTTATCGGTCTTGGACGTTATCGGCACAGTTCGCGCAGGGTGGAGGTCGCGCCGCCCGGGATGACCGCCCCGGGCGGTCATCCCGCAACCACCGACCACCCGTGTCACGAGGACCACCCGTGCCCCTGCCGCAACCCGACGCCGCCCCGGCCTCCGCGCCCCCGTCCGCACCCGGCGGCACCGCGCCGCCCGGCATCCGGCGCCCGCTCGTCCTGGCCGTGTGCTGTTCGAGCCTGTTCCTCGTCAGCCTCGACAACACCGCGCTGAACGTGGCGCTGCCGGCCGTCCAACGGGACCTGCACACCTCGGTCACCGGCCTCCAGTGGACCGTCGACGCCTATCTGATCGTGCTGGCCGCCCTGCTGCTGTTCTCCGGTTCGCTCGGCGACCGCATCGGGCACCGGCGGGTCTTCCGCACCGGCCTGGCACTGTTCACGGCCTCCTCCCTGCTCTGTTCACTGGCCCCGGACGCCGGTTGGCTGATCGGCTTCCGGATCGTGCAGGCCGTCGGCGGCTCGATGCTGAACCCGGCGGCCATGGCGCTGCTGACCGGCGTCTTCACGGGACGCAGCGAACGGGCCCGGGCGATCGGGGTGTGGAGCACCGTCCAGGGCGTGACCATGGCGGTCGGGCCGCTGATCGGCGGACTGCTCACCGATGCCGCCGGCTGGCGCTGGATCTTCCTCATCAACCTGCCCGTCGGGCTGCTCGCACTCACCCTGACCGGCCGGGTCCCGGAGGCCCGCGCCCCACACGCCCGCCGGCCGGACCCCGCCGGCCAGATCCTGGTGATGGTGCTCCTCGCCGCCCTCGTCTACGTCATCATCCAGGCTCCCGTCACCGGCTGGACGGCCCCGCCCGTGCTGGCCTGCGCGGGTGCGGCCCTGCTGGCCCTCCCGGCGCTGCTGCGGATCGAGGGCCGACGCCACGAGCCCCTCATCGAGCTGCGTTTCTTCCGTCAACCGTGGTTCACCGCCGCGGTGTTGGGCGCGGTGCTGGCCTTCGCCGCGATGGGCGGCTTCCTCTTCCTCGCCGCCCTGTACTGGCAGAACGTCCGTCACCTCTCCGCGTGGGAGGCGGGGCTCCGGCTGCTCCCGATGGCGGTCATGACGATCGTCTGCCCGCCGCTCGCGGGCCGCCTGACCGCCGTCCACGGGCCGCGCCCGCCGCTACTCGCCTCCGGCGCCGCCACCGCGCTGAGCGGACTCCTGTGCGCCGCCTTCGACGCCCAGGCCCACGGCCCGCTCCTGATCACCGCCTACGCCCTCTTCGGCATCGGCTTCGGCCTGATCAACGCCCCGATCACGCACACCGCGATCTCCGGCGTGCCCCGCGCACAGGTCGGCGTCGCCTCGGCGCTCACCGCCACCAGCCGGCAGGTCGGCAACGCGCTGGGCGTCGCGGTGATCGGCGCCGTCCTCGCGGCGGACGCCCCCGCCGTCGGCACGGCGGCCTTCCTGCGCGTCGCCCGCCCCGCCTGGTGGATCATCACCGCGTGCGGGGCCGGCGTCCTGGTCCTCGCCTGGCTCCTGGTCCGCCCGCCGGGCGGTGCGGCGCGGCAGGACCGCCCCGGAGCGTCCACCGCCTGACGCGGCAGCGCCCGCCTACCCGAAGAACTCCCGGCACGCGTCGAGGCCGTGCACCTCGACCGGAACCGTGCGGTGCGCTTCCCAGGAGGCCCGGTCCAGGCGCAGCCGTTGCAGCGTGCGGACGGCGCCCCGCACGGCCGCCGTGCTCACCCCGTCCGGCGCGTAGCCGAGCTTCTCCGACACGCGGAGCGAGGCCGGGTTGTCGGTCATCGCGGCGGAGGTCACGGCCCGCGCGCCGAGACCGGCGAAGGCGAGGTGCAGCGCGGCCGCCCGCATCTCCGTGCCGATGCCGCGGCCCTGGTGCGCCAGGCCGAGCCACGAACCCGTCTCGACCTCGCGGGTCACGGCGAAGTCGGTGGCGGAGAGGTCCTGCCGGCCGACCACCCGGCCGTCGCAGCGCACGGCCAGACTGAGCGTCCACTCCTCGGGGCGCCAGTTCGCGACGGTGCCGAGCACGTGCTGGAACGTCGCCCGCCCGCGCTCCTGCGGGGTGCCGTCGGTCCACGGCACCGTGAAGGGGGTCCGGCCCGCGTCGTGCACACCCGCGGCAGCGACCGCGGCGAGCTCGTCCAACGACGCCAGCTCGGGCAGCCGCAGTTCGAGGCGCGGCGTGGTGATCCGCAGGCGGTACGGGGGCCAGGCATACAGGTCCATGACGGGAGCCTGCCAAGTCTGCGGGCGGAGGTCCAGCGCATGAGGTCGGACCCGCGAGCCGCCGCACGCCGCGCCGGACGGCCGGGCCGTGCCACGCGGGCCGCCGTGCGGTCCGGCCGCAGCTTCCCCTCCTCGCCCCGCCGGCGCCTCCGGCCTTCCCTCGTCCGTCACGCGGGTGCGCCGGTCCGGGGCGAGCGGAAGGCCGTCGTTGCCGGCGGGGTTCGGGGGCGGTCCTAGCGCTCGGGCTGGTGCGCCTCCCGGGTGTGCTGGTAGGTCCACAGTTCACGGAACAGGCCGTCCTGCGCGACCAGTTCGGGGAAGGTGCCCTGTTGGACGACGCGGCCCTTGTCCAGTACCAGGATGCGGTCGGCCACGGCCACGTTGGTCAGCCGGTGGGTGATGAGGACCACCGCGCGGGTCGCCGCGATCTGGCGCAGACCGGCGAAGATGCGGTGCTCGCCGAGCGGGTCGAGCGCCGAGGTCGGCTCGTCCAGGACCAGCAGTCCGGCCGGCCGGTGGAACGCCCGGGTGAGGGCGATCCGTTGCCACTGCCCGCCGGACAGTTCCTGTCCGCCGAGCCAGTCGCGGGCCAGCACCGTGTCGAGCCCGGACCGCAGTTCGGCGACCACCTCGTCGGCGCCGGACCGCGCGCAGGCGTCGTGCACGTCGGCGTCGCCGCCCTCGGTGGGCCGGCCCAGGGTGATGTTCTCGCGGGCGCTCAACGGCCAGCGCGCGTACTCCTGGGGCACCAGCGCGACGTGCGACCACATGGCGTGCGGATCGAGGTCGTCGGTGGGGACGCCGTCCCAGGTGACCGCGCCGGTGGTCGGCAGGTACAGCCCGCTGAGCAGCTTGGCGAGTGTGGTCTTGCCGCTGCCGTTGTAGCCGACCAGGGCGACGACCTCGCCGCGCCGCACGTCGAACGAGACGCCCCGCAGCGCGTCGTTGGCGGCCTCCTCATAGCGGAAGACGAGGTCCTCGACGCGGATCTCGCGCGGGGCCGCGGGCACGAGGGTGCCGCGGCGCATCCGGAAGCCGCCGGCCTCCGCGAGGAACTCCGACCAGTCGTCCATGTAGAGCCCGGTGCGCATGATGCGGGCGCCGCCGGCGACCAGGCCCCGCAGCGCCGTCCCGACCGTCTGCAGCGCGAACACCGCGGTGCCGGCGTGCCCGACGCTCATCCGGCCGGTGGCCAGCAGCCACACCACCGTGCCCCAGACGACCGTGGACGCCAACCCGCCGCACACCGCGCCCACCGCGGACATCCGGGCCCCGGTGTTCGCCGCGCGCCGGTCGGCGCGGTTGATGCGCTCGGTGATCTGCCGGTAGCGCCCGACGAGGAAGTCGGCCATGGTGCCGGCCCGGACCTGGTCGGCGGCGTACCGGTCGCAGACGTGCCAACGGAGGATCGACAGCAGCCGGTAGTCCCCGCCGGCCCGCAGCCGCGCCAGGTAGCGCACCCGGGCCGCGCCCACCTGCGCCACCGCCTGGGGGAGGCTGGCCAGCGCCAACAGCGGCAGCAGCGCCGGGTGCAGCGCGGTCAGCACCGCCGCGCCGGCGGCCAGGGAGGCGACCGAGGCGATCAGGTCCTGCCCCTCCCCCACCAGGTCCTGGACGATCTCGGCACCGCGGTCCGCCGCCTCCTTGCGGTGGGTGAATCCGGGCGCGTCGTAGGCCGACAGCTCGACCTCGGTGACCGCCCGCAACAGCCGGAGTTCGGCCTCCCGGGACATCTGCGGCCCCAGCCGGGACGACAGCCACACGACCACGATCCCGAGGGCCGACCGCACTCCGGCGGCGGCGGCCAGCAGGACCACCGACGGCCAGGCCCCGAGCAGCCGGCCGTAGATGTCCCCGCCGGACAGCAGGGCGGTGATCGTCCCGCTGACCGCCAGCAGTCCCAGCGCCTGCATCGCGCCGGAAGCGGCCTGGCAGACCAACAGCCCCAGCGCCGCCCACCGGTCGATCCGCCAGGCCAGGGCGACCGAGCGGCGCACCAGCTGCGGCAGCCGCCGGGCCATGTCCACCAGCCGGATCTGCCGCGCCGCCCGTTCCCGGCTGCCCGTCCGGTCGACGTACTGCAACTCCTCGCCGTTGGCGGTCACTTCACCGGCCACCGGTCCGGGTTTCTCCTTCGTCGTGCGCTCCGCCACACCGACTCGCCTGATCCGCATCGTCTTCGTTCCCCTTCCACGGTCATCGGCTGGTGCCCGCCGGCGCGGCGCGGTGGGGCCGCCGGCTCCGTGGCAGGGGCCGGGCCGGTCCCGCGGCGTCAACCACGCGCCGCGCCGGCACGGGCCGCCACGGACGCATTCGAACGGAACCGGCCCCCACGCGAGCGCGGAACGCCCGGCACCCGCTCGTCCTCCGAGGCGCACGAGGGGCACAGGTGCCCTAAAGAACGGACCGCCCCGGCCCCCGTAACGGGCGATCCGGGAGCAGTCGATGCACGCACGTTCCCCTCGCGCACCGCAGCCCATGGGGGACCTGGTGACCGGGCACCGACGACCACTCGAACAGCGCGGGTCACTCGTGCGGGGTATTGCGGGCCTCGGTCGGCAGGCGGCCCGCGGGCCGGTGCGCCACCACCGCCGGGCGTCCCCGACCGCGGCCGGCGAGCAGCGCGTAGCGGACCCGGCTGACCTCGGCCCCCATCGCCTCCGCGGTCTCCTCCACCGAGTGGCCGAGCACGTCGTGCAGGACGAACGCGTCGTATTCCAGGGCGGGATGACGCAGCCCCACCCGCTCGAAGAGCCCCGGCGTCAGGTCCGCCGGATCCGGTCCGGTCCCGCCGCTTCGCGCGCGTATCCGGGCGCTCACCACGGTCCAGGCGCAGGCCGCCGGGTTGGGCCGACGGACGATGTCGGCCCACCGGATGGCGACCTCCCCCATCGCCTCCCCCAGGGCCCGGGACGCCGCCGGCTCCGCCATGTGGGCCAGGGCGTAGCCGAGGTAGCGCGCGCCGTGCAGGGCGTAGAGGGCCTCGAAGGCCGGCGGCAGGGTGACCGCGGGCGGGACGAGGGGCCGACGGCCGGCCGGGACCGGCGCGCGGAAGGGGGCCGGCGCCCTCATCCGAACGCCTCCGCCCGCGGCGTACGGCGCTCGGAGACCAACCCGCAGGTGAAGCGGGAGAGTTGGGTGAGTCGGGCGTGGTCCCAGAGCGGTCGGATGTCGTCGGGGCGGCCGTGCAGCACGCCGACGACCGCACCGACGGTCTCCCAGTCCGGCACCAGGGAACCATGCAGCAGACCGTTGACCTCGCACTCGGTGAGGGCGTGCCCGCTGGAGCGGCAGATCGCGGCGGGGTCCGGGCACGCGGCGGACAGGTACAGCCCGCGCAGCGCCGCGTGCAGGCTCCCGGCCCGGGCCAGGCGCCGTCCGTGGGCGGCGTCCCACAGCGGACGGACGGTTTCCGGATCACCACCGCAGGCGTGCACCATCCGACGGGTCACCTTCCAGGAGGGGCTGCGTTCGCCCGACAGGATCCGGGAGACGTACGAGGCGCTCACCCGCGCCTCGACGGCGAGGGCCCGGAGCGTCTTGTCGCTGGCGCGCTGGAGGTGGGAGAGCGCCGAGGCGAGCGCGGTGCGGGAGTCCTGGCCCGGTAGTCCGCCGTCCGGTCCGGCCGCGCCGCCGCCCTCGGCGTCACCGCCCGCTCCTGCCCCGCCCTCGCCGCCGCCCTCGCCCTCCGGGTACGCGCGGCGCGGCGGGGCGGCGCGGACGACGACCCGCCGCCGCTCCCCGTCGGTCCGGGGAGCCGGACCCGGCGGGTCGGAGCGGGTCGGGGCGGCCGGCTGCTCCGGCCGGGCGGGGACGGGCGGCGGCTCCGCCCGGCCGGCCGGCGGCGGCGTGCCGGCGAGCGCCGCGCGGCGCGCCCGGCGCTGGGCCATCTTCCGGGCGATGCTCTCCGCCGTGTACGCCCGGCCGACCTTGTCCACCGTGATGCGCAGGGCCTCGGCGATGGCCGGGCCCTTGTGGCCGCGGTCGCGGGCCTGTTGCACGACGGCGGCGGCCACGCAGGACAGGTCGCTGGAGAGCTCGACGACCTGCCGCAGCCCGGCGAGCGCGTCGCCGTCGCGTATCTGGTGCTGCAGCAGGGCGATCCGGAAGGCCATGTCGTCCGCGGCCTGGCGGGCGTCCTCGTCGTGCGCCTTAGTGTCCGGGGTCCGTTGCGAACTGCGGATCTTGCGGACGACCCGCCCGCACGATTCACTGCAGTACTTGCGGCGCCGCCCGGGGCCGGACCCGCTCTCCACTTCGTTGCGGCAACCGGCCCTGGCGCAGGGGACCGGTCCGGGATCCTTAGGAGTCATCAGCTGTAATCCTTCTGGGGGGATGTGCCACCGTGAACTCGCCGCAGAATTGGGCGATTTGCGGTTTGCCGGCCGGAGAGGCGGCCGGGGCCCGCGGGCCGTCGGGCACCACGGGACGACCCCGGTGCCGCACCGGGCGACCCGCCGCGGCACCGGAGAGGACCTCCGGCACCGCGACGGGCCCGGGTTCCGACCCCTCCTCCGCGCACCGCCCACCACAGGGGGCGGTGCGCCCCGGACCGCGTCAGCCGGCGCGTCGGCGCTGGTGGCGGGGTCGGGGGCGGCGGGCGGCGAGCAGCGCGGCCAGTGCGGCGGCCGACACCCAGCGGACGTCGGCGCCCTGCACCAGGACGTTCCCCAGGTGCGCGATCACGAGGAACGCGGCGAACGGTGCGGTGAGTTGGACGTCGCACCGGATGCCGATCCGGGCCGCGTAGCGGGCCTGCACGGGGTCGTTGACCGGGAAGTCACGCCGGTCCCCGGTTTCAACCGGGCCCCTGTGAGGGATGTTAGCTTCGTAGCGCTTCAACTGGGCTGCCTCCGGGCGCCAGTGAGGCGTTCGGTCAGGGGGCATCTGTCCCTCCTCGATCGAGTGCGATGCGAACGAGTGGCCCTGGCTCCGGTTCCCGCCTTGCCAGGGCTGCCTCGTGTTCCGGGACGGTACATCGTCACAGATCCGATCCACCAACGCTACGGTCGGTTAATGGCACGATTGCGATTGCCGGCGCCTTCCCGATTGCGAATCCCTCTCCGGGTGCAACGCCCGTTCGGTTTTCCGCCCCGCAGCAGGACGCCCGCAACGCCCCCGCTTTGCCCGGCCCCCACCCCCACCCCGCGCGAGAACCAGGGTGAACGGGTGACCGAACGCGCGCCGCGCGACGGGACCGCACGAAGGACGAGGGGGACGGGACACATGGACAAGGCGAAGGCCCTCAAGTCCCTGGCGTGGACGATGGGGGTGGCCTGTGTCGCCATCGGCGTCTACCACCTCGTGCTCGGCATCGCGTCGGTGCCTGGCGAGGAGGCGACCGGCGCCACCGTCGACAGTCGGGAGCGCTTCCACAACGCGATCTTCATCGGGTTCGGCCTGGCCTGGATCCGGACCGCCCGCCAGTCACCGGTCCCGTCCACCGCGGTACGGCTGCTCACCGCGGTCTTCCTGCTCGGCGGGGTGGGCCGGGTGCTGTCGCTGTTGGTGCACGGCTGGCCGCACTGGTTCCAGGTCCCGCTGGCGGCCCTCGAACTCCTCCTGCCGCCGGTCTACTTCTGGTTGGCGGACGCCGACGAGAGGTCCGTCGCGGCGGCCCGGGGCTGACGCACTTCGCGGGTGCGAAGGCAGGGGCCCGGTCGGTCGACCGGGCCCCTGTGGGGTGTCGCAGCGGTGCCGGGTCAGGGCTCCGGAGAGGTGCCCGGCATCTGGGCGGCGCCGCCGGCGCGGACCGCGGCCAGCACCGACCGGTGCAGCGCGACCACGCCGCCGGGCGGCACCCGGACCGGGCCGCCTTCGAGGTCGTAGTGCTCCTCGGCGCCGGTGTACTGGATGACGACCGCGGCCGTGCCGTCGCCCCGGTCGGTGGTGGTGACGGTCAGGTCGCCGGTGATGACGCCGACCTGGACCGTCATCGCACCGCCGGGTCCGGCGGTGACCCGGTCGGTGCGGGAGTCGGGTGCGGGGAGGGTCACTGTTCGCAGGTGTCCAGCATCTCGGAGAGCTTGGCCTTCTCCGGTTCGGTGATGTTCAGGTGGTAGAGGTGTTTGACGTCGGTCCAGGCCCGGGCGTAGGTGCACCAGTAGGCGTGCCGCGGCGGTGCCCACTGGTCCGGTGACTGGTCGCCCTTCTGCCGGTTGGAGGAGGCGGACACCGCGATGAGCTGGGAGTGCACCAGGTCGTTGGCGAACGTCCGGCGCTCGGGGGTGGTCCACTCGTCGGCACCGGAGCGCCAGGCGTTGGCCAGCGGCACGACGTGGTCGATGTCGAGCTGGCCGGAGACGTGGAAGACCTTCGCGTCGTACTCGCTGAACCACGTCCCGGAGATGGCCCGGCACTTCTCGTCCTGCTTGACGTCCTCGCCGTCGCGGGCGAGGACCACCTCACGGGTGTCGCACTCCCCGTGCTGCTTGATCCAGTGCGGGAACTTCGCGCGGCTGTAGCCGTTCATCGAGTGCGGTGCGGCGACGTGCAGCGTGGCGAGCTCGGCGCGCGCCACCGTCGCGGACGGCGGTTCGGGGAGCTTCAGCGGAGCGGCGTCGAAGGCGGTCGCGGCGGGCCGTGCGGCGGGGGCCGGGGCGGGGCGCGGAGCCGGATCGGCTATCGCCGTCGTCGAGGCGGCGGGGAGGACGGCTGCGATGATCAGGGCTGTGGTGGTGGCGGCGCGGCGCCACCAGGCGTTGGTCAACACCAGGAGAGCATCACCAGGAGAAACGGTTCGGCATCCGTGGTTTCACTCCTTGGTGGGCAAGTTCGGAAGCTCGCATTCCGCTGCGGACCGCGAGCCGGTACAAAGCACGGCCGCCGCCGCGCGGGCCACCGGCTCGGCACCGGAGGGCGCCGGAGTCTAGTCGGTCAACGGCCCTGGAACCTCTGGCATTTCCCGCAGACTTTCGTGATCAGGATGGTGGCGCGCGGTGGCTCGGGTTGCCGGACGGCCCGCGGTCCCCCGGGACGGCCCCCGCGGACCAGCCCTGCGGGGACAGCCCTGACGGCGAAGGCCAGGTACCAGCAACGTGTTCGAGAACCAACAGAACCAGCATCTGTCGCGGCGTCGTCTGCTCGGACTGGCAGCCCTCAGTGGTGCCGCCGTCACCGGCCTGACCACGATCTCCGCCGCACCGCGTGCCGCGGCCGCCGACAAGCGGAGTTCGCGGGCCGACAGCGGCTCGATCGTGCCGGCCGTGGTGATCGGCACCGGATACGGCGCCGCGGTGTCCGCGCTGCGGCTCGGCGAGGCCGGGGTCGAGACGCTCATGCTCGAAATGGGCCAGCTGTGGAACAAGCCCGCGGAGGACGGCAACGTCTTCTGCGGCATGCTCACCCCCGACCGCCGCTCCAGCTGGTTCAAGTCGCGCACCGAGGCCCCGCTCGGCTCGTTCCTGTGGCTCGACGTGATCAACCGAAACATCGAACCGTACGCGGGCGTGCTGGACAGGGTGCACTTCGACCAGATGTCGGTGTACGTGGGGCGGGGCGTCGGCGGTGGCTCGCTGGTCAACGGCGGTATGGCGGTCGTCCCGAAGCGCGCGTACTTCGAGGAAGTGCTCCCGCAGGTGGACGCCGCGCAGATGTACGAGCGGTACTTCCCGCGCGCCAACGCCGCGCTCAAGGTGAACCACATCGATCCGGCCTGGTTCGAGAAGACCGAGTGGTACAACTTCGCGCGGGTCTCCCGCGAGCAGGCGGGCAAGGCGGGCCTCAGCACCACGTTCGTCCCCAACGTCTACGACTTCGACCACATGCAGCGCGAGGCGGCCGGTACGGCACCCAAGTCGGCGTTGGCGGGCGAGGTCATCTACGGCAACAACCACGGCAAGCAGAGCCTGGACAAGACCTATCTGGCCGCCGCGCTCGGCACCGGAAAGGTCACCATCGAGACCTTGCACCGGGTCACCGCGATCCGGCAGCAGGCGGACGGCAGTTACGTGCTGTCCGTGGACCAGAGCGACGCCAACGGCACGGTCATCGCCCACAAGGAGATCGCCTGCCGTCACCTGTTCCTCGGCGCCGGCAGCCTCGGTTCGACCGAGCTGCTGGTGCGGGCCCGGGACACCGGCGCGCTGCCCCACCTCAACGCCGAGGTCGGGGAGGGTTGGGGCCCGAACGGCAACATCATGACCGGGCGGGCCAACCACGTGTGGAATCCCACAGGTGCCCACCAGTCGTCGATCCCCGCCCTGGGGATCGACGACTGGGACAACCCCGACGCCCCGGTCTTCGCGGAGATCGCGCCGATGCCGGCCGGCCTGGAGACCTGGGTGAGCCTCTACCTGGCGATCACCAAGAACCCCGAGCGCGGCTCCTTCGTCTACGACAAGGCCACCGACCGGGCCATGCTGCGCTGGACCCGCGAGCAGAACGCGCCCGCGGTCGCGGCCGCGAAGTCGCTGTTCGACCGGATCAACAAGGCCAACACGACGATGTACCGCTACGACCTGTTCGGGCCGCAGCTGAAGAACTTCGCCGACGACTTCTGCTACCACCCGCTCGGCGGCTGCGTCCTGGGCAAGGCCACCGACGACTACGGCCGGGTCGCGGGCTACCACAACCTCTACGTCACCGACGGCGCGCTCATCCCGGGGTCCATCGGGGTCAACCCCTTCGTGACCATCACGGCGCTGGCCGAGCGGAACATCGAACGGGTCATCGCGGAGGACGTGCGCACCGCTGCCTGAGGCGTGTCCGCTGACCCATCGTGCGCGCCCCGGGGCGCGCACGCCACGACGCCCCTGTCGACCAGGGGCGTCGTCCGGCGTCCGGGCCTCCGCCAAGGCCCGGTCCCGGGTCTACGGATTTTCCGGTGGCCCGCGTGAGATCAAAGAGAGGTGCGGCCAGTCGATCCGCGCAGGGGCGTGCTCGCCTAACCCCGTCCGTCCTCGCTGAAAGGGAATCCATGGACTCCGCCCGACGGCCGATCCTTTTCGTCAGTCTTCCGGAAAGTGGGCTGGCCAACCCGCTGCTCGTCCTCGCCGAGGAACTCTCCCGGCGGAACGTGCCGGACCTCTGGTTCGCCACCGATGAGCCGCGGCGTGCGGACGTGAAGCGGATTTCGGTGGGCTCCCCGGTGGAATTCGGCTCGCTGGGGGAGGTCGTCAGCGAGCTGTCGGCGGTGACGTGGAGCGACGAGGTCTACCGGGAGATCACCCAGTCGTCGCGGTTCAAGGCGCATCGCGCGGTCATCAGGCACTCGTTCGTGCCGGCGGCGCAGGATGCGAAGTTCCGGAAACTGGCGGCCATCGTCGACGAGGTCCAGCCGGCGTTGATGGTCATCGACTGCATCAGCGGGTTCGGCATCGAGCTGGCCATCTCGCGGGGAATTCCCTTCGTGTTGAGCGTGCCGTTCGCGCCGAGCAACGTGCTGACGGCTTTCACGCCGTTCGGGAAGGGGTACACGCCGTGGGGCTTTCCCGTCCCGCACACCGGACTGCCGTATCGCATGACGTTGGCGCAGCAGATCAGCAACCAGTTGTTCAAGTGGCGGACGCTGGCACTGTTCCTCACGCCGCGGATGAGCAAGGTGGTGGCGCAGGACACCCGACGGCGGAAGGAACACGGGCTGTCGTCGATGAGCCCGATGGAGCGGATCGAAAGCGCCGAGCTGGTGCTGTGCAATTCGATTGCCGAGCTGGATTATCCGGTGCGCATTCCGTCGCAGATGCGGTTGGTCGGGACGATGGTGCCGCCCCTGCCGGAGGCTCCGGACGACGAGGAGCTGTCGACCTGGTTGGACGCGCAGACCTCGGTGGTCTATGCGGGGTTCGGGACGATCACCCGGCTGACCCGGGATCAGGTGAGTTCCATGGTGGAGGTGGCTCGGCGCCTCGAAGGACGGCATCAGGTGCTGTGGAAGCTGCCGTCGGAACAGCAGCACCTGTTGCCGCCGAAGGAGACGCTGCCGGGCAATCTGCGCATCGAGAGTTGGGTGCCCTCCCAATTGGACGTGCTGGCGCATCCGAACGTGAAGGTGTTCTTCACGCACGCCGGCGGCAATGGTTACAACGAGGGCATGTATTTCGGAAAGCCCCTGGTGGTCAGGCCGTTGTGGGTGGACTGCTACGACCAGGCCGTGCGGGGCCGGGACTTCGGCATCAGCCTGACCCTCGACCAGCCTCGGGACATGGACGTCAACGACGTGGTCGACAAGTTGACCCGAGTACTGGAAACCCCCTCCTTCCGCAGGAACGCGGAGCGGCTCGGTGCTCTGCAGCGGGCGGCGGGCGGTCGGGCGGCAGCCGCCGACCTGATCCTCGGGCTGCCGGTTCTCGCCGGGGCCCACCAGTGAAGAAGCCCGTGCGCGCGCGTCGGGCGTGTGGATATACGAAGAGGATGAGGTAGCGGATGTCGTTCACATATCCCGTTTCCCGGCCCGCTTTGAACGGACGCGAGCTGGAGTACCTGACCGCGACGGTCGAGGACGGGTGGATATCGTCGCAGGGGCCGATGGTCCGGCGTTTCGAGCAGGCCTTCGCCGACTACAACGGGATCGCGCACGGCGTGGCCTGTTCGTCCGGTACGACCGCACTGACCTTGGCGCTCCGCGCCCTGGGAGTCGGTCCCGGCGACGAGGTGATCGTCCCCGAGTTCACGATGGTGGCCTCCGCGTGGGCGGTGACGTACACGGGTGCCACTCCGGTCTTCGTCGACTGCGGAGACGACCTCAACATCGACGTCGCACGCATCGAAGAGAAGATCACGTCGCGGACGAAGGTCCTCATGCCGGTCCACGTCTACGGGCGGCGCTGCGACATGGACGCGATCATGGACATCGCGTTCCAGTACAACCTGAAGGTCGTGGAGGACAGTGCCGAGGCGCACGGCGTCCGGCCGACCGGGGACATCGCCTGTTACTCGCTGTTCGCGAACAAGATCATCACGGCCGGCGAGGGCGGCATCTGCCTCACCGACGACCCCAAGCTCGCGGACCAGATCGCGCACCTGCGGGCGATGGCCTTCACCAAGGACCACAGCTTCCTGCACAAGAAGCTGGCGTACAACTACCGCATCACGGCCATGCAGGCCGCCGTGGCCCTGGCGCAGACCGAACGCCTCGACGAGATCCTCGAAGTGCGCCGCAGGATCGAGAAGCACTACGACGAGGGGTTGGCCGACGTCCCCGGCATCACGCTGATGCCGCCGCGGGACGTGCTGTGGATGTACGACCTCCGGGCGGAACGCCGGGCGGAGCTCCAGGCGTTCCTGGCCGACCACTCCATCGAGACCCGGCTCTTCTTCAAGCCGATGAGCCGGCAGCCCATGTACTTCGACCCCAACTGGCCGTCGCTCAAGGCCAGCGAGTTCGCCGAGGACGGGCTCTACCTGCCCACGCACACCGACCTGTCCCCCGCCGACCAGGACTTCATCGTCAGCAAGATCCGGGCCTTCTACGGCGTCCGTTGATCGGCCCCGTCGAAGAGAGGAAATTCCGTTCATGACGCACTCGGACCCGGTAGTGGTCGACTTCCCCACCCGCAAACCCGGCGTGCCCTTCCCGCCGCCCGACTACGACGGGTACCGCGACCACGAGGGGCTGGTCCTCTCGCGCCTGCCCAACGGCGCCCGGGCGTGGCTGGTCACCCGGCACGAGGACGTGCGCGCCGTGCTGACCGACTCCAGGATCAGCTCCAACCCCTCGCACAAGGGCTTCCCCAACGTCGGGACGGTGGGCGTGCCCACGCAGGAGCAGATCCCCGGCTGGTTCGTGGGGTTGGACTCCCCCGAACACGACCGGTTCCGCAAGGCCCTCATCCCCGAGTTCACCGTGCGGCGCATCCGGGGGTTGCGCCCGGCGATCGAGCGCACGGTGGAGGAGCGCCTCGACGCGATGCTGGCCGCGGGCAACTCCGCCGACCTCGTCGCGGACTACGCACTGCCCGTGCCGTCCCTGGTGATCTCGACACTGCTCGGCGTGCCGCCCTCCGACCGCGACTTCTTCGAGTCCCGGACCCGCACCCTGGTCTCGCTCCGCGCCTCGACCGACGCGCAGCGCGAGACCGCCGTCAAGGAGCTGCTGCGCTACATCAAGCGGCTGGTGGGCATCAAGGCGAAGTGGCCCGGCGACGACCTCATCAGCCGGCTGCTGGCCGCCGGTTCGATCGCACCGCACGAGCTGTCGGGCGTGCTGATGCTGCTGCTCATCGCCGGCCACGAGACCACGGCCAACAACATCGCGCTGGGCGTCGTCACGCTGCTGCGGAACCCCCAGTGGATCGGTGACGACCGGGCGGTGGAGGAGACCCTGCGCTTCCACTCGGTCGCCGACATCGTGTCCCTGCGGGTGGCCGTCGAGGACGTCGAGATCGGCGGGCAGCTCATCAAGGCGGGCGACGGCATCGTGCCGTTGATCGCCTCGGCCAACCACGACACGAGCGCCTTCGAGTGCCCGCACATGTTCGACCCCTCCCGGAGCGCCCGTCATCACGTGGCGTTCGGCTACGGGATCCACCAGTGCCTGGGGCAGAACCTGGTGCGGGTCGAGATGGAGATCGCCTACCGCAAGCTCTTCGAGCGCATTCCCGACATCCAACTCGCCGTACCCGATGAGGGTTTGAGCATCAAGTACGACGGCGTGCTCTACGGCCTGGAGCAGCTTCCCGTCCGCTGGTAGGCACCGTCCCGCCAGCGGAAGGCCAGTCCCGTCCACCCGGTGCGCCAGTGGCCGCCGGTGGACCCCGATCCCCTTGCAGGAGAGACATCGGCATGCGTATCACCATCGATTCGGAGCGCTGCGTGGGCGCGGGCCAGTGCGTACTGTCCGCGCCACAGGTCTTCGACCAGGACGAGGACGGGATCGTCACCCTGCTCGCCGCGCCCGGCCCCGACGAGGCGGCCAAGGTCCGCATCGCGGCGGCGCTGTGCCCCTCCGGGGCGATCACCGCACACGAGGGCTGACGCCCGCACCGGGCGATCCACCTGCCGGATCCCCCCAACCGACGCAAGCGCTCGACATCCGGGAGTGATGGTGCCCGTCCACACCGATGACTATGTGATCGACCCGCCGTCCGACGGCACCGGCACACCGGGGGGCCGCACGCTCCCCGAGGTGTTCGCGTCCGCCGTGGCGTCCGCCCCCGATGCGGTGGCCCTCGTCGACGGGGACCGCTCCTGGACGTGGGCCGAGTGGCGGGCGGACGTCGACGCGCTGGCCCGCGGCCTCCAGGAGTCGCACGTCGCGCCCGGCGACGTGGTGGCGGTGCGGCTGCCGAACAGCTGGGAGTTGCAGACCCTGCACCTGGCGGTCGCGGCCGTCGGGGCGGTGCTGCTGCCCCTGCACCAGGGCACCGCGGTGGGTGAGGTCCGCGCGCTGCTGGACCGCGCGGAGCCCGTCCTCGTCGTCCTGTCGGGCGCCGAGGACGAGGGTCCGGCGACGGCCCGTGCGCTGTTGGACAGCGTGCCGTCGCTGCGCGGGGTGTTGCTGGCCGGCGGGCCGGCGGCCGGCGGTGCGGAGCCGCGGATCGGTTCGTTGGACGGGCTGCTGGCGGCCTGGACGGGCAGCGGGCCCCGGCCGGTGGAGGTCACCCCCGACCTTCCGTTCGTCCTGGTCCCGTCGTCCGGGACGGCCTCGCCGCGGCCCAAGCTGTGTCTGCACAGCCACGACGGCCTGCTGTCGAACACCGCGGCCGTGACCGCCGAGGCCGCCGACGCCTTCGCGGGCACGGTCCTCACGGCCTGCCCGATGACCCATCTGTTCGGCCTCCAGGCCGTGCACGCGGCGCTGTCCACCGCCTGCCGCCAGGTCGTGCTCACCGCCTGGGACGCGGACCGTTTCCTGGCCCTGGCCAGGGAGCACGACCCGCGCGTCGTCTTCGCCGTCCCCACGCAACTGTGGGACGTCGTGGGCCGGTTGGAGTCGTCGGAGGAGCCGGCGGGGTTCGCCCCCCACCAGGTGCGGACGGCGGGCGCCGCGGTCGCGCCCGCGCTCGCCGTGCGGGTGCGGGCGGCGCTCGCCTGCGAACTGGTCGTGGTGTGGGGGATGTCCGAGATCGGCACCGGCACCCGCACCCGGGCGCAGGACCCCGACGGCAGTGTGGGCGGCCCGGTCGACGGCGTGGAACTGCGGAGCGTCGACGCGGACGGCGCGGTGTGCGCGGCGGGCGAGACCGGTGAACTCCAGTACCGGGGGCCCGGGCTGTTCCGCGGCTACTTCCGCGAGCCGGAGCTGACGCGTGCGGCCCTCACCGACGACGGGTGGCTGCGGACCGGCGACCTCGCCGCCGTCGCCGCGGACGGGGTGGTGGTGCTGCACGGCCGGACCGCCGAGTTGATCAATACGGCGGGCCGGAAGTTCGCCGCCCCGGAGGTCGAGGGGCTGCTCGCGGGCCTCGCCGGCCTGGGGCCGGCGGCCGTGGTCGCGGCGCCGGACGACCGGCTGGGGCAGTATCCCTGCCTGGTCGTGACCGAGGAGGCGGACCGCGCCCTCGGGCTGGGTGAGGTGACGGCGTTCCTGCGGGGGCTGGGGGTGGCCGAGCACAAGATCCCCGTCGAACTGGTCGCGGTGCGCACGCTCCCCCGCTCCTCCGCCGGGAAGCTCGACCGGCGGCGGCTCACGGAGCTGCTCGCCGGTGGTGCGGCGCCACCGGTGTCGGCCCGGCCCGGCGCCGTCCCCCCGGCCACCGTCGAGGAGGCACTGGACCTCGTGCGGGACTGCGTCGGCCGGGTGCTCGGGGAGGGGGGCGCGGCGGTTCCGTTCGCCCCCGACGCGGACTTCCGTCGGCTCGGCCTCGACTCGCTCCGCTCGGTACGGCTGCGGAGCCTGCTGTGCGAGGAGACCGGGTTGCCGCTGCCGGCGACCCTGGCCTTCGACCGTCCCGATCCGCTCTCCGTCGCCCGCGCACTGGTCCAGCAGGAGGACCCGCCCCGTGCGGCCGCGTGGGGCGTGCCGGCCGACGGTGCCGACCCGGTGGCGATCGTCGGCATGGCCTGTCGGCTGCCCGGCCGGGCGGACTCCCCCGAGGCGCTGTGGGACCTGTTGGCCGGCGGTACCGATGCGATGTCCCCGTTCCCGGACGACCGGGGCTGGGACCTGGAGCGGCTGTTCGACGAGGACCCGGACCGCCCCGGGACCTCGTACGCCCGCGAGGGCGGGTTCCTGCACGACGCGGGCGACTTCGACGCGGGCTTCTTCGGTCTGTCCGACCAGGAGGCGACGGCGACCGACCCGCAGCAGCGGCTGCTCCTGGAGGCGGCCTGGGAGACGTTCGAGCGGGCCGGCATCGAACCGGGGTCCCTGAAAGGCAGCCGCACCGGTGTGTTCACCGGCGCGATGGACCGCGGCTACGGCGCGCAGGCGTCCGCCGTGCCCCGCGCGTGGGAGAGCATGCTGATCACCGGCGCTTCCGCCAGTGCGATCTCGGGGCGCATCGCCTACACCTACGGGCTCGAAGGCCCCGCGCTGACGGTCGACACCGCCTCCTCGTCGTCCCTCGTCGCCCTGCACCTGGCGTGCCGGTCCCTGCGTTCCGGCGAGAGCGACCTGGCGCTGGCCGGCGGCGTCACCGTCATGGCGACCCCGACGCCCTTCGCGCACTTCTCGCGGCTGCGGGCGCTGTCCCGCGACTCCCGCGCCAAGGCGTACGCGGACGCCGCGAACGGTTCCGCGTGGTCGGAGGGCGCGGGGCTGCTCCTGCTGGAGCGGCTGAGCGACGCCCGGCGCAACGGCCACCGGGTCCTGGCCCTGGTACGGGGGTCCGCCGTGAACCAGGACGGTGCCTCCAACGGGCTGACCGCACCGAGCGGCCCCGCGCAACAGCGCGTCATCCGCGAGGCGCTGGCCGACGCCGGACTGCTGCCGCAGGACGTGGACGCCGTGGAGGGGCACGGCACCGGCACGCCGCTGGGCGACCCCATCGAGGCCCAGGCCCTGCTGGCCACCTACGGCCGGGAGCGGCCGGCGGAGCGGCCGCTGTGGCTGGGGTCGGTGAAGTCGAACGTCGGTCACACGCAGGCCGCCGCCGGCGTCGTCGGCATCATCAAGACCGTGCTCGCGCTGCACCACGGCGTGCTGCCCAGGACCCTGCACGTGGACGTGCCCTCGACCAAGGTCGACTGGTCCGCCGGTGCGGTGCGGCTGCTGACGGAGGCCCGGCCCTGGCTGCGCGAGGACGGAACGACGCGGCGGGCGGGGGTGTCCTCGTTCGGGCTCACCGGCACCAACGCGCACGTGATCGTCGAGGAACCGCCGGCCGCCGCGACGCAGGCGCCGACCGGTGAGGTGCCGGCGGGCGCGCCGGCCGGGGCCACGGAGCCGACCGGTGAGCCGGCCGTGCCGTGGGTGGTGTCCGCCCGCAGTCCGGCGGCGCTGCGCGCGCAGGCACGGCGGCTGGCCGAACACGTGGCCGCCGACCCCGCGCTGCGCGCCCAGGACGTCGCCCACGCCCTGGCCACCACCCGTACCGTGCACCGGCACCGGGCCGTCGTCAGCGGCGCCGACCGGGACCAACTGCTCGCCGCGGCACTCCGGTTCGGGCGGGGCGAGGGCTCCTCAGGAGTCACTCCGCACGACGCCGCGCCGGGCGACCTGGCCTTCGTGTTCTCCGGGCAGGGCAGCCAGCGCAACGGCATGGGGCGCGCGGCGGCCGAGGCGTTCCCCGTCTTCGGGCGGGCCCTGCGCGAGGTCTGTGCCGCGCTGGACCCGCTGCTGGAACGGCCGCTGACCTCGGTGATGTGGGCGGCCCCCGACTCCGACGAGGCGGCCCTCCTCGACGACACGACCTACACGCAGCCGGCGCTGTTCGCCGTCCAGGTCGCCCTGTACCGGCTGTTCGAGTCGTGGGGCGTGGCCCCCGACCACCTGGTGGGGCACTCGGTCGGCGAGATCTCCGCCGCGCACGTGGCGGGCGTGCTCGGACTGCGGGACGCCTGCACCCTCGTGGCGGCCCGGAGTCGGCTGATGGGCGCCCTGCCGCCCGGGGGTGCGATGGTGGCGGTACGCATCACGGAGGACGAGGTGCTGCCGTGGCTCGCGGACGTGGCGGACTCGGTGGCGGTCGCGGCCGTCAACGGGCCGCACTCCCTGGTGCTCTCGGGCGCCGAGGAACCGCTCGTCGCCCTCACCGACCGGCTGGCGGCCGCCGGCCACAAGACCCGCCGGCTCACGGTGAGCACCGCGCCCCACTCGCCACTGATGGAACCCATGCTGGCCGCGTTCCGCGAGGTCGTCGAGGCGCTGTCGTTCTCCGCGCCCGCCGTTCCGCTCGTCTCCACCGTCACCGGCCGCCCGTTGACCGAGGCGGAGGCGCGGGATCCGGAGCACTGGGTGCGGCACGTGCGGCGGTCCGTGCGGTTCCGGGACGCGATCGACCGCCTCCGGGAGGCGCGCGTCACCGGGTTCCTGGAGTTGGGCGCCGAGCCGGCGCTCACACCGATGATCGACGAGTGCCTGGAGTCGGACGCCGCGCAGCCGGGGGCGGCCGTGCTGCCGAGCCTGCGCGGCGGGGCGTCGGAGCGGCAGGCCCTGCTCACCGCGGTCGCCCGGCTGCACCTCCACGGCGTGCCGGTCGACTGGGACGCGGTGCTGCCCGGAGTGCGGGGTGTGCCGCTGCCCACGTACGCGTTCCAGCGGCGGCGGTTCTGGCTGGCGCCGGTGCCCGTGGGCCCGGCGGACCGCGCTGCCGAGGGGGCGGACGCCGGGTCGGCCGGCGACGCGGCGGCGGCCGGTGCGGAGCCGTCGGGCCTGGCGGCCCGCCTGTCCGGTCTCGACGACGCCGAGCAGGACGCGCTCGTGCTGGCCCTGGTCCTCGCCGAGACCTCGGCCGTGCTCGGCGGTCAGGAGCTGTCCGCCGACGACGGCCACCGCACGTTCAAGGAGTTGGGCGTCAACTCGGTGAACGCCGTCGAACTGCGCAACCGCCTGATCACGGCCGCGGAACTGCGGCTGCCCGCCACGCTCGTCTACGACTACCCCAAGCCGAACGCCGTGGTCCGCCTCGTGCGCGAACGCCTCGCGCCGCCGGTCGCCGCCGGTCGCGATGTGGCCTCGCTCGTCGCCGAGTTGGACGCCCTGCTCACCGCCGGCGCGCAGGTGCCGGAGGAGGCGATGGCGCGGCTGAAGGCGGTGACGGCCGGGGCGCGGGGGGCGGACGGTGGTGCCGATTCCGGCTCCGGTGCGGCGCTGGACCTGGCGTCGGCCAGTGACGAGGACCTGTTCCGTCTGATGGACGCGGAGAGCTGACGGGCAGGTGGGTCCGGGTGCCTTCCGGAGCGCCCACCACCGTCGACCAAGGCCGGGGTTCCGGCGCGGGGTCCGGTCGTCCGTCGGTCGACCGGGCCCCGCACTGCCCGTTGCCCGGGGAGAGCGCCGGCAGCGCCTCCGCGTCGGCCCGCCGGGCGCGGTGCCCCGGAGTGTCCCGCCCCCTCCACGAAACTAGATAATTCCGTCTGTTTCGGGCCGTACGGTTTCGTCATGAACTCCCCTTCCTCGGCGGCGGTGTTGTCCGCCCGCCGCATCGCCATCTCGTTCGTGGCCGCCGTATCGGCAGTGGGGGGCGCCACGCCGCTCGCCGTGGCCGATCCCCTCGGCCCGTCCCCCGAAGCCGGCCAGCACGCCCCGCGGGAACCGCTCGCCGCACACGGGATACCGTTCACCGACGCCACGGTGACCCAGCAGGAGGACGGCTCGTTCCTCGTGGCCTGGAGGGCGCCCGGTGTCGCCTCGGTGACCGTGTACGCCGACGGCCGGGCCGTGGCGCGCGGCGGTACCGAGGCCCGCGTCACCGTGCGCGGACTGCCCGCCGTCGACCGCCGGTGGTTCCGCCTCGTCCCCGACCAGGGCGACCCGCTCACCCTCGCCGACCGCTCGCTGCACCTGCCGAGCACGCCCAACTTCCGTGACGTGGGCGGCTACCGCACCACCGACGGCCGGTGGGTCAAGATGGGCGTGCTGTACCGCACCAATGGCCTGCACGGGCTCTCCAACGCCGACCTGGCCGTGCTCCAGCGGCTGGGCATCCGTACGGATCTGGACCTGCGCATGCCCGCCGAGCGCGCCGAGGCCCCGGACCGGGTGCCGGCGGGCGCGCACTACGTCACCGCCGACGTCATGGGCGGGGACGTCGATCCTGTGCTGCCCGCCACGGCCGCGGCGTCCGCGCGGATGATGGCCGGCGTCTACCGGACGTACGTCTCCAAGGGCTCCGCGCTCGACGCCTACCGCACGCTGTTCCGGCTCGCCGACACCCCCGAGGCCGTCCCGATGGCCTTTCACTGCACGGGCGGCAAGGACCGCACCGGCTGGGGCAGCGCCGCCCTGCTCACGGCCCTGGGGGTGGACCGCGACACTGTCATGCGGGACTACCTGGCCACCAACGACTACATGGCGGCGCACAACGCCGAGTCCCTCGCCAAGGAGACCCCTGCCACGGCCGCCCGTCTCAAGCCGATCCTGGACGCCAGGATCCGGTACCTCAACACGGCCTTCGACGAGGTCAAGGCACAGTTCGGCACCTTCGACACCTATCTGCGGCAGGGGCTGGGCCTGAGCCAGCAGGACCTGGCGCGACTGCGCGAGAAGCTGCTCGTCGCCTGACCGGCCGCCCGGCCCGTGGACCGACCACGAACGGACGGCGGACGGACCCGCGAACAGACCGCAGACCGACTGCTGAGGGACGGCAGCGGGAACGTACGGAGAAACGGCCCTCCCGGCGCGCTGCCGGGAGGGCCGTCGTGGTTCACCGTGACGTGCCGGCACCGTGGCTCCTGTGGCTCCCGGCCGGCATCCGCGGGGTTTCCCCCTGACGGACGCGACCCGGCGAGTCGGGCCCCTCGGTGCGTTTTCCCCGCTCGCGGGCGCGTTGGAAGGAGATCACGCCCCACTTCGACCGCTGAGCACGGCGCGCCCGGCGGGGTTCCGTCCCGCTGAGCGCGCGGAAAGTCCGTTGCTCCGGTGCGTCGCACCGGAGCAACGGACTTTCCGCTTGCGCGTTTCCGCTTCCCGCTTCGCTCCTTCCGCCTTCGTCCGTCCCCGTCGGTCCCCGTTCGTCCCAGTCCGTCCCCAAGTCAACGTGGTGACGCGGGGCCCCGGTCCGCCCGCGGACCGGGATGCCGGGGCGGCGGGCGGTGGTCCCGCCACCGCCCGCCGCCCCGACGATCCCTAGGACAGGCCGATCTCGTTGTCGAGGAGGTCGAAGACCTCCTCGTCGGAGGCGGATTCGAAGTCGAAGTCCGCGTCGGATCGGGGAGCCTGCCGCCCGGTTGCCGTGGAGGCGTCCCGCAGGGCGTCCCACTTCGTCCGGAGGACCTCCAGACGACCGGCCACCTGCTCGTGGACCTCCTCCGTGACGGCGAGCCCGCCGAAGGCCCTCTCCAGCCGTTCGAGCTCGCCCAGGAGCGCCTCCGGGCCGGAGGCCGCCTCGGGGGCGATCCGGGCGTGGAGGTGGTCGACCAGCTCCGCCGGCGTCGGGTAGTCGAAGAGCAGGGTCGCCGGCAGGCGGATCCCGGTGAGGGCACCCAGCCGGTTGCGGAGTTCGACCGCGGTGAGGGAGTCGAAACCGAGGTCCAGGAAGGCACGGTCCTCGTCGATCTCCGCGGCCCCGGTGTGTCCGAGGACCACCGCCACCTGGCCGCGCACGGCGTCCAGGACGACCTCGCGGACCTCCGCCGTCGACCGGCCGGTCAGGCGCCGGACGAAGGCCGCCGCCGCGTCACCGTCCGCGGTGGCCGCCGCCCGGCGCCCCGGGACCCGGATCAACCCGCGGAGCAGGGACGGAACCTCGCCCTGCCGACGCAGTGCCGCCAGGTCCAGGCGGACCGGAAGCGCGGCGGGCCGGTCGGCGGCGAGCGCGGCGTCGAAGAGGGCCAGGCCCTCCTCGACGGACAGCGGCGGCATACCCGAACGGGCCATGCGCTGCACGTCGGCCTCGGACAGCGTGCCGGTCATGCCACTGTCCTGCGACCACGGGCCCCACCCGAGCGAGGTGGCCGGCAGTCCTCGTTCCCTGCGGTGCTGCGCCAGGGCGTCCAAGAAGGCGTTGCCCGCCGCGTAGTTCGCCTGACCCGCACTGCCGAAGGTACCGGCGACCGACGAGAAGACCACGAACGCGTCCAGCTCCAGGTCCTTGGTGGCCTCGTGCAGATGCCAGGCGGCATCCACCTTGGGCCGCAGGACCGCCGCCAACCGCTCGGCCGTCAACGACCCCACCACACCGTCGTCGAGGACACCCGCCGTGTGCACCACCGCACCGATCCGATGCCCGGAAACCAACGCCCCGACAGCACCCCGATCCGACACATCACACGCCACGACCGAAACCTCGGCACCACACCGACCCAGCTCCGCCACCAACTCCTCGACGCCCTCGGCATCCGGACCCCGCCGACTGACCAACAGCAGACTCCGCACCCCGTGCTCAGCCACCAAATGCCGCGCCACCACACGCCCCAGACCACCGGTACCACCAGTGATCAACACCGTCCCGGAGTTCCAGGAGGTGGCGGGTTCCGGAGCGTCCGGGCGTTCGGTCCGGGCCACCCGCGGAGCGAGGACCTGGTCGGCGCGCACCAGCAACTGCGGTTCGTCCGACGCCAACGCCCGCGGCAGGAGCGCCACTTCGGCCTCCTCCGCCACGTCCACCAGGCCGAAGCGGCCCGGGTTCTCCGCCTGCGCCGAGCGCACCAGGCCCCACACCGCCGCACCCGCGAGGTCCGCTCCGGACACCGCGCCGCGGGTGACGAACACCAGCCGCGCGTCGGCGAACCGCTCGTCGGCCAACCACGACTGCACCCTCGCCAGAGCCCAGGCGGCCGCGGCGTGGACGGACTCCACCGTCCCGGCGGGCGCGACGGCCGGCGGGGCGAACACGACGTCGGGGACACCGGCCTCCGCCAGGTCGTCGAGGTCCGCGTGGGGCTGGAGCGCCAGTTCGTCGAGGATGCCGTGGGCGTCCTTGCCGAGCACGGCCAGCGAGTCGGCCGGCTCGTCCGCGAGGTGGATGCCGGTCCAGTCGACCTGGAAGAGCGCGTCGCGGTCGCCCGTCTGCAACTGCCCGGTGCTGATCGGGCGCGCGGTCAGGGACCGGACCGAGGCCACCGGCGCGCCGGTCGGGTCGGCGAGGGCGATCTGCGTGCCGTCGTCGGTGGAGCGCAGCCGGACCCGCACCCGGGAGGCACCGGACGCGTGCAGAGAAACACCGCTCCAGGAGAAGGGGACACCGGCCTCGGCCGCTCCCCCACCGCCCAGGAGCCCCGCGTGCAGGGCGGCGTCGAAGAGCGCGGGGTGCAGCGCGTAGGCGGCACCGTCGGTCCCCTCGGGAAGCTGGACCTCGGCGTAGACGTCCGCGTCGAGCCTCCAGGCGGCCCGCAGGCCCCGGAACACCGGGCCGTACGCGAACCCGGCGTCCGCGAAGTCCTCGTAGCAGACCGCCACGTCGAGCGGCTCGGCGCCCTGCGGGGGCCAGACCGCCGCCTCGAACGCCACCACCCCCTCGGTGGCCGGGACCACCGCACCGCTGGCGTGCAGCGTCCAGGGGCCATCGCCCTCGCGGGCGTGGACGGACACCGGTCGGCGTCCCTCGTCCTCGGGCTCGCCCATCCACACCTGCACCTGCACCGCGGACCCCGACGCGGGCAGCACCAGCGGCGCGGCCAGCGTCAGTTCCTCCAGCGCAGCGCAGCCGACCTCGTCGGCCGCCCGCAGCACCAGCTCGACCAGCGCCGTTCCCGGCACCAGTACCGATCCCAGCACCACGTGGTCCGCCAGCCACGGTTGCGCGGACGTCGACAGTCGTCCGGTGAACAACTGGCCGCCGGAGTTGGCGAGTTCGACCGCGGCGCCCAGGAGCGGATGCCCGGTCGAGCCCAGTCCCGCGGACCGCACGTCACCCGCCCGAGCCGCCCCGCCCGCCGGCCAGAACCGCTCGTGCTGGAACGCGTACGTCGGCAGGTCCACCCACCGCGCACCCGAACCGGCGAGGACGGCGGACCAGTCGACCGGCACGCCGTGGGCGTGCAGCCGCGCCACCGCCGTGAGCGGTGCCGCCGCCTCGGGCCGGTCCTTGCGCAGCGCGGGGACCAGCGCCGACCCGTCCGCGGCGGATTCCGCGGCGAGCGCGGAGAGGGCACCGTCGGGGCCCAGCTCCAGGAAGCGCGTCACGCCCTGGGCCGCCAGCGCGGCGACCCCGTCGGCGAACCGTACGGCCGCGCGGACGTGGTTGACCCAGTACTCCGCGGAGCACAGCTCCTCCGCGGTGGCGGGCTCGCCGGTGACGTTGGAGATGACGGGCAGGCGCGGCGCGTTGTACGTCATGCCGTCGGCGACGGTGCGGAACTCGTCGAGCATCGGTTCCATGAGCGGCGAGTGGAAGGCGTGCGAGACCCGAAGCCGGGTGGTCTTGCGGCCCTCCCCTTCGAAGTGCGCGGCCACGGCCAGCACGTCGTCCTCCGCACCGGAGACCACGACCGACGACGGACCGTTGACCGCCGCGATCGACACCGTCTCCGACACGTGCGGCAACGCCTCTTCCTCCGTCGCCTGGATCGCCACCATGGCTCCGCCGGAGGGCAGTTGCTGCATGAGCCGACCGCGGGCCGCCACCAGGGCGCAGGCGTCGGAGAGGGAGAAGACGCCGGCGACGTGCGCGGCGGCGATCTCCCCGACCGAGTGCCCCAGGAGGTGGTCCGGGCGGACGCCCCACGACTCCACCAGCCGGTACAGCGCCACCTCGATCGCGAACAGTGCCGCCTGGGCGTACCCGGTCCGGTTCAGCAGCTCCGCGTCCTCACCCCAGACGACCTCGCGCAGCGGGCGGTCCAGGTGCGTGTCCAGGGCGGTGCACACCGCGTCGAACGCCGCCGCGAACACCGGCTGGGTGCGGTGCAACTCCCGTCCCATACCGAGGCGTTGCGAGCCCTGGCCGGAGAAGAGGAAGGCGAGCCTGCCCGACCGGGCGCGATCGTGCGCCACGACGGCCGGCTCCGTGCGGCCGTCGGCCAGGGCCGACAGCGAGCGCAGCAGGTCCTCCCGGTCCGCGGCCAGGATCACCGCACGGTGGGAGAACGCCGCACGGCCGGTCGCCAGCGCGTGGGCGACGTCGGTGACCCGGGTCCTGGGGTCGGCGTCGGCCAGACGGGCCAGCAGTCGGGCCGCCTGGGCCCGCAGCGCCGGCTCGCTCCGGCCCGACAGCAGCACCGGCACCGACGCGGCGGCATCGGCCGCCCCGTCCTCGGTGCCGTCCGGTGCGGCCTCGTCCGTGACCGGCTCGGGCTGCTCCAGGATGACGTGCGCGTTCGTCCCGCTGATCCCGAAGGAGGAGACGCCCGCGCGACGCGGGCCCTCGCCCTGCGGCCACTCGACCGCGGAGGCCAGCAGCTCCACCGCACCGGAGTCCCAGTCCACGTGGGACGACGGGGCATCGGCGTGCAGCGTCCGCGGCAGCACACCGTGCCGCATCGCCAGCACCATCTTGATGACACCCGCCACACCCGCCGCGGCCTGGGCGTGACCGATGTTCGACTTGATCGAACCCAACCACAACGGCCGGTCCACCGACCGATCCTGCCCGTAAGTCGCCAGCAGCGCCTGCGCCTCGATCGGGTCACCCAACGTCGTGCCCGTACCGTGCGCCTCCACCGCGTCCACGTCCGCAGCCGACAACCCCGCACTGGCCAACGCCTGCCGGATCACCCGCTGCTGCGACGGACCGTTCGGCGCCGTCAGACCATTCGACGCACCGTCCTGGTTCACCGCGGAACCCCGCACGGTCGCCAGGATGCGGTGCCCGTTGCGGCGCGCGTCCGACAGGCGCTCCAGCACCAGGATGCCGACGCCCTCACCCCAGCCGACGCCGTCGGCGCCGTCGGAGAACGCCTTGCAGCGCCCGTCCTCGGCGAGACCGCCCTGGCGGGAGAACTCCACGAACGTCGACGGCGTCGACATCACCGTCACGCCGCCCGCGAGCGCCAACGAGCATTCGCCCTGCCGCAGCGACTGGGCCGCCAGGTGCAGCGCCACCAGCGACGACGAGCACGCCGTGTCGACCGTGATGGCGGGGCCCTCGAAACCGAAGGTGTAGGACACCCGGCCCGAGGCGACACTGCCCGCGCTGCCGCTGCCCTGGTAGCCCTCGAACTCGCGCCCGGACAGCAGCGTGGAGTAGTCGTGGTACATCACGCCGGCGAAGACACCGGTCCGGCTGCCGCGCAGGGTGGCCGGGTCCATGCCGGCCCGCTCCAGCGCCTCCCAGGTCGTCTCCAGCAGCAGTCGCTGCTGGGCGTCGGTGGTCAGGGCCTCGCGGGGGCTCATCCCGAAGAACTCCGGGTCGAACTGCGCCGCGTCCTTGAGGAACCCACCGGAGCGGGTGGCGATGGCGCCCTCGCCGTCGGGGTCGTGGGTGTCGTCGATCTCCCAGCCGCGGTCGGTGGGGAAGTCGGACACCGCGTCCACGCCCTCGGACACCAGGCGCCACAGGTCCTCCGGCGAGGCGACGCCGCCCGGGAACCGGCAGCTCATGCCGACGATCACCACGGGGTCGTCCGTCAGGGACGGGAGGGCGGACACGGCGAGCGGCGCCGCGGTGTCCGCGCCGAACAGCTCGCCCAGGAGGTGGTCCGCCAGGACGTCGGCCGTCGGGTAGTCGAACACGGCTGTCGCCGGGAGCCGCACTCCGGTGGCCCTGGCCAGTACGTTGCGGAGTTCGATGGCGGTCAGCGAGTCGAAGCCGAGGTCCTGGAAGGCCCGGTCCGGGGCGACCGTCTCCGGGCCCGCGTGCCCCAGGACCGCCGCGATCTGGGCTCGTACGACGTCGAGCAGCGCCGCGCGCCGCTCCGCCGTGGACAGCCCGGTCAGGCGCGGTGCCAGGCCGGCCGCCGCGACGGCACCGGACCGGCGGGTCCGCGTGCGGATCAGGCCGCGCAGCAACGGCAGCGGCTCGCCCTGTGCGCGGAGCGCCGCGAGGTCCAGGCGGACGGGCAGCGGCGCGGGCTCACCGGTGCCGAGCGCGGCGTCGAAGAGGGCCAGGCCCTCCTCGGTCGACAGCGGCGGCATGCCCTGACGGGCCAGGCGCCGGAGGTCGACGTCCGTGAGGGTGCCGGTCATCCCACTGTCCTGGGTCCACGCCCCCCACGCCAGCGACGCGGCGGGCAGTCCCTGCGCGCGACGGTGGCGTGCCAACGCGTCCAAGAAGGCGTTCGCCGCCGCGTAGTTGCCCTGGCCGGGGCTGCCGACCGTGCCGGCCACGGACGAGAACACCACGAACGCGTGCAGGTCGCGGTCCTTGGTCGCCTCGTGCAGGTGCCAGGCCGCATCGGCCTTCGGCCGCAACACCCCGGCCAGGCGCTCCGGAGTCAACGACTCCACCACGCCGTCGTCGAGGACGCCGGCCGTGTGCACCACGGCCGTCGGCTCATGCCGGCTGATCAGGTCGGCCACCGCCGCCGCGTCCGAGACGTCGCACGCCTCGACCACCGCTTCCGCGCCGGCCCGCGCCAGTTCGGCCACGAGCTCGGGGGCGCCCTCGGCAGTCAGGCCACGCCGGCTGACCAGCAGCAGGCTCCGCACGCCGTGGGCGGCCACCAGATGCCGCGCCACCGCACTGCCCAGGCCCCCGGTACCGCCGGTGACGAGAACCGTTCCGTCGGTGTCCCAACGCTCCGCGTGCTCCGCGTGGGCACGGGCCAGCCGCGGTGCCAGCACCTCGGTGCCGCGCACCAGCAGTTCCGGTTCGTCGGTCGCGAGGGCCTGCGCCAGCACGCTCCGGTCGGCGTCGTCGTCGAGGTCCACCAGGCCGAAGCGCTGCGGGTTCTCCGACTGCGCCGAGCGGACCAGGCCGTGCACGGCGGCGGCCGCAAGGTCCCCGCCGGACACCGCGCCCCGGGTCACGAACACCAGGCGCGAGGACGCGAACCGCTCCTCCGCCAACCACGCCTGCACGGTTTCCAGCGCCCAGGCGGCGGTGCGGTGCACGGACTCCATCACGGCCGCGGCGTCGGCGGGGGGTGTGACGAGGACCGTCGCCGGCACGGTCGGGCCGGTCAGGTCCGCGAGGGTCCGCAACGGCTCGCCCTGCGGTCCGGTGCCCGGTTCGATGCGTTCACCGGTGAGCGGGACGGGGACCCAGTCGACCGTGAAGAGGCTGTCCCGGTCGGCGGCCTGTACCTGCGCGGCCGAGAGCGGACGCGCCACCAGGGAGTCCACGGAGGCGACCGGGGCACCGGAGGTGTCCGCGAGCACCACGGACATGCCGTTCGCGGTGGTGCGGATCCGGACGCGGAGGTGGGAGGCCCCGGAGGCGTGCAGGGCGACTCCGCTCCACGAGAAGGGGACGCCGGTCACGTCCCCGTCGCCGGCTGCCGCCGCGTGCAGGGCGGCGTCGAAGAGCGCGGGGTGCAGGCCGTAGGTGCCGCCGTCCGTGCCCTCCGGGAGGCTCACCTCGGCGTAGACGTCCGCGCCGAGCTTCCAGGCGGCCCGCAGGCCCCGGAACACCGGGCCGTACGTGAGCCCCGCGTCGGCGAGCGCGTCGTAGCAGTCCGCAGCGTCCACCGGCTGGGCGCCCGGCGGGGGCCAGGCCGCGACGTCGAAGGCGACCGCTCGGGCCCCCGAGGTCACCGCACCGTTGGCGTGCAGGGTCCAGGGGCCCTCGGTCTGCCGGGCGTGCACCGACGCCGAGCGGCGGCCCGACTCATCCGGTTCGCCCAGCCACACCTGCACCTGCACTCCGCCGCCCGAGGCGGGCAGTACCAGCGGGGCGGCCAGCGTCAGCTCCTCCAGCAGGTCGCAGCCGACCTCGTCGGCCGCCCGGAGCACCAGCTCCACCAGCGCCGTTCCGGGCACCACCACCGATCCGAGCACCACGTGGTCCGCCAGCCACGGATGGGCGGACGACGAGAGCCGTCCGGTGAACAACAGCCCCCCGGAACCGGCCAGTTCGACCGCGGCGCCGAGCAGCGGGTGCGCCGGGGAGTCCAGGCCCGCGAACCGCACGTCGCCGGAGCGCGCCACCCGACCCGACGGCCAGAACCGCTCGTGCTGGAACGCGTACGTCGGCAGGTCCACCCACCGCGCACCCGTACCGGCGTACAGCGCCGCCCAGTCGACGCCGGCGCCGTGGACGTGCAGGTGCGCCAGGGCACCGAGCAGCGCCGTCTCCTCGGGCCGGTCCTTGCGCAGGACGGGGGCGAGCACCACGTCGTCCGGCAGTGACTCCTCGGCCATCGCCGACAGCACGCCGTCCGGACCGAGTTCGAGGAAGCGCGTCACGCCTTCCTGGTGCAGCGCCGCCACCCCGTCCGCGAATCGCACCGCCTCGCGCACGTGCCGGACCCAGTAGTCGGCCTGGCGGAGCTGTTCGGGCTCGGCCGGGCGGCCGGTCAGGTTCGAGACGACGGGGAGCGTCGGCGCGCCGAAGGACAGCCGCGCCACCACGGCGCGGAACTCGTCGAGCATCGGTTCCATGAGCGGCGAGTGGAAGGCGTGCGAGACCCGAAGCCTGCTGGTCTTGCGGCCCTCCCCTTCGAAGTGCGCGGCCACGGCCAGCACGTCGTCCTCCGCACCGGAGACCACGACCGACGACGGACCGTTGACCGCCGCGATCGACACCTCCGGCGTCAGGTGCGGAAGGACCTCCTCTTCCGTCGCCCTGATCGCCACCATCGCCCCGCCCGTGGGCAGTTGCTGCATCAGGCGACCCCGGGCCGCCACCAGCGCGCACGCGTCCGGAAGGGAGAAGACCCCCGCCACGTGTGCCGCGGCGACCTCGCCGATCGAATGGCCGGCCACGAAGTCGGCGCGCACGCCCCACGCCTCCGTCAACCGGTACAGCGCCACCTCCAGCGCGAACAACCCGGCCTGGGCGTAGGCGGTCTGGTTCAACAGGTCCGCGTCCTCGCCCCACACGACGTCCCGCAGGGGACGGTCCAGGTGCTCGTCCAAGGCGGCGCACACCGCGTCGAACGCCGCCGCGAACACCGGCTGACTGTCATACAACTCCCGTCCCATGCCGAGGCGTTGGGACCCCTGGCCGGAGAACAGGAAGGCCGTCCTGCCCGCGCCGGTCGTGCCCTCCACCAGGCCGGCGTCGGCCTCGCCGACCGCGAGGGCGGACAGGGCGAGCACCAGCGCCTCGCGGTCCTGGCCCCACACCACCGCGCGGTGGGGGAAGCTCGCCCGTGCGGTCACCAGGGAGTGGCCGATGTCCCGCGCGGAGCGCGCGTCGCGGCCGGCGACGTGGGACAGCAGACGGGCCGCCTGGCCGCGCAGTGCGGCCTCGCTCCGGCCGGAGAGGACCCACGCCAGCGCGCCGGGCTCCTCCTCGGCGACGTCAGGTGCGGCGTCGTCCGCGATCGGTTCGGGCTGCTCCAGGATGACGTGCGCGTTCGTCCCGCTGACGCCGAAGGAGGAGACGCCCGCGCGGCGCGGGCCCTCGCCCTGCGGCCACTCGACCGCGGAGGCCAGCAGCTCCACCGCACCGGCGCTCCAGTCCACATGGGACGACGGCGCGTCGACGTGCAGCGTCCGCGGCAGCACACCGTGCCGCATCGCCAGCACCATCTTGATGACACCCGCCACACCCGCCGCGGCCTGGGCGTGACCGATGTTCGACTTGATCGAACCCAACCACAACGGCCGGTCCACCGACCGATCCTGCCCGTAAGTCGCCAGCAGCGCCTGCGCCTCGATCGGGTCACCCAACGTCGTGCCCGTACCGTGCGCCTCCACCGCGTCCACGTCCGCAGCCGACAACCCCGCACTGGCCAACGCCTGCCGGATCACCCGCTGCTGCGACGGACCGTTCGGCGCCGTCAGACCATTCGACGCACCGTCCTGGTTCACCGCGGAACCCCGCAGCACGGCCAGCACCCGGTGCCCGTTGCGGCGCGCGTCCGACAGGCGCTCCAGCACGAGCATGCCCACGCCCTCACCCCAGCCGACGCCGTCCGCGCCGTCGCCGAACGACTTGCACCGTCCGTCCGCCGCCAGGCCGCGCTGCCGCGAGAACTCCACGAACATCGTCGGGGTGGAGAGCACCGTCACGCCGCCGGCCAGGGCCAGCGAGCACTCGCCCGAACGCAGCGCCTGCGCAGCGAGGTGCAGCGCCACCAGCGACGACGAGCACGCCGTGTCGACCGTCACCGCCGGGCCCTCGAAACCGAAGGTGTAGGACACCCGGCCCGAAGCGACGCTGGCCGCGCTGCCGTTGCTGCGGTAGCCCTCGAACTGGTCGGCGACCAGGAGCTGTTCGTAGTCGCCGTACATCACGCCGGCGAAGACACCGGTCCGGCTGCCGCGCAGCGACGTCGGGTCGATGCCCGCCCGCTCGATGGCCTCCCAGGTGGTCTCCAGCAGCAACCGCTGCTGGGAGTCCGTCGCCAGCGCTTCCCTGGGGCTCATCCCGAAGAACCCGGGGTCGAACTCCGGTGCCTCGTGGAGGAAGCCGCCGGAGTGGCTGTACGAGGTGCCGATGGCCTCGGGGTCGGGGTTGTAGAGGGACTCCACGTCCCAGCCGCGGTCCGTCGGGAAGTCGGACACCGCGTCCGTGCCCTCGGACACCAGGCGCCACAGGTCCTCCGGGGAGGCGACGCCGCCCGGGTAGCGGCAGCTCATGCCGACGATCACCACCGGGTCGTCGGCCGCTGCCAGCGGGTTCGGGCCCGCGGGCACCGGCGCGTCCTGGTCGTGGGCGCCGAACAGCTCGTCCAGGAGGAAGTCGACGAGCACGCCCGCCGAGGGGTAGTCGAACACCGCGGTGGACGAAAGGCGCATGCCGGTGGCCGCGTTGAGCCGGTTGCGCAGCTCGACGGCGGTCAGGGAGTCGAAACCGAGGTCCTGGAAGGCACGGTCCGGGTCGACCGTCTCCGGGCCCGCGTGGCCCAGGACGACCGCGACCTGGGCGCGCACCAGGTCCAACAGGGCCTCGCGCCGTTCCACCGTGCCCAGCGCCGACAGGCGCTCCACGAGGCCGGCGACCGCGGCGGAGCCGGCCACCGTCGAGCGGCGGACCCGGGTCCTGACCAGGCCGCGCAGCACCGCCGGCACGTCGTCCTGCTTCCGCAGTGCGGCCAGGTCGAGGCGGACGGTCAGGACGAGCGCGTCGTCGGCGGCCAGCGCGGCGTCGAAGAGCGCGGCGCCCTCCGCGGGGCTGAGTGCGGGCATGCCCGCACGGGCGATCCGCTGGAGGTCGGCGTCCGTCAGCGTGCCGGTCATGCCGCCGTCCTGCGACCACGGGCCCCACGCCAGGGACGTGGCGGGCAGTCCGGCCGTGCGGCGGTGGTGCGCCAGGGCGTCCAAGAAGGTGTTGCCCGCCGCGTAGTTGGCCTGTCCGGCGCCGCCCCAGAGGCCGGAGACGGACGAGAAGAGGACGAACGCGGCGAGGTCCAGGTCCTTGGTGGCCTCGTGCAGATGCCAGGCGGCATCCACCTTGGGCCGCAGGACCGCCGCCAACCGCTCGGCCGTCAACGACCCCACCACACCGTCGTCGAGAACACCCGCCGTGTGCACCACCGCACCGATCCGATGCCCGGAAACCAACGCCCCGACAGCACCCCGATCCGACACATCACACGCCACGACCGAAACCTCGGCACCACACCGACCCAGCTCCGCCACCAACTCCTCAACACCCTCGGCATCCGGACCCCGCCGACTGACCAACAGCAGACTCCGCACCCCGTGCTCAGCCACCAAATGCCGCGCCACCACACGCCCCAGACCACCGGTACCACCAGTGATCAACACCGTCCCGGCGGCGTCCCAGGGGGCGCCGGTCCGGGCCCGCGTCACCGGCGCCCGTTCCAGCCGCGCCGCCAGCACCGCGCCGTCGCGCAGCAGGAGCTGCGGCTCGTCCGCGGCCAGGGCCCGCGGCAGGACCGCGGGGTCCGCGTCGGGGCCGAGGTCCACCAGGCCGAACCGGCCCGGGTGCTCCGACTGCGCCGACCGCACCAGGCCCCACACGGTGGCCCCGGTGAGGTCCGTGCCGTCCACCGCGCCGCGCGTGGCGAACACCAGCCGCGAGGTGGCGAACCGCTCGTCCGCCAGCCAGGACTGGACCAGCGCCAGCGTCTGGGCGGCGGTGGCGTGCGCCGCCTCCACCACGTCGTCGGGGGCGGCCGTCACCGGCACCACCACCGCGCCCGGCAGCTGTCCGGCCTCGGCCAGGGCCGCCAGGTCCGGGTAGCTGTCGAACGGTGCGCCGGGCAGGGAGCCGAGCAGGGCCACGGACTCCGCGGCCCCGGCCGGGGGAAGCCGGACCGGGTTCCACTGCAGGCGGAACAGCGCGTCACGCCCGATCCGGTCCGCGGCGCCCGCCGACTGCTCGGTGGCGGGCGCCCGCAGGTCGAGGGTGCCGATGGAGGCGACCGGCTCGCCGGAGGTGTCGGCGACCTCGACGGACAGCGTGTCGCCGCCGTGCTGGACGATCCGGGCGCGCACGGCCGCGGCGCCGGAGGCGTGGAGCGAGACGCCCTCCCACGAGAAGGGCAGCACGCCCCGGTCCAGGCCGTCGAGGGCCCAGGCGTGCAGGGTCGCGTCCAGGAGCGCCGGGTGCAGACCGTACGCGGACGCGTCGCCCTCGGCGACGTCGGGCAGGGCGACGTCGGCGAACACCTCGTCGCCCCGGCGCCATGCGGCGCGCAGGCCCTGGAAGTGCGGTCCGTAGTCGTATCCGCTCGCGGCCAGTTGCGGGTAGAGGCCGGTCAGGTCGACGGGTTCGGCGCCGGCGGGCGGCCAGGACTCGGCCTGGAAGTCGTAGCCGGCGTGGGCCGCCTGCTCGCCGGGCGTCAGCACGCCGCTCGCGTGCTGGGTCCACGGCCGGTCGCCGTCGCCTTCCGGACGGGAGCGGATGGTGACCGGCCGGCCGCCGGCCTCGTCGGCGGGGCCGACGTGCAGTTGCAGCTGCACGCCGCCGTGCTCGGGCAGCACCAGCGGGGCGGCCAGGGTGAGTTCCTCGATCCGGTCGCAGCCCGCCTCGTCGGCGGCCCGGACGGCGAGTTCGACGAAGGCCGTTCCCGGCAGCAGCACCGAGCCGTTCACCGCGTGGTCGGCCAGCCACGGGTGCGACTGGAGCGACAGGCGTGAGGTGAACAGCAGCCCGGCGCCGTCGGACAGTTCCACGGCGGCGCTCAGCAGCGGGTGCCCGGCCGCGTCGAGGCCGGCCGCGCCGAGGTCGCCGGTGGCGGTGCGGTCGGGGACGGGCCAGTAGCGCCGGTGCTGGAAGGCGTACGTCGGCAGGTCGACGGCGTGCGCGTCGGTGCCGGCGAAGAGCGCGGCCCAGTCGACCGCGGTGCCCTGCGCGTGGAGCTGGGACAGGGCCGCGAGCAGCGTCGGCTCCTCGGCGCGGTCCTTGCGCAGCGCGGGGACGACCGTGGTCTCGTCCGGCAGCGACTCGCGGGCCATGGCCGCGAGGGTGCCGTCGGGGCCCAGCTCCAAGAAGCGCGTCACGCCCGCGTCGTGGAGGGCGCGGATGCCGTCCGCGAACCGTACGGCCTCGCGGACGTGGGTGACCCAGTAGTCGGGGGTGCGCAGGTCGTCCGGGGTGGCCGGGGCGCCGGTCACGTTGGAGACGACGGTCAGGTGCGGCTCGTCGTACGTCAGGTTCTCCGCAACGGCGCGGAAGTCGGCGAGCATCGGTTCCATCAGCGGCGAGTGGAACGCGTGCGAGACCCGCAGCAGGCTGGTCTTGCGGCCCTCGCCGGCGAAGTGCGCGCGGACCGCCTCGACGGCGTCCTCGGCCCCGGAGACGACCACGGACGACGGGCCGTTGACGGCCGCGATCGCGACGTCGTCGGTGAGCCGCGGGCGGACCTCGTCCTCGGTGGCCCGGATCGCCGCCATGGTGCCGCCGGCCGGCAGCGCCTGCATCAGCCGTCCGCGGGCCGCCACCAGGGCGCAGGCGTCGGCCAGTGAGAACACGCCGGCCACGTGGGCCGCGGCGATCTCCCCGACCGAGTGCCCGGCGACGTACTCCGGCCGCACTCCCCAGGACTCCACCAGGCGGAACAGCGCGACCTCGACGGCGAACAGTGCGGCCTGGGCGTGGCCGGTCTGGTTCAGCGGTTCCGGGTCCTCGCCCCACACCACGTCGCGCAGCGGGCGGTCCAGGTGCGCGTCGAGGCCGGCGCACACCGCGTCGAACGCCGCCGCGAACACCGGGTGGGTGCCGTACAACTCCCTTCCCATACCGAGGCGTTGCGCCCCCTGGCCGGAGAAGAGGACGGCGTCCTTGCCGTCGTGCGCGGTGCCCGTGGTCAGTGCGCCGTCGGCGCCGCCCTCGGCGAGGGCGGCCAGGGCGCGCACCGCGGTCTCGTGGCTGTCGGCCGCGACGGCGGCGCGGTGGCCGAAGGCCGTCCGCCCGGCCAGCGTGAACGCGAGGTCCGCGAGCCGCGCTTCGGGCGCACGGTCGAGGTGGGCCAGCAACCGGGCCGCCTGGTCCCGTACCGCACGGTCGGACTTGCCGGACAGCAGCAGGGGGACCGGCGTCACGGGGGCGACCGACGGCGTCTCGTCCTCGGTCGGTTCGGCCTGCTCCAGGATCACGTGCGCGTTGGTGCCGCTGACGCCGAACGCGGAGACGCCGGCGCGCCACGGGCGGTCCGTCTCGGGCCACGGCAGCGGCTCGGTGAGCAGCTCGACGGCGCCCGCGGTCCAATCGACGTGCGGGGTGGGCGCGTCGACGTTCAGGGTGCGGGGCAGCACGCCGTGGCGGAGGGCCAGGACCATCTTCATGACGCCGGCCACGCCGGCGGCGGCCTGGGTGTGTCCGAAGTTGGACTTCAGGGTCCCCAGGAGCAGCGGACGGTCCTGCGGACGGTCCTGCCCGTACGTGGCGAGCAGTGCCTGGGCCTCGATGGGGTCGCCGAGCCGGGTGCCCGTGCCGTGCGCCTCGACGGCGTCGACGTCGGACGCTGCCACTCCCGCGTTGGCGAGTGCCTGGCGGATGACGCGCTGCTGGGACGGGCCGTTGGGCGCGCTCAGTCCGTTGGAGGCGCCGTCCTGGTTGACCGCCGAGCCGCGGACGACGGCGAGCACCTGGTGCCCGTTGCGCCGGGCGTCCGAGAGCCGCTCCACGAGCAGCAGTCCGACGCCCTCGGCCCAGCCGGTGCCGTCGGCCGCCGCCGCGAACGGCTTGCAGCGGCCGTCCTCGGACAGGCCGCGCTGCCGCGAGAACTCCACGAACGTCTCCGGCGTCGCCATCACCGTCACGCCACCGGCGAGCGCCAGCGAGCACTCGCCCGACCGCAGCGACTGCACCGCCATGTGCAGGGCCACCAGCGACGACGAGCACGCCGTGTCGACGGTGACGGCCGGGCCTTCGAAGCCGTAGGTGTACGACACCCGGCCGGAGACCACGCTCATCGAGTTGCCGGTGAGCGAGTGGCCGGTGACGTCCTCCCGGCCGGCGTTCAGCACCGAGCGGTAGTCCTGGGTGTTGGTGCCCACGAAGACGCCGGTGCTGCTGCCCCGCAGGGTCTCCGGGTCGAGGCCGGCCCGTTCGAGGACCTCCCAGGACGCCTCCAACAGCAGCCGCTGCTGCGGGTCCATGGCGAGGGCCTCGCGCGGCGAGATGCCGAAGAACTCGGCGTCGAAGTCGGCCGCCTCGTAGAGGAAGCCGCCCCCGCGGGCGTAGCTCGTGCCCGGGTGCTCGGGGTCGGGGTGGTAGAGCCGGTCGAGGTTCCAGCCCCGGTCGTCGGGGAGGACGGAGATGGCGTCCCGGCCCTCGGCCAGCAGCTCCCAGAGGTCTTCGGGCGACTGCACGCCGCCGGGGAACCGGCCGGCCATGCTCACGATCGCCACCGGCTCGTCGAAGGCGGCGACGGTCCGTTCCACGACGGCCGTGGTCTGTTCCGTGCCCAGGACCTCGGCGAGCAGGTACGCGGTGACCGCGCTGGGCGTGGGGTGGTCGAACAGCAGGGTGGTGGGCAGGGCGAGGCCGGTCACCGTGGCCAGGCGGTTGCGCAGCTCGACCGACATCAGCGAGTCGAAGCCCACGTCGCGGAAGGCCCGCCGCGCCTCGATGCCGTCCGCCGAGTCCAGTCCGAGGGTCTTCGCGGCCTCCTCCTGGACCGTCTGCAGCACCACTCGTTCCCGCTCGTCGGCGGAGAGCGCGCCGAGCCGGCCGCCGAGCGGGGAGGAGTCCGCGCGCGCGGACTCGGGCGCGGCGGCCAGGACGCGGCGCGCCTCGGGCAGGTCGGCGAGGAGCGGACTGGGGCGGACCGCGGTCAGGGCGGGGGCGTACGCCGTCCAGTCCACGTCGGCCACGGTCACGTTCGTCAGCCCCTGGGCCAGTGCCTGGCGGAGGGCGGCGAGCGCGGAGGCCGGGGCCATGGGGATCAGTCCGTCGCGGCTCACCCGGTCGGCGACGTTGCTCTGCGTCGCCATGCCGAGGTCCGCCCAGGCGCCCCAGGCCGTCGCGGTGGCCGGCAGTCCCTGCGCGCGCCGGTGCTCGGCGAGCGCGTCGAGGAAGGTGTTGGCGGCGCTGTAGTTGGCCTGCCCGGCGTTGCCCAACGAGCCGGCGATCGAGGAGAACAGCACGAACAGTTCCAGGTCGAGGTCCCGGGTGAGTTCGTGGAGGTTCAGGGCGGCGGTGGCCTTGGGGCGCAGCACGGCCTCGAAGCGTTCGAGGGTCAGCGCGTCCAGCATGCCGGCGTCCATGACGCCGGCGGCGTGCACGACGCCGGTGAGGGGCGTCTCGGCGGGGATGTCCGCGAGGACAGCGGCCAGGGCGTCGCGGTCGGCGGCGTCGCAGGCGACGATGGTGACCGGGGTTCCCCGGTCGGTGAGTTCGGCCGCGAGTTCCGGTGCGCCGGGGGCCGCCAGACCGCGGCGGCTGGTGAGCACCAGGTGTTCCGCACCGGCCTCGGCGAACCAGCGCGCGAGTTCGGTGCCGAGCGCACCGGTGCCACCGGTGATCAGCACCGTGCCGTGGGCGGTCCACCCGGCGCCGGAGTCGCCGCCGGGGGCGATCCGGGCCAGGCGGCGGGCGAAGGTCCCGGCGGCGCGGATCGCGACCTGGTCCTCCGCCCCGGCGAGCACGTCGAGGAGGCCGGAGACGGCCCGGGCGTCCGGGGTTTCGGGGAGGTCGACGAGTCCGCCCCAGATCCGCGGGTACTCCAGCGCAGCCACCCGGCCGAAGCCCCAGAGCTGCGCCTGGAGCGGGTTGGTGAGCGCGTCCCGGTCGTCGACGGCGACGGCGCCGCGGGTCGCGCACCACAGCGGGACCTGCTTGCCGGAGCCTTCCACGGCGCGCAGCAGGGCGGTGGTGGCGGCCAGGCCGCGCGGTACGGAGGTCAGGTGGGGGTGCGGGCGCTCGTCCAGGGCCAGCAGCGACAGCACGCCGTCGATCGGGCCGTCGGGCCAGGCGAGGGGCTCGGACGGGTCCTCGGTGCCGGTGAGCACCAGCACCTCGGTGTGCAGCCCCTGAGCGCGCAGCGCGTCGAGGAGCCGGGCGGTCCACGGGTCGTCGGTGACGCTGTCGGGCAGCGCGACGAGCCAGTTCCCGGTGGCGGTGAAGCCGGTGCGGGCGGTGACCGGGGTCCAGCCCGCCCGGTAGCTCCAGCCGTCCGCCACCGCCTGGGTCCTGCGCTGCCTGCGCCATGCCGAGAGCGTGGGCAGGAGGCTGCCGAGCGAGTCGACCGTGCTGCCGTCGATGGCCAGGACGGCCGAGAGTCCTTCCAGGTCCTCGCGTTCGACGGCTTCCCAGAATCCGGCCTCGCCGGCCTCGGCGGCGTCGGCGACGGCATCGGGTCCGCCGGTGGCCGCGTCGGCGGCGTCCAGCCAGAACCAGCGGCGCTGGAAGGCGTAGGTCGGCAGCTCGACACGGTGGGCGTCGAGCGGGCCGAGCAGAGCGGTCCAGTCGACGGGGACGCCGTGCGCGGACAGGGCGGCGACGCCCTCGGAGAGGGACTGGGCCTCGGGGTGGCCGCCGCGCAGGAGGGACAGCAGGAGCGGCCGTTCGAGGGTGGTCAGGGAGTCCTGGACCATCGTGGTGAGCACGCTGGTGGGGGCGAGTTCGACGAACGAGGTGACGCCCTCGGCCTCCAGGGTGCGCACGGTGTTGCAGAAGCGGACGCCCTCCCTGATCTCCCGGACCCAGTAGTCGGGGGTGCGCAGGTCGTCGTCGACGGCGAGTTCCCCGGTGACCGTGGAGACGACCGGGATGCGCGGGGCGTGGTACTCCAGGGTCTCGGCGACCCGCCGGAAGTCCTCCAGGATGCTGTCCATGCGCGGGCAGTGGCCGGCGACCCGTACCTTGATCCGCTTGACCCGGCGCCCCTGGCCCTCCCAGTGGGCGGCGACGTCGGCGACGACGTCCTCGTCGCCGGCGATGACCTGGGCCTGCGGTCCGTTGACCGCGGCGATGGTGGCGCGGTCCTCCTTGCCGGCGAGGGAGGCCCAGATCTCCTCCTCGGTGGCCTGCACGGCCACCATGGCGCCGCCCGGGGGCAGCGTCGCCATGAGGGCGCCACGGGCCGCGACGAGCTTCGCGGCGTCCTGGAGGGAGAGGATGCCGGAGACGTGGGCGGCGGTGAGCTCGCCGACGGAGTGGCCGGCGACGAACTGCGGTGTGACGCCCCAGGATTCGACGAGCCGGAACAGCGCGGTGGCGAAGGCGAAGAGCGCGGGCTGGGTGTAGTCGGTGCGGTCGAGCAGGGCGGCCTCGTCCGTGCCCTCCTCGGCGAAGACGATGTCGCGCAACGGCCGTTCGAGGTACGGGTCGCATGCGGCGCAGACCGCGTCGAAGGCCGCGGCGAACACCGGGTATGCGGCGTGCAGTTCGCGTCCCATGCCCGTCCGCTGGGGGCCCTGGCCGGTGAACAGGAACGCGGCCGGCGCCTGGGCGGCGACGCCGGTCACCAGCCCCGCCGCGGTGCGGCCCTCGGCGAGGGCGTCCAGGCCGCGGAGGAAGGCGTCGCGGTCGCCCGCGACGACGGCGGCGCGGTGCTCCATGAGGGACCGGGTGGTGACCAGGGAGTGGGCGACGTCGGCCGGTTCGAGGGCGGCACGGGCGCGGACGTGGCGGCCGAGTTGCGCCGCCTGGGCCCGCAGGGCCTCGCCGGTCCGCGCGGACAGGACCCAGGGCAGCACGCCCGGCCGGGCGGCCGGCGCGGGCGCCGGCTCGGACACGGCCTCGGGCTCGGGTGCCTGTTCCAGCACGACGTGGGCGTTGGTGCCGCTGATGCCGAAGGACGAGACGGCGGCGCGGCGCGGGCGGTCCGACTCCGGCCAGGGCTCGGGCTCGGCGAGGAGCTTGGCGTTGCCCTCGCTCCAGTCGGCGTGCGGGGTGGGCGCGTCCATGTGCAGGGTCTGCGGCAGCACGCCGTGCTGCATCGCCAGGACCATCTTGATGACGCCGGCGATGCCCGCGGCCGACTGGGTGTGCCCGATGTTGGACTTCATGGAGCCGATCAACACGGGCCGGTCCGCCGGGCGTTGCTGTCCGTACGTGGCGAGCAGGGCCTGCGCCTCGATGGGGTCGCCGAGCCGGGTCCCGGTGCCGTGGGCCTCCACGGCGTCGACGTCGGCGGAGCCGAGCCCGGAGTCGGCCAGTGCCTGGCGGATGACGCGCTGCTGGGACGGGCCGTTGGGGGCGGTGAGCCCGTTGGAGGCGCCGTCCTGGTTGACGGCCGAGCCCCTCAGCACCGCGAGCACGGGGTGGCCGTTGCGCACCGCGTCGGAGAGCCGCTCGGCGACCAGCAGGCCGACGCCCTCGCCCCAGGCCGTGCCGTCGGCGGCCGCGGCGAACGGCTTGCAGCGGCTGTTGGCGGCCAGGCCACGCTGACGGGCCAGGTCCACGAACATCTGCGGGGTCGACATGATCGTCGCGCCGCCGACCAGGGCCAGGTTGCACTCGTCCCGCCGCAGCGACTGCGCCGCCAGGTGCAGCGCCACCAGCGACGAGGAGCACGCGGTGTCCACGGTCAGGGCGGGGCCTTCGAGGCCGAGGACGTAGGAGATCCGGCCGGAGGCGACGCTGATGAGGTTGCCGGTGAGCAGATGCCCGCCGGTCTCCTCCGTCCGCTGCGTGCTGTCCGCGTCGTAGCCGGCGTGGTTGGTGCCGACGAACACGCCGGTGTGGCTGCCCGCGAGGGACTGCGGGGCGATGCCGGCGCTCTCCACGGCCTCCCACGCGGTCTCCAGCAGCAGCCGCTGCTGCGGGTCCATGGCGAGCGCCTCGCGCGGCGAGATCCCGAAGAATCCGGGGTCGAACTCGCCCGCGTCGTAGAGGAATCCGCCCTCGTGGGCGTACGTGGTGTCCTGGCGCTCCGGATCGGGGTCGTGGAGCCCGTCGAGGTCCCAGCCGCGGTTCCCGGGGAAGGCGCCCATCGCGTCGACTCCGCCGTGGAGCAGCTCCCACAACTCCTGCGGCGACCGCACGCCGCCGGGGAAGCGGCAGGCCATCGACACGATCGCGATGGGTTCGCGCTGCTTCTGCTCCGTCTCGTCCAATTGCTGGCGAGTCTCTTGGAGGTCCGCGATCGCGCGCTTGAGGTACTCGCGAAGCTTCGCCTCGTTCGACATCAGAATGCCAACCCCTCATGGAATGCCGGTTCTGGGGCACAGAGCGACGACACTCACGTCTGACCCACTGTTCCCGGTCATCCTCAACCGAGGCGTACTGCGGGTTTCCGTAGTCTCACCGGCGCGACGGCAGATCCGCGCCACGGCGGCCAAATAGCGCTAAGAGATTCCGGGTCACCTGGCCACTAGCGTCGCGCTTCCGCGCGTACACGCACCGTGCGCGGCGCTCTACCGCACTTCTGAAAGGGATCTTTCATGACCGCCCCCCACCGTGATCTGCCGTCCCTCGACCTCGAACCGCCCGGCTTGCTGCGCGTCAGCCCGCTCCTGCGCGACCTCCAGGAACGGGGGCCGGTCTGCCTGGTGCGTACCCCCGCCGGGGACGAGGGCTGGCTGGTGACCCGTCACACCGTGCTCAAGCAGCTGCTGAACGACGAACGCATCGGCCATTCGCACCCGGACCCGGCGAACGCGGCACAGTACGTGCGCAACCCGTTCCTGGACCTGATGATCGCCGACACCGACGCCGAGACCGCCCGCCGCACGCACACCGAGTCCCGCCGGCTCCTGGCCCCGATGTTCTCCGCCCGGCGGGTGCGCGAGATGGAGCCGCGGGTAGCGGCGGTCGTGGACGCCGTGCTGGACGACTTCACCGCCCAGGAGCCGCCCGCCGACCTGCACGGCGGGGTGTCCGTGCCGGTGGCGAGGACGGTGCTCTGCGACATCATCGGCGTGCCGCCGCAGGGCCGCGAACACCTCACGGCGCTGCTGTCCCAGACGGCCGTGCTCGGGGACCGCGAGGGGGTGCAGCGCACGCAGCGCGACCTGTACGCCTTCGTCGGGGAGCTGGTCCGGCGCAAGCGGGCCGAACCGGGCCAGGACATCATCACCCGCCTGACCGAGGGCGGGCTGTCCGACGAGCGCGTGACGCACCTGGCCGTGGGCCTGCTGTTCGCCGGGTTGGACAGCGTCGTGACCATCATGGACCACGGCGTGGTGCTGCTGGCGACCCACCCCGAGCAGCGGGCGGCGGCGCTGGCGGACCCGGACGTGATGACGCACGCCGTCGAGGAAGTGCTGCGGGCCGCGAAGGCCGGCGGGTCGATCCTGCCGCGCTACGCCACGGAGGACCTGACGGTCGGCGGAGAGACGATCCGGGCCGGGGACCTGGTCCTGTTCGACTTCAGCCTCCCCAACTTCGACGAGCGGGCCTTCGACGTGCCGGAGCGGTTCGACGTCACCCGGAGCCCCAACCCGCATCTGACCTTCGCGCACGGGATGTGGCACTGCATCGGCGCGCCCCTGGCGCGGATCGAGCTGAACACGGTCTTCACCCAGTTGTTCACGCGCCTGCCCGACCTGCGACTGGCGCTGCCGGCGGGCGAACTGGCGGAGAACGAAGGCCGGTTGTCCGGCGGGCTCAGTGAGCTGCCGGTGACCTGGTAGTCGACGCGACGCAACGGCGGGCGGCCCGGTGGGCCGCCCGCCGTTGCCGTGTCACGGCGCCGCCGTCACTCGCCGAAGGTCGCCGCGAGCCAGTCGTCCGCGATCTGGGAGGCCGCGGAGGCGTCGGACCGGACGATGGACAGGTGGTCCGCGTCGAGCTTGACGATCTCGGCCGACGGGATCATCTCGCTCAGCCCTTCGCCGCCGGCCGCGATGCCCGGGTACAGCCGGGTCGCCTGGATGCTGAGCACGGGGGTGTTCATCTGGGGCACGTCGATGCTGTTCAGCAGGTGCATCCACCGCCCCATCGCGGACAGGTTGGCGTTGAGGATCCGGACCTGGGTCGCCTCCGACGCCAGGAAGTTCGCCTTCAGCAGGCCGCCGTAGTCGATGTCCTCGTTCTCCTCGTGCCGGATGCTGAGGGTGTCCAGCAGCACCAGTCCCGCGGGCTTGATGCCCCAGGTGTTCTCCAGCACGCCCGCGGCCGCGTAGGAGAACGCGCCGGCGGAGGAGTGTCCGACCAGGATGAAGGGTTCGCCGTCGCTGGCGCGCAGCGCGCTCTCCGCGATCGTCCGGGCGGCGCACTCGGCCGTGGCCGGCTGCCGGTCCCCCGGGGCGAAGCCGACCAGCGGCAGGGCGCAGACGTTCCGTCGGCCGCGGAAGCGGGCGGCGAACCTGGCGTACTCGTGGACGCCGCCGTTGGCGGTGGGCGTGCTGATGCAGATCAGCCGCGGTGACGCCGGGCCCTCGGCGAGCGTGGTCGGCAGCGGCAGGTCCTCCAGCTCTGCGGTGTTCTCGTAGGACGGGCCGACGCCGCCCATCGCCGACACCAGGCGCCGCGCCTCGCTGATCCGGTCCTCCCTGATGGAGGTGAGGAAGTGCTGCACCAGCCAGTCGTCCTGGTCGCCGGTGCCCGAGCGGGCTCCCCCGGCACCGGCGGGCGCGGCGACCCCGCCCGGCCGCGCGACGAGTTCGCCGTCCAGCCAGGTGGCGAGCTTCTCGGTGGTCCTGTTCTCGAAGACCACGGTCGCGGGCAGTTGCAGACCGGTGGCCGCGGCGAGCCGGTTGCGCAGTTCGACGGAGGTCAGCGAGTCGAAGCCCAGCTCCAGGAACTCCCGCTGGGTCTCGATGCCCTCCGGCGAGGCGTGCCCGAGCACGGCGGCCGCCTCGGTCCGCACCAGGTCGACCAGGACGGCCATCCGCTCGTCCTCGGCCCGGTCCGCGAGCTGCGCGGCGAGGTCGCCCGCCGAGTCGGCGGCGGGCTTGCCGGCGGCGCGCCGGCGGGTGGCGACCAGTCCGCGCAGTACGGGCGGCACGGGGCCGTCGATGCGCAGCGGGCCGGCGGTCCGGCCCAGTGCGACGAGGTGGGCCGCGTCGCACACCCCGGCCGCGTCGAACAGCGCCATGCCCTGCTCGACGGTGAGCGGCTTGGCTCCGTACGCGGCGATCCGCTGGAGGTCGGCGTCGGTCAGGTCGGCGGTCATGCCGCTGCCCTGGGCCCAGGCACCCCACGCGAGGGACTGCGCGGGCAGGCCGTCGGCCGTGCGGAGCCGGGCGAGCGCGTCGAGGAAGACGTTGCCCGCGGCGTAGTTGCCCTGGCCGGGGGCGCCGGTCACGCCCGCGATCGAGGAGTAGAGCACGAACGCGGCCAGGTCGAGGTCCTTGGTGACCTCGTGCAGGTGCCAGGCGGCGTCCACCTTCGGGCGCAGCACGGCCGCCAACCGCTCCGGCGTCAGCGAGGTCACCACGCCGTCGTCGAGGACACCGGCGGTGTGGATCACGGCGGTCAGCGGGTGTGCGGCGGGCACCGACGCCACGGCGGCGGCGAGCTCCTGGCGGTCGGCCACGTCGCAGGCGCGGACGTCGACCTCGGCGCCGTGGGCGGCCAGTTCGTCGCGCAGGGCGTCCGCGCCGGGGGCGTCGGGGCCGCTGCGGCTGAGCAGCAGCAGGTGGCGCACGCCCCGCTCGGTCACCAGGTGGCGGGCCAGCTCGCGGCCCAGGCCGCCGGTGCCGCCGGTGATCAGGACGGTGCCGTCCGGGTCCCAGGCGCGCGGCATGGTCAGCACGGCCTTGCCGGGGTGCTCGCCGCGGTGCACCGCGTCGAACGCCGCGGCGCTCCGTCGGACGTCCCGGGCGGTGACGGGCAGCGGGTGCAGCACGCCCCGGTCGAACAGCGCCAGCAGTTCCTCGAACGTCTCCTGGACGCGCTCCGGGTCGGCCGCGGCGACGTCGACGGTGCGGTGGCGCACGGCGGTGTCCGGGCCGGGCTCGGGGGCGTCGCCGCCGAGGTGCAGGAAGTGGCCGTCGGGTGCGGTCAACCGCAGGGCGGCGGCCGCGGGTTCGCCCGTCTGGGCGGTCAGCACCACGTCCACGCCGCGGTCTTCGGTGGCCGCCCGGAAGCGCTGCTCGACGTCGGTGGTCAGGGCGGCGGCGATGCGGTCGGGCGCCACGCCCAGCTCCCGCAGGGGCGCGCCCCGGCCCTCGTCGGCGACGGCGAACACCTCGGCGCCGAGGTGCCGGGCCAGTTGGACCGCCGCCAGGCCGACGCCGTCGGCGTCCACGTGCACGAGGACCGACTGGCCCGGTTGCAGCCCGGCGAGGTCCTTCAGTGCGTGGTGGGCGGTCAGGAAGGCCAGCGGTACGGAAGCGGCCTGCTCGGGGGTCCAGCCGTCGGGAATGCGGGTCAGCAGCCGCCCGTCGGCGACGGCCACCGGCCCGAAGCCGCCGGGTACCAGGCCCATCACGCGGTCCCCGGGGCGCAGCCGGTCCGCTCCGGGGCCGGTCTCGGTCACCACGCCGGCGGCCTCGACGCCCAGCGGGGCGGTCGCGTCCCGGTGCGCGCCCAGGGCGTTGTCCACGTCCCGGACGTTCACGCCGGCGGCCTGGACCTGGATGCGGACCTGTCCGTCGGTGAGCGGTTCCAGGGCCTGCGGGCACGGCGCGAGCACCAGGTTGGCGAGGCTGCCCCGGGCCGCGGTGTCCAGCCGCCACGGCCCGGCGGGCGGCAGCAGTCCCGCGTCGCTGCCCAGGAGCGCCAGCCGTCCCACCTTGATGACCCCGTCGCGGAGCACGAACTGGGCGTCCTCGGTGGCCAGCAGGCCCGGGAGTTCCGCGAGCAGCGTGGCGAGGTCCCCGTCGGTGTCGTCGAGGTCCAGCAGCGCGATGCGCCCCGGGTTCTCGGTCTGTGCCGAGCGCACCAGGCCCCACACGGCGGCCGCGGCCACGTCCCGCACGGGCTCGCCCTCGGCGGTGGAGACGGCACCCTGCGTGAGGAACACCAGGCGTGCGGAGCCGGACGCCTGCTCCTCCCACTCGTGGAGCAGACCCAGCACCTTGGCGGTCAGCGCGTGCGCGGCGGCGGGCACGTCCTCGCCCGTCCCGGACACGGGGACGATCACGAGGTCCTCGTCGCCGGTCAGTTCCGCCAGGGAGGCGACGGAGGCACCCACGCCGATGTGGTCGGCGCCCAGGGCCACGCTGCGGACGGCGGCGGGCTGCACCTCGGGGGCGGTCACCCAGTCCAACGACAGCAGCGCGTCGTGCTCCGGGCTGCGCCGGGTGGCCACCGGGGCCGCCGCGCCGGCCAGTTGACCGCGCAGTACCAGGGCCTCGGCGGACAGGACGGGGGCGCCCTCGACGTCGACGGCCGCGATGGACACCGCGTCGTCACCGGTCTTCACCACGTGGGCGCGCAGCACCGAGGCGCCGCCGGCGTGCAGTGAGACGCCCTGCCAGACGAACGGCAGGAGCTGGTCGTCGTCGGCGCCGACCCCGGCCATCCGGTGGGTCTGCAACACCGCGTCCAGCAGCGCCGGGTGCAGGCCGTAGGACGCGGCCTCGTCCGCGACCTGGGCCGGCAGTGCGACCTCGACGAACGCCTCGTCGGCCCGCCGCCACACCGCGCGCAGGCCCTGGAAGGCCGGGCCGTACCCGGTGCCGTCGTAGAAGCCTTCCAGGTCGACGGCCACCGCGTCGCGGGGCGGCCAGACCGGGGCACCGAAGTCGGCGATCCGCTCGGTGGTGGTCAGCGTGCCGTTGGCGTGCTGGATCCACGGCTGGTCGGGCGCGTCGGCGGAGCGCGAGTGGACGGAGATCGTCCGGGTGCCCCGCTCGTCGGGGGCGCCGATCAGCACCTGGACCTGGGCGGCGCTCTCCTCCGTCAGCACCAGCGGGGCGAGCAGGACGAACTCCTCGACCCGGCCGCAGCCGACCTGGTCTCCGGCGCGCAGGGCCAGCTCCAGGAATCCGGCGCCCGGGAAGAGAACGTGGTCGCCGATGGCGTGGTCGGTCAGCCACGGGTGGGTCCGGAGCGAGAACCGGCCGGTGAACACGGCCTCGTCGGAGTCCGCGAGGGTGAGTGTCGCGCCCAGCAGGGGGTGGTGCGCCGGGAGCAGCCCGACGCCGGTCACGTCCCCGGCCGAGACGGCGGGCCGGGGCCAGTACCGCTCGTGCTGGAAGGGGTAGGTGGGCAGGTCCACGCGGCGGGCGCCGGTCCCGGCGAACCACTCGGCCCAGTCCACCGGCACGCCCGTGACGTGCAGCCGGGCCAGGGCGGTGAGCAGGGCGGTCTCCTCGGGACGGTCCTTGCGCAGCGCCGGGACGACGACCGCCTCCCCGTCCAGGGTGTGCTGGGCCATCGCCGACAGCACACCGTCCGGTCCCAACTCCAGGAACACCGAGGCGCCTTCGGATTCCAGCGCCCGCACGCCGTCGGCGAAACGCACCGTCTCCCGCACGTGCCGCACCCAGTAGTCCGGCGAGCACAACAATTCCGCGGCGGCGACCTCACCCGTCACGTTCGACACGACAGGGATCCGCGGAGCCTCGTACGACAGCCCCAGAACCACCTGCCGGAACTCCTCCAACATCGGCTCCATCAGGGGCGAGTGGAAGGCGTGGCTGACCTGGAGCCGCTGCGTCTTGCGACCTTCGTCCTTCAACTCCGCCGATATGCGGAGCACTTCGGCTTCGTCACCGGCGAGGACGACCGCTTCGGGGCCGTTGACCGCCGCGATCGACACCCCGTCCACCAGCCGCGGCCGCACCACCTCCTCGGACGCCTGGACGGCCACCATCGCACCACCGGTCGGCAACGCCTGCATCAACCGCGCCCGCGCCGCCACCAGCACACAGGCATCCTCCAACGACAGCACCCCGGCCACGTGCGCCGCCGTGATCTCGCCGATCGAATGCCCGGCGACGAAGTCCGGCCGCACGCCCAGCGACTCCGCCAACCGGAACAGCGCCACCTCGACGGCGAACAACGCCGGCTGGGTGGACCCCGTCTCGTCCAGGCCGTCCGCCGTGCCGAACATCACCTCCCGCAGCCCCTGGTCGAAGTGCGCCAACACCTCGTCCAACGCCGCCGCGAACACCGGGAACCTGGCGGCCAACTCCTTCCCCATACCGGCGCGTTGCGCGCCCTGCCCGGAGAACAGCACCGCCACCTTGCCGTCGACGTCCTGGGCGAGGCCGCGCGCGACCTCGACGGTCCCGTCGTCCCCGGCCAGCAACACCGCACGACGCTCCAGGTGCGCGCGGGAGGTGGCCAGCGAGTAGCCCAGGTCGACGGGGGCGTGGTCGGTCAGCGCGGTGATCTGCTCCAGTTGCGCGGCCAGTGCCTCCTCGGTGCGCGCGGAGACCGGCCACGGCACGGTCGACGGCGCAACGGCCGGCGCCGCGGGCACCGCCTCGCCGTCCTCCTCGTCGCCCTCCCCGGCGACCGGCGCCTGCTCGATGATGACGTGGGCGTTGGTGCCGCTGATCCCGAACGACGACACGCCCGCCCGCCACGGCCGGCCGGCCTTGGGCCACTCCTGAGGCTCCGTCAGCAGGCGTACCGCGCCGGACGACCAGTCGACGTGCGACGACGGTGCGTCCACGTGCAGGGTCGGCGGCAGCACCCCGTGCCGCATCGCCAGGACCACCTTCAGGATGCCCGCCACGCCCGCGGCCGCCTGCGTGTGGCCGAGGTTGGACTTCACCGAACCCAGCAGCAGCGGGCGCTCGGGGTCACGGCCCTGGCCGTAGGTCGCCAGCAGGGCCTGGGCCTCGATCGGATCGCCGAGGGTGGTGCCGGTGCCGTGTGCCTCGACGGCGTCCACGTCATCCGTCGACAGTCCGGCGTTGGCCAGTGCCTGCTGGATCACCCGCTGTTGGGAGGGGCCGTTGGGCGCCGTCAGACCGTTGGAGGCGCCGTCCTGGTTCACGGCCGAGCCGCGCACGACGGCGAGGACCTCGTGCCCGTGCCGGCGGGCGTCGGACAGGCGCTCCAGCACCAGCAGGCCCACGCCTTCGGACCAGCCGGTCCCGTCGGCCGCCTCGGCGAACGCCTTGCACCTGCCGTCCGCGGCCAGTCCGCCCTGCCGGCTGAATCCGGCGAAGCTCATCGGCGAGGACAGCACCGTCACGCCGCCGACGAGGGCGAGCCCGCACTCACCGGAGCGCAGCGCGTGGGCCGCCAGGTGCAGGGAGACCAGCGAGGAGGAGCAGGCCGTGTCGACGGTGACGGCCGGGCCCTCCAGCCCGAAGGTGTAGGACAGTCGCCCGGACAGGACGCTGCCCGCCAGGCCGGTGCTGGCGTGTCCTTCGACGTCCTCGCGGGAGTTCAGCACGACGTTGGTGTAGTCGACGCCGTTCGTGCCGACGAACACACCGGTGTCGGTGCCGCGCAGCGAAACCGGGTCGATGCCGGCGCGCTCCAGGGCTTCCCAGGAGGTCTCCAACAGGATGCGCTGCTGGGGGTCCATGGCCATGGCCTCGCGGGGCGAGATGCCGAAGAAGCCGGCGTCGAACGCGGCGGCGTCCACGAAGCCGCCCTCGGCCGTCGTGCTGCTGCCGCTGCCCCCGCCGGTGAGCGAGCTCAGGTCCCAGCCGCGGTCGGCGGGGAACTCCGCGATGCCGTCGCGTCCCTCGCTGAGCAACTGCCAGAGGTCTTCCGGCGAGCGCACTCCGCCCGGCAGGCGGCAGGACATCCCGACGATGGCGAGGGGCTCCTGTTTGGCGGACTCGGCCTCCCGGAGCCGTTCGCGGGTCTGGTGCAGGTCGTTGGTGACCCACTTCAGGTAATCAACGAGCTCGTGGTCGTTCGGCATGACGAGGAACCTTCCGTGTGAATGGGGGCCGGGTTCAGCGGTCGCTGTGACGCCCGAGTTCGTTGTCGATGAAGGCGAGGATTTCCACCGCACTGGCGGATTCGAGACGTTCGGCGACCCCGGAGCCGTTCTCCTGCGCCGCGGTCCCCCGCCAGGTGTCCAGGAGTTGCGACAGGCGGTTGGCGACGGCGGTCCGCGTGCGGGAGTCGGGCGCGCCGGCCGCGAGTGCGGCGTCGAGCCGATCGATCTCCGCGAGCAGGGCCGGGCCCGCCGCTGTCCGGGCTTCGTCCACGAGCTGCGGGACGAGGTGTGCGGAGAGGGCGAGGGGGGTGGGGTAGTCGAAGACGAGGGTGGCGGTCAGCCGCAGTCCGGTCGCGGTGGCCAGACGGTTGCGGAGCTCGACGGCGGTCAGCGAGTCGAAGCCCAGGTCGTGGAACTCCCGCCGGGCGTCCACCGCCTTGGCCGAGGTGTGCCCGAGTACGGCAGCGGCCTCGGTCCGTACGAGGTCGGTCAGCAGCCGGACCCGGTCCTCCGGCCGTGCCTGCGCCAGGTTCCGGGCGAGCTCGGCGGGGGCGTCGGCGCCGGGGGCGGAGCTCGCGGCGGTCCGCCGGGCGCCCTTGATCAGGCCCCGGAGCACCGGCGGAACGGCGCCGCGGACCCGGGTTCCGGCGGCGACCGGGCCGATCGGGACGAGGTGGGGTGCGTCCGTCGCGGTGGCGGCGTCGAACAGCGCCAGGCCCTGCTCCGCGGTGAGCGGCGGCACGCCGGTCGCCGCGATCCGCTGCATGTCCGCGTCGGACAGTGCCCCCGTCATGCCGCTGGCCTGTGCCCACGCGCCCCAGGCGAGGGACTGGGCGGGCAGGCCCCGGGCGGCGCGGTGCCTGGCCAGGGCGTCGAGGAAGACGTTGCCCGCGGCGTAGTTGGCCTGGCCGGCGCCGCCCATGACGCCGGAGATCGAGGAGAAGACGACGAACGCGCCGAGGTCCGTCTCCCGGGTGAGCTCGTGCAGGTGCCAGGCGGCGTCCACCTTCGGGCGCAGCACGCCCGACAGTCGCTCCGGGGTCAGTGCGGTGACCACGCCGTCGTCCAGCACACCGGCCGTGTGGATCACCGCGGCCAGCGGATGGGCGAGGGAGTCGAGCACCCGGCCGAGCGCGGCCCGGTCGGTGGTGTCACAGGCGGCGATCGTCACGTCGGCGCCGAGGGCCGTCAGTTCGGCGCGCAGCGCGGCGGCACCCGGTGCGGTCTCTCCGCTGCGGCTCACCAGGACGAGGTGCTTGGTCCCGTGCTCGGCCACGAGGTGCCGGGCGAGGAGGCCGCCCAGGCCGCCCGTACCGCCGGTGATCAGCGTCGTGCCGTCCGGGTCCCAGGCGGGGAGGCGGGGGGTGGCGTCGTCGGGTGCGGGCAGCCGGGCGAGCCGGGCGAGGTGCACCGTGTCGTCGCGCACGAGGAACTGGGCGTCGCCGGCGGCCAGCAGGCCCGGCAGCGCGGCCGGGAGGTCCGCGTCCGGCGTGTCCACCAGGGCGAAGCGGTCCGGGTGCTCCGACTGCGCCGAGGCCACCAGGCCCCATACCGCCGCGGCGGCCAGGTCGTCACCGGACACCGCGCCGTCGGTCACGAACACCAGCCGGGCGGCGGCGAACCGCTCGTCCGCCAGCCATGCCTGGATCAGTCCCAGCGCCCACGCGGTCCGTTCGTGGACGGTGCCCGGGACGTCGTCGGCGGTGCCCGGCACCGTGGCGACGACGAGTTCGGGCACGTCCTCCAGCGACGCCAGTCCGCCGGTGCCCAGCGTCACGCTGCGCACGTCGTCGGCGGCCGGTGTCGGGGCGGCCGGCACCCAGTCCAGTCGCAGCAGGGCGCCTTCTTCGGCACCGGTGCCGGCCGCGCGCGCGAGCGGTTTCCTGGCTTCCAGGACCAGGGAGTCCACCGACAGGACGGGGGCCCCCGCGGCGTCGGCGACGGCGACGGCGTACGTGTCCGGGCCGGTCTTCGCCAGGCGTATGCGGACCTCCGACGCCCCGCTGGCGTACAGTTCGACGCCGTGCCAGGCAGAGGGGGCGAGGTCGCCGTCGGGTGCGGCCGCCTGCGTCACGGCTTCCAGCAGCGCCGGGTGCAGGCCGAAGTCCGCCGCGTCGGCGACCTCGTCGGGCAGCACGGCCTCGACGAAGGTCTCGTCACCGTGGCTCCACAGGGCGCGAACCGTCCGGAACACCGGGCCGTGCTCGACGCCCTCGTCGTGGTCCGCGGGGTGCGTCGGCTCGGCTCCGGCCGGCGGCCAGGCGGAGGCGTCGAACGCCGCGGTGCCGTGCGCCGTCCCCCCGGCCGACGATGCGGGCGTCAGCGTGCCGTGGGCGTGGTCCGTCCACGGCCGGTCGGGGGTGCCCGCGGGCTGCGAGGACACCCGGACCTCGCGCTCGCCGTTCACGTCGGGTGCGCCGAGCGACACTTGGAGCAACACGGCGTCGTCGCCGGCCAGTACGAGCGGCTCGGTGAGGGTGAGCGTGTGCACGCGGTCGCAGCCGACCTGGTCGCCCGCGCGGACGGCGAGTTCGAGGAAGCCGGCGGCGGGCAGGACGCACGCGCCGTCCACCACGTGGTCCAGCAGCCAGGGGTGGGTGCGGGTGGACAGCCGGCCGGTGAGCAGCAGCCCGCCCGAGGCCCCCAGGGGCACCGCCGCGCCCAGCAGGGGGTGGTCGGCGGGGAGCAGGCCGGCGCCGGTCACGTCCCCGGTCGACGCGGTCGGCGCGGGCCAGTAGCGCGCGCGTTGGAAGGGGTAGGTGGGCAGGTCCACGCGGCGCGCGCCGGTACCGGCGAACCACGCCGCCCAGTCCACCGCCACGCCCGCGACGTGCAGCCGGGCCAGTGCGGTCAGCAGGGCCCGTTCCTCGGGGCGGTCCGCGCGCAGGGCGCTGACGCACAGCGCGGCCTCGTCCAGGGTGTGCTGCGCCATCGCCGTCAGCACGCCGTCCGGCCCCAACTCCAGGAAGACCGAGGCGCCTTCGTCCGCGAGGGTCCGCAGGCCGTCCGCGAAACGGACCGTCTCCCGCACGTGCCGCACCCAGTAGTCGGGCGAGCACACCGATTCCCCGGTGACCAGGCGTCCGGTCACGTTGGACACGAGGGGGAGCCGCGGCGGTGAGAACGACAGTCCCTCGGCCACCCGCCGGAAGTCCGCCAGCATCGGCTCCATCAACGCCGAATGGAAGGCGTGGCTGACCGCGAGGCGTTGCGTCTTGTGGCCTTCGTCCTTCAACTCCGCCGATATGCGCAGCACTTCGGCGTCGTCACCGGCGAGGACGATCGCCTCGGGGCCGTTGACCGCCGCGATCGACACCCCGTCCACCAGCCGCGGCCGCACCACCTCCTCGGACGCCTGGACGGCCACCATCGCACCACCGGTCGGCAACGCCTGCATCAACCGCGCCCGCGCCGCCACCAGCGCACAGGCATCCTCCAACGACAGCACCCCGGCCACGTGCGCCGCCGTGATCTCGCCGATCGAATGCCCGGCGACGAAGTCGGGGCGGATCCCCCAGGACTCCACCAGCCGGAACAGCGCCACCTCGACGGCGAACAACGCCGGCTGGGTGAACCCGGTCCCGTCCAGGCCGTCGGCGTCCCCGAACATCACCGGCCGCAGTTCCGGCAGTGCGCCTTCGAACTGCGCCAGCACCGCGTCCAGGGCCGCCGCGAACGTCGGGTGCCGGTCGTACAACTCCCGGCCCATGCCGGCGCGTTGCGCGCCCTGCCCCGAGAACAGCACGGCGAGCGGGCGGTCCGTCGCCGCCCGGCCCCGCGCCGCCTCGGTCAACGCACCGTCGGGGCACGGCGCGAGCAGCACCGCGCGGTGCGCGAACGTCGAACGCCCCGAGGCGAGCGAGAAGCCCACGTCCAGCGGTGTCGCCGTGCCGCGGTCGGACCCGATCCGCTCGATCTGTGCCGCCAGTGCCCGCTCGGACTTGGCCGACACCAGCCACGGCACCTCGGTGGGCACCCCGCCCGGTTCCGTGCGGGGCGCGTCGTCGGGGTCGGCCCGTTCGATGATGACGTGGGCGTTGGTGCCGCTGATCCCGAACGACGACACCCCGGCCCGCCACGGCCGGTCGACCCCGGGCCATCCCTGGGCCTCCGTCAGCAGCTCCACCGCACCCGCCGACCAGTCCACGTGCGACGACGGCTCGTCGACGTGCAAGGTCGGGGGCAGCACGCCGTGCTGCATCGCCAGGACCACCTTCATGACCCCGGCCACGCCCGCGGCCGCCTGGGTGTGGCCGAGGTTGGACTTCACCGAGCCCAGCAGCAGCGGGCGTTCGGGGTCACGGCCCTGGCCGTACGTGGCCAGCAATGCCTGGGCCTCGATCGGATCGCCCAGCGCGGTGCCGGTACCGTGCGCCTCGACCACGTCCACGTCGCCGGTCGACAGTCCGGCGCTGGCCAGTGCCTGCCGGATCACCCGCTGTTGGGCCGGGCCGCTGGGCGCGGTGAAGCCGTTGGAGGCGCCGTCCTGGTTGACGGCCGAGCCGCGCACGACGGCCAGGACGGGGTGCCCGTTGCGGCGGGCGTCGCTCAGGCGCTCCACGAGGAGCACCCCGGCGCCCTCCGACCAGCCGGTGCCGTCGGCGGCGTCGGCGAACGCCTTGCAGCGGCCGTCCGCCGCGAGGCCGCCCTGCCGGCTGAACTCCATCAGGGAACCGGGGGACGCCATCACGTTGACGCCGCCGACCAGGGCCAGCGTGCACTCACCGGCCCGCAGGGCGTGGGCCGCCGAGTGCAGGGCCACCAGCGACGAGGAGCAGGCCGTGTCGACGGTCACCGCGGGGCCTTCCAGGCCCAGCGTGTAGGACAGTCGGCCGGACGTGGCACTGGCGGCGATGCCGGTGCCGATGTCCCCGGTGGCGTCGGTCAGGGAACGGATGAGCAGGTGGGCGTAGTCCTGGCCGTTGGTGCCGATGAACACCCCGGTGCGGCTGCCGCGCAGGGCGGTGGGGGCGATGCCGGCGCGCTCGATGGCTTCCCACGAGGTTTCCAGCAGCAGCCGCTGTTGCGGGTCCATGGTGACGGCTTCGCGCGGGGAGATGCCGAAGAAGTCGGCGTCGAAGTCCCCCACGCCGTCGAGGAAGCCTCCTTCCTGGCTGACTGCGTTGCCGCGTTCGTCGACGCCGGCGTCCCGCAGGGCGCCCAGGTCCCAGCCGCGGTCCGTGGGGAAGGCGCCGATCGCGTCCTTGCCCGCGGCCAGCAGCTCCCAGAGGTCGTCGGGCGAGTGCGCGCCACCGGGGTACCGGCAGGCCATCGCCACGATCGCGATCGGTTCGGTGGCCGCGGCGGCGAGCTTGTGGTTCTGCCGGCGCAGGTGCTCGGCCTCCTTCAACGAGGCGCGGAGGGCTGCGACGACGGTTTCACTGGATGTGGTCATGGTCCGCTCTTTCAGCTCTGTCCACGCTCGTGGGAGGAGTTGCCGTCGAACGCCGCCTGCACCAGGTCGGCGACGTCCATGGCGTCGATCGATGCGTCGTAGGCGTCGTCCGCCGTCGTGGTGGCCGCGTCGTCGGAGGCCGCGGCCTGTTCGGCGGCGAGCTTCAGCAGGGGGTCGAGCACTCCGATCTCGCGCAGTCGCTTCATGGGGACGGAGGTGAGGAGGGCCCGGATGCCCGCGGCGTCCGCCTCGTCGTCGGCCGCCTCCTCCTGCCCCGGCCCCTCGTCGGGGACGAGCCGGGCCAGGACGTGGTCCGCCAGTTCGCTGGGGTTGGGGTGGTCGAAGACGAGCGTGGCGGCCAGGGTCAGTCCGGTCGCGGCGCCGAGTTGGTTGCGCAGTTCGACGGCGCTGAGGGAGTCGAAGCCGAGGTCGCGGAAGGCCCGGTCGGCCCCCACGGCGTCGGCCGTGGGGTGTCCCAGTACCGCCGCGGCGCGGCTGCGGACCAGGTCCAGTACGGTCCGGGCGCGCTGCGCCGGTGTCTGGCCCGTCAACTGCTCGCGCAGGGCGTCAGCGGTGGCGCCGGCGCCACTGTCCTGCGCCGCCCGGTCCTCGGTGCCGGCCGGCACGCCGAGCAGCGGGCTGGGCCGTACGGCGGTGAAGGAACGGACGAACCGGTCGCGGTCGAGGTCGGCGACGATCTCGGTGGGCCGTCCGTCCATGACGGCCCGGCGCAGCGCCACGACGGCGAGGTCCGGGTCCAGCGCACGGATTCCGGTGCGCTGGGCCAGGTCGGCCGCCCGCTGGTCGGCCGCCATGCCCTCGCCGCCCCACACGCCCCAGGCGACCGAGGTCGCGGCCAGGCCCCGGGCCCGGCGGTGTTCGGCGAGCGCGTCCAGGTAGGCGTTGGCGGCGGCGTAGTTGGCCTGGCCGAGGTTGCCGACCGCTCCGGAGGACGAGGAGAACAGGGCGAAGACCGCCAGGTCCCGGTCCCGGGTGAGGTCGTGCAGGGCCAGGGCCGAGGCGGCCTTGGCGCGGAAGACGGCCTCGTAGCGGTCCGGGGTGAGGCTGTCGAGGACACCGTCGTCCAGGACGCCCGCGGTGTGGATCACCCCGGTCAGCGGCGCGTCGTCGGGGACCGCGGCGAGGACCGCGGCGAGCGCGTCGCGGTCGGCGGCGTCGCAGGCGGCGAGGGTCACCTCCGTGCCCAGTGCGGTCAGTTCGGCCCGCAGGTCGTCCGCGCCGGGGGCGTCGGCGCCCCGGCGGCTGAGCAGCAGCAGGTGCCGGGCGCCCGCCGCGGCGAGCCGGCGGGCGACCTGGGCGCCCAGGGCTCCGGTGCCGCCGGTGATCAGGACGGTGCCGGTGGGCTCCCACTCCGCCGCGCCCTGCCCGGCCGGTACGGGCACCAGTCGGCGGCCGAGGGCGGCGGAGGGCCGGATCGCGATCTGGTCCTCTCCCCCGGGGGCCGTGAGGGTTTCCGCGAAGCGGGCCGCGGTCCGCTCGTCGAGGGTGTCGGGCAGGTCGATCAGTCCGCCCCAGCGCTGCGGGTACTCCAGGGCGGCGACCCGCCCCAGGCCCCACACGGCGGCCTGGGCGAGCCCGGGCACCGGTTCGGCGGGGGCGGCCGCTACCGCGCCGCGGGTGACGCACCACAGGGGGGCGGCGATCTCCGCGTCGCCGAGCGCCTGGAGCAGGGCGGTGGTCAGGGCCAGTCCCGCGGGGGCCGTCGACGTGTCGCGGCCGGGCCCCTCGGCGAGGGCGAGCAGGGAGACCACTCCGGTGAACTCGCGCCCTTCGTCGACCAGTTGGTGCAGTCGCGCGGCGAGCGCCGCACGGTCCGGGCCGGGCGCTTCCAGGCGCACGGTGTTCGGGCCCAGGGCGGCGACGGCGTCGGCGGCCCAGGCGTCGTCGGACGAGCCGGCGGGGAGCACGGCGAGCCAGGTGCCGGCCGGGGCGGGGGCGGGCTGTGCGGTGAGCGGCTGCCAGCCGATCTGCTGCCGCCACCCGTCGACGGTGTGCTCCTCGTCCCGCCGGCGGCGCCAGTCCGCGAGCGCGGGCAGCACCTTGGCCAGGGCGTCACCGTCGACGTTGAGGGTCGTCTCCAGCGCGGCGAAGTCGGCCTCGCGCACCGCCGACCAGAAGCCGTCGTCCCCCTCGGCCGGGGCCCCGGGGTCGGTGGCGGACTCGGTGGCCGGCCAGTACCGCTGGTGCTGGAAGGGGTAGGTGGGCAGGTCGGTGCGGCGGGGCGCGGTCGCGGCGGTGCCGAACAGCGTGTCCCAGTCGGGGGCGACTCCCTCGACGTACAGCCGGGTCAGGGCGCTGAGCACGGACTCCTGTTCACCGCGGTCCCGGCGCAGCGCCGGTACGGTGACCGGCCGCGCGGGCAGGGCGTCCAGGGTGTCCTGGGCCATGGCGCAGAGCGTGCCGTCGGGGCCGAGTTCCAGGAAGGCGGTCACGCCGCGTTCGGCCAGGGTCTGCACCCCGTCGGCGAAGCGGACCGCCTCGCGGACGTGCCTGACCCAGTAGTCCGGGTCGCACACCTGCTGGTCGGTGGCGGCCCGGCCGGTCACGTTGGACACGAGCGGGATCGCCGGGGCGTGGTAGGTGAGGGTCGCGGCGACCCGTCGGAAGTCCTGGAGCATGGCATCCATGTGCACGGAGTGAAACGCATGGCTGACCCGCAAACGCGTAGTCTTCCGGCCGTCCGCGGTGAACTTCTCCGCCACCTCCGACACGGCGTCCTCGTCGCCGGAGAGCACCACCGACCGCGGCCCGTTGACCGCGGCGAGGCACACGCGCTCGGCCAGGTGCGGCCGGGCCTCCTCCTCGGACGCCTGGACGGCGATCATGGCGCCGCCCGTGGGCAGGGCGTTCATCAGCCGTGCCCGGGCGGCCACCAGCCGGCACGCGTCGTCGAGGGAGAGGACCCCGGCCACGTGCGCCGCCGTGATCTCGCCGATCGAGTGCCCGGCCACGAAGTCCGGGCGGATGCCCCACGACTCGACCAGCCGGAACAGTGCCACCTCGACCGCGAACAGTGCGGGCTGGGTGAAGCCCGTTGCGTTCAGGCGCTCCTCGTCACCGAACATGACGTCCCGCAGGGGGAGGTCCAGTTCCGTGTCCAGGTGTGCCGTCACCGCGTCGAGGGCCTCGGCGAACACCGGGTAGCGGGCGTGGAGTTCACGTCCCATGCCCACCCGCTGCGAGCCCTGGCCGGAGAACAGCACCGCGAGCTTGCCCCGGCGCTCCGCCGCCCGGCCGTGCAGGACCTGGGGGGTGTCGAGGCCGTCGGCGAGCGCGGCCAGGCCGGCGAGGAGTTCCTCGCGGTCTTCGGCGAGGACGGCGGCGCGGTGGGCGAAGGCCGACCGGGTGGTGGCCGCGGACAGTGCCACCTCGGCGACGGTGAGGTCCGGACGGGAGGCCACATGGGCGTGCAGCCGTCGGGCCTGGGCCCGCAGCGCCTCCGGCACGGCGCCCGTCACCGGGACCGGCAGCAAGCCGGCCTGCTCGGGGCGGGCGGGTTCGTCCGTCGTGACCGGTGCGGGCTGCTCGATGATCACGTGGGAGTTGGTGCCGCTGGCGCCGAAGGCCGAGATGCCGGCCCGGCGCGGCCGTCCGGTCTGCGGCCACGCGACCGCTCCGGTCAGCAGTTCGACGCCGCCGGCGGTCCAATCGACGTGCGCCGAGGGCTCGTCGATGTGCAGGGACCTGGGCAGTACGCCGTGCTGCATCGCCAACACCATCTTGATCACGCCGGCGACGCCGGCGGCGGCCTGGGTGTGGCCGATGTTGGACTTCAACGACCCGAGCAGGAGCGGCAGTTCCGGTTCCCGTCCCTGTCCGTAGGTGGACAGCAGTGCCTGCGCTTCGATGGGGTCGCCCAGGGTGGTTCCGGTGCCGTGGGCCTCCACCGCGTCCACGTCGGCCGGTGCGAGAGCCGCGGCGGCCAGCGCCCGCTGGATGACCCGGCGCTGCGAGGGGCCGTTGGGCGCGGTGATGCCGTTGCTGGCACCGTCCTGGTTGACGGCGGAGCCGCGCAGCACCGCGAGGACCTGGTGCCCGTTGCGGCGGGCGTCGGAGAGCCGTTCCAGGACGAGGACGCCGACGCCCTCGGACCAGCCGGTGCCGCCCGCGGCGGACGCGAAGGGCCGGCAGCGGCCGTCCGCGGCGAGCGCCCCCATCTCGCCGAACTCGACGAAGTTCACCGGGCTGGACATCACCGTCACCCCGCCGGTGACGGCGAGGGCGCACTCCCCCGCCCGCAGTGCCTGGGCGGCCAGGTGGAGCGCCACCAGGGACGACGAGCAGGCCGTGTCGACGCTGACGGAGGGGCCTTCCAGACCGAAGGTGTAGGACACCCGGCCGGAGAGCAGGCTCGCCGACTGGGCGGTCTGCGCGTGGCCGAGCTGGCCGGCCTCGGGCCGGTAGTCGCCCGATCCGCCGCCGACGAACACCCCGGTGTCGCCGCCGCGCAGCCCGACGGGGTCGATGCCGGCGCGCTCCAGCGCCTCCCAGGTCGCTTCCAGCAGGATGCGCTGCTGCGGGTCCATCACCATCGCCTCGCGCGGCGAGATCCCGAAGAACCCGGGGTCGAAGTCGGCGACGTCGTAGAGGAAACCGCCTTCGCGGGTGACGGTCCGGCCGCGGCCGTTCCGGTCGCCGCGCAGCAGTCGGTCCAGGTCCCAGCCGCGGTCCGTGGGGAAGCCCCCGATGGCGTCGACTTCGTCCGTGACCAGCTGCCACAAGTCCTCGGGCGAGCTGACCCCGCCCGGGTAGCGGCAGCTCATGCCGACGATGACGACCGGGTCGTCGGTGGTGGCGGCGGACCCCACCCGCAGGGCCGCGCCGTACTCCGCCGTTTCCTCGCCGAGGAGTTCGGCCCGCAGGTGGTCGGCGAGCGCCTCGGCCGTGGGGTAGTCGAAGACGAGGGTCGCGGGCAGTGCGAGACCGGTGGCGGTGGCCAGTTGGTTGCGCAGGTCCACTCCGGTCAGCGAGTCGAAGCCGAGGTCCCGGAACGGCTGGCCGGACGGTACGGCGTCGGCGTCCGCGAACCCGAGCACCGCGGCGACCCGGGTGCGGACGAGGGCCAGCAGGACCTCGGTCCGTTCCGCGGCCGGGCGGGCGGCGAGTTCGGCGCGCAGGCCGGTCGCGGTGCCCGCCGGGCCCGCCTCGGCGGCGGCCGGCTGTGCGAGCGCCGCCTGGGCCTCGGGCAGTTCCGCGAAGAGGGCGCTGCTCCGGTTGCGGGTGAAGGCGGGCGCGAACCGGTCCCAGCGGACGTCGGCGATCGTCACCGTGTCGGTGTCGGTGTCGGTGTCGGTGTCGAGCGAGTGGGCGAGGGCGGTCAGGGCCTGCGCGGAGTCCATCGGCGGCAGGCCGTTGACCCTCAGGTGGGCCGCCAGGCCGTCGGACGCGAGGCCGGCCCAGCCGCCCCAGGCGACCGTCACGGCCGGCAGCCCTCGCTGACGCAACACCCTTGTCACACAGGTGAGTTGGGCGCCCGCCGCGGCCTCGATGACGCGGCCGCCGGCGCCCCACGTCGCGGCGATCGTGGAGAAGAGGACGAACGCGTCCAGGGGACGGTCGCCGGCCGCCGCCTCGGCGATCTCCGCGAGCTGCGCCACGTTGGCGCGCAGGGCGGCCAGGGCGGCGTGCGGCTCCGCCGCGTCGGACGGCTCGTCGGTGTGCACGACGGCGGTCAGCGGTGCCTCGGCCGGCAGCGCGGCGAGCGCGGTCAGCAGTGCCTCCCCGTCGGAGGGGCCGCAGTCGAGCACCGTCACCGGCACGCCCAGGTCGTCGAACGCCGGCCGCGCCGGCGCGCTGTCCGGGGCGGTGGGGTCGGCCAGCACCAGGTGCTGGGCGCCCTGCCCGGCGAGCCAGCGGACGCACTGGCCGCCGGTGCCGGCGGCCGGGCCGACGATCAGGACCGTGCCGGTCGGCTGCCACGGGGTCGCGGGGCCGTCGTGCGCGGCGCGCACCAGCCGTCGCCCGTAGAGGCCGGAGGCCCGCAGCGCGACCTGGTCCTCGGCGCCGATGCCCGCGAGGACGGTGCGGAACCGTTCGGCCGCGCGCCGGTCGAGCACCGGCGGCACGTCCACCAGACCGCCCCAGCGGTCCGGGTGGTCCACGGCGGCGACCCGGCCGATTCCCCACACCATCGCCTGGGCGGGGCTGACCTCGGTCTCCGTGCGGCCCACCGACACCGCGTCGCGGGTGACGCACCACAAGGGGGCGTCGATCCCGGCGTCCGCCAGGGCCGCCACGGCCTCGGTCGGCCAGGCCGGTCCGGCGGGGAGCGCGTCGGCGTACGGGGCGGCGAGCAGCGAGACCGCTCCCGTGAACCCGTCCTCCTGCGCCGCGAGTTCGGCCAGCCGGCCGGTGAGCGCGGCGCGGTCGGTCGGATCGGCCTCGACGAGGACGGCCGTCTCGCCGAGGGCGGCGAGGACAGCGGCGGTCCACACGTCGTCGGTGCCGCCCGTCGGGACGAGCGCCAGCCACCGTCCGGTGAGGGTACCGGGCGCGGTGCCGGCCAGCGGGGTGAAGGTCACCCGGTAGCGCCAGCCGTCGACGGTGGAGCGTTCGACGCGCTTGCGGCGCCAGGCGGACAGGGCGGGGACGAGGGTCGCCAGTGCGGCGTCGTCCAGCTGCAGGTCGTCGGCGAGCGCCGGGAGGTCCGCGCGCTCCACCGCGTCCCAGAAGTCGGCGTCCGCGGAGTCCTGCGGGCCGTCGTGGTGAGGCTCGACGGCCGCGACCTCGGGCCAGAACCACTCCTGCTGGAAGGGGTAGGTGGGCAGGTCCACGCGGCGGGCGCCGGTACCGGCGAAGACGCCCGACCAGTCCACCGCGACGCCCACCACGTACAGCTGGGCGAGCGCGGTGAGCAGCGCGGTCTCCTCGGGACGGTCCTTGCGCAGCGCCGGAACGACGGTCGCGGTCCCGTCCAGGGTGTGCTGGGCCATCGCGGTCAGCACGCCGTCCGGGCCCAACTCCAGGAAGACCGAGGCGCCTTCGGCTTCGAGCGTGCGCACGCCGTCGGCGAAGCGCACCGTCTCCCGCACGTGCCGCACCCAGTAGTCGGGCGTGCACAGCGACTCCGCGGCGGCGACCTGACCCGTCACGTTGGACACGACGGGGATCTGCGGGGCCTCGTACGACAGCTCCTCGGCCACCCGGCGGAAGTCCGCCAGCATCGGCTCCATCAACGCCGAGTGGAAGGCGTGGCTCACCGCCAGGCGTTGCGTCTTGCGCCCCTCGCCGACCAACTCTGCGGCCAGGGCGAGCACGTCGGCCTCCCGGCCGGCGAGGACGAGCGCCTCGGGGCCGTTGACCGCCGCGATCGACACGCCCTCGGTCAGCCGCGGACCGACCTCGTCCTCGGACGCCTGGACGGCCACCATCGCGCCGCCCGCGGGCAGCGCCTGCATCAACCGCGCCCGGGCCGCCACCAACGCGCACGCGTCCGCGAGCGAGAACACCCCGGCGACGTGCGCCGCCGCGATCTCACCGATCGAATGCCCGGCGACGAAGTCCGGTCGCACGCCGAGGGACTCCGCCAGCCGGAACAGCGCCACCTCGACGGCGAACAACGCCGGCTGGGTGAAGCCCGTCTCGTCCAGGCCGTCCGCCGCGCCGAACAGCACCTCCCGCAGCTCGTCGTCGAAGTGCGCCAGCACCTCGTCCAACGCGGCCGCGAACACCGGGAACCTGTCGTACAACTCCCGGCCCATGCCGACCCGTTGCGCGCCCTGACCGGAGAACAGCACCGCCAGCTTCCCGTCGCTCCCGCGGGAGACGCCGCGGGCGAGTTCCCGCATCTCCGTCCCGTCGGTGGCGAGCACCGCGCGGTGGGCGAAGGCCGAACGGCCGGTGGCCAGGGAGTGGCCGACGTCGAGCGGTGACGCCCCGGTCAGTGCCGAGACCCGCTCGATCTGGGCCGCCAGCGCGGCCGCGGACTTGCCCGACACCGGCCACGGCACCAGGCCCGGCACCGTCGTCACGGGCTCCGGCGCCACCGGCTCCTCGGTGTCCGGTGCCTGTTCGAGGATGACGTGGGCGTTGGTGCCGCTGACGCCGAAGGCCGAGACACCGGCCCGCCGGACCTGCCCGGTCGCGGGCCAGTCCTGCTGCTCGGTGACGAGCGCGACCGAACCGTCGGTCCAGTCGACGTGCGAGGACGGGGCGTCGATGTGCAGGGTCTTGGGCAGGACGCCGTGGCGCATCGCCAGGAGCAGCTTGAGGGTGCCGGCGACGCCGGCGGCCGCCTGGGTGTGGCCCAGGTTGGACTTGACGGCTCCGACCAGCAGCGGCCGCGGCCGGTCCGGCCCGTAGGCGGCGATCAGGGCGCCCGCTTCGATGGGGTCGCCGAGGGTGGTGCCGGTGCCGTGGGCCTCGACGACGTCGATGTCGGCGGGGGCGAGGCGGGCGTCGGCGAGGGCCTGGCGGATGGCGCGCTGCTGGGCCCGCCCGTTGGGCGCGGTCAGCCCGTTGGAGGCGCCGTCCTGGTTGACGGCGGTGCCGCGCACGATGCCCCACACCTCGTGGCCGTTGCGGCGGGCTTCGGAGAGGCGTTCCAGGACGAGCACGCCCACGCCCTCGGACCAACTCGTGCCGTCGGCCGCTTCGGCGAAGGGCTTGCACCGCCCGTCGGGGGCCAGGCCGCCCTGGATCGTGAACTCGGTGAAGGCACCGGGGCTGGACATCACCGAGACGCCGCCGGCCAGGGCGAGGGTGCACTCGCCGTTGCGCAGCGCGTTGGCGGCCATGTGCAGGGCGACCAGCGCGGAGGAGCAGGCGGTGTCGACGGTGACGGCCGGGCCCTCCAGGCCGAAGGTGTAGGACAGCCGCCCGGACAGGACGCTGGCGGTGTTGCCGGTCGCGACGTGGCCGCGGAGGTCGGCGGTGCCGGTGCCCTGACGCAGCAGCTCGGTGTAGTCCTGGCCGTTGGTGCCCACGAACACGCCGGTGCGGCTGCCACGCAGGGTGGTGGCGTCGATGCCGGCGCGCTCGAACGCCTCCCAGGAGGTCTCCAGCAGCAGCCGCTGCTGCGGGTCCATGGCCAGTGCCTCGCGCGGCGAGATGCCGAAGAAGGCCGCGTCGAAGAGGCCCACGCCGTCCAGGAACCCGCCTTCGAGGGTGGCGGAGGCACCGTGGGCGAGCGCGTCGAGGTCCCAGCCGCGGTCCGCGGGGAAGCCGCCGATGGCGTCCTCGCCGCGGCTCAGCAGCTGCCAGAGGTCCTCGGGCGACCGGATGCCGCCGGGGAAGCGGCAGTTCATGCCGACGACGGCGATGGGGTCGTCGTCCGCCGCGCGGCCGGCGGGGGCCGGGCCGGCCACGTCCACCGCGGGGAGGGTGCCGAGGAGTTCGCCGAGCAGGAAGTCGGCGAGTGCGGTCGGGGTCGGGTAGTCGTAGACGAGGGTCGCGGGCAGTTTCAGGCCGGTGGTGGCCGTGAGGGTGTTGCGCAGTTCGACGGTGGTCAGCGAGTCGAAGCCCAGGTCGCTGAAGGCGCGGTCGGCGCCGATGTCCGAGGTGCCGGCGTGTCCGAGGACCGCGGCCACCCGGGTGCGCACCAGGTCCAGGACGAAGCCGGGGCGCGCGGTCGGCGAGAGTCCGGCGAGCCGCTGGCGCAGAGCCGGCTCCGGCAGGGCGGCGTGCTCGGCCCCGGTGGGCGTGGTGGCCCGGCGCAGTGCGGGCAGGTCGCCGACGAGGGGACTGGGGCGCAGGGCGGTGAACACCTCCGCGTAGCGCGGCCAGTCGATGTCCGCGAGGGTCAGCGTCGGGGCGCCGTGCTCGATCGCCCGCCGCAGGGCGGTGAGGGCGAGCCGGGGCGGCAAGGGGGTGTAGCCGCCGCGGCGGATGCGTTCCTGGACGCTGGTGCCGTCGGCCGCCATCCCGGTCTCCGCCCAGGGGCCCCAGGCCAGCGAGGTGGCGGGCAGGCCATGGGCGCGGCGCCGTTCGGCGAAGGCGTCGAGGAAGGCGTTGGCCGCCGCGTAGTTGCCCTGGCCGGGTGCGCCGAGGGTGCCGGCCACGGAGGAGAAGAGCACGAACGCGCTCAACTCCTTGTCGCGGGTGGCCTCGTGGAGGTTGACGGTGGCGGTGACCTTGGCGCGCAGGACGGCGCTGAACTGCTCGGGGGTGAGGGTGTCCAGGGTGCCGTCGTCGACGGTGCCCGCGGTGTGGAACACCGCGGTGAGCGGCTGCTCGTCGGGGACGGTGGCCAGGAGCGCGGTGAGCGCGTCGCGATCGGCGGTGTCGCACGCCGCGAGGGTGACCCGGGCGCCCGACTCCTCGATCTCCGCGGCCAGGTCGGCGGCGCCGGGCGCGTCGGCGCCGCGACGGCTGACGAGCAGCAGGTGCGGGGCGCCCGCGGCGGCCAGCCATCGGGCGACGTGTCCGCCGAGGGCACCGGTGCCACCGGTGACGAGCACGGTGCCGGTGGGGCGGAAGGTGCCGGTCTCGGGGGCCGGTTCGGCGCGGTGGTGGGACAGGCGGCGGGCGAAGGCCGCGGTGGCGCGCAGCGCGAGTTGGTCCTCGCCGCCGCTGTCGGTGAGGACGGCGGTCAGGCGGCGCAGGGTGGTGCCGTCGAGCGCGTCGGGCAGGTCGATCAGACCTCCCCAGCGCTCCGGGTGCTCCAGTGCGGCCACCCTGCCCAGGCCCCAGACGGCGGCCTGGGCGGGGCGGGCCGGGTGTTCGGTGCGGTCGACGGCCACTGCGGTGCGGGTCACGCACCACAGGGGGGCCTCGACGTCCGCGTCACCCAGGGCCTGGACGGCGGTGGCCGTCAGCAGCAGGCCCGTGGTCGTGGTGTCAGTGACGTCCTCGGTGTCGTCGCCGGCGGTGGCCAGCAGGGACAGGACGCCCGTGAACGCGCCGTGTTCGGCGGCCAGTTCGCGTATCCGCTCCGTCAGGGCCACGCGCTCCGGGGCGGTGACGACGAGGCGTACGGAGTCGGCTCCCGGCACACCGGCGACCGCGTCGAGCCATTCCGGCTCGCCGTCGGCGGGTGACAGCACCAGCCAGGTGCCGGCGGGGCGGGCGGTGACCGTCGGGGCGGTCAGGCGCTTCCAGGTGGTGCGGTAGCGCCAGCCGTCGATGGTGGAGCGCTCCCGGCTGCGGCGCCGCCAGGCGGAGAGGGCGGGCACGACGGTCGTGAGGGTGTCGTCGTCCAGGTCCAGTGCGGATCCCAGGGACGCGAGGTCCGCGCGCTCCACCGCCGACCAGAAGTCCGCGTCCGCGGCGTCGGCGGGGTGGGCCGGTGCGGCGGCCTCGGCGCTCGGCTCGGGCCAGAAGCGCTGGCGCTGGAACGGGTAGGTCGGCAGGTCGATGCGGCGGGCCGCACGGCCCGCGAACACCGCGTCCCAGTCGACCCGGACCCCGTGGAGGTGCAGCTGGGCCAGTGCCGTGGTCAGGGCCGGGGCCTCGGGCCGGTCCCGGCGCAGGGCCGGGACGGCGGTGGCGCGGGTCTCCTCGTCGGTGCCCTCGCGGACCGCGCCGCTGAGCACCGCGTCCGGGCCGAGCTCGAAGAAGGTCGTCACGCCGTGCTCGGTGAGCTGCCGCACGGCGTCGGCGAAGCGGACGGTGCCGCGGACCTGCCCGGTCCAGTACTCCGGTGCGGCGAGTTCGTCGTGGGTGAGCAGGGTGCCGGTGACGGTGGACACCAGCGGCACGGTGGGTGCCTGGCAGGTGACGTCGCGGACGACGCGGGCGAAGTCCGCCAGCATCGGGTCCATGTGCGGCGAGTGGAAGGCGTGGCTGACGCGCAGTCGCTTGGTGCGGTGGCCGCGCTCCTCGAAGTGCGCCGCGACGGCGTGCACCGCGTCCTCGTCGCCCGAGACGACCAGGGAGGTCGGGGTGTTGACGGCGGCGATCGCGGCCCGGCCCTCGTACGGGGCGAGCGCGGCGGTCACCTCGTCCTCGGTGGCTTCGACGGAGGTCATGGCGCCGCCGGCGGGCAGTGCGGCCATCAGCCGGCCGCGGGCCGCCACCAGGGTGCAGGCGTCCTCCAGGGAGAGGACTCCCGCGGCGTGCGCGGCGGCGAACTCGCCGATGGAGTGGCCGGCGACGTAGTCGGGGCGCAGGCCCCAGGACTCGGCGAGGCGGAACAGGGCCACTTCGAGGGCGAAGAGGGCGGGCTGGGTGTACTGGGTCTCGTCCAGCAGCGCGGCCTCGGGGGTGTCCGGGGCGGCGAAGAGGATCTCCCGCAGCGGACGGTCGAGTTCCAGGTCGAAGCGGGCCAGTACGGCGTCCAGTGCCTCGGCGTAGACCGGGTGCCGGTCGTAGAGCTCGCGGCCCATTCCGGGGCGCTGGCTGCCCTGGCCGGTGAAGAGGAAGGCCAGTCGGCCGTGGTCCGGGCGGCCGGTGAGCAGCCCGGCGTCGGCGGTCGCGTCGCGCAGTGCGGTCAGTGCCCGGGTGAGGGCGTCGTGGTCGTCGATGACGACGGCCGCGCGGTGCTCCAGGGCGGACCGGGAGGTGGCGAGGGAGTGCGCGAGGTCGGTCAGCGGCAGGTCGGGGTGGTCGGCGAGGTGGGACAGCAGTCGGCCGGCCTGGGCGCGCAGTGCCGCTTCGGTGTGCCCGGACAGCAGCACCGGTACGGGGGCGGCATCGACCGCGCCGGTGGGCGGGGTGGCGGTGGTGTCCTCGGACGGGTCCTCGGGGGCCTGTTCGAGGATGGTGTGGACGTTGGTGCCGCTGAGGCCGAAGGAGGAGACGCCCGCGCGGCGCGGGTGTCCGGTGCTCGGCCAGGGCAGCGGCTCGGTGAGCAGTCGGAGGGCGCCGGAGCTCCAGTCGACGTGCGAGGAGGGCCGGTCGACGTGCAGGGTGCGCGGCACGGTGCCGTGGCGCAGGGCCATCACCATCTTGATGACGCTGGCGACGCCGGACGCCATCTGGGTGTGGCCGATGTTGGACTTCACCGAGCCCAGCAGCAGCGGGTGTTCGGGGTCGCGGCCCTGGCCGTAGGTGGCGAGCAGGGCCTGCGCCTCGATGGGGTCGCCGAGGGCGGTGCCGGTGCCGTGTCCGTCGATGACGTCGATGCCGTCGGCGTCCACCTTGGCGTTGGCCAGTGCCTGCCCGATGACGCGCTGCTGGGACGGGCCGTTGGGCGCGGTCAGGCCGTTGGAGGCGCCGTCCTGGTTGACGGCGGAGCCGCGGACGACGGCGAGGACCCGGTGCCCGTTGCGGCGGGCGTCGGAGAGGCGTTCGACGAGGACCAGGCCGACGCCTTCGGCCAGGCTCATGCCGTCGGCCTGGTCGGAGTAGGCCTTGCAGCGGCCGTCGGCGGCCATCGCGCGCTGGCGGCTGAAGCCGACGAACGCGGCGGGCGTGGACATGATGCTGACGCCGCCCGCGAGGGCCAGGGAGCTCTCGCCGTTGCGCAGGGACTGGCAGGCCAGGTGCAGGGCGACCAGGGAGGAGGAGCAGGCGGTGTCCAGGGAGACGGCCGGGCCCTCGAAGCCGTAGGTGTAGGAGAGCCGGCCGGACAGGACGCTGGAGATGGTGCCGGTGATCAGGTGGCCCTCGGCGCTCTCCGGGCTCGCGCCGGAGGCTCCGTAGTCCTGGTAGCTGGCGCCGATGAAGGTGCCGGTGCTGCTGCCGCGCAGGGTGGCGGGGTCGAGACCGGCGTGCTCCATCGCCTCCCAGGACGTCTCCAGCAGCAGGCGCTGCTGGGGGTCCATGGCGAGGGCCTCGCGGGGCGAGATGCCGAAGAAGGAGGCGTCGAACTCGGTGGCGTCGTGCAGGAAGCCACCGCGGGTCGAGTAGGTGTGGCCGGCCCGGTCGGGGTCGGGGTCGTAGAGGCCCTCGGCGTCCCAACCGCGGTCGGTGGGGAACTCGCCGGTGGCGTCGCCGCCCTCGACGACCAGGCGCCACAGGTCCTCCGGCGAGCCGACGCCGCCGGGGTAGCGGCAGCTCATGCCGATGATGGCGATGGGCTCGTCGTCGGCGGCCGCGGTGTACGTGGTGGGGGCGCCGGAGTCGGCCGCGGCCCCGGTGAGGGAGTCGCGCAGGAAGGTGACGAGGGCGCGCGGGTTGGGGTGGTCGAAGACCATGGTGCTGGGCAGCGCGAGCCCGGTGACGGTGGCGATCCGGTTGCGCAGGTCGACGGCGGTCAGCGAGTCGAACCCGACGTCGCGGAAGGCGCGTTGTTCGGAGAGCACGTCGGGCGAGGCGTGGCCCAGTGCGGTGGCGGCCTCGCCGCGGACCAGGTCCAGCAGGAGCCGTTCCTGCTCGACGGGGGCCAGCCCGCGCAGCCGGTCGGCGAACTCGCTGCCGGATTCCGCGGGCCCGCCGGTCTGTTCGGCGAGCCGCTGGATCTCGGGCAGGTCGTCGAAGAGCCGGGTGGGGCGCGCGGAGGTGAAGACGGGGTAGTAGCGCTCCCAGTCCACGTCGGCGACGGCCAGGTGCGTCTCGTCGCCGTCGAGGGCCTGGCGCAGGCCGGTGAGGGCCAGTTCGGGGTCCATGAAGACCAGTCCGCTGCGGCGGATCTGACCGGGGTCGACCCGGCCGAGCTTGAGGTCGTCGGACCAGATGCCCCAGGAGACGGCGGTGGCCCGGGCGCCGCGGGCGCGCCGGTGCTCGGCCAGGGCGTTGAGGTGGGCGTTGCCGGCCACGTAGGCGGCGTGGGCGCCGCTGCCCCACATGCCGGCGGTGGACGAGTACAGGACGAAGGCGTCCAGGTCGTCGCCGACGAGCTCGTCCAGGTGCCGGGCGCCGTTGACCTTGGCGTCCATGACCTTCGCGAAGTCGTCGAGGGTCGTCTCCTCCAACGTCGCCAGTTCGATGGTGACGGCGGTGTGCACGACGGTGCGCACGGTGCGGCCGTCGGCGGCGAGCGCGTGAAGCATCCCGGCGACCGCGTCGCGGTCGGTCAGGTCGCAGGCGACGACGCTGGCCTCGCAGCCCAACTCGGCCAGCTCCCGGACGATGTCGTCGGAGCCGGGGGCCGCCGGGCCGCGGCGGCTGGTGAGCACGACGTGCTCGGCGCCCTGCCGGGCGAGCCAGCGGGCCAGGTGCGGGGCGAGGGTGCCGGTGCCGCCGGTGACCAGGGTGGTGCCCCGCGGCGTCCAGGGCCGGTCCGGCGCCGGGTCGGCGGGGGTGGCGCGCACGACGCGGCGGGCCAGGACGCCCGAGGCGCGGACGGCGAGTTGGTCCTCGCCGGTGCGGCCGGAAAGGACGGCGGCCAGGCGCTCGGCGGCCCGCCGGTCCAGTGCGTCGGGCAGGTCGACCAGACCGCCCCAGCGCTGCGGGTGTTCCAGGGCTGCGGTCCAGCCGAGGCCGTGGATCTGGGCCTGGTCGGGCCGGGTGAGCCGGTCCGCGCGGCCGGTGGAGACCGCGCCCCGGGTCAGGCACCACAGCGGCGCGTCGAGGCCGGCGTCGCCGAGCGCCTGGACGAGCGTGACGGACAGGGCCGTCGCGCGGCTGAGCGCCGGGTGGTGTGGGCTCGGGCCCTCTGCGGCGGCCAGCAGGGACACCACGCCGGTGAGGTCCGCGGCGCCGTCGAGGTCGGCCAGGCGCGCGGTCAGCGTCGCGCGGTCCAGGCAGGCGTCGTCCAGGACGAGGGTGCGGGCCTCGGCGCCGTGCGCGGTGAGGACGGCGGTGATGTCGTCGCCGTCGGTGTCGTCGGTGTCGTCGGTGGTGACGACGAGCCAGGTGCCGGTCAGGGCGGCCGTGGGGAGGGCGGTCAGCGGCTGCCACGTGGCGCGGTAGCGCCAGGAGTCGACGGCCGCCAGGTCGCGCCGGCGTCGGCGCCAGTCGGACAGGGCCGGCAGGACGGGTTCCAGGGCGGCGCGGTCCAGATGCAGGCGGGAGGCGAGGGAGTCGACGTCCGCCTCCTCCACCGCGGTCCAGAACTCCGCGTCGGCGGGGTCCGCTTCGGCCTGGTTCTGGGTCCGGTCGGGGATGGCCCACATCTGCTCGCGCTGGAAGGCGTAGGTGGGCAGCGGTACCCGGCGGGCGCCGGTGTCGGCGAAGACCGCGGACCAGTCGGCGTCCGCGCCCCGGACGAAGGCTTCGGCCAGGGACGTCAGGAAGCGGTCGGTGCCGCCGGTGTCGCGCCGCAGGGTGCCGAGGACCGCGGTCGTGCCGCCGCTCTCCTCGGCGATCGCCTGGACGCCCATGACGAGCACCGGGTGCGAGCTGACCTCGATGAAGAAGCCGTGGCCCTGGCCGAGGAGGTCGCGGACGGCGGACTGGAAGCGGACGGTCTGGCGCAGGTTGGTGTACCAGTAGTCGGCGTCCATGGTGGTGGTGTCCAGCCAGTCACCGGTGACGGTGGAGAAGAACGGCACCTCGGCCGGGCGCGGGCGGACCGGCGCCAGGACGCTGTGCAGTTCCTCCCGCACCCGCTCGACCTGCGCGGAGTGCGAGGCGTAGTCCACGGCGATGCGCTTGGCGCGGACGTCCTCGGCGACCAGTGCGGCCTGGAGGGCGTCCAGCGGGGCGGTGGCCCCCGAGACGACGGTGGAGCGGGGGCCGTTGACCGCGGCGATCGAGAGGTCCTCGTAGGCGGCGAGGCGCGCTTCGACGTCGGTGGCGGGCAGCGGGACGGACAGCATGCCGCCGGTGCCGGCCAGTCCGCGGGCGATGGCCTGGCTGCGCAGGGCGACGACGCGGGCCGCGTCCTCCAGGGAGAGCGCCCCGGCGACGGCCGCCGCGGCGATCTCGCCCTGCGAGTGGCCGACCACGGCGTCCGGCTCGATGCCGTAGGAGCGCCACAGTGCGGCCAGCGACACCATCACGGCGAAGGAGGCCGGCTGGACGACGTCGACGCGGTCCAGCGTCGGTGCGCCGTCGACCTGGCGCAGCACGTCGAGCAGGGACCAGTCGACGAACTCCGAGAGGGCGGTGGCGCATTCGGTCAGGCGCTCGGCGAAGACCGGGGACTCGTCGAGCAGCCGCGCTCCCATGCCGACCCACTGGGAGCCCTGGCCGGGGAAGACGAAGACGGTCTTGCCTTCGGTGTCGGCCGTGCCCTGGACGACACCGGGCGCGGAGCCGCCGGTGGCGAGGGCGTCGAGGGCCGCGCGCCGGGTCCGGTCGTCGGTGCCGACGACGACCGCGCGGTGGTCGAAGAGGGTGCGCGCGCTCACCAGGGAGTGGCCGACGTCGAGGGCGTCGGGCGCCGGTTCGGCGTCGAGGTGGGCGGCGAGGTGGGTCGCCTGGGCGCGCAGCGCGCCCGGGGTGCGGGCGGACAGCGTCCAGGGGACGGCGTCGCCGGCCGGGGGCACCGACGGCGCCGGGGCCGCGTCCTGAGGGCGGGGGGCCTCTTCGAGGATGGTGTGGGCGTTGGTGCCGCTGATGCCGAAGGAGGAGACGGCGCAGCGGCGCGGGCGTTCGCCCTCGGGCCAGTCGTGGGGCTCGTGCAGCAGCGCGACGGTGCCCGGGGTCCAGTCGATGTGGCTGGAGGGGGTGTCGGCGTGCAGGGTGCGCGGCAGCGCGCCCCGGCGCAGGGCCAGGACCATCTTGATGACGCCGGCGACGCCGGCCGCCGACTGGGTGTGGCCGATGTTGGACTTCACCGAGCCCAGCAGCAGCGGGTGTTCGGGGTCGCGGCCCTGGCCGTAGGTGGCGAACAGGGCCTGCGCCTCGATGGGGTCGCCGAGGGCGGTGCCGGTGCCGTGCGCCTCGACGGCGTCGATGTCCTTCGCGGCCAGTCCCGCGTTGGCCAGGGCCTGGCGGATGACGCGCTGCTGGGAGGGGCCGTTGGGGGCGGAGAGGCCGTTGGAGGCGCCGTCCTGGTTGATGGCCGATCCGCGGACGACGGCGAGGATCTCGTGGCCGTTGCGCTGGGCGTCGGAGAGGCGTTCCAGGACGAGGACGCCGACGCCTTCGGCGAGGGTCATGCCGTCGGCACCGTCGGAGAACGCCTTGCAGCGGCCGTCGCCGGCCAGGGCCCGCTGCCGGCTGAAGGCGACGAACGGGTTGGGGTTGGTCATGACGGTCGCGCCGCCGGCCAGGGCCAGGGAGCTCTCGCCGTTGCGCAGGGACTGGCAGGCCAGGTGCAGGGCGACCAGGGAGGAGGAGCAGGCGGTGTCGACGGTGACCGCCGGTCCTTCGAGGCCGAAGAGGTAGGCCAGGCGGCCGGAGAGCACGCTCGGGCTGGTGCCGGTCACCAGGTGGCCGGCGGAGCCGTCCTCGATGCCGAGTCCGTACTCCTGGTAGGTGGAGCCGATGAAGGTGCCGGTGGCGCTGCCGTGGACGGTGGTGGGGTCGATGCCGGCGTGCTCGAACGCCTCCCAGGTGGTCTCCAGCAGCAGCCGCTGCTGGGGGTCCATCGACAGTGCTTCGCGCGGCGAGATGCCGAAGAAGGAGGCGTCGAACTCGCCCGCGTCGTGGAGGAAGCCGCCCTGGGCGGAGTAGGTCGTGCCCGGGTTGTCCGGGTCGGGGTGGTAGAGGCCGGTGTCCCAACCGCGGTTGACGGGGAAGTCGGTGATGGCGTCGACGCCGTCGCTGACCAGGTCCCACAGGTGCCGCGGGGAACGGACGCCGCCCGGGAAGCGGCAGCTCATGCCGACGATGGCGATGGGCTCGTCGAAGCGGCCCGCGGACGTCGCGGCCACGGCCGTCGGAGCGGCCGGGTCGCCGGCGGTGCCCAGCAGTTCCTCGCGCAGGTGGCGGACGAGGGCGGCGGGGGTCGGGTAGTCGAAGACCAGGGTGGCGGGCAGGGCCAGGCCGGTGAGGGCGGCCAGTCGCTTGCGCAGTTCCACGGCGGTCAGCGAGTCGAAGCCGGCGTCGCGGAAGGCCCGCCGCTCCGCGATGGCGTCCGCGGAGTCGTGGCCGAGGGCCACGGCCGCCTCGGCGCGCACCAGGTCGATCAGCAGCCGCGTCTGCTCGTCCTCGTCGAGACCCCGCAGGCGTGCGGCGAATTCCGGCGCGGCGTTGCCGTCCTCGGTGCGGTCGAGGGCCTGGACCTCGGCGATCTCGTCGAAGAGGGCGCTCGCGCGGGCGGCGGTGAAGACCGGGTGGTAGCGCTCCCAGTCGATGTCGGCGACGGTGACCGTGACGTCCTCGTGGAGGACGGCGCGGCGCAGTTCGGTGAGGGCGTTCGCGGGCGCGAGGAAGCGCAGTCCGCGCTTGTGCAGTTCGTCGGTGACGGCCTCGTGGGTGGCCATCCCGGCCTCGGCCCAGGGGCCCCAGGCCACGGAGGTGGCGGGCAGGCCGCGGGCCGTGCGGTGCTCGGCCAGGGCGTCGAGGTAGGCGTTGGCGGCGGCGTAGGAGCTCTGTCCGGCGCTGCCCCACACTCCGGCGATCGAGGAGACCAGGACGAAGAGGTCCAGGTCGTGACCGTCCAGGAGGCTGTCGAGGTGGGCGGCGCCGAGCATCTTGGCGGCCATCGCGTCCGCGGCGTCGGCCAGCGGGGTGTCGGTGAGGGCGGCGTTCTGGCCGACGCCGGCGGCGTGCACGACGCCGGACAGCGGGTGCTCCGTGGGGACGGCGGCCAGCAGGGCGGCCAGTGCGTCGCGGTCGGCGGTGTCGCAGGCCGCGATGGTGACCCGGGCCCCCAAGTCCTCTATTTCGGCCGCGAGTTCGGCCGCGCCGGGGGCGTCGGGGCCGCGGCGGCTGGTGAGGAGGAGGTGGTCGGCGCCGCTGCGGGCGAGCCAGCGGGCCACCTCGGCGCCGAGCGCACCGGTGCCGCCGGTGACGAGCACCGTGCCGCGCGGCGCGGTGAAGGCGTCGGCGGGCGGCAGTTCGGCCTGCGGGTGGCGCACCAGGCGACGGCCGAGCGCACCGGTGGCCCGGATGGCGAGCTGGTCCTCGCCGCCGCGGGTGGCCAACGCGCTGACCAGGTGCTGGGTGGCGGGGGCGTCGAGCGTGGCCGGCAGGTCGATCAGGCCGCGCCACAGCTGCGGGTGTTCCAGGGCGGCGACCCGCCCCAGTCCCCAGACCGCAGCCTGGAGGGGGTTGTCGAGCGGGTCGGCCGGGTCGGTGGCGACCGCGCCGCGGGTCAGGGTCCACAGGGGGGCGGCGAGGTCGACGTCGACCAGTGCCTGGGCCAGGACGAGGCTCAGCGCGAGCCCGGTGGGCAGGTCGGCGCTGACCTCGGTGCCGGGGCGGTCGGCGAGCGGCAGCAGGGACAGGATGCCGGCGAAGGCGCGGTCCTCACGGGCCCGTACGGCGTCGAGCCGGGCGGCGAGTTCGGCGCGGTCGCGGCAGGCGTCGTCCAGGGTGAGGGTCTCGAACTGGGCGCCGTGGCCGCGCAGTGCGTCCAGGATCTCGTCGCCGTCGACGCCGTCGGCGGTGACGAGCAGCCAGGTGCCGTCGAGTACGGGCGCGGCGGCGGCCGTCACGGGACGCCAGGCGACCTGGTAGCGGGTGGAGTCCAGCAGCGCCTTCTCCTGCCGCAGTTGGCGCCAGGAGGACAGTGCGGGCAGCAACGCGTAGAGGGAGGCGTGCTGTTCGTCGCGCAGCCCGAGGAGGGTGGCCAGTTCGGTCGCGTCGCCGCGTTCGACGGCGCCCCACAGTGCGGCGTCCGCCGGGTCGACGGCGGCCTGGACGGAGCGGGCCGGGGCCGGTTCGGGCCAGTAGCGCTCGTGTTGGAAGGCGTAGGTGGGCAGCTCGACGGTGCGGGCGCCGGTGCCGGCGAGGTAGCCGGGCCAGTCGACGGCGGTGCCGCGCACGTGCAGGCGGGCCAGTGCGGTGGCCGCACAGCGCTCCTCGTCGCGGCCGAACCGCAGCAGCGGGACGACGTGCACGTCCGCCGCGTCGCCGAGGGCCTCCTGGGCGGGGGCCGACAGCACACTGTCGGGGCCGACTTCGAGGAACGTGCCGGCGCCGCAGTCGTGCGCGGCGTGCAGGGTGTCGGCGAAGCGGACCGCGCGGCGGGCGTGCGCGACCCAGTAGTCGGCGGAGCGCAGCTCGTCGTCGGTGGCGGGGCGCCCGGTCAGGCCGGAGATGACGGTCACGTCCGGCGCGTGGTAGGTGAGTTCGGCGGCGACCTCGCGCAGTCCGTCGAGCGCGGGGTCCATGAGCGGCGAGTGGAAGGCGTGGCTGACCGCCAGGCGCTTGGTCTTGCGGCCCTGGGCGGCGAAGTGGGCGGCGATCTCCTCGGTGGCGGCCAGGTCGCCGGCGACCACGACGCTGTGGGGGCCGTTGACGGCGGCGAGGGAGACCTCGTGCTCGCGCCCGGCGAGCAGCGGCGCGGTCTCCTCCTCGGTGGCCTGGAGGGAGAACATCGCGCCGCCGGCGGGCAGCGCCTGCATCAGCCGGCCCCGGGCGGCCACCAACCGGGCCGCGTCGGGCAGGGAGAGGACCCCCGCGACGTGCGCGGCGGTGATCTCGCCGATGGAGTGGCCCAGCAGCACGTCGGGGCGGACGCCCCAGGTGCCCAGCAGGCGGTGCAGCGCGACCCCGAGGGCGAACAGCGCGGGCTGGGTCCACTCGGTGCGGTCCAGCAGCGCGGCCTCGGGGCTGCCCTCGGGGGCGAACAGCACGTCCTTGAGGGGACGCTCCAGGTACGGGTCGAGGGCGGCGGTCACCTCGTCGAGGGCCGCGGCGAACGCGGGGAAGCGGGCGGCGAGTTCACGGCCGGCTCCGGGCCGCTGGCTGCCCTGCCCGGAGAACACCACGGCGAGCTTGCCCGCGCCGCCGACCTCGCCCTCGGTGACGGCGGAGGTGGGCCGGTCGGCGGCCAGGTCGGCCAGTGCGCGCAGCAGGTCGTCCCGGTCGCCGACGACGACGGCGCGCTGGTCGAAGGCCGAGCGGGTGGTGGCGAGGGACAGCGCGACGTCGACCGGGTCGAGGGCGGGCCGCTCGTCGAGGAAGGACCGCAGGCGGGCGGCCTGGTCCCGGAGCGCGGCCCGGCTCGTGCCGGACAGCGTCCAGGGCACCACGGCCGGGGTGCGCGCGGGCTCCTCGCGCCGCTCGGGGACGGCCGCCGGCTCCTCGACGATGAGGTGGGCGTTGGTGCCGCTGAAGCCGAAGGAGGAGATGGCGGCGCGCCGCGGCCGGTCGGCCTGCGGCCAGGGCGTCTCCTCGGTGAGCAGGCGCACCGCGCCGGCGTCCCACTCCACGTGGGAGGACGGCTGGTCGGCGTGGAGGGTGCGGGGCAGCACGCCGTGGCGCAGGGCCAGGACCATCTTGATGACGCCGGCGACGCCGGCCGCGGCCTGGGTGTGGCCGATGTTGGACTTCACCGAGCCCAGCAGCAGCGGCTGTTCGGCGTCCCGGTCCTGGCCGTAGGTGGCGAGGAGGGCCTGGGCCTCGATGGGGTCGCCGAGGGTGGTGCCGGTGCCGTGGCCCTCGACCGCGTCGATGTCCGTGGTGCTCAGGCCGGCGGCGGCCAGCGCCTGCCGGATCACCCGCTGCTGGGACGGGCCGTTGGGGGCGGTGAGGCCGTTGGAGGCGCCGTCCTGGTTGACGGCGGAGCCGCGGACCACCGCCAGCACCTGGTGCCCGTTGCGGCGGGCGTCGGAGAGGCGTTCCAGGACGAGCACGCCGACGCCCTCGGACCAGCCGACGCCGTCGGCGCCGTCGGAGAACGCCTTGCAGCGGCCGTCCGGGGACAGGCCGCGCTGCCGGGAGAACTCGATGAGCGCACCCGGCGTCGACATCACGGTGACGCCGCCGGCCAGGGCGAGCGTGCACTCCCCCGCGCGCAGCGCCTGCATCGCCCAGTGCATGGCGACCAGCGACGACGAGCAGGCGGTGTCGACGGAGACGGCGGGGCCTTCCAGCCCGAGGGTGTAGGAGACCCGGCCGGAGACGACGCTCGGGGCGGTGCCGCTGCCCTGGTGGCCCTCGAACTGCCCGCCGGCGAGGACGGTGGCGTAGTCGTTGTACATCACGCCCGCGAACACGCCGGTGCGGCTGCCGCGCAGGGACGTCGGGTCGATGCCCGCGCGCTCGACGGCCTCCCAGGACGCCTCCAGCAGCAGCCGCTGCTGGGAGTCGGTGGCCAGGGCCTCGCGGGGGCTCATGCCGAAGAAGGCGGGGTCGAAGTCGGCGGCGCCGTGCAGGAATCCGCCGAAGCGCGAGTAGGAGGTGCCGGTCCGCTCCGGGTCCGGGTCGTAGAGCGCGTCGAGGTCCCAGCCGCGGTCGGTGGGCAGGCCGGAGATGGCGTCGGTGCCCTCGGACACCAGCCGCCACAGGTCCTCGGGCGAGGCGACGCCGCCCGGGTAGCGGCAGCTCATGCCCACGATGACGATGGGGTCGTCGTCGGCGGCGGCGCGGGGAGCACGGGCCGCGGTGGCGGCCTCGGAGCCCATGAGTTCGGCCAGCACGTGCGTGGCGAGGGCGTCGACGGTCGGGTAGTCGAAGATGACGGTCGCGGCGGTGCGCAGCCCGGTGGCCGCGTTGAGCCGGTTGCGCAGTTCGACGGCGGTCAGCGAGTCGAAGCCCAGCTCGCGCAGGGGCCGGCGGGCGTCGATGTCGGCGGTGCTGGCGTGGCCGAGCACGCCGGCCACTTGGCCGGCCACGAGGTCGCGCACGACCTCGTGGCGGTCGGTCTCCGCGAGCCGGGAGAGCCGCTGCACGAGGGTGACGGCCGCCTCCGAACCGGAGACCACCGAGCGGCGGGCCGGGCCGCGGACCAGGCCGCGCCACAGTGCCGGCACCTCGCTCTGGAGGCGCAGCACGGACAGGTCGAGCCGGGTCGGCAGCAGGACGGCGGCGTCCGTTGCGGTGGCGGCGTCGAAGAGGGCGGTGCCCTGTTCCACGGTGAGTGCGGGGGTGCCCAGGCGGGCCATCCGCGCGAGGTCCTCGTCCGTCAGGCCGCCGGTCATCCCGGCGGTGGGCTCCCACGGGCCCCAGGCCAGGGAGAGTCCGGGCAGGCCCTGGGCGCGGCGCAGCTGGACGAGCGCGTCGAGGAAGGCGTTGGCGGCGGCGTAGTTGCCCTGGCCCGCCGTGCCCACGGTGCCGGAGAGGGAGGAGAAGACGACGAAGGCGGCCAGGTCCAGGTCCCGGGTGGCCTCGTGGAGGTGCCAGACGGCGTCGGCCTTGGGGCGCAGGACGGTGCTGAGCTGCTCGGGGGTGAGGGACTCGATGACGCCGTCGTCGAGGGTGCCGGCGCTGTGCACGACGGCGGTGACCGGGTGCGCGGCGGGCACCCCGGCCAGCAGCAGGTCCACGGCGGCGCGGTCGGCCAGGTCGCAGGCGGCGATGGCCACCTGGGCGCCGTGTTCGGCCAGTTCGGCCACGAGTTCCCGGGCGCCCTCGGCGTCCGGGCCGCGGCGGCCGACGAGCAGCAGGTGCCGCACGCCGCGCTCGGCGACCAGGTGCCGGGCCATCACGCGGCCCAGGCCGCCGGTGGCCCCGGTGAGGACGACGGTGCCCTCGGGGTCCCACTCCGCGGCGGCCTGCGGCGCCTGGGCGCGGGCGAGGCGCGCGGTGAGCACGTCGGTGCCGCGGACGGCGGTCTGCGGCTCGTCGAGGGCCAGGGCCCGCAGCAGCGGCTCGGCGGCGGGTTCGTCGAGTGCCGGGTCGAGGTCCACCAGGGCGAAGCGGCCGGGGTGTTCGTTCTGCGCGACGCGCACCAGGCCCCAGACGGCGGCGGCCACCGGGTCCGGCGCCTGCCCGTCGTCAGTGGCGACGGCGCCGCGGGTGACGAAGACCAGTCGGGAGGCGGCGTACTGCTCGCCGGCCAGCCAGTTGCGCAGGCACTCCAGGACGTGGGCGGTGCGGGCGTGCACCGAGCTGACGACCTCGTCGCCGTCGCCGGCCGCACCGGCGACGGGGGCGAGCACCACTTCCGGGGCGCGTTCGGCGTCCACGCCGGGCAGCGCCGTGACCATCAGGTCCGGCGACGCGAGGGCCTGCTCCAGGCCGAAGAGGTCCGGGCCGAGGACGGCGAGGGCGGTGGGCGCCTCCTGGGCGGGCTGGCGCGGTGCGGTCCAGCGCAGCTCGAACAGGGCGTCCCGGACCAGGGAGTCGGTGGTGCCGAACCGTTCGTCGGGCATGGAGCGCAGCACGAGCGAACCGACGGAGGCGACGGCGGCACCGGTGGTGTCGGCGACGGCGAGCGCCATCGCGTCGTCGCCGACCGGGCTCAGCTTCACCCGGACCGTCGTCGCCCCACTGGCGTGCAGGGTCACGTCCTGCCAGGAGAAGGGCAGGCCGCCGCGGGCCCCCTCGCCCAGGTCGGCGAAGGCCGCGGCGTGCAGCGCGGCGTCCAGCAGGGCGGGGTGGATCCCGAACGACGCGGCGGACTCGGCGGCGGATCCGTCCGCGTCGGGCAGGGTCACCTCGGCGTAGACGTCGTCGCCGCTGCGCCAGGCGGCGTGCAGGCCCTGGAAGAGGGGGCCGTACCCGAAGCCGGTGTCGGCGAGCCGGTCGTAGAAGCCGTCGAGGTCGAGCGGCCGGGCGTCGGCGGGGGGCCAGACGGTGGCGTCGAAGCCGGCGTGGTGCTCGCCGGCGACGAGGGTGCCGGAGGCGTGCTCGGTCCAGGGGAGCTCCTCCGGCCCGTCGGGACGGGAGTGGACGCTGACCGCGCGGCGGCCCGTCGCGTCGGGCCCGCCCACCCACACCTGCACCTGGACGCCGCCCTCCTCGGGCAGCGGCAGCGGGGCGGCCAGGGTGAGTTCCTCCACCCGGCCGCAGCCGGCCTCGTCCCCGGCGCGCACGGCCAGTTCCAGGAAGGCGGTGCCCGGCAGCAGGACCGTGCCGCGCACGGCGTGGTCGGCGAGCCAGGGGTGGGTGCGCCGGGACAGGCGTCCGGTCAGCAGCAGGCCGTCGGAGTTGGCGACGGACACGGCCGCGGTCAGCAGCGGGTGGTGCGCGGCGCCCAGGCCGGCCGCGCGCACGTCGCCGCCGGCGGGCAGGCTCTTGGGCCAGTAGCGGCGGCGCTGGAAGGCGTAGGTGGGCAGCTCGGTGCGGCGGGCGCCGGTGCCCTGGAAGTAGGGCTCCCACTGGACGGTGACGCCGCGGGTGTGCAGGCCCGCCAGTGCGGCGGTGAGGGTCTCGGCCTCGGGGCGGCCCGGGCGCAGCACCGCGAGGGTGGCGGGCACGCGGTCGGCGGCGTCGGCGGATGCGGGGGCGTCGTCGGCGGTGTCGGCGGCGGCCAGGCAGGTCTGGGCCATGGCGGACAGGACACCGTCGGGGCCCAGTTCGAGGAAGGTGGCGGCGCCGTGGCCGTGGAGCCAGTCGAGGGTGTCGGCGAACCGCACGGCGTGCCGGGCGTGGTCCACCCAGTAGTCGGGGGAGGTCAGCTGCTCGACCGTGGCGAGGGTGCCGGTGAGGCCGGAGACGACCGGGATGACGGGTGCCTGCGGGGTGAGGCGGGCGACGACGGTGCGGAACTCCGCCAGCATGGGTTCCATGAGCGGAGAGTGGAAGGCGTGCGAGACCCGCAGCCGCTTGGTCTTGCGGCCCAGCGCGTCGAAGTGCGCGGCGACGGCGTCGACGTCCTCGACGTGGCCGGCGACGACCACGGCGGTGGGTCCGTTGACCGCGGCGATCGAGACGCGGTCCGCCCGGTCCGCGAGTTGGGGCAGGACCTCGTCCTCGGTGGCTTCCAGGGAGACCATGGCGCCACCTTCGGGCAGCGCCTGCATCAGGCGGCCGCGGGCGAGCACCAGGTCCGCGGCGTCGGCCAGCGTGAAGACGCCGGCGACGTGCGCCGCGGCGATCTCTCCGATGGAGTGGCCGGCGAGGAAGTCCGGCGTGAGGCCGAAGGACTCGGCGAGCCGGTACAGCGCCACCTCCAGCGCGAAGAGCGCGGGCTGGGCGTAGCCGGTCCGGTCGAGCAGGGCGGCGTCGGGCGTGCCCTCGGCGGCGAACAGCACGTCCTTCAGGGGCCGTTCGAGTCCCTGGTCGAGGTGGCCGAGGACCTCGTCGAGGGCGGCGGCGAAGACGGGGAAGCGGGCGGCGAGTTCGCGGCCCATGCCGGGCCGCTGGGAGCCCTGGCCGGCGAAGAGGAAGGCGAGCTTGGCCCGGGTGCGGGCGGTGTCCTGCACCAGGCCCGGGGCCGGTGTGCCGTCGGCGAGCGCGGTGAGGACGGCGCGGGCCCGGTCCAGGTCGGCGGCGGTGAACGCGGCGCGGTGTTCGAGGCCGGAACGGGCCGTGGCCAGGGAGTGGGCCACGTCCACGGGCGCGATGTCGGGGTGCGCGGTGAGGTGGGCGAGCAGCCGCGTCGCCTGGGCGCGCAGGGCCTCCCGGGTGCGGCCGGAGACGAGCCACGGGACCACGCCGGGCGCCATGGGTTCGGCCGCGTCCTCCGGGCCCGCCTCGGGGGCCGGGACGGCCGGGGCCTCTTCCAGGATGGTGTGCGCGTTGGTGCCGCTGAGCCCGAACGAGGAGATGCCGGCCCGGCGCGGCTGTTCGCCCTGCGGCCAGGCGACCTGCTCGGTGAGCAGGCGCACGGACCCTTGGGACCAGTCGACGTGCGAGGTCGGCGCGTCCACGTGGAGGGTGCGCGGGAGCAGGCCGTGCCGCAGGGACAGCACCATCTTGATGACGCCGGCCATGCCGGCCGCCGCCTGGGTGTGCCCGAGGTTGGACTTGACGGAGCCCAGCAGCAGGGGGTGTGCGGCGTCCCGGCCCTGGCCGTAGGTCGCCAGCAGTGCCTGGGCCTCGACGGGGTCGCCGAGGGTGGTGCCGGTGCCGTGCGCCTCGACGACGTCGACCTCGGCGGCCGAGAGCCGCGCGCTGACCAGCGCCTGCTCGATGACCCGTTGCTGCGAGGGGCCGTTGGGCGCGGTCAGCCCGTTGGAGGCGCCGTCCTGGTTGACGGCGGAGCCGCGGATGACGGCCAGCACCTCGTGCCCGTTGCGGCGGGCCGTCGAGAGGCGCTCCAGGACCAGGACGCCGACGCCCTCGCCCCAGCCGGTGCCGCCCGCGGAGTCGGCGAAGGAGCGGCAGCGCCCGTCGGCGGCGAGCCCGCCCTGCCGGCTGAACTCCACGAACGTGGTGGGGCTGGACATCACGGTGACGCCGGCGGCCAGCGCCAGGGAGCATTCGCCCTGGCGCAGGGCGTGGGCGGCCAGGTGCAGGGCGACGAGGGAGGACGAGCAGGCGGTGTCGACGGTGACCGCCGGCCCCACGGTCCCGAAGAAGTAGGCGAGCCGGCCCGAGAGGACGCTGGTGGCCGTGCCCGTCAGGGCGAAGCCCTGGACGTCGTCGTCCGGGCCCACCCGGTACTCCTGGGGCATCGCGCCCACGAACATGCCCGTCCGGCCACCGCGGACCGTGGCCGGGTCGATACCGGCCCGTTCGAAGGCTTCCCAGGAGGACTCCAGCAGCAGTCGCTGCTGCGGGTCCATGGCGAGGGCCTCACGGGGCGATATCCCGAAGAAGGAGGCGTCGAACTCGGCCGCGTCGTGCAGGAATCCGCCGGAGAACTGGCCGGCGTCCTCGGCCAGCATCTCCCAGCCGCGGTCGTCGGGGGAAGCGGTGATGGCGTCCCCGTCATCGGCCAGCAGGGACCAGAGCTCCTCGGGACTGCCCACGCCTCCCGGGAAGCGGCAGCTCATGCCCACGATCGCGATCGGCTCGCGGGCCGCCGCCTCCAACTCACCCACCCGCTGCCGGGAGCGCCGCAGATCGGCGCTGGCCCGCTTGAGGTAGTCGCGGAGCTTCTGTTCCTGATCCATGTTCGCCACGTTCCAACCCATCTCAAGACCGTCGGACAGCAGAGGATTTCGCTGTGGGCAGCTAGTACTGGGGACGGCTGTGCCACAACGACGGAGTTATCTGCGTGCCCTGCACGAGGCAGCTCGACTTCCCGCACGCCACGTGCCCAGTCTCTACGGGGGTGGTCAGGGAATTCCGTAGAGTCGGCGGAGCCCGGGGTCGACCGCGCGCGGACGGGCCGGGGCGCCGCGCATGCGCGGCGGCGCTCCCGGCACCAGGTGTGTTCGCGGTTCGCCTTCCGAACGGGCCGGGTGCCAAAGGCAGCCCTCGGCCCGCGCCCGCACGGCGAACCAACAGAATGCGGGGCGGTGTTACTTGATGAAGTCGTCCACGACGCGGGGCGGCCAGGTACCCACCGTGAGCACGCCCATCGCATAGGCGCGGGAGACCAGGGCCGCGCGGTTGGGGGCCTTCAGTTTCCGCAGCAGTCCGGTGACGTGGTACTCCACGCCGTGCTGGCTGAGATACAGCCGGGAGGCCAGCGGAATCGTGGACAGACCGGCCGCGATTCCCTCCAGAATTCGCGCGTCGATCTCGCTGAGCAGTTTCCGTTTCGGTGTCACCATCGCGTCGTCGGCCGAATCCCGACCGGACCGCATCACGACGAGCACCGCGGAGGGGTCGGGTCCGTATCCGCGCACGGCGGCGGCGGTGAGACTGCCGTTGAACACGTCACCGGTCGGCCGCAGCGCCACCACGGGCGTGGCGAACCGGTCCCGGCGGCCTTCCAGGAGCCGCTCGAACTGTCGCATCAGCGGCTGCCGCACGCTGGGGTGGACCAGGTCGCGGAAATTGCGTCCGAACACGTCGGGAGCCGTGGTCGAGGAATCGGAGGGGAGCGGGGCGATGACATCTGCTGGGGACGTGGCGGGGCTCGCGAATTGCCGGAAGAAGTCCTGATTGGCCTGACGGATCGTCAGAGCGGGATCCAGCACGGAAATGCATATGCTCGACCGCTCCTCCCCCCGGACCGCCGCGCCGACCGAACCGGCCGAACTGGGATCTTCCGATAACTGCAGAGATTCCACCAGAGCAGAGAACCTCAAGGGACCGACATCCTTTCCAACCCCCGCTGGCAAATCAGAATTTCGAGAGAGACGAGTGAGAAGGAGAATCCAGAGATTGAGGCGAGGCAGGGGATCGGATGGCCCGACATCCGCCGGGATGAAATTTCGAACTCCCCTGCACAATCGACACTAAGGACCCGTCCGGACAAGCGTCAACGCCCATCCGGCCCTCATCCCTAATCCTGTGGTCCGACGCTCCGCACGGTACGGTCCGCCCCCGAACTTTCGGCGGCCGAACACTCCGCACCCCTTACCGCCGGTACGCCCGTACCCTGCGGGACGTCCGCCAACGGCGCGCTCACCGTGCCGCGAACATCTCGGACGCGCTGCGGCCGCCCAACAGCTCACGGCGCCCCGCGACGCCCAACTTGCGGTAGCACGACGTCAGGCGCTTCTCCACGGCCCGGGTGCTCACGCCCAGTTCATCGGCGATTTCCTGGTTGGTCAGCCCCCGGCCCACCAACGCGACAACCTGGCGCTCACCGTCGGTGAGTGGTGCCTCCTGACTGGGGGCGGCGGTGCCCAGGGCCGCATGGGCCCGTTCGGTCAGCCAGGGTGCGCCACAGGCGGTGGTGAGGTCAACGGCCTCGCGCAGCATCGCCTTCGCTTCCTTGCCGCCACGCACCGCCCGCCCCAACTGGAGCAACGTACGGGCGAGTTCCAGCCGATTGGCCGACGTGCGCAGGACGGCGGCGGACTCGCGCAGCACCGGGACGCCCCCGCCGCCGGGCAGCAGGGCACACAGCCGCAGGGCCCGGCCGAGGGCGGCGGGGGCGGCCCACTGCCGCGCCCAGGCAAGCTCCTCCTCCGCCAGGGCCAGGGCCGGTCCGACCTCGCCCAGGCGCTGGTGGAGGACGATGGCGCGGGGCCGCCAGGGGAAGAGGGTGGAGTTGCGCCAGTCGGCCGCTTCCAGTTGGCGCCCACAGGCCAGGAGGGACTCCAGCGCGTCGGCGTCGCGGCCACCGCGGGCGTCAAGGGAGGCCGCGAGGAGTTGCCGCATGGCCGTCATGGCGAGGTTGGCCGGCCAGCGCTTCGCGGAGTCCGCCAAGAGGCCCTCCATCAACGAGGTGTTGCCGGTCTCCATGGCCACCGCGGCCCGGATGACCCCGGCCGGCTCGCGCCAGTCGGCGTCGGCCAGTCGGGCGGCCCGGCCGGCCTGTTCGCCGGCCTGGGTGAGGCGTCCGCAGGCGAGCTGGATCAGGGCGTTCTCGGCGTGCACGCCCGCGTTCGGCCGGTCGGCGTGCTGCTCGCCGGACAGCCGGGTGTTGATGCCGTCCACCGCGTCGGAGGCATACAGGGCCAACGCGACCAACGGGAGTGTGGTGCGGGGGTACGCCGAGGCCACCGGCTCGCGTTCCAGGATCCGGCCGGCCAGGGCGGCGATGTCGGGTGCCGGCAGGGCGCCGGACAGGACCGCCGCGTTGATCAGGACGGCCGCCAGTTCGCGGGCGCCGCTGGTCTCCAAGGGGGGCGCGGTGCCGAGCGCGCGCAGGCGGTCCACCGCCCCGGCCAGCTCCGCCGGGTTCTCCTGCCCGGCGTGCCACAGGCGCGCTTCCAGGCGCAGCGCGATCTCGCAGGCGGCCCCTTGGTGGGGCCCGGCGGGCTCGAAGTCCTCGGAGACGTTGCGCAGGAGGTCGACCGACGCGGGGGTGGCCTCGCCGAGGAGACTGGGCGGGATGAGCAGCGTGGCGGCCGCCCGGTCGGTGGCCGACGACAGCAGCCGGACGGCCTGGCTGACGTGGCGTTCGCAGGCGGCGGGGTCGGTGCCGCGTTCGGCCTTGGCCAGCTCGATCAGCAGGTGGGCGCGTTCGCCGTCGCCGGCGCTGCTCTCCAGCAGCGCGCGCCGCAGGTAGCGGGCGGCGGTGTCCGCCCCGCCCCGGCGCAGGGCGGCGTCCGCGGCCGCCCGCAGGACCCCCATGGCCCAGGGCCGGTGGGTGGCGGTGACGCCCACCAGGAGGTCCGCTATGTTCTCGGCCGGACGGCCGGCGTGGTGGAGGATCTCGGCCGCGGCGACCCGGGCCTCCTCGCACGCGGCGATGGTGAGACCGGATTCGACGGCGTCGCGCACGACGCGGTGGAGGAAGCGCGGCGTGTCCTGGCGGGCGAGCAGGCCGAGGCGGCGCAGGGCGCGCAGGGCCCGCTGGTAGCTGATGGTGTCCAGCCGCGCGTGGTGCTGGATGAGGTCGGGCTCGCCGTGATCGCCGAACGCCGCGATGGCCGCGGCCAGGTCGCGGACCGGGCCGGGCTGGGCGTGCAGGCACCCGGCCAGCCGGTCGCGGAGCTGGGTGGGGCGCACGGTGCGGACCCGGTCGACCTGCTCGGGGGTGGGACGGTGGCCCTCGACGGCCTGGTCGCGCAGGACGGACTGGAGGAAGAGGGGGTTGCCGCCGCAGGTGTCGTGGCACGCCTGGGCGTAACACGCCGCGGCGACTTCGCCCAGGTGGTGGTGGATCAGGGCCCGGGTGCCGTCGAGCGAGAGCGGGGCGAGCTGGAGGAGGTCGGCGGCGTCGGCGAGGTCACCGACGAGCGGGTGCTCGGCCCGGGGGTCGCCGTCCCGCAGGGTGCAGACCAGGGCCACCCGCATGCCGTGTGCGCGCCGCACCAGGTAGGCGAGCCAGCGCAGGGAGGGCAGGTCGACCCACTGGAGGTCGTCGACGAGGAGGAGCACCGGGACGGTGGCGCTGGCGTCGGCCAGGAGCGATCTCAGGCCGTGCAGCACGGCTTCGGAGTCGGGCGCCTCGTGGTCGCCGAGGGCGGGCAGTCCGTCGGACAGGAGGGGCCCGAGAAGTTGATGGACGATGCCGTAGGCGAAGTCCTGCTCCATGGGGGCGGCATTGGCGCGTAACACCCGTAAGTCGCCCGGCGGTGCGGCGCCGGCCTCCTGGAGGAGCGTGGACCGGCCGATGCCCAACGGGCCGGTCAGCAGGAGGACCGAGGACCGGCCCTCCCGCGCCTGACGCACCGCGGCGTCGATCCGGGCCAGTTCGGATTCCCGCTCGTACAACATCGGTCATGTCCCTTCCATCAGCCGGTACCGCGACCGGAGTTCCTCGCGCGAGGCGACGCGGAGCTTCTTGTAGGTGCTGCTCAGCCGTAGCTCGACGGTGCGCCGGCTCACCGAGAGCTGTTCGGCGATCTGGCGGTTGCCCAGGCCGCCGCAGGCCAGTTCGGCGGTCTGCCGCTCGGCGGGCGAAAGGACGGCCCACTCCCTGTCAAGAATGGACACCTCGGGGTCGGCGGTCGGTTCCAGTCGGTCGGCCAGCGACCGCACGCGTGCGGCGAGGCGGCTGGAGGTGCGGGTGACGCGGTGGTCGGACAGCTCGGTCAGCAGTCGGGCCGCGGCGACCCGGTCGCCCTTGGTGGCTTCCTCGGTGGTGAGGTCGGCCAACGCCCAGGCGTGGGCGAGGTGGTTGGGTCCGATCGGAACGGTGGTGGAGGCGGCGGTTCCGGGGCGGTCCAGGGCCCTGGCGCACAACTCGGCCAGGCTCACTGCGCTGGGGGCGCCCCAGCGGCGGGCCAGGGTGAGTTCCTCGTCGATCAGACGCCGGGCCTGCTTCAGGTCGCCGAGGCGCAGGCAGGCCAGGGCGGCCAGTGAACGCCACGGCAGCACCGCGGGGTTGGGCCACTGTCTGCGCACCAGCCACCGTCCGCTCTCCTTGAACAGCTCGACGGCCTCGGCCCAGCGTCCTTCGTCGGCCGCCACTCGCGCGCGGATGAACAGCAGCAAGGGCCAGTGGACGCTGGTTTCGGTGTCGGGCGGGGTGGGCGCGGCCGTCAGCGCGCGGGCCTCGTCGTGCCGACCGCTCTCCATGGCGATGACGCAGCGCACGGCCATGAGGTGGGGGGCCGCGTAGGGGTGCCAGGCGACGGCGGGCAGCGCCCGTTCGGCGGAGTCGATGGCGCGTTGGGCCGCGTCCACCCGACCGCCGCGCAGGTGCAGGTCGGCGCTGAGGACCAGGGCGCGGGCCAGGGGGGCACGGCTGTGGCCCCGGCGCAGTTCGGCGACGAGGGCGTCGAGATGGCCCTCGGCCTCGGCGGCGGCGTCGGTGAACCACAGTGCCCTGACGGCGACCAGACGGGGCATGACGGGCACGGAGCTGCCCGCTTCCAGCGCCCGGCGGGCCAGTTCGGCGGCCCGTTCGCGGTGCTGGCCGAGGGTGGCGAGCTGCCCGGCGCGGATGCCCGCCTGGGCGGGGGCCAGGGGGTGTTCGGGAAGGGCCGGGACGCCGGGTGCGGGGACGTCGCGGACCTCGGGCCGGCAGCGGACGGCGTACCAGTACAGCGCGATCAGGTCGTCGCGCTCGCGGCCCTGGGCGGTCTCCAGTGCCTCGGCGGCGACGCAGCGGCCCCACGAGTCGTCGCCGCGCGCCAGTCCCATGTCCAGGGCCCGGACGCGCAGGTGGGACCAGGTCTCGCCGTCCCCGGGGCTCTTCACGACGGCGGCGAGCCTGCGGTCGCTCGCCACCGGCGCGGCCACGGCCTCGGCGCTGGCCAGGTCGAGGCCGATCCGGGCGCGCTGCTCCGGGCGCTGAGGCTCTTCGAGGGCGCGGTTCAGCCAGGTCGCGGCCCGGGCGAACTCGCTGCGGCGCGCGGCGGCCCCGAAGCTGCCGTACAGCGTTTGGACCGCCCAGGGCTCACCGATGGGAGGTGCGTGGAGCAGGAGGCGGGCGACGTCCTCGTCGGCGGCGCCGGAGCGGTAGACGAGGCGGGCGGCGCGGGCGTACAGGCCGGCGCGTTCGGCGACCGGTGTGTCCTCCAGGACACGGGCCCTGGCGACCGGCAGGTGGATGCGTTCGAAGGGGCCGTCGGGGACGGTGAAGCCGGCCGTTTGCAGCGCCGAGCGCAGCCGGGACTCGTGTGCGGTGCGCACCCCGGCCAGGTGGCAGATCCGGGTGAAGTCCAGCAGGTCGCCGGCGACGGCCAGCGCCCGTAGGACGGCGATGGACTCGTCGGTCAGGCCCCGCAGGGCGCGCGCGCAGCGGTCGCCGATGATGCTGGTCATCACGGTGCGCAGCTGCGGCACGTCGGCCGCGGTCGGGCGCTGGCCGGCGTCGGCGAGGCCGTGCAGTGCCGCGTGCAGGATGGCGGGGCTGCCGTAGGACGCCTCGGCGGCCGCGGCGGCGAACGCCTCGTCGCAGGGGGCGCCGAAGATCGTGCCGGCCAGCGTGGCGACCGCGCGGGGGCTCAGTCCGGGGACGAGGAGGTGGCGGGTCAGTCGTCCGGCGGCGGAGGTGCCGGCCAGCCAGTCGGGGCCGTGCCGGTCCACTCCGGTGCGGCCGACGAGCAGGGCGAGGGGGACGCCCGCGGACATCCGCCGCACCAGTGCCTGGAGCCAGCGCCGGGAGTCGGGGTCCAGCCACTGGGCGTCCTCCACCGTCACCAGGGTGGGGCGGCGGCGCACGGTGTGCAGGAGTTCCCGGAGTCCCGGCAGGCCGTCGGGCTCGGGGGGCCCGCGCAGCACGCGGAGCGGACCTTCGGCCTCCGGTCCCAACTGGCTGAGGAGTTGGATGACCGCGCCGTTGCGCAGGTCGCGCTCGGTCAGGGAACCGGTGGCGCGCAGGACGCGCACCGACCGCTTCTCGGCCAGCCGGCCGGCCCAGCGCAACAGGGCGTTGTGGCCGAAGCCGGGGCGACCGGTCACCACGACGACGGCGGGTTGGCCTTCGCCGATTTCGGCCATCGCCTGCTTCAGCTGCGCCTGCTCCGCCTCCCGTTCGAGCAGGGCCGGGTCGATGCGCAATCGCGCCGTCCAGGTAGATCCGGCGTATGACTGTTCGCCGTGCAGTCCCGCCACAGGCTCCATCCCGGTCCGCTCGCCCTCAATCCTGTCCGCCCGACGGTGGTGCCGCCCCCGGCGCCCGTGCCCCGCGTTCCCCCGAGGAGCGCAGGACCGCGGAGAGCTGGGCCCGCTCGGCGATGCCCAACTTGCGGTACACGCTCGTCAGGTGCATCTCGACCGTGCGCACGCTGACGTAGAGCGACTGCGCGATCGAACGGTTCCCGGCACCGCCGGCGGCGAGGCTGGCGACCGTGCGTTCCATGCCGGTGAGCAGGTCCAGCGGCGAGGCGGTCAGCTTCCGCATGCGGCCGCCCGCGGCCACCAGGGCGTCGCGGGCGTCCTGGCCCAGTGCGAGGGCGCCGCAGCGCTGGGCCAGGCCCGCCGCGGTGCGCAGGTGCTCGCGCGCCTCGCGCCGGTCGCCGGCGGACAGGAGCGCTTTGCCCAGGGCGAGTTCGGCGCGGGCGTGCTCGACGCGGGCCGGTGAGGCGGCGAGTTCCCGCACCGCCTCGCCCAGCAGTTCCACGCCGCGTGCGCCGGGGGTGGCCACGCCGCGGGCCAGGGCGGCCAGCCCGAGGACCCGGGGCGTGCCCCACTGCCGGGCGAGCCGCTCGCCGTGTGCGGCGGGCTCCTGGGCGTCCTTCGTGCGGCCCAGTTCCGCGAGGACGCAGGCCGCCTCCATCCACCAGGGCAGGAACGCCGGCTGGTGCACCTCGGCCTCCGCCAGCGCCCGGCCGCATGCGCGGAACAGCGTCAGTGCGCCCTCCGGGTCCCCCAAGGCGCGCCGGGCCCGCCCCAGGACCATCAGGTAACGGGGGTAGGTCCACACGTACTGTTCGCGCCAGGCGGGCTCGGTACCGGCGAGCAGCCGTTCGGCGTCCGCGGCCTCGCCCCGGTCCACCAGGACGCCCGCCAGGGCCAGACGCGGCATGACCAGCGTCCCGCTCCACCGCTCCGACCCACTGAGCCGGACCGCCGTCCGAGCGTCCGCGAGGGCGTCCGGGAGGGCGCCGACGCCGTGCTTGAGGACGGCGCGGATGGACAGGGCCAGGGCGTAGGTCCAGATGGCGGAGTTCTTCCGGCCGTGGCGCAGGACCCGGTCCAGGGAGTGCAGCGCCTCCTCGGTGCGGTCGGCGAATCCGAGGACGAGCGCCGAGTTGATCAACGTCCATCTCTTCAGGCGCAGTTGGGGGCTGGCGGTGGCGCGCAGCGCCTGCTGCAGGGCCGGTTCGGGCGGCCCGCCGTCGAAGGCCGTCAGGATCCCCATGGCCGCCAGCTTCTGGCACTGGGCGGGGGTGTCGCCCTCCGGAAGGCTCATCATCGCGGCCCGCTTGCGGGTCGCGGCGATGGTGCTGCGGCCGTGCGAGCCGACGATCAGGAACACCGCCTCGACGAGTGTGCGCAGCTCCCGGTCGGCCGGCGCGGGGTCGGGGCCGAGCTCGGCGTCCAGCGCGTCCAGGACGTCTTCGAGGATCTTCAGGGCGACGGAGCACTCGCGCGCGGCCAGGCCGGTCGTGCCGAACTGCGCGGCGATCCGCGCCCGGGTGCGCACGTCGACGCTCGGCGCCAGCGCCTCGCGCAGCAGGCCGACCGCCTCGGGCGGGTCCGTGTCGGCCAGCACCCTCGCTAAGCGGACGCGGATATCGATGCTGTCGGGGTCCACTTCCAGCACCCGGTACAGGTAGCGGGCCGCGGTCTCCGGCGCGCCGCGCTCCTCGGCGCAGGCCGCGGCCTCCAGCAGGACGCCCGGCATCCACGGTTCGTCGATCGCGGGCAGCCGCAGGAGGTGGTCGGCGACCTCTTCGGCGGGCCGGCCCGCATCGCTCAGGAGCAGGGCCGCCCGCGCGTGCAGGCCGGACAGCACGTGGGCGTCCAGGGGCGCGAGCACCGCCGCGCGCACCGCCCCCTCCGCGAGGCGGCCGTCCGCGGGCACCAGCCCGGCCTCGCACAGCACCTTCCGGGCGTCCTCGACGGCGTCGGCGGGGACGCCGGCGAGCGGACCGACGTGGTCGGCGCCCCGCTCGCCGAGGACGGCCACCGCCCGTGCGACCTCGCCGATCCAGGGCGGCTGGCGGTCCAGGAGTTCGCGTGCCCAACCCGCCAGGACGCGACCGGCGGTCTCGGCGATCCGGTCGGCGCCGCCCACCCCCGGCCCGGCCCCCGCGGCCCGCAGTTCGCGCAGCAGTCGGCCCAGGAGGCGGGGGTTGCCGCCGGTCGCGGCGCGGGCGCGGGTGACGAAGACGGGGGCGGCGGGCACCGGGAAGAACTCCCGCACGACCTCGGCGACGTCCCTCTCGGTCAGCGTCGACAGGCGCAGCGTCGTGGTGCGGCAGTCGGCCGTCAGGTCCGCGAGGGCGTGGTGCGTCGGGATGCCGCGGGTGAGGGCGGTGGCCTCGGACTGCCGGGCGAGGACGAGGAGGAGGGGGCGGTCGGCGGATCGGCGCAGCAGGAATTCCAGCCAGCGCAGGGAGAGTTCGTCGCAGTGCTGGGCGTCGTCGAGGGCCAGGACGAGCGGGCGGCGGGCCAGTACGTCGGCCGCGTGCCGGTGCAGGGCGTGGAACGCCTGCTGGACGGCGGGAGCGTGCGGGGGTGCGCCGTCCAGCGCGCCCGGAGCGAGCGCCCGAACGGCGGTGTGGGTGGCGTCGTCGAGGAAGGCGCGCCGTGCGGTCGGGCCGAGCAACGCGCGTAAACCGCTGAAGGAGGTGCCCGCCGCATCCGGCAAAGAGAGGCCCCGCAGAACCGTGGCGCCCCGACAGGCGTCCCCCTTGAGGAAGGCGCGGAGGAGGGCGGATTTGCCGATTCCGGCCGGGCCGGTCACGACCACCGAGCGGGCGTGCCCGGACAGCGCTTCGCGGGCGCGGCGGTCGAGCTCCCGCACGGCATCGCCTCGGCCCACCAAGGTGCTGCCTATATCAGGATCTACGCTCCGACTCCGCACCATAGGACTCCTCGCACCTCGGAGACACAACGGATGTGACGGGGCGTCATCCCATCGATCCGTAAATCACCCTAAAGAGTGATGTCTGAGAAGCGTTAGAGTACATGAGCTTCAGCACATGTGGCATGCGACACGCCGCCGCGGCACCTCCACCCCCCGAGGGGAGATGATCATGCTGCGGCGGTTGCCATCGTGGCATCGGCTCCTTCCTTCGTGCGCTGGCGGCAGGGGTATGGCCGATCCGGCCCGGTGCTCCGCGCGCCCATCCCACCGGGCGGACCGCGGGAAGATCCGTAGAGTCCGCACGCACCGTGCCGGTGCGGCGCCCGGGCCGCACCGCGCGGCACGGGACGCCCGGAGTCCGCGCCGCGCGTCAGGCGCCCCGTACGGCCGACCGGACTACCAGCTGTTGGCCATCAGGTCCCCGAACTCCCGCTCGCGGGAGACCTGCTGAAGATCGGAATCGACCATCATGCGCATCAGTTCGGGGAAGTCGACACTGGGCTCCCAGCCGAGCTTGGCGCGGGCGCGGTCGGCGTCCGCACAGAGGATCTCCACCTCGGCGGGACGCACCAGGGACGGGTCGATGCTGACGTAGTCCTCCCAGTCCAGGCCCACGTGCTCGAAGGCGATGCGCACGGCGTCCCGGACCGAGTGCATTTGGCCGGTTCCGATCACGTAGTCGCCCGGTTCGTCCTGCTGGAGCATCAGGTGCATGGCGCGGACGTAGTCACCGGCGAAGCCCCAGTCCCGCACGGCGTCGAGGTTGCCGAGGGACAGCTTGTCCTGGTAGCCGAGCTTGATGCGGGCGACCGCGAGGGAGATCTTCCGGGTCACGAACTCCGCCCCACGACGCGGCGACTCGTGGTTGAACAGCATCCCGGACACCGCGTACATGCCGAAGGACTCGCGGTAGTTGCGGGTGATGAAGTGCCCGTAGATCTTCGCGACGCCGTACGGGCTGCGCGGCCGGAAGATGGTGGTCTCGCACTGCGGGGTCTCGGCGACCTTGCCGAACATCTCCGACGAGGACGCCTGGTAGAAGCGGATCTGGCTGCCGTCGGCGGTGCGCGAGCCGTTCAGGCCGCTGACCATCCGGATCGCCTCCAGCATGCGCAGCACGCCCATGCCGTTGACCTCGGTGACGAGTTCCGCCTGCTGCCAGGACATCGGCACGAAGGAGATCGCGCCGAGGTTGTAGACCTCGTCCGGCTGCACCGTGTCGACCGCCGACACCAGGCTGGCCTGGTCCATCAGGTCGCCGTTGACGAAGGACAGGTCGGAGACCAGCCGGCTGACCCGCGACTTCCGGGGATTGGCCTGGCCGCGTATCAGACCCCACACCTGGTAGCCCTGGCCGAGCAGGTGCTCGGCCAGATAGGAGCCGTCCTGCCCGGTAATTCCGGTGATCAGCGCACGCTTGGACATCTCATTCCTTTCCTTCGCTGAGAAACAGACCGCCCAAACGCAGAGCCGAGTCTGCTACTTGACCTCTCGGCGTCGAATGGCGTCGAATGCGCCACGGTCCAGACGCCGGGTAAGCGAACGCTTCCAAGGAGCCGGTCACGGCGTCAAGCAATTCCGGTAACACTACGGAATTCCGGAGTCCCCACCACCGGTTTGCGCATGAGCAGTTCGGGACGGGGCACCCGATCGGAACGGCCCACCGGGCCCTGCTCCAAGAGACTACGGATTTTCCGGTGCGCGGTGCGTTGCACTGTGCGGACGTGCCCCGCCCAGGCCCGGTGGGCGCCTCGTTGGCGCCGCCGACCGGACCTGCCCGTCTCCTGGAGCGTCGCCCGGTGCTGCTCAGAATCCTCCGAACCCGACTGCGCCCCCATCGGCGCGCCGTCGTCCTGTTGGCACTGCTGCAACTGCTCCAGATCCTGGCCACGTTGGCCCTGCCGTCGCTGGGCGCCGCCGTCATCGACAACGGCGTGCTCAAGTCCGACAGCGGCTACATCGTCGAGCTGGGCCTGGGGATGCTGGCGCTGGCGGTCCTCCAGATCGCGGCGTCCATGGGCGCGGTGTCGCTGAGTGCGCGGACGGCCATGGCCATGGGCCGCGACCTGCGCTCGGCCGTCTTCCGCCGGGTGCTGGACTTCTCCGCCCGCGAGGTCGGGCAGTTCGGCACCCCGTCGCTGATGACGCGCACCGTCAACGACGTCCAACAGGTGCAGATGCTGGCGCTGTCGGCGTTCGGCGTCGTCGTGTCGGCGCCCCTGATGTGTCTGGGCAGCATTGCGCTCGCCCTCCAGCAGGACATTCCGCTGGCACTGCTCCTGGTGGTGCTGATGGTGGCCGTCGGAATATGTTTCGGCCTCATTCTCGGCCGGACCGATCCGTTCTACGACCGCATGCAGAATTACTTGGACCGGGTCAACGGACTGTTGCGCGAACGCATCACGGGAGTCCGCGTCGTACGCGCTTTCGTACGCGACGGACACGAAAGCGAGAGATTCGGCCGAACCAATTCCGAACTGTGTGACGTCTCGTTGCACGTCGGCCGGCTGCTGGCCACCATCGTCCCCGTCGTGCTGCTGGTCCTGAACGCCTTCATGGCGGCGGTGGTGTGGTTCGGGGCCCACCGCATCGACGCCGGGGCCATGCGGTTCGGGGCGCTCAGCGCGTTCCTCAGCTACCTGACGCTGATCACGATGTCGGTGGTGATGGTGACCTTCGTGTGCCTGGCGATGCCGCGGGCCAGGGTGTCGGCCGAGCGCATCCAGCAGGTGCTGACGACCGAGCCGAGCGTGACCGCGCCGCCCCGACCGGTGCGCACCGCGCCCGCGACCGGCCAACTGGAGCTGCACGGAGCCGGGTTCCGGTACCCGGGAGCGGCGGAGCCGGTGCTGAGCGGGATCGACCTGAGCGCCGGCCCCGGCGAGACGGTGGCGATCCTCGGCAGCACCGGCAGCGGCAAGACCACCCTGCTCAACCTGGTGCTGCGGCACTTCGACGCCACCGAGGGCCACGTCCGGGTGGGCGGCGTCGACGTCCGCGAGCTCGACGCGCAGACGCTGCGCCGCACCGTCGGCTTCGTCCCCCAGCGGGCGTACCTCTTCTCCGGCACCATCGCCAGCAACCTGCGGTTCGGCAACCCCGACGCCAGCGACGAGGCGCTGTGGCACGCACTGGAGATCGCCCAGGCCCGGGACTTCGTCGAGCGGCTGCCCGCAGGGCTGGACGCCCCGATCGCACAGGGCGGCACCAACGTGTCCGGCGGACAGCGCCAGCGGCTGGCGATCGCCCGCACCCTGCTGCGCCGGCCGGACGTCTACCTCTTCGACGACTGCTTCTCCGCGCTGGACAACGCCACGGACGTCGCACTGCGGGCCGCCCTCGCCCCGGAGATCGCCGGTGCGACGGTGCTCACCGTGGCCCAGCGCGTCAGCACCGTGCAGCACGCCCAGCGCATCGTCGTCCTCGACGGGGGCCGGGTGGCCGCCACCGGGACGCACCGGGAACTGCTACGCACCAGCGCCGCCTACCGGGACATCGCCCAGTCACAACTCACGTCCAGCAACGGCGACTTCGACGCCCCCGCACAGCGCGCCGCGAGCGCCCCGACCCCTCAGGAGGCCGTCCATGGTCGCGGCGGACAGCTCTAGCCGCGTGCGGCGCGGCACCGCCCGTCGCACACTGGGCCTGCTGCGGCCCCACCGTGGCCTGGTCGCCGTGGCGGTCGCCCTCGGCATCGGCGGCGTCGTGCTCAACGCGGCGGGCCCGATCCTCCTCGGCCGGGCCACGGACCTGGTCTTCGACGGCATCCGGCACGCCCACGGCGCCACCGGAGTCGACTTCGACGCGATCGCCCGGGTGCTGCTGATCGCGCTCGTGCTCTTCGTCACCGCCGCCCTGCTCACCCTGTTCCAGGGCCGGCTGGTGGCGGCCGTCGTGCAGCGGGTGGTCTTCGCGCTGCGCCAGTCCGTGGAGACCAAGCTCGCCCGCCTGCCGCTGCGGTACTTCGACCGCCACCCGGCGGGTGACGTGCTCAGCCGGGTGACCAACGACGTCGACAACCTCCAGCAGACCCTCCAGCAGACCCTCAGCCAACTGATCACGGCGGTGTTCTCCGTGCTGAGCATGCTGGTGCTGATGCTCGTCATCTCGCCGCTGCTGACCCTGATCATGGTGGCCTGCCTGCCGGTGTCCGTCCTGCTCGCGGCGCGGATCAGCCAGCGCGCACAGCCGCGGTTCGCCCGTCAGTGGTCGGCCACCGGAGCGCTCAACGCCCACGTGGAGGAGGTCTACACCGGCCACGCGCTGGTCAAGGGCTTCGGGCGGCGCGAGCAGGCCGAGCGGGCCTTCGACGAGCAGAACGAGGCCCTCTACCGCGCCAGTGCCCGGGCCCAGTTCGCCTCCGGCGCGATCGAGCCGTCGATGATGTTCGTCTCCAACCTGGGTTATGTCGCCGTGGCGGTCGTCGGCGCACTGCGCGTGGTCGCCGGGACCCTGTCCGTCGGCGACGTCCAGGCGTTCATCCTGTACTCCCGGCAGTTCAGCCAGCCGATCGTCGAGGTCGCCGGCATCGCCGCGCGCCTGCAGTCGGCCCTCGCCTCGGCGGAGCGGATCCACGAGCTGTTGGACGCGGACGAGCAGACCCCGGACGCCGACCGCCCGGCGCGGTTGCCCGCGGTCCGCGGCCACGTCCGGTTCGAGAAGGTCGACTTCCGCTACTCCCCCGACACCCCGCTCATCGAGGACCTCTCGCTCACCGTCGAACCCGGCCAGACCGTGGCGGTCGTCGGCCCCACCGGCGCCGGCAAGACCACCCTGGGCAACCTCCTGATGCGCTTCTACGACACCGACGGGGGGCGCATCCTCCTCGACGGCACCGACATCACCACCCTCACCCGTGAGGACCTGCGCTCCCACTTCGGCCTGGTGCTCCAGGACGCCTGGCTGTTCTCCGGCACCATCGCCGAGAACATCGCCTACGGCCGCCCCGACGCCACCCGCGAGGAGGTCGAGGAGGCCGCCCGCGCCACCTGCGCCGACCGCTTCATCCGCACCTTGCCGGACGGCTACGACACCGTCCTGGACGAGGAGTCGACCAACGTCAGCGCCGGCGAGAAGCAACTGATCACCATCGCACGGGCCTTCCTCGCCCGCCCCTCCATCCTGCTTCTGGACGAGGCGACCAGTTCCGTCGACACCCGCACGGAGGCCCTCATCCAGCGCGCGATGCGCTCGCTGCGCGCGGGCCGCACCAGCTTCGTCATCGCGCACCGCCTGTCCACCATCCGCGACGCGGACCTGATCCTCGTCATGGACGGCGGCCGCATCGTCGAGCAGGGCACCCACGACCAGCTCTTGGCCGCCGCCGGCCCGTACGCCCGCCTGCACGCGGCCGTGGGCCCCCGCGTCGGGCTTGAGGGCGCCGCATCCCGCTGACCGGTGCCCCCTGAGGCACCCTCCCGAAGGAGCCATTCCGCCATGCCCGACAGCCACGCCCTGAGCGAGCTGCTCGCCACGATCAACGCACCCGACCACACCCCCGAGGACATCGCCGCGCTTCCCGTGCCCGAGTCCTTCCGGGCCGTGACCGTCCACAAGTCGGACACCGAGATGTTCCGCGGCATGCCCAGCGCGGACAAGGACCCGCGCAAGTCCCTGCGCGTCGACGAGGTCCCGGTGCCCGAACTGGGGCCCGGCGAGGCCCTGATCGCCGTGATGGCCAGCTCCGTCAACTACAACACCGTCTGGTCGTCCCTCTTCGAGCCGCTGCCGACCTTCGGCTTCCTGGAGCGCTACGGGCGCACCTCGCCGCTGGCCGCCCGCCACGACCTGCCGTACCACATCCTCGGCTCCGACCTGGCCGGCGTGGTGCTGCGCACCGGCCCCGGGGTGAACGTCTGGAAGCCCGGCGACGAGGTCGTGGCGCACTGCCTGTCGGTGGAGTTGGAGAGTCCCGACGGGCACGACGACACCATGCTCGACCCGGCTCAGCGGATCTGGGGCTTCGAGACGAACTTCGGCGGTCTGGCCGAGATAGCCCTGGTCAAGGCCAACCAGCTGATGCCCAAGGCCGACCACCTCACCTGGGAGGAGGCCGCCGCTCCGGGGCTGGTGCACTCCACCGCCTACCGTCAGCTGGTCTCCCGCAACGGCGCCGGCATGAAGCAGGGCGACAACGTGCTGATCTGGGGCGCCAGCGGCGGCCTGGGCTCGTACGCCACCCAGCTCGCCCTCGCCGGCGGGGCCAACCCCGTCTGCGTGGTCTCGAACGAGCGCAAGGCCGAGGTGTGCCGGGCCATGGGCGCGGAGGCGGTCATCGACCGCTCGGCCGAGGGCTACCGCTTCTGGAGCGACGACGACACCCAGAACCCGCGGGAGTGGAAGCGGTTCGGCGCGCGCATCCGGGAGTTGACCGGGGGCGAGGACGTGGACATCGTCTTCGAGCACCCGGGCCGGGAGACCTTCGGGGCGTCCGTCTACGTGGCGCGCAGGGGCGGCACCATCGTCACCTGCGCCTCCACCTCCGGCTACCGCCACGAGTTCGACAACCGCTACCTGTGGATGCACCTCAAGCGCATCGTCGGCACCCACTTCGCCAACTACCGCGAGGCGTGGGAGGCCAACCGCCTCGTGGCCAAGGGGAAGATCCACCCCACCCTCTCCTGCACCTACCCGCTGGCCGACACCGCGCTCGCCGTCCACGACGTGCACAGCAACGCCCACCAGGGCAAGGTCGGCGTGCTGTGCCTGGCCCCCACCGAGGGCCTGGGCGTGCGCGACGAAGAACTCCGCGCCCGGCACATCGACGCGATCAACCGGTTCCGCTGACCGCGCCGGCTCCCCCGTCCCGGGGCCCTTCCGACCCGCACCGCGCACCGGCCCGGCGGAAGGGCCCCGCCCCTGCGCTCACCCGTCGCGCCGTGCCGCCATCGGGCGGTCCGGCAGCCGGAACGCGTCCGCCGGCGGGCTGAACACCGCACCCGCGACGTCACCGAACCGGTTGGCCAGCGGACTGGTGGCGGTCCGCAGGCCGGCCCAGACCAACGAGCGCTGCCGTCGGGTGTGCGGGTAGACCATCCGCGGGATCCCCGGCCGGAGTTGCTGCGCCTTCTCGACGAACGGCCGCATGGTCGCCTCGTAACGGGCGAACGCGGTGTGCGGATCGGCGTGCTGGACGAGCTCGCCGGCCAACACGTAGGCGCCGGTGAGGGCCAGGGTCGTGCTCATGCCGCTCATCGGCGAGGCGCAGTGGGCGGCGTCCCCGAGGAGCGCGATCCGGCCGCTGCTCCAGCGCGGCAGCCGCGCCTGACCGAGCGCTTCGAAGTACAGGGGCGCGTCGTCGAGGGCGTCGAGGATCCGCGGGGCCTCCCAGCCGACGTCGGCGAACGTCGCGCGCAGGACCGTGACGACGCCCGTGCGGTCGAGCCGGTCCAGGCCGCGCACGGAGCTGAGCACGTTCAGCCCGGCCCGGATCGTGCCGACGTCGTCCGGCCGCAGGGTCACCGCGCGGCCCCGGTCGCAGATCAGCCACCGCCACCGGTCGTTGTCGGCTTCGGTGCGCGGAATGGTCAAATAGGCGCTGTAGACACCGAGTTCGTGTACCTGCGCATCCCCTAACACCATCGTGCGGGTCCGCGAGCGGAGCCCCTCGGCGAGGACCACCGCGTCGAACCGGCGGGCCGGTCCGCGGCGGAACTCCACGTCCACGCCGCGCCCGTCGTCGTGCAGCGCGGTGATCTGGTCGCCGAAGACGTAGGCGGCTTCGGCGGACGAGTGGTCGTACAGGATCTGTCCGAGGCGCCCGCGCAGGATCTCCAGTTCGGCGGTGCCGCCCGAGGTGTCGTCGGTACCGGCGGCGAATCGGGCGACCGGCCGGCCCCGCTCGTCGACGAAGTCCAGGCCCGTCTCGTGGGTGTGGGCGGCCCGCACCGCCTCCTCCAGGCCCATCCGGCGCAGGACTTCCCGGCCGGTGCCACGGACGTCGATGTTCTGTCCCTCGTCGCGCAGTTCGTCGAAGCGTTCCACGACGGTGACGTCCCAGCCGGCCCGGGCCAGCCAGGAGGCGAGGGCCGGCCCCGCGATGCTGGCACCGGAAATCAGGACGCTCGGGGTACTCATGGTGACTGGCATTCCTCTCTGGCGCACGACTGCGAGGCCGCACGGCATCGCGTGCACATCCCTACCCGCACGGCGCCCCCGGCACGACGTCGAGGCCCCGCCGAAGATCCCCCGGCTTCCGACAGGCGGCACGGCGGCCCCGACGGGCCGGGCGCAAGCGCCGATTCGACCGGGCCCCCGCCGTTGCCGTACAGTTCAGCATGCCGACGCGGGGTGGAGCAGCTCGGTAGCTCGCTGGGCTCATAACCCAGAGGTCGCAGGTTCAAATCCTGTCCCCGCTACTCAAGAAGTGAAGGCCCGGTGGATCCCACCGGGCCTTCACTGCGTCCCGGACCGTCAGCGGCGGTTGGGGACGCGCTCCCACCAGGTGACACAGCGCAGGCACCACTCCACCGGGCCGTACCGGAAGCGGGCCAGCCACCAGCGGCTGACGAGCGTCTGCACGACGAGGATCGCCAGGGCCAGCACCATCGCCGTGCCCCAGTGCAGGGAGTGCCGCAGGCCCAGCACCGGGGCGGCCGCGACGACCAGGAGCGTGGCGGTCAGGTAGTTGGTGAGCGCCATGCGACCGAGCGGTTCGAGGACCGCGGACAGCGGCGCGCCCAGCGGGGTCCGCAGCAGCAGGAGCAGGGTGACGGCGTAGGCACCGGCGGCGAGCAGCCCGGCCCCGGCGGCGATCCGGGTCGCGTGCGCGTCGGCCGGATCGACGGCGTGCTGCCACCAGACGGCCGCCGCCGCGAGCGGCACGAGTCCGGCGAGCACCGCGGCCAGCCGGCCGGTGCGGTGGTCCAGGGCACGCGGCAGGCCCAGCCGGGCCACCGCGAGGCCGAGCAGGAACAGGCCCGGAATGGTCGCGATGCCGCCCGAGGCGACCGTCACGGAGGCCAGGGTGAGCACGGCGCCGGCCCCGAGCACGAGCGGGGTGGGCAGCCAGGTCGCGGGCAGCAGCACCAGCAGTCCGAAGATCGCGTAGGGGGTGAGCGCCTCACCGGGGTGCAGCAGCTGGTGCGCCGCCCCCAGGAGGCCGAGCGCGACCAGGCGCCGCACCAGGAGCAGCCGCGGCCGGTCCGAGCGGCGGGCGGCGCCGTCGAGGAAGAGCGCGAAGCTGATGCCGAAGAGGAACGAGAAGATCGGGAAGAAGCGCTCCTGGACGGTGAGGTCCAAGAACGCACGGATCGGGTGCAGCACCCCGGGGCTCGGTCCGAAGGCCATGGCGGTGATCTGCGGGACGTTGACCAGGAGGATGCCGCACAGCGCGAAACCACGGAGGGCGTCGAGGGCGCGGATGCGGTGGCGGTCGGGCGCCGGGGCCGGAGCGGGCGGCGCCGTGGTGGTGGTCTGCTGCATGGCACCACCGTCGATCGGCGGGAGTGCCCGGCGCCTCTGCCGTTCGGCCGGAGCCGCCCGCCGTCCCTCGGCCGAACGGCCGACCCGACGCCGGCCGGGCGCGGACGGCGGCGGACGGCGCCGGTCAGCGGGCGCGCACGGCGCCCGTCTCCCAGGCCCAGGCGGCGATCTCCACGCGGTTGCGGACGCCCAGTTTGGTCTGGATGCTCCCGAGGTGGGTCTTCACGGTGCCGAGCGAGACGTAGAGCTCCTGGCAGATCTCCTGGTTGGTGCGCCCCCGGGCCACCAGCCGGGCCACGTCCATCTCGCGGTCCGTGAGCGGCCCCGCGGCGCTGGCGGCGGCGCCCGGGCCGGTCGCCGCGTCCGGGTGCGGGCCGAGGCGTTCGAGCAGGCGGACCGTGACCGACGGGGAGACCAGCGCATCGCCCCGGGCCGCGGCACGGACGGCCTCCACCAACAGGCCCGGGCCGGCGTCCTTCAGGAGGAAGCCGCAGGCGCCGCCCTGGAGGGCACCGTAGACGTAGTCGTCCTGGTCGAAGGTGGTGACCACGACGACCCGCAGCGGGTCGGTGGCGTCCGGGCCGGCGAGGATCCGGGTGACGTCCAGGCCGTCCAGCTTCGGCATCCGGACGTCCACCAGGCAGACGTCGGGCCGCAGGCGCCGGGCGGCCTCCACGCACGCGGCGCCGTCGGCGACCTCGGCGATCACGTCGAGGTCGGGTTGGGCGTCGAGGATCAGCCGGAAGCCGGTGCGGACCATCTCCTGGTCGTCGGCGATGAGCACCCGGGTCGCACGGGCCGGCTGCGCGGGTGGGGACGTCGGGGAAGGGGTCACGCGTCCGATCGTGCCATGCCGGCGTCGTCCGGTCGGGGGTCCAGCACCGGGAAGGTCGCGGTCAGCTGCCAGCCGCCCTCGGGCGTCGGCCCGGCGGTCAGCGAGCCGCCGACCGCCTCGGCGCGCTCCCGCAGGCCGACCAGGCCGAAGCCGCTGCGGCCGCCGGCGGGGGCGGCGGCGCGGTCGACGGGTCGGTCGTTGCGCACCTCGACGGCCAACTGCCCGGCGCGCAGGGCTGCGCGGACGGCGACGGTCACCGTCCCGGGCGCGTGCCGGCGCACGTTGGTCAGGGCTTCCTGCACCGCTCGTTGGACGGAGGTCTCCACTTCGGGCGCGAGGCGGGCCCGGCGGGCGGCGGCGTCGATCCGGACCGTGACGTCCGGGCCGCCGCCCCGGGAGAAGTCGGCGGCCAGTTCGGCCAGCGCGGCGTACAACTCGCCGGGCCGCACCGCGCGGCCCTCCTCCTCGCGGAGCACCCGGACCAGGCGGCGCATCGAGTCCAGCGTCTCCAGCCCCGCCTTCTCGATGCCCGCCAGCATGGTGTCGACGCGCTCGGGGGCACTCTCGCGGATGGTGCGGGCGGCCTGGGCCTGGATGACGATGCCGGTCACGTGGTGGGCCACGAAGTCGTGCAGGTCGCGGGCGAGTTCCAGCCGTTCGCTCTGGCGGACGGCGGTGACGGCGCGGGCCCGTCGGGCATCCAGGGCACGCAGGTAGCAGCCCAGTCCGAGCAGGGTGCCGACGGCGACGGTGAGGGCGAAGGCGTAGTTGACGAGGTCGTTGTAGTGCCACATCCGCAGTGGGGCCGCGACGACGGCGGTGCCGAGCGCGGCGCACAGGGCGACCGCAGCCGGCGGCGGTTCGGCCCGCCGGGCGGTGCGGGCGAGCAACGCCAGCAGGGCCACGGTCTCCGGCAGTCCCCAGCTCCCGGCGGCGCTCCGGTGGGGCAGGAGGGCCAGCACGCCGGTCACCGTCCAGGAGGCGGCCGCCGCGGCCGCGGCCCGCCGTCGCACGGTCGACCAGCCGTCGGGCGCCAGCAGCAGCCCGGCGTAGAGCGGTGCGGTGGCCAGCGGCACGAAGTCCGCCACGTGGTGCGGGTAGCCGGTCAGCGGTTGGACGCTCACCCAGTCGGCCAGCCAGGCCAGGACGAGGACCGGACAGAGCGCGACGGGGGCCGCCCACCGGGTGCGGCGCGGGAAGGGGGTGCGAGGTTCCACGCCGGCAGGTTACGCACGCGCCGGCCCGCCGCGGGTCGGCCGAACGGCCGACGTGGCCGGCGTGCCCGGCGGGACCGCGCCGGACCGGCCGTCGTCCGTCAGGCCGGCTCGGGGGGCGGTGGGGGTGGCAGGGTGTCCAGGTCGGGGGCGGGTTCGGGCCAGACCAGGAGGACCGGGCAGGGCGCGTGGTCGACCACGAAGCGGCTGGCCGGGCCCAGGCTGTGCGGACCGAGGTGGCTGCGGTCGCCGTCGCGGGCGAGGATCAGCAGGTCGGCGCCGTCGGCGGCGGCCACCACCGCGCGTTCGGGCCGGCCGGTGCGTTCCCGGCGGGTGCACGGGCGGGCGAGACGGTCGGCGGCGGTGCGCAGCAGCGCGTCGGCGGAGGCGGCGGCCAGGTCCTCCACGCGGGCGCCCGGGTCGCTGCCCCAGCCCTCGGGCGGGTGGTGCCCCCGGCGGTGGCCGCGGCCGAGCAGCCCCACGTAGGCGCCGTGGGCGGCGGCCGGGGCCTCGGGGCCGCTGGTGTGCAGCAGCACGATCTCGGCGTCTTCGGGGGCGTGGTCGCGGGCGGCGTCCACGCAGGCCGGCCAGGTGCCCTCGACGATCCAGACGATGACGGTCACGAGTCGGCCTCCGTGCTCAGGCTCCGAGGACGTGCAGCGACAGCCACAGTGCTACCACGGAGGCCACCAGTGCCGCGGGTACCGCGAGCACGCCGAGCAGGGTGAATTCGCCGAGCGCCACGTCGGTGCCGTGTTCCCGGACGATGCGCCGCCACAGCAGGGTGGCGAGCGATCCGGCGTAGGTGAGGTTGGGGCCGATGTTGACGCCGAGCAGGACGGCGAGCACCGCGCCCGGCCCGGCGGGGGCGGTGAGCGGTACCAGGACGAGGGTGGCGGGCAGGTTGTTGATGACGTTGGCGAGGACGGCGGCGAGCGCGGCGAGGCCCAGGAGGGCCGGCAGGGCGCCGCTGTGCGGGACGAGGTGGGCGAGGCCGGCGGCGAGCCCGTTGTCGACGACGGCGCGGACCACGATGCCCAGCGCCAGGACGAAGGCGAGGAACGCCGGGGCGGCGGAGCGGAGGATCGCGGCGGGAGTGGTGCGGCGCCGGGCCAGGGCCCGGGCCGACAACACCAGCGTGCCGGCCAGCGCCGCCCACACCGGGTTGAGCCCGAGGGCCGAGGCGAGCACGAAGCCGGCCAGCGTGCCGGCCACGGTGACCAGGGCGAACAGCGGCAGTTGGGGGGCGTCCGCAACGGCCGGTGCCAAGGCGCCGGCGTCCAGGTCGGTGGCGAAGAACCGTCGCAGCACCACGTATTCGACGGCGATCGCGGCCAGCCAGGGCAGCGCCATCAGCCCGGCGAACCGGGTGAAGCTCAGACCACTGGCCGCGAAGGCCAACAGGTTGGTGAGGTTGGAGACCGGCAGCAGCAGCGAGGCGGTGTTCGACAGGTGGGTGCAGGCGTAGACGTGCGGTGCGGGCCGGGCGCCCAGGCGGGCGGCGGTGGCGAACACCACCGGGGTGAGCAGCACCACCGTCGCGTCCAGGCTCAGGACCGCGGTGACCACCGACGCGACCAGGAACACCTGTGCCAGCAGCCGGTGCGGGCGGCCCCGCGCGCTGCGCGCCATCCAGGCGCCACAGGCCCGGAACAGCCCCTCGTCGGCGCAGAGCTGGGCGAGCACCAGCACCGCGGCGAGGAACCCGATGACCGGCCCCAGCCGCTCGGCCTCCGCCCGCACGTGCGCCGGCGACACCGCCCCGACCGCGAGGAGCACACCGGCCGCCGGGACCGCCACCACCGCCTCCGGCCAGCCCCAGGGCCGCACCACCGCACAGGCCAGGACGACCACCAGGAGTCCGACGGAGAGCGCTTCGGCCAACGACGCGTTCAGGATCGGCTCCTCGCGGACGGATGAGGCGACGCCTCGAAGAAGGGGTGCTAAAGGGGGGTAACGGTAACTTCCCGACTCGGATCCCCGGCCGGCCACCCGCCGGACGCGCCCCGAGGACCTCCGTAGGCCGGCTGGCCCGGTGGCCCGGCCGGCTCAGCTGTCGTAGTGCAGCGTGCCGTCCTCGTCCATGGTCGGGTGGATCTGCGTCGGCCCGTAGTCGTCGACGTCGGACGGGCGGGGCGGTTCCGGGCCGTCGGGGCCGGTGCGCACCATCCGCTCGATGCGGCAGATCTGGAACGCCCGGTCGCCCACCCGCACGTCGTTGGCGCGGCCGGCGGCCTTGAACTCGTCGGCGGCCCGTGCGTACTGCTCCCGTTCGGCGTCGCTGAACTCGTACAGCCCGGGCCAGAATTCGACCATGGCGTCGGCGAGCAGCCGCCGCGCCGCGTGCGGCGTCGGCATCAGCGCGCCCCTCGGCTGCCAGCCTCCGGAGCGGCGTTCGGCCACGCCGAAGCCGACCGGCAACAGGACGACGTCCGGATAGTCCGTGCGGGCGCGCTCGGACTCCTCGCGGACGGCGGCGGGGAAGCCCTCCCCCGGATAGGCGAAGCCCTGGAGCGCCACCTTCATGGCGGCGGCCATGGGGCTGGTCTCCCGGCCGGGGACGAGCGCGAAGTCCAGGTCCGGGGACGGGGGGTCGCTGCGGCCCTCCCAGGTGCGGTCGGCCGGTTCGGGGTCGGTGGGCCGGGGTGGTTCCAGACCGGTGCGGCCGGTGCGCACGAACTCGTCGCCGCGGACGATCCGGTAGCGGGCGCCGCAGACCGTCAGGTCGTCGAGCGGCTCGTGTTCCAGGCGCGTCACCGCGGCCAGCAGTTCGCGCCGCACGGCCGGGTCGTCGGTGTCGTCCTTGGCCGTGAACCACAGGTGGGAGTTGAGGGTGTCCCGGGCACCCTGCGGCGTGTCGTCCGCCACGGGTTTCAACAGCCGCCATTCCCCGGCGCGTTCGGGGTCCTGCGGAGGGTTGGCCGGGGTGCGGACGGCCACCCCGAAGACCGGCCCGCGGAGCGCGAGGTCCGGATAGCGGCGGGACGCGTCCACGGCATCGGCCTCCACGACCCACTCGGTCGGGTCGTCGCGCCGCACCAACTCCCGGTGGAGCCGGTCGATCTGTCGCTTCCAGTCATCGGTCATGAGCGCATTGTGGTCGGCGCGCGTCGCGGATTCGGCCGGAACGGTGGAGGTGCCGCACACCTGCGGGTGAATGTGCGGGAAAGTGTTGCCGTCCCGGCATCGGGGCAGGTCGTGCAGGAGCCGAGAGAGGGACGGGAAGGGACGGGATGGGCAGCGGAACGGGCACGGGTACGGGTGCGGGTGCGGTCACCAGCCGGCAGCGGGGGGACCGACCCCCGCAGGCGCACGCGACGTTCGGGGTCGGCGTCATCGTGCTGGACGCGGGCGGGCGGATGCTGCTCGGTCTGCACCGCGCGGGGACCTGGGAGTTGCCCGGCGGAAAGGTCGATCCGGGCGAGGGCGTGCGGTCCGCCGCGGCCCGGGAGCTCCGGGAGGAGACCGGCCTGCACACCGATCCGGACGAGGTGCGGATCTTCGCCATGCTGCACGACGACGTCGACGGCCTGAACCGCATCACCATGGCCTCGCTCGTCACCCGTTTCGACGGTACGCCGCACGCGGCGGAGCCGCAGCACATCAGCCGCTGGGAGTGGCACTCCCCCACCGCGCTGCCCGGGCCGCTGTTCACGCCGTCCGCGCAGATCCTCACCGTGTGGCGCCCGGAATTGGCGATCACCGCCCCGCCGGCGCACCGGCTCGACGTGATGTGCGTCGGGACGACCTGACGGACCGCAGCGGTCACCGTCGGCCCCGGGGTCGGCGGTGACGACCGGGCGCAATCGGCTGCGGGCGGCGGGCCGGCCCGACGAAGATGGGGCCATGCAGACGACCTCGACGCACACCGCGGTGCACCGCCTCGACCTCGGCTACTTCGTACGGCCGGCGTCGGAGACCGACAGCCCCGAGCCACGGGTGGAGCCCGTGCTCGCCTATCTGGTGGAGCACGACCGGGGACTGCTGCTCTTCGACACCGGCGTCGGAGCCGCCGACCCGGAGACCGAGGCGCACTACCGCCCCCGGCGCCGCCCGCTCCAGGCCGCGTTGGCCGCCGTCGGCGCGTCCCTGGCCGACATCTCGGTCGTCGTCAACTGCCACCTGCACTTCGACCACTGCGGCGGCAACCCCCTCCTGGCCGGGAAGCCCATCGTGGTGCAGGCCGTGGAGCTGGCCACCGCGCGGCGCGGCGGCCACACCTTCGACGAGCTGATCGACTTCCCCGGCGCGCGCTACGAGGAGCTGACCGGCGAGGCCGAGATCTGGCCGGGCGTGCGGGTCGTCCCGACGCCGGGCCACACCGACGGGCACCAGTCGCTGGTCCTGCACCGCCCCGACGGCACGGTGGTGCTGGCCGGGCAGGCCCGTGACGTCGCGTCGCACTACGCCGCCGACCACCTGGCCCGACAGGCCGCGTCGGACGGCGTCGAGCCGCCGCTGCCGGAATACCCCCGCTGGCTCGACCGGCTCGCCGACTTCGCGCCGCGCCGGGTGCTCTTCGCGCACGACTGCTCGGTCTGGGAGCCGCCGCGCGCCGGATGACGGCCCCGGGTGCCGGTCGGCGGCGGCGCCCCCTTCCCGGCGGGCCGCGACGCCCGTCGATACCCTGCACCATGACCGCGAACGCCACCGTCATCCACCCCGTCCCCTACCACGCGCAGTGGGCCTCGCCGGAACTCGTCCCCGCGATCCTGGCCGGGACGCTGCCGGCGGCCGAGGACCCCCGCTGGCCCGAATACGGGGCCGAGGACCCGCAGGAGTACGCCTGGTGGTCGTGGCGCCTGTGCGGGATGGCCTGTCTGCGGATGGCGTTGGAGTTCTGGCGGGGGTCCGCGCCCACCGCCATGGAGCTGGCCGCCGAGTGCCTGGACGCCGGCGCCTACGTGCGCCGCGGGGACGGCCTGGACGGCCTCGTCTACGCCCCGTTCGCCGCCTACGCGACCCGCCGTTGGGGCCTGGTCGCCGAGTCCCGGCCCGACCTTCCCCGGGCGGAGATCCCCGCGCTGGTCGGCGCCGGCCGGCTCGTCCTGCTCTCGGTCCACCCCAGCGTCCGGGACGCCGACCCCCGGCCGCCGCGCCGGGGCGGGCACCTGGTGCTGGCCGTCGGCGTCACACCGGACCACGTGGTGATCCACAACCCGTCCGGACTCCCGGGCCGCTCCCAGGAGTTCGCGCACGTCGACTGGGAGCGGTGGGAACGGGTGTACGCGGGGCGCGGCGTCGTCCTGGGGCTCCCGGACGACGAGCGGTGAGCGAACGCCCCCGGCAGTCGCTTGAGCAAGCGGTCACGTCGGCGCGGTGATCGGGTTCCCCTCGAAGCCCCCCACGTATCGGGCCGCGCTCGGCGCGGCCGTGGAGTCCTCGGGGGCGCACGCGGAGTTCGACGGGCCGGACTCCCCGGGCGGGGGCGCCCACGAGGCACTGCGGGTCCTGCGCGCCGTCAAGCCGTGAGGTGAGCCGGCGCGGCATCCCCGCCCCGTGTGGGTGATGGCCAACTCCCCTGCCGACCAAGGAACATGGAGTCAGGAACGGCGGAGGGGGTGGTGGCGTGCGGGAGAGCGGCAACCCACCGGAGCGGCGGCGCGTCCCGTTGGGCGCCATCGGTCTGGTCCTGGCGCTGGCCGTCAGTGTGGCCGGGGTGGCCTGGGCCGCCGGTCTCGACGAGACCGGCGTGGAGGTCGCCCCGTCGAGCGGCGACGCCGGCGGGGCCGCCGCCGCCACACCGGGACCGGCGACGCCCCGGCCCGCCGCGCCGCCCCGCCCGTAGCGCCGGCCCCGGCGGACACCGCCACCGGTCGGACCACGCCGCGCCCGGCGCGGCGTGCCCGACGTCTCCGCGACCCTCCTGAAATATTGGGGCAAAAGGTACGTGCGCCCACTCGGGCCTCCGCAGGCCGTCGGGCGCTTCGTCACCGGACGCACCCGACGCAGCGGAACGAGGGCACGCCCCATGGAGATGCACCAGCCGCCCGCACCCGCCGCACCCCGGAACCCCGGCCTGCGGCGTGAGATCGGACTGATCGGGCTGATCTGGACCTCGGAGGGGTCCATCATCGGATCCGGATGGCTGTTCGGCGCGCTGTTCGCGGCGCAGGCGGCGGGCACCGCGGCGCTGGTCTCCTGGGGCATCGGGGCCGTCGCCATCGTCATCCTGGCCTTCGTCCACGCCGAACTGGGGGCGATGTACCCGGTCGCGGGCGGCACCGCGCGCTTCCCGCACTACGCGTTCGGCAGCGCGGCCGGCGCCTCCTTCGGCTGGTTCTCCTGGCTCCAGGCGGTCACCGTGGCGCCGATCGAGGTGATGGCGTCCCTGAACTACCTCAGCGTGCACGCCCCCTGGGTGCAGACGGGCAAGAACCACCTCACCGGCGCCGGCTACGGACTCGCCGTCGCCTTCATGGCGTTCTTCGTCGTCGTCAACTTCTTCGGCGTCCGGTGGCTCGCCCACACCAACAGCGTGGCGACGTGGTGGAAGGTGGCCGTCCCCGTCGTCACCATCGTCGTGATGGGCGCCGCGGCCTTCCATCCCGACAACTTCGGCTACCAGGGCTTCGCGCCCTTCGGCGCCAAGGGGATGCTCTCGGCGATCAGCACCAGCGGCATCATCTTCGCGCTCCTCGGTTTCGAGCAGGCCGACCAGTTGGCGGGCGAGAGCCGCAACCCGGCACACGACATCCCGCGGGCGGTGATCGGCTCGATCCTGATCGGTGTGCTGGTGTACGTGGCGCTCCAGGCGGTGTTCATCGGGGCGCTCCCGCACAGCGCGTTCGCCCACGGCGGCTGGGCCGACCTGACGTTCGCCGGCAAGGCCGGGCCGTTCGCCGGCCTCGCCACCTCCGTCGGGCTGGGCTGGCTGGCGACGCTCCTCTACATCGACGCGGTCATCTCGCCGTCCGGCACCGGCCTGATCTACGTGACGGCCACCTCCCGGGTGTCGTACGGACTGTCCCGCAACGGCTACGTGCCGGTGGTCTTCGAGCGCACCACCAAGCGCGGCGTCCCGTGGTTCGGTCTGCTGGTCGCCTTCGTGATCGGGCTCGTCGTCTTCCTGCCGTTCCCCACCTGGCAGAAGCTGGTGGGCTTCGTGACGTCGGCGAGCGTGCTGATGTACGCCGGCGCCCCGCTCGCCTTCGGGTGCCTGCGGAAGCAGGATCCCCACCGGCCGCGTCCGTACCGGTTGCCCGGTGGGCTCTTCTGGGCGCCGGTGGCCTTCGTCGTCGCCAACTTGATCATTTACTGGGCCGGTTGGGACACGCTGTGGCGGCTGGGCGTGGCGATCGTCCTGGGCTATCTGGTGCTGGGAGGTTCGGCGCTGCTCAAGCTCAACCCCAAGGCACCGCACCTGGACTGGAAGCACGCGCAGTGGCTGCCCGTGTACCTGCTGGGCATGGGGGTGATCTCCTGGCAGGGCGGCTTCTGCAGCACCGGTCCTGCCTCCAAGGTGGCGTGCGGGGCGACGGACGCGCTGCCGCTGTGGTGGGACATCGCGTTGATCGCCGCGTTCAGCCTCGTCGTCTACTTCTGGGCGCAGGCGGTCCGGTTGCCGGACGAGCGGACCCGGGAGTACATCGGGTCGGTGGAGGTGGTCCCCGGGGGCTGAGCGCCCCGGCCGCGGCTCCTTGGGGTCGGCGGGCTCGAAACCCGTACGGAAACCGGGCCCGGCGCGGCCGGGATCACCCCCGTGGCGGGACGCCGCCGGGTGCGGGGCGCGGGTCCCGGCGCGGCCCGGCGAAGGGGGCGGCGGGCCCCCGGACCGTGCGTCAGGCGGGCCGTGGCGCGGTCGGGCCGCTCCTGCCGCCCCGGGCGTCCGGCGCACTTCCCGGTAGCTTCCAGGAGTTGGGCGGCGCCGGACCCGGGGGCGCCGGACGGACGGCGGTTACGGGAGGACGCATGGACGCGGTGGACGGATGCGCGGAGCCGGAGCGGGCCGGCGGCGGGCCGGGCGGGGCGCGGCACGTCCGCACGGTGGAGGACGTGCTCCGGCTGATGGACGGACTGTTCGCGCCGGCGGCCGACCGCTGGACGGCGGGCGCGGGGGCCTGGTGGGACGCCTTCTACGCGGACCGCGACCGTCCGGTGCCGTTCTTCGCGGCGAAGCCGGACGAGAACCTCGTGGGGTACCTCGACCGCGGGCTGGTCACCGGCGGCCGCGCGCTGGACCTGGGCTGCGGGCCGGGGCGCAACGCCCTGCACCTGGCCGCCCGGGGCTTCGAGGTGGACGCCGTGGACCTCTCCCCCGCCGCCCTCGCCTGGGCCGAGGACCGCGCCCGTGCGGCCGGGGCCGCGATCCGCTTCCACCGCGGGGACGCCTTCAGCGCCCTCGCCGACCCGGAAGCGGCCGCGGAGCACGGGTTGCACGGCCGGTACGACCTGATCTACGACTCCGGGTGCTTCCACCACCTGCCGCCGCACCGCCGGATCAGCTACCTCGCCCTCCTGGACCGGGCCTTGGCGCCCGGCGGTCATTTCGGCCTCACCTGTTTCGCGGCCGGGGCGATGGGGTCGGAACTCCCGGACGCCGAGCTGTACCGCGGCTCCGGCCTGCACGGCGGCCTGGCCTACACGCCCGGGGCGCTGCGGGCGCTCTTCGCCGACCTGATCGAGGTCGAACTGCGCCGGATGCGGGACGAGCCCCCCGCATCCGCTTCGTTCGGGGAAGCCTTCCTGTGGACGGCCCTGTTCCGGCGCCCGGTGCGGGGCTAGGGCGGTCCGCCATCGGGCGGGTGGCCCCGCTGCCGGCCGTGGCACGCCGGTGGTCCTCGCCGTCGAGCCGTCCGCACCGACACACCGTACGCTTTCATACTTGCGCAAGTTTGAGGAGTACTGTCTGCCTGTCGTGGCTCCGTCCGGACAGGAGGTCCCGGTGAGCGCCGTCAGCTTTCCCGTGCGCGGTACCACCCGCGCCAAATCGGTCTGGGGCCGGATCCTCGGGCGGGGATCCCTGGCCCGCAGACTCGACTGGATGTTGTTCGGCGCGGCCTTCGCGCTCTCGGCGATCGGCGCGCTGCTGGTCTTCTCCGCGACCCGCGGCCGGATGCAACTCAACCAGGGCGACCCCTACTTCTTCGTCGTCCGGCACCTCGTCAACACCGGGATCGGGCTCGCCCTCGGCGCGGTCACCCTCTGGTACGGCCACCGGCGGCTGCGCGACACCGCGGCCCTGCTGTACGCCGTGACCGTGCTGCTGGTGGCGCTGGTACTGACACCGGTCGGCGCCACCATCAACGGATCCCGGCGGTGGATCGTGATCGGCGGCGGCATGTCGATCCAGCCCGCCGAATTCGTCAAGGTCGCCGTCGTCATCGCGATGGCGGTGGCACTGACCTCACGGGTGGACGCCGGCGACCTGACCCGGCCGGACCGGCGGGGCATCGTCCGGGCGCTCGCCCTGGGCGGCTTCCCGGCGCTGCTCATCCTGCTCACCCCGGACCTCGGCCAGGTGTTGGGCATCGCGGCGATCGTGCTGTGCATGCTGGTCGTCGCGGGCGCACCGAAGCGGTGGATCCTGGGGCTGCTGGGCGTCGGCCTGGTCGGCTGCCTGGCGGTCTGGCAGTTCCACCTGCTGGACCAGTACCAGATCAACCGGTTCGCCGCGTTCGCCGATCCGGCGCTCGATCCGTCCGGCGTCGGCTACAACACCAGTCAGGCCCGGATCGCCATCGGCGCCGGCGGCCTGACCGGCTCGGGGCTCTTCCACGGCGCCCAGACCAACGGCCAGTTCGTGCCCGAACAACAGACCGACTTCGTCTTCTCGGTGGCCGGGGAGGAACTGGGCTTCCTCGGCGCCGGCCTGATCATCGCGCTGATCGGGGTGGTGCTGTGGCGGGCCTGCCGGATCGCACGGAACTGCCCGGACCTGTACGGCACGGTCACCGCGGCCGGCGTCGTGGGCTGGTTGGCGTTCCAGGCGTTCGAGAACATCGGGATGAACCTCGGCATCATGCCGGTCACCGGCCTGCCGCTGCCGTTCGTCAGCTACGGCGGGTCGTCGATGTTCGCCGGGTGGGTGGGCATCGGGCTGCTCCAGTCGATAAGGACGCAGCGGGTGATGTCGGCCTGAACGTCCGGGCCGGTCCGGGCGGGGCGGCCCGGCCGGCGCCGGTCGGACGACTACCGGGCGGCGAACAGGGCCCGCAGGTGCCGGCCGTTGGCGACCGCCACGACGCCCAGCAGCGCCAGCCCGCAGACGCCCTGCTCCACCTTCAGCCACACCGGGAACGGGCCGGGCACGGCGACGAGGACGGCGATGGCCAGCGTCATGACGGCGGCCACGATCCGCAGCCTGCGGTAGGCGCCGCGGGAGCCACCGGCCGCCCGGACGGTGAAGGCGCACGTCAGCAGCGCGCTGACGACGACGATGCTGGTGCGCACCCAGACCGCGTCGTTCACGACGGCGGCGTCGTCGCGGAGGAGGAAGACGGCCGCGAGGGTGAGCGCGCTGAGCGCGAGGTAGCCGCCGACCAGCAGCTTCATGCCGCGGAAGGCCCTGATGCTGCGGGGGTGTTGCAGCGCTTCGGTGGGAACCGCGCTGGGGCGCGGGCTCCGGGCGTTCATGGTGGGGTCCCTTCTGCCGGTCGCAGGGGCGGCGCCCCTGCCTGCGATCCCCTCCAGCATCCGGCCGCCCAGGCCGCCGTTCGTCGGTCTGGCGGACGACTCCGTCGGCGCCGCGCGTCAGGGAGCGGTGCGGGGCAACCCGTACGGGCCACCACCGAGGCGTCTCGGGGTCACCGCGCCGCCGGCCGCAACTGGCGTGCACTGCAGCAGTGTTGAGACATCCCAACACCCCCCTCCGGGCGCGGCTGCCTCTAGAATCCTGCGGTGACGCGAAAGGTGGCTCATGACGATCACGGGGGACGTCACCGTCGTCGTGCACGACGAGGACGCCGATGACGAGGAACTCGACGCACTGACACGGCAGTTGCAGGTGGAACTGCTCCAGCTCGACCTGCCCGACGTGGTGCGCCCGGCGACGACCGGCGCGACCGGCGGCAAGAGCGCGCTCGTGACGGCGCTCGGCACGTTGGTGCTCAGCGGCGGCTTCTCGGTCGCCGTCCTGCGGTCGGTCACCCGCATCGTGCAGGACGTGCTCCGCCGCAGCGGAGCCCGCAAGGCCGTGCTGGTCAGCGGCGAGCACCGGCTGGAGATCCAGGGGGCGTCGAAGAAGACCACGGACGCGGCGGTGGAGGCGTGGCTCCGGATGGTGGCCGACGGCACCGACACCGCACCGGGCGAAGCGGCGGGGCCGACGGCGCTGGAGGGCCCCACGGGGGACGCGTGATGGCGCGCCCGGACCGCGCCGCGGCAGGCCGGGCAGCGCGGCCCGCGGGAGGGACCCGTGGGTGAGCGCCGCGCCCTGCTGATCGCCACCGAGCGCTACCTCGACGACTCGCTGCCCCAGCTGCGCTCCCCCGTCCACGACGCCCGCAAGCTCGCGGCGCTCCTCGAAGACCCGGACATCGGCCAGTTCGACGCCGTCCAGGTGCTCGTCGACGAGTCCAAGGCGGTCATCGAGGAGGCCGTCGAGCGGCTCTTCACCGACCGCGAGGTGGACCTCGCCCTGGTCTACCTGTCCTGCCACGGCCTGAAGGACCGCCGGGGGCGGCTGCACTTCGCCACGGTGCGGACCAACCGCGAGATGATCCGCGCCAGTTCGGTCTCGGCGGAGTTCATCAAGGAGTCGATGGAGTACAGCCGCGCGCAGCAGAAGATCGCGCTGTTGGACTGCTGCTTCTCCGGTGCGTTCGGCACGTCCAAGGGCGACCCGGGACTCGACGACATCCCCCGGCAGTTCGTGGACCACCGCGGCAGCTACGTGATCACCGCCGCCAACTCCGTCCAGGAGGCGCTGGAGGACGAGTCTCCGGGCGGCGGGCCGACCGCGTGGAGCTCGGTGTTCACCCGCGCCGTGATCGACGGCCTGCACACCGGCCGCGCCGACCTCGACGAGGACGGCTGGGTCACGGCGCAGGAGCTGTACCAGTACGTGTCCGACACGGTGGCCCGCACCCACGAGCAGAAGCCCACCTTCTTCGGCAGCGACATCCAGGGCGGCAGCCACCTCCGGCTCTCGAAGGCGTCCCCGCACGCGCACCGGCCGTTCCCCGGGCTCGCCGAGACCGACGGCCCCTCGCCGCTCGCCACCGTGGACCAGTTGCTGCCGCCGCTGGCGGTGACCCCCGACCGCGGCCTCTCGGCCGAGGAGTGGCGCAACAACGGGCAGTTGATCACCCCGATCGGGCGCTCCCACCGGGCCGAGGGCCGCCGGGTCCAGACCCACTTCGTGGACCTGTCCGGCGGCGCCGGACACGTGGCCGTGGCCGGTGGCCCGCGCAGCGGCAAGACCCTGCTGCTGCAGACGCTGGTGACCTCGTTGGCCCTGACCCACACCCCGCACGAGGTCGAGTTCCACTGCATCGACCTCGGCGGCGGCGGACTGCGCCGGCTCAGGCACCTGCCGCATGTCCGGGGCTTCGCGCAGCGCCAGGACCCGGACGGGGTGCACCGGACGGTCGCCCGGGCGGTGGCCCTCAACGCCCGCCGGGAGCACGACTTCGAGCGGCTGCCGGCGATCGACTCCATCGAGGCGTACCGCGGGGCACGGGCCCGCGGGCTGCTCGCCGACCAGCCGGTCGGCGACCTCTTCCTGGTCGTCGACGGGTGGGCGGAGTTCGCCGAGGACTTCCAGGACCTGGCGGCGGCCCTGCGCGGCATCGGGACCACCGGTCTGCGCCACGGCGTGCACCTGATGGTCAGCACGTCCCGCTGGGCGGCCGTCCCCCGGCCGCTGCTGGAGGTGATGCTGACCCGTTTCGAGCTGGCGCTCAGCTCCCCCGACGAGTCGTTGATCCAGCCGGAGCTGGCCGCCAGGCTCACCCCGGCCACGCCCGGTGTGGCGCTCTGCAACGACCGGGCCGAGAAGCGGTACGTGCACGTCGCGCTGCCGCGCACGGACGGGGCGGCCTCGGTGCACGACCTGGCGACGGCCGCGGCGGAGCTGGGCGCGCGGGTGCGCGGCGGCTGGGCCCGGTTCGCGGCGTCGGAGCCGGCTCCGGCCCCGACGCCCGCCGCCCGCGACGCCTTGCCGTTCACGGACCTCCTGGCCATCGAGGACGCCGGCGCCCTGGATCCGGCCCGACAATGGCGGCCGCGCCGCCCCGAGGAGCGGCTCCGGGTGCCGATCGGCGTCGACGTGCAGGGGCAGCCGGTCCTCCTGGACCTCAAGGAGGCGGCCCAGAACGGGATGGGGCCGCACGGGCTGTGCGTGGGCGCCACCGGCTCCGGCAAGTCCGAGCTGCTGCGCACCCTGGTGATGGCGCTCGCCGTCACGCACTCCTCCGAGCACCTGAACTTCATCCTGGCGGACTTCAAGGGCGGGGCGACGTTCGCCGGCCTGTCGGAGCTGCCGCACGTCGCGGCGGTGATCACCAACCTCGCCGACGACACCGCGCTGATCGACCGGATGCGGGACGCGATCAGCGGCGAGCTGCAACGCCGCCAGGAACTGCTGCGTACCGCGGGGAACTACGCCAACCTCACCGGCTACGAGCGCGCCCGGGCCACGGGACTTCCGATGGGTCGCCCGGGCGGTGGCCCTCAACGCCCGCCGGGAGCACGACTTCGAGCGGCTGCCGGCGATCGACTCCATCGAGGCGTACCGCGGGGCACGGGCCCGCGGGCTGCTCGCCGACCAGCCGGTCGGCGACCTCTTCCTGGTCGTCGACGGGTGGGCGGAGTTCGCCGAGGACTTCCAGGACCTGGCGGCGGCCCTGCGCGGCATCGGGACCACCGGTCTGCGCCACGGCGTGCACCTGATGGTCAGCACGTCCCGCTGGGCGGCCGTCCCCCGGCCGCTGCTGGAGGTGATGCTGACCCGTTTCGAGCTGGCGCTCAGCTCCCCCGACGAGTCGTTGATCCAGCCGGAGCTGGCCGCCAGGCTCACCCCGGCCACGCCCGGTGTGGCGCTCTGCAACGACCGGGCCGAGAAGCGGTACGTGCACGTCGCGCTGCCGCGCACGGACGGGGCGGCCTCGGTGCACGACCTGGCGACGGCCGCGGCGGAGCTGGGCGCGCGGGTGCGCGGCGGCTGGGCCCGGTTCGCGGCGTCGGAGCCGGCTCCGGCCCCGACGCCCGCCGCCCGCGACGCCTTGCCGTTCACGGACCTCCTGGCCATCGAGGACGCCGGCGCCCTGGATCCGGCCCGACAATGGCGGCCGCGCCGCCCCGAGGAGCGGCTCCGGGTGCCGATCGGCGTCGACGTGCAGGGGCAGCCGGTCCTCCTGGACCTCAAGGAGGCGGCCCAGAACGGGATGGGGCCGCACGGGCTGTGCGTGGGCGCCACCGGCTCCGGCAAGTCCGAGCTGCTGCGCACCCTGGTGATGGCGCTCGCCGTCACGCACTCCTCCGAGCACCTGAACTTCATCCTGGCGGACTTCAAGGGCGGGGCGACGTTCGCCGGCCTGTCGGAGCTGCCGCACGTCGCGGCGGTGATCACCAACCTCGCCGACGACACCGCGCTGATCGACCGGATGCGGGACGCGATCAGCGGCGAGCTGCAACGCCGCCAGGAACTGCTGCGTACCGCGGGGAACTACGCCAACCTCACCGGCTACGAGCGCGCCCGGGCCACGGGACTTCCGATGGAACCGCTGCCGTCCCTGGTGATCGTGGTCGACGAGTTCAGCGAACTGCTCACCGTCAAGCCGGACTTCATCGACATGTTCGTCCAGATCGGGCGGATCGGCCGCTCGTTGGGCGTGCACATGCTGCTCGCCTCGCAACGCCTGGAGGAGGGCAGGCTGCGCGGCCTGGACACGACCCTCTCGTACCGGATCGGGTTGCGGACGTTCTCGGCGGCCGAGTCGCGGGTGGCCATCGGGGTGCCGGACGCCTACCACCTGCCCGCGGCCCCCGGCAGCGGCATCCTGCGGTACGACGGCGAGGTCACGCTGCGGTTCTCGGCCGCGTACGTGTCGGGCGTCTACCGGGCGCCGGGAGCGACCGCCGGGCCCGGAACGGGCGAGGACCACGGGGACGCCCTCGCCGACAGCGTGCTGGACGTCCTCGTCCGGCGCCTGGAGGGCCAGGGCCCGCCGGCGCACCAGGTCTGGCTGCCGCCGCTGGAGGTGCCGGCCACCGTCGACCAGCTGCTGCCGCCGCTGGTGACCACCCCGGAGCGCGGGCTGCACCCGGCCGACTACCCGGCGCTGGGCAAGCTGGTGGCGCCCGTGGCCCTGGTGGACAAGCCGTTCGAGCAGCGCCGCGACGTCATGTACCTGGACTTCTCCGGAGGGGCCGGGCACGGGCTGTTCGTGGGCGGTCCGCAGTCCGGCAAGTCGACCGCGCTACGCACGACGATCGCCGCGTTCGCGCTCACCCACACCCCCCGCGAAGTGCAGTTCTACTGCGTGGACTTCGGCGGGGGCGGCATGCTCGACCTGGCCCGCCTGCCGCACGTCGGCGGGGTCGCCACCCGGCTGGAACCGGACCGGGTGCGCCGCACGATCGCCGAGGTCAGCGGGATCCTGGGGCGTCGGGAGGAGTTCTTCCGCGCGCACGGCATCGACTCCGTCGCCACCTACCGCCGGCGCCGGGCGGCCGGGGAGTTCCCGGACGAGGCGTGGGGCGACGTCTTCCTGGTGATCGACGGTTACGGCACGTTCCGGTCGGACTACGAACGGCTGGACGACGCCCTCCTCGACCTGGCCGCACGCGGCCTGGGCTTCGGCGTCCACCTCGTGCTCAGCGCGACCCGGTACTACGAGGTCCGCCCGGCACTGCGCGACCAACTGCTCAACCGGGTCGAGCTGCGGCTGGGCGACCCCATCGACTCGGAGTTCGACCGCCGGGAGGCGAACAACGTGCCGGTCGGCCGACCCGGCCGGGGTCTGTCGCCGGAGCGGCTGCACTTCCTCGCCGCGCTGCCGCGGCTCGACGGCGTCCCCGAGACCGACGACCTGGGCGTCGCGCTGGGCGAGCTGGCGTCGGTGGTGCGGGCCGAGTGGCCGGGGCCGGTGGCGCCGCCGGTGCGGGTGCTGCCCGCGGTGTTCCCGGCGGCCGAACTGCCGGCACCGACGGCGGACGAGCCCGGCATCGCGTTCGGCATCGACGAGACCGACCTGGCTCCGGTCCGCATCGACTTCGAGACGGACCCGCTGCTGGTGGTCTACGGCGAGACCGAGTCGGGCAAGTCGTCGCTGCTGCGGCTGCTGCTCGGACAGCTGGCCGCGCGCTACCCGACCGACGAGGCCCTGATGGTGGTCGGCGACTACCGCCGGAGCCTGCTCGACGACCTGCCCGACGACCACGTCCCCGACTACTGCACCGCCGCCCCGCGGCTCGACGGGGCGCTCGCCGGGCTCGCCGCGTCGCTGGGGAGGCGGATGCCCGGACCCGACGTCACCCCGGAGCAGCTGCGCAACCGCACCGGGTACGACGGCCCGGACGCGTTCGTGATCGTCGACGACTACGACCTGGTGGCGACCAACAGCGGCAACCCGCTCCGGCCGTTGCTGGAGTACCTGCCGTTCGCCCGCGACGTGGGGCTGCGCCTGATCCTGGCGCGGAGCACCGCGGGCGCCGGCCGGGCGCTCTACGAGCCGCTGTTGCAGCGCGTCACGGAGCTGGGCGCGCAGGTCCTGCTGTTGTCCGGCGACGCGGCGGAGGGCGCGCTGGTGGGGCCGCACCGTCCGGCGCGGCTGCCACCGGGCCGGGCCCAGTTCATCGTCCGCCGCCGCGAGCCGCGACTGGTGCAAACGGCCTGGTTACCGCAGGGTTAGGGCCGGTCGGTAGCCGTCCGGCGAGGAGGATTTGCCCCCTCCCGGGGGCGGTGTGCCACAGTGGGATCTCCGGCCGGCCGGGCGTTTCGCCGCGCGCGCGACGACGGTGGCCGCCGGACTCCCGACAACCCCATCCCCAGCACGACGGTTGCGGCCGTGCCCTGCCCGGATCCTGCCCGTCCGTCCTTCCCCGAGCGACTTCTTCCCCCAGAGAGCGATGCAGGCGACGACTCTTCTTCCCCGGACCGCGGACCTGTTCACCCAGGGCCTGGAACAGCAGGCCGGCTCCGCCCTCCTGCGCTTCGGCGCCGCCCGGCCGCGCCCGGACGGCCGGATCAGTTGGTCCGGCGACGGTGCGGTGGCCTGGCTCGACGAGCCGCGCGGCCATGTCTGGAGCGTCGGCGAGCCCACCGCGGCGGCCGGCCTCGTCCTGCGTGCCTCCCATCAACTCCCCCAGAAAGTGCGGGAGTTCACCGGGCCGCGGGGCACCGAGGCGTTGCTCGCCCGACATCTGCCGGTGGCCGAGCCGATCGCGTGGGTCTTCCGGTGGACGCTCGCCGAGCCGTCGGTCCATCCTGCCGAGGAGCGGGTGGTGGAGCTGGACCCGACGCACCACGAGGAACTGCTGACCTTCCTCAACGCGCACAGCCCGGCGCACTCGACCGGGCCCGGCTCCGCGGACGTCAGCCTGTGGGCCGGCATCCGCGGCGCGGACGGGCAGCTGGTGGCCTGCGGGGCGCTGAGCATGCTGCGGGACAGCGGCGCGCCGCTGATGGCGTCGGTCGCCACCGACGCGGCGCAGCGCGGCCAGGGCCTGGGCGCGGCGCTGACCTCGTGGCTCACCCGGTACGCGGTCCGCCGGTACGGGTTCTGCACGCTGTGGCAGCTGGCCGACAACGCGCCGGCCGACCGGCTCTACACCCGCCTCGGCTACCGCAACGAGGACCCCTGCGTGGCCGGGCGGATCACCGGGCACTGACCGCCGGGGCGTGCCGGCGCGGCGGCCGGTGGCGCAGGCGGTTCCGCAGCCGGCCGGAGCGCCGGCCGGTGCTCTCCGGGCGGAGCGGCGGGAGGGCGTCGGTCAGGAAGAACAGGTACGCCAGGACCTGGATCACCCAGCGGTCGAAGGCGACCAGACTGCGGAACTGGCCACGCGGGTAGTGCCCGGTCCGTAGGAGCGTGGCGGCGGGCGAGCTGAGGATCAGGACGGTCAGGGCGGCCAGCGCCAGGACGGCGGACAGCCCTCCGATCCACCACACCAGTCGGAAGACCAGGGCGACCAGCACCACCAGCAGGAGCTGTGGGAGGGCGCGCAGCCGCGAGAGGAGCAGCCCCGGGCCGCGGGGCAGGTGCGCCGGACGGTCGACGTACAGGCGGGCGGGATAGTCCGCCGCGGCGCGGAGGGTGAAAGGCGGGTAACGGTCGGTGGCCAGTGCCCCGTAGGAGTAGTAGGCGACCCGCCAGGCCCAGCGCAGCACGCCGGTGGAGAAGGCGAACAGCCATCGGGGGTAGCGGCCGGTGACGAAGATCGCCGGAAGCGCCAGCACGGTGGCGACCAGCAATCCGAGGCCCAGGGCGGTCAGCGCGACGTGGTGCGGGATGAGCAGCAGCCACTTGACCGCCCAGAGCCAGCGGGACAGCGGTTCGTCGAGCTCCGCCTCGACCCGTACCGGCTGGTATTCCTCGGCGCTCGTCGACATGGTCGTCAGCCCCTTCCGCCCTCGTGGCCCCATCCGGCCGGAGCGTGCCCGCTACCACCAGCGTGACCGAGTCCGGCCGGTTTGGGGAGGGCCCCCGGCCTGGTGCTTGTGGGGCGGAGGGGCCGCCGTCGGCTGCGGCCCCGCCGACCCGGCCCGCTGGCCGTGGGTCGGGGCGGCGGGTCGGCCGGGGTCAGTCGCGGACCGCCTGCTCCGGAATGGCCGGCCGGCCGGCCTGCTTGGTCTCGGCGCCGTGGGCGAAGCCGCCGGCGTCGGCGGCGTCGCGGTGCGGACGCTGCTGGGCCTGGAGGCGCGGCAGGACCCGCCGCAGGTCGTCCAGGAACAGGTCGCCGAGGTCGTGACCGAAACCGTTGCGGATCACGACACGCAGGGCGGCCAGGTCGGTGCGGTTGGCCGGGAAGGTGTAGGCCGGGACCTGCCAGCCGCGTTCGCGGAGCGCGGCGGAGACGTCGAAGACGGTGAAGTTGGTGACGTCGTCGCTCATCCGGAAGGCGAAGACGGGGAGCTGGCTGCCGTCGGTGAGCAGGGTGAACGGCCCCATGGCGGCGATCTCGGCGGCGACCCGGGTGGCGACGTCCCGGCTGGTCTGCTGGACGGCGCGGTACCCCTCGAAGCCCAGGCGCAGGAAGTTGTAGTACTGGGCGATGACCTGGGCGCCGGGCCGGGAGAAGTTCAGCGCGAAGGTGGGCATGTCGCCGCCCAGGTAGTTGACGTGGAAGACCAGGTCCTCGGGGAGCGCGTCGGCGTCCCGCCACAGCGCCCAGCCGACGCCGGGCATCACCAGGCCGTACTTGTGGCCGGAGGTGTTGATGGAGGCGACCCGCGGGAGGCGGAAGTCCCAGACGAGTTCGGGGTCGAGGAAGGGGGCGATCATCGCGCCGGAGGCGCCGTCGACGTGCAGCGGGACGTCGATGCCGGCGCGTTCCTGGAGGGCGTCGAGGGCGGCGGAGATCTCGGCGACCGGCTCGTAGGCACCGTCGAAGGTGGAGCCGAGGACGGCGACGACGCCGATGGTGTTCTCGTCGCAGAGTTCGACGGCCTCCTCCGGGGAGAGGATGAAGCGGTCGCCCTCCATGGGCACGTAGCGCGGCTCGACCTCGAAGTAGTTGGCGAACTTCTCCCAGCAGATCTGGACGTTGATGCCCATCACCATGTTGGGACGCTCGGTGGACTTGCCCTCGGCGCGCCGGCGGTGCTGCCACCGGCGCTTGAGCGCGAGCCCGGCGAGCATCGCCGCCTCGCTGGACCCGGTGGTCGAACAGCCCACCGCCGCATGGGAGTCGGGGGCGTGCCACAGGTCGGCGAGCATGTGCACGCAGCGCGCCTCGATCTCGGCGGTCTGCGGGTACTCGTCCTTGTCGATCATGTTCTTCTCGGCGCACTCGGCCATCAGGCGCTGGGCCTGCGGTTCGGCCCAGGTGCTGACGAAGGTGGCGAGGTTCAGCCGGGCGTTGCCGTCCAGCATGAGTTCGTCGTGGACGATCTGGTACGCGGTGTCGGGATCCATGCCGTCGCCCGGCAGCTCGTACCGGGGGACGTGGACCGGCTGCTGACTGAAGACCGGGTTGACGGCGAGGTTGCGGCTGGCGTCGCGGTGCTGGTGCGGGCGCTTGAGTGGCATGGTGAGCGTGTCCTTCTCGGGTTCGTACCGGACCGTTCGGCGGACGGTCCGGTCGGCCCTCCCGCCCGGCCGGGCCGGTCCGCGCGCGGCGGCCAGGGTAACGGGTGTGACTGTGCGGGGGTGGCGGCTTGCGCCACGGTGGTGCGACGGACGGCAGGAGGGGCGATCCCCCGCGGAATCGGAGCGGGCAGCACTACTCGTTCCCCGTCGGGCGGCCCGCACGGGTCCAGTTCCCGCCGTCCTCACGGCACCCACCCGAACCGGATGAAACGGACGGAGCGGACTGGAACGCGCGCCCCTCTTCCCCCTGCACGCGGTCCGCCACGCACCGTGGTTCCCGCTCGGCGCGCGTGATCGGCCGTGAACTGGTGTGCTGGTGGAAGGAGGCCGTTGCCCCAGTACGCGGCGGCGCCGGCAGCCGGCCGAGCCGCACGCACGCGCAAGAGACCCATACGGGAGACACGCAGGGAAGCCGGGGCGGGAACCGACGCGCGGGCCCCCGGCGGGCGCGACGGCGTGGACCCGCGGACGAGGCGGGCCCGCGGCGCGCGGGACCCGGCCGGGACGCCCCGCACCGGCTCCGGCAGGCGGGAGAGATCCAGATGAGCAGCTACCGAGTCGCGCAGGTCGGTGCCGCCGGCGCGCCCTTCGAGATCGTCGAGCGTGAGGTGCCACGGCCGGGCCCGGGGCACGTCCGGGTCACCGTGGACGCCTGCGGGATCTGCCACAGCGACGCCATGTTCGTCGACGGCGCGCTGCCGGGCGTCCGGTTCCCGCTGGTCACCGGCCACGAGATCGCCGGCCGGATCGCGGAGGTCGGCGAGCACACCAACGGCCGGTGGAAGGTCGACGACCGGGTCGCGGTGGGCTGGTTCGGCGGCAGCTGTCACCACTGCACCCCCTGCCGGCAGGGCGACTTCATCGTGTGCGAGCACTTGAAGGTGCCGGGCTGGGCGTACGACGGCGGGTTCGGCGAAACGGTGATCGCCCCGGCCGATGCGCTGGCGCGGATCCCCGACGGCCTGGCGGCGGCGGACGCCGGCCCGATGGCGTGCGCCGGGGTCACCACCTACAACGGGCTGCGGCGCAGCACGGCCCGGCCGGGCGACCTGGTCGCCGTCCTCGGCCTCGGCGGCCTGGGGCACTTGGGCGTGCAGTTCGCCGTGGCGATGGGCTTCGAGACGGTCGCGATCGCCCGCGGTGCCGACAAGGCGGACTTCGCCAAGCAGTTGGGCGCGCACCACTACGTCGACAGCACCGCCGGCACCTCCGTCGCGAACGCCCTGCAGTCCCTGGGCGGCGCCCGGGTGGTGCTGGCCACCGCCTCCAACTCCGCCGCCATCTCGGCGACCCTGGAGGGATTGGCGCACCGCGGTGAGCTGGTGGTCATCGGTGCGGACACCGAACCGCTGGCGATCAGTCCGACGCAGCTGCTGATGCGGGCCCGGGTGGTCCGCGGCCATCCGTCCGGTACCGCGCAGGACGTCCAGGACACGATGGAGTTCTCTGCGCTCCAGGGCATCCGGCCGATGATCGAGACGATGCCGCTGGAGCACGCCAACGAGGCGTACGGGAAGATGCTCGCCGGCACGGCCCGGTTCCGGATGGTGCTCACCCACACGGAAGCCGGACGCACACGCTGACGCCGGCGCCCGCCCCCGCCCCAACCCCCGCCGTCACGCCCCGGCGCGGAACGCCCTGCGGTACGCGCCGGGTGTCGTCCCCACGGCGCGCAGGAAACGTCGCCGCAGGTTGGTGGGCGAGGAGAGGCCGACGCGGCGGGCGACGGCCGCCAGCGGGAGGTCGGTGGACTCCAACAGTTCCCGGGCCGCGGCGATGCGGCGGGCGAGCAGCCACTGTCCCGGGCTGACCCCGAGCTGGTCGGCGAACCGGCGGGCGAGCGTGCGCGCCGACACGCCCTCGCGCGCGGCCAGTTGCTCGACCGGCAGCGGTTCGCCGAGCCGGGCGGTCATCCACTCCAGGAGGGGCGCCAACGAACCGTCCAGCTGGATCGGGTGCGGCGGCGCCGTGTACTGGAGCTGGCCGCCCTCCCGGTGCGGCGGCATGACCATGCTCCGGGCCACCTGTGCGGCGTAGCCGGCCCCGTGGTCGGTGCGGACCAGGTGGAGGCAGAGGTCGATGCCGGCCCCGGCCCCCGCGCTGGTGGCGACGTCACCGTGGTCCACGTACAGCACGTCCGGGTCCACCTGGACGGCCGGGAACAGCGCGGCCAGTTGGTCGGCGCGGGCCCAGTGGGTGGTCGCGCGTCGCCCGTCCAACAGCCCTGCGTGTCCCAGGGCGAAAGCCCCGGAGCAGATGCTGACCAGCCGTGCGCCTCGGTCGTGCGCCCGGCGCAGTGCGCGGACGACCGCGGGGGTGGGCGGGTCCTCGGGCGGGAGCCACCCGGGGACGACGACGGTGTCGGCGCGGTCGAGGGCGTCCAGCCCGTCCGGCACGAACATGGCGTACCCGGCGAGGGTGGCCACCGGACCGGGCCGTTCCGTACACACCCCGAAGGCATAGCGGACCGGGATTCCGGTCCGCTCGATCCCGAACACCTCGGCCACGCAACCGAGCTCGAAGGTCGACTGCGGTGGGCGGACGAGGGCGACCACACGATGGGCAGCAGGCATGTCAAGAAAGTACCGCAGGATGTCTTTTCTGACACTCGGCTGGTCGGCGCCGTTCCGTGAGGCTGGGCGCATGGCAACGAAAGAGAACACGGACGACGCGATGGCCGGCTACGTGTGGAGTGCGGTGGCCCAGGCGCCGACGCGCGAGTTGTTCCCGGGGATCCGGCTGCGCCCGCTGTGGAGCGGGGCGAACGGCGCCCAGGCACAGGTGGTGGAGCTGGACCCGGGCTCGTGCTGGGAGGGGGTGGACGTGCACGCGCCCGGCCCGGAGGAGGTGTTCGTGGTCTCGGGCGTCTTCAACGACGGCGAACGGGACTACCCGGCCGGCTCGTTCATCCACGCACCCGCCGGGTCCTGGCACGTCCCCCAGACGCGGACCGGCTGCACGCTCTTCGTCTTCTATCCCGAGGGGTAGCGACCGGCTACACCGACTGCCCCTCATCGACCGACGCGCCGCCGCCCGGGCTTCCGCTCGGGCGGCGGCACCTTTGCGTCCGGGGCCGGCCGAGCATCGGCATCGGCATCGGCATCGGCATCGGCATCGGCATCAAGTAATGCCACACCTGGCGCCAGACATGGCGCCAAAAGTGTGCCATCATGGCGCCGGGGCCTCCGCGGCCCACCCCGATCGCCCACGCGATCACTCAACTGCGCCTCGCGATGGAGGACTTGCCCCATGTCGCACGATTCCTCGACTCCCCCGGCCCCTTCCCCGATTCCTTCCCCGGCCCCGTCGACGCCCGTCGCGCCCGCACCCGCGGGCACCCCACGGCCCGAGCCGGAGCCGCTCGCCGCACTGCCGGTCACCCGTCCCGCGGGGTGCCCGTTCTCCCCACCCGCCGCGTTCGCGGAGCTGCGGGCGGAGCAGCCACTGCGCCGGATGCGGTACCCGGACGGGCACCTCGGCTGGCTGGCCACCGGACACTCCGTGGCCCGCGCGGTGGCCGCCGACCCCCGGTTCAGCTCCCGCTACGAACTGGCGCACCTGCCGTTCCCGGGCATGGCCGACGTCACGCTCCCGCCGGCCCCGGTCGGCGACCTCACCGGCATCGACCCGCCCCACCACACCCGCTACCGACGCCTGCTCATGGGGAAGTTCACGGTCCGCCGGATGCGCGAACTGACCTCGCGGGTGGAGCAGATCACCGCCGAACACCTCGACGCCATGGAGCGGCAGGGCCCGCCGGTGGACCTCGTCGCGGCGTTCGCGCACCCCGTCCCGGCGCTGATGATCTGTGAACTGCTGGGCGTGCCCTACGCCGATCGCGACCGCTTCCAGCACCACGCCATGGCGGCGTCCGGCACCGGCGGCTCGCTGGAGGACCAGTACGCCGCCATGGCCGCGCTCCAGGAATTCGTCCGGGAGCTGGTGCACCTCAAGCGGGCACGGCCCACCGACGACCTGCTCAGCGACCTGACCACCAGCGATCTCAGCGATGAGGAACTGGCGGGCGTCGGCAGCTTCCTCCTGGGCGCCGGGCTGGACACCACCTCGAACATGATCGGGCTCGGCACCTTCGCCCTGCTGTCCCATCCGGAGCAGGCGGACGCGCTGCGCGCCGATCCCGGTCTCGCCGACCAGGCGGTCGAGGAGCTGATGCGCTACCTCACCATCACCCACACCGGCATCCGGGCCGCGCTGGAGGACGTCGCACTGGACGGGCAGTTGATCAGGGCCGGGGAGTCGGTCACCCTCGCGGTCCAGGCAGCCAACCGCGACCCGGAGCGCTTCCCCGACCCCGACCGCCTGGACCTGCGGCGCAGGGCCACCGGCCATCTGGCCTTCGGCCACGGCATCCACCAGTGCCTGGGACAGCAACTGGCCCGCGTCGAGATGCGGGTGGCCTTCCCGGCGCTGCTCACCCGCTTCCCGTCGCTGCGCCTGGCCATACCCCCGGAGGAGGTGCCGCTGCGCACCGACCCGACCATGCACGGCGTGCAGCGGCTCCCCGTCGCCTGGGACGCGTAGGAGGGCCCGCCGCAGCGGGCCCGGGGACGCGCCCGCCCGCACCCGACGGACGAGCACGCCCCGACCCGTCAGGGGCCCGACGCCCCAAGGAAGGGCGAACGCCCCGTCAGAGGCCGAACGCCCCGGCGTAGCGGATCACGCCGCTCGGCACGGGCACGGACGCGTCCAGGACGAGGGCCATCAACGCCTCGTCGGGGACCTCGAACGGCGCCCGGATGCCGAAGCGGGAGGCCGGGACGAAGCCGAACCGCGGGTAGTACTCGGGGTGGCCCAGCACCACCACCAAGCGCTCGCCGTGCGCCCGGGCGGCGGCGAGCGCAGCCCGGATGGCGGCCGTCCCCGCGCCCTGGCGCTGATGGGCCGGCAGCACCGCGCACGGTGCCAGGGCCAGCGCGGGCCGGCCGTCGATGTGGCAGCGGGTGAGCAGGGCATGCCCCGCGAGGGTGCCGTCCGGCGCCCGGGAGACCAGGGAGAGGCCGTCGATCCAGGCATCGGCGTCCGCACGCAGGGCGTCGACCAGGTCGGCCTCGTCGGCGGTGGGGAAGGCCGCGAGGTTGATCTCGCGGATCGCGGCGGCGTCCTCGGCGGTCTCGGGGCGGGTGGTCCAAGTGGTGTTCATGGTGGTTCCGTTCGAAGCGGTGGAGGGGGCGAGCCGGCCGGCGGGCGGGAGATCGCACGCGTCCCGCGCGTGCGGGCTCGAACCGTAGTCCGGGGCGGGGGTGCGCGGGCGCAACGCCGGGGCGCCGGCCGGTCGCGGCATGTGCCGGGCGCAGGCGTCCGAGCCGGCGCCCTGCCGGGACGGGGCGCGGAGCAGGCTGAAGGAGGCGTCGATCACGGGATCGACGCGAAGAGGTGGGGACAACGGAGAGACCCTTGGTGGAAGGGGCCCCGATGCGTGCCCGAGCAGGACCGCCCGACCGTCACGCGGTCGGGCGGCCGCCGGCAGGCGGGGTGCTCAGGTCAGACCCGGGGCCCGGAGAGGAGGATGGTCCGGGCACCGCACGTGGCGGTGGTCTCCGTGACAGTCATCAACTCATCTCTCCTTCGGTCCGTCGTCCTGGTCGCGTGCCTCGGCCGGCACGGCGGGCCGACGCTAACACGCCCGGCGATGGCCCCACCAACGGTTTTCCGGCCCGCCCCGTCCCTCGGCAGTCTCAGCAGTCGCAGCAGCAGCCATCGCAACAATCGCAGCCGTCGCAGCACCCGGAGCAGCAGTCACAACCATCACAGCAATCGCTGCAATCGCACGAATCACAGCTGTGGCAGCAGCCCTCGCGCTTCTTCCCGGACCACGGGCCCTCGAACTCCGATGCACAGCACACCTTGCAGGTGCAGCACAGCCCGATGGCGAGCGCACAGCCCGTCCAGAAGCCGCGGGGCTTCCTCGGCGCCGGCGAGGTGAACCGCGGCAGCTGGCCGTCCCCGCCGCCCGCCCCGCCGTGCCCCCCGTGACCGCCGCCGTGGCCGCCCCCCGACCCACCGGGTGGCACCGGCCCACCGCCGGCCGGGGTCTGCGGGACGTTGAGGTGCTGCCGCCCGTTGGCATACGGGCCACCGGCCGGCGGTTGCCCGTACGGGGACACCCCGACGCCACCGTTCCCGTACGGGTCCTGCGCGTACGGGTTGTCGGCGTACGGGTTCCCGCCCTGGGGATCGTGGGGGCCGGGCACCGCCCCGTGGGCCTGATGGGAGCAGGAGGACGTGCCGAAGGCCCGGTCCACCGAGCGCCGCAGCTCGTGCACCAGCAGCACGTGGACCAGTGCGGAGTCGGCGAACTCCACGTCGCGCAGGGCGAGTCGGACGCCGTGCAGCGCGTCGTCGCACAGCCGGCGGGCCTCGGCGAGGCCGGCGCCGGTGGCCGTGATCGGGTTCCAGGCGCCCTCGGCGGCGTCCGCGGTCCGGTCCTCCACGGCGTCGAGGAGGTGGGCCAGCCGGCCGAAGAGCCGGCCGGCCTCGGCGAGCGGCGCGGCGTTGCCCGGCCGGCCGGCCAGGACCGCGGTGTGCGCGAAGGCGGCGGCGGTCGCCGTCTCGGTCGGTTCGGTGATCACCGTCAACGGCGTACCGGGCCCGGCCGCCTGCTCGATGCCCACCTGCCGGTCGACCGCGTCGACGAGGACTGCGGTGTCGAAGCCGAGCCGGGCGCCACCGCGCGCACCGGCCCGGTCCCAGCCCGCGGCGACCCGGCGCGCGGCGACGGCCATCGGGCGGCGGCGCAGCACGCCGTTCCCGTCGGCCACGTGGTCACGGATCTTCGCTGAGGCGAGGACCAGGGAGACCGACGCCGCCAGGCGCGCCCCCTCGCCCCGGGCGACCGAGGCGGTGCGCATGCCGCGCAGCGGGCAGGGGCCGGCGGTGCGGCGCCGCAGCTCGGTCCGGCCGGACTGGGCGTCCGTCAGCACGGACACGATCAGTCCGTCGTAGTTGGTGACGACCCGGGCGAACTGGCCGTGGTCGGCGCGCAGTGCGAGGCACAGGCCGCACAGATGGGCCATCCACTCCGTCTTGAGACCTTGGGACAGGCGATGGGTGCAGGGCCTGACGATTCCGAACATGTAAGAACAAACCCCCCGTGTGTCATGAGCACGCGCCGATGGCGGCGGCGGCAGGGAATGCTACCCATCGGGCCGTTGACCTGCGCACACACCCTGCGCGCCGAGCGTCACCCACGCCGTCACGACGCCCCCGACCGGAGGCGGAACCGCCACCGCCGTCCCCCGTTTCACTCTTTCTGCTGATACCGCGGCCGCACCCCGGGTGGAAGCATGATCGCGCCGTCGCGCGGACGACCCGGCCGGGAGCGGGCCCGGCACCCAACTCGCAACCCATTCAAGGATCTTGGAGCGTCATGAAGGCGATGAGGCAGCTGACCGCGGTGTGCGTCGCGGGTGCGGTGCTGAGTACGGGTACGGCCTGCGCCTGGGCACAGGCCGCCCCGGCCCCGACCGCCCACCGCGTCGAGCTCACCGACCGGGACGCCGGCCGGGCGCTCACCGTGCACCCCGGGGACGACGTCGAGGTCCGGCTCACCGGCGTCCGCGACCGCGGCACCACCTTCGCCTGGAACGCGCCGGCCTCCGATCACCCCGCGGTGCTCCGGCGGTCGACGCTCGGGCGGACGCCGACCGGGGGCGTCACGGCCCGCTTCACCGCCGGCGACCGGGGCGGCACCGCCCTCACCGCACGGCGGTCCTGCCGTGCGGCGCCCGGCTCCCGTTGCCCGCACGTGGTCGCGACCTGGCGGGTCACGGTCACGGTGCGGTGAGCGGCGTCAGCCCGCGGCCCCCGACTGCCGGGTAGCCGCGTCCACGGTCTGGGCGAGGAGGGTGGCGATGGTCATCGGGCCGACCCCGCCCGGCACCGGGGTGATCAGGCTCGCGACGGCCGCCGCCGAGGCGAAGTCCACGTCGCCGACGTTGCCGGCGTTGTAGCCGGCGTCGACGACGACCGCCCCGGGCTTGAGCTGGTCACCGTGCAGGAAGCGGGCGCGGCCCACCGCGGCGATCAGCACGTCGGCCTCCCGAACGTGAGCGGCGAGGTCGGCGGTGCGGGAGTGGCAGTAGGTGACGGTCGCGTTCCTCCCCAGCAGCAGCATCCCCGCGGGCTTGCCGAGGATCGCGCTGCGGCCGACGACCACGGCGTGCTTGCCGCCGAGGTCGACGTCGTAGTGGTCCAGGAGGCGCATGATGCCGCCGGGGGTGCAGGAGGCGAAGCCCGGCATGCCCAGGCTCATCGCGGCGAAGGAGTGCGCGGTGACGCCGTCGACGTCCTTCTCGGGCGCGATCGCCTCGAAGGCGGCCCGCTCGTCGACGTGCGGGCCGACCGGGTGCTGGAGCAGGATGCCGTGCACACCGGGATCGGCCGACAACCCACCGATGGTGTCGACGAGTTGGGCGGTGCTGGTGTCGGCCGGGAGCGCCACGTGCCGTGACTGGATGCCGGCCTTGGCGCAACGGTTGCGCTTCATCCTCACGTAGGTGACCGAGGCGGGATCCTCGCCCACGAGGACCGTGGCCAGACAGGGCGCCTGTCCGGTGCGCGCGGTGAGCGCCGCGGCACGCTCGGCGGTCTCCTCGCCCAGACGGCGGGCGAGCGCGCCGCCGTCCATCAGGCGGGCGGTGGGGGACGTGGTCTGCGACATGGCGCCTCCTGAGCGTCGTACGTCGTACGGAATCGCCCAGGCGCACGGCAGTGACCACACCGGTCGAGCCGCTCCACGGTGGTACTCCACCCAAGCGCCAGTCACGGCTCGTCCCCCAGCTTAGGCGATGGCCGGACCGGGACGGGAACGGGTGTTCGCGGGCGACGGCACGGGTCACCCGAGGTCAGGGGGGCGGTTGGCCCGGACTTGAGGTGTACGGCGAGGTGGCCGCCTCCCATTGACTGAGGATGCCGTCCCAGTCGTGCTGGGCGACGGTGACGGCACTGGGATCCCAGGCAGGGGCCGCGGCCATCGGCGGCGGCTGGGGCGCCCAGGCCGCCTGGGCGTCCTGCGGCGCCCAGGCGCCGTAGGTGCCCTGGGGTGCGGTCCACGGTGCGGGATGGGCCGGCGACGCCCATGAGGCGTGCGGCTCGTACGGAGGTTGCGGCGGGGCCGTCGGGGCCTCGGTGCGGGCGAGTTGACCGGTGTCCGCGGAGGCCGCGGCGGGGCCGTCGGCCATCCGGCGGTGCCGGCCGATCCGGTCCGACGAGGCGGGCCTGGAGGTGTGGGTCCCGACGGCGAGTTGGTGCGCCCGGGCGGCCAGGATGGTCACGTCCAGGCCCAGTTCGGCGGCGAGCGCGCTGAGGTCGGCGCCGGTGTGGTGGCTGTGCACGAGGACCGCGTCCAGCGCCGGCGACCAGGCCGGTTCGGTGACGGGCGTGGGCGCGGGGGCCGGGGCGGGCGCCGGGGCCGGGGGCGGGGTGGCCGGTGCCGGCCGCGGGGGGATCCGGGAGGCGTTGTCCGGTGGGGCGACCGGGGCGGCGGGCACCGAGGTCGCACTGCCGGCGGTGGTGGCGCGTGGCCAGCCGTTGCCGATCGCGGCCGCGGCGGCCGCGGCTGCCGCGGCGGCGGCCGGCGAGGCGGGTCGGGGCGGTTCGGGCGCCACCGGCTGCGGCGGGGCGTCGGCCCGGCGCGCGGCGCGGCGCTCGCGGGCGGACTCGTCGAGCAGGCTCTTGGCCACCGCACGGGCGTCGTCCTTGCCGACGGTGCGGCGGGCCAGGCGCACTTCGCGGGCGTCGAGGCCGAGCAGGTCGGCGACGACTTCGTCGCTGCCGACGGTCACCGCGAAGGCGGCCAGGGTCCGCGAGCGGCGGGCCTCGGCCTCGTCGAGGAGCCCTTGCGTCCGGCGGACCTCGTCATCGCTGATGCAGAACGCCTGCGCAAGTACCGCGTGGCGCTCCCACAACTCCCTCGGTTCCATGACAGCGACAACGGTTTTTAGCCGGTATTGGTCCGGTTCTCAATGAGAGATCACTGCAAGAGGTGATATTCCCTGTATCGTGCGCAGCGCTTTAGGATGTTATGAGAGGGACTGCCCGGGGCCGACCGGGGCACGCACAGTGACCGATCGCCGGGACGAATCGTTTCTACGGCCATGAGTGCTCCCTCATCCGTCACGGTCGCCGGCCACGGCCAGACCGCCTTCGTCCCCGGCGCGCCGGTGGACCAGCCCGCCCGGCCCGGCATGGACGCCCGCGCCGCAGCGCCGCGGATCAACGCCGAAGTCGTCCGGCAGACGCCCGTGTACGCGGGTCTGGTGAGGATCTGGACGGAGCGGGCCGCGACGGTGCCCGGCGTCGCCGATCCCGAGTGGCAACGGCTGGTTTCGTACCGGGCGTTGATGGAGGAGACCGAACTCGCGCTCACCGCGCTGCGGCCGCACCGGGCCCCGGACGTGCTCCCACCGCGCCGGGCGATCCCAGGGCCGACCGCCCCGTACGCGACGGAACTGGCTCCGGTGCACCACGGGTTCCGGCCACTCGCCCACCCGTGATCGCCGGGGCGTCGCCCCGCACGCAGGAGGGCCCGGGTACCGGACCCGGGCCCACCACGGTGGCGACGCTGCGGCCTAGAGGAGGCCGAGGAAGTCGAGGCCGAGCAGGCCGGTGCGCCCCAGGCCCTCGGCGCGGCGCCCCTCCTCCTCGTTGCCCCGGCGGCGCGCGTCGTCCTTGCGGCGCTCGGCGTCACCGCGGCGGCCGTACTCCTCGTCGCCCCGGCCCATGTCATCGTCGTCGTCGTAACGGCGCTTGTCTGCGGTGCGCCCGTAGTCGTCGTCGTACCGGCCGTGCCCGTGCCGGCCTTCGCGCACGACGCGGTGCCCCTTCCGGCCTTCGTGGCTGCCGCCGTGGGCCTGTCGACCCTTCTGGTGGCACTGGCTGTGGCCGGAGCACAGCGCCGCCTGCGCGCCGCTGGAAGCCGCGGTCGCGGCGCCCGCCGTCGGGACCACCAGGGCGGCGGCGATGCCGGCCACCGCGAGCCCGCGGGGAATCGAACGAAGCATTGTTCCACCTTTACTCAGCTGGGCAGAAAAGGAACATTCTCCTGCAAGCGCGACAATAAGTCGGCCACCCAACCCCGCGTGGCGACCCGCCGGAGGGTCACCGGAACGCAGCACGAGCCGGACCGCACTGGCAGCACCACAACCACCCGGACGACGTCACTCCGCCTTCGGCGCCCCCTCCAGCAGGGCGGCCAGCGCCTCCCCCACGAGTCGGCAGACGGCATCCGGATCGGCGCTGGCCAACGGCTCCTTGCCGACCACGACCCGCATCAGGCCGATGCCCAGGAGCCAGGACAGCGCCAGGTCGCCGCGGAGCGCACCGTCGTCGGCCCGGGAGAGGGTGGCCAGCACGTCGGCGTACTCGTCACCAAGTCCCCGCAGCGCCTCGCCGATTTCGTCGCTGCCGCCGATCGAGCGGAGACAGACCTCCAGCGAGCGGTCGGTGCCGGGGCCGGCGCCCTCGGCGAGCATGCCGCGCAGGGCCACCTCGAACAGTCGCTCCGGCGGGGTGGCGCGCAGCTGTTCCTGGCCGCCGCGCGCCATCACCTCCCCGAACAGGGCCTTCTTGGAGCCGAAGTAGCGGAACAGCAGGGCCTGGTTGACGCCGGCCCGGGATGCGATGTCGCGCACCGTGGCGCGTTCGTAGCCGCGTTCGGCGAAGAGGTGTGAGGCCGCGTCGAGCAGGAGGCGCCGGGTGCCCTGTGCGTCCCGGCGGTGCTCGCCGGTGGCGCCGCCGCAGGGGGCCACCTCCACCGCTCTCCTCGTTGCCTCCGGCATCGTCGCTCTCCTTCCCGTCGGTCCGTCCGATGGTCGTCGTGGCCCGCCGTAGCGGATCAGGACGACGGCTGCAATCCATCGTTGACCACCCCGAGCGTGCGTCCTACGGTATGTAAGCAGGTGCTTACACAAGGGAGGTCACCGTGACCACAGCCAAAACAGCACCCCTCTCCTACCCCTTCAACATCGCCGAGAGCCTTGACCTTTCGGCGGAGTACGAGAAGGCGCGCAATCGCCCCGGTCTGCTCAAGGTCCAGATGACGTACGGCGAACCGGCCTGGCTCGTCACGCGGTACACGGAGGCCCGGTTCGTCCTGGGCGACCAGCGGTTCAGCCGGGCCGAGGGCATCCGGCACGACGAGCCCCGACAGTCCGAGGGCAGCCGCAACAGCGGCATCCTGAGCATGGACCCGCCGGACCACACCCGGTTGCGCACCCTGGTGGCGAAGGCGTTCACGGTCCGTCAGGTCGAAAAGCTCCGGCCGCAGGTGAAGGAGCTGACCCGGGAGCTGCTGGACGAGCTGGAGGCGGCCGGACCGCCGGCCGACCTCGTCGACCGGTACGCCCTGCCGATCCCGGTCGCGGTGATCTGCCGGCTGCTCGGCGTGCCCACCGAGGACCGGCCGAAGTTCCGGATCTGGAGCGACGCCGCGCTGTCGACGAGTTCCCTGACCGCCGAGGAGTTCGACGCCAACCGCGAGGAGCTCCGCGCCTACATGGGCAACTTGATCGAGCAGCACCGGCGGGAGCCACAGGACGACCTGATGACCGCGCTGATCGACGCGCGGGACGTCAACGACCGGCTGACGGAGCTGGAGCTGGTCGACCTGTGCGTGGGCATCCTGGTCGCCGGCCACGAGACCACCGCCACCCAGATCCCCAACTTCGTCCTGGCACTGCTGGACCACCCCGACCAACTGGCCGTGCTGCGCGAGCAGCCCGACCTGATCGGGGGCGCCGTGGAGGAATTACTGCGCTTCGTCCCGCTGGGCAGCGGCGCGGGCCAGCCGCGGTACGCCACGGAAGACATCGATGTCGGCGGCACGCTGGTGCGGGCCGGCGAGCCGGTACTGGTCGCCATGGGGGCGGCCAACCGCGACGCCCTGCGGTTCGACGGCCCGGGGAAACTGGACATCCGGCGGACCGGCAACCAGCACCTCGGCTTCGGCCACGGCGTGCACCACTGCCTGGGCGCACCGCTGGCCCGGCTGGAGCTCCAGGAGGCGCTCTCGGCGCTGATCACCCGGTTCCCCGGGCTGCACGTGGCCGGGGACGTGGAGTGGAAGACCGAGATGCTGGTGCGCGGTCCGCGGGTCCTGCCGGTGGGGTGGTGAGCGCGGTGGCGTGGAAGGTGGCGGTCGACCCGGCGCTGTGCATCGCCTCGGGTTCCTGCCCGGCGATCGCGCCGGACCTGTTCGTCCTGGACGGGCCGCACGCCCGGGTGGTGCAGGAGGAGATCGCGGAGGACGAGCGGGCGCTGGACGCGGCCGAGGTGTGTCCGGCGATGGCGATCACCGTGCAGGACGCGTCCGGACGGGTGATCGGGCCCCGGCCGTAGGGTTTGCGGGAAGAGGGGGCGGGGCGCGGCCGGGGGCGCGTCCCGCTTCGCGCGTCCACGCGCCCATCGGGCGGACCGGAAGGCCGTACTGACGGACGTTCAGGGGCCGAAGCGGGCCAACTCGGCGCGCACCCCTTGCCAAGCCGAGATCGTACGTGTTCGGATTATCTCCGTCGGGATGCCCCCCGCACCCTCGCATCTCCGCAGTTCAGCGCATGCCCGAAGACCCGAGGCGACGGGCCGGCAGCGCCCCGCCGGAAACGGGGCGGTGCCGCGCCCCCGCCGGTACCCGCACGCGTCAACGACCACCCAGCCCCCGAACTCGCTCTCCGGAGGGTCCTCGTGTTCGACCTCTCGTCCGTCGACCTGCTCGACGCCTTCACCCGTCAACTGCGGCTGTGCAAGCTGCGCGACGACGAACATGTCGTGGTGCTGGCCGAACCGGGCAGCCGCGGCGACTACGTCGCGGCGGCGTTCGGCGCGGCCAAGGCGTGCGGTGCGCACGTCATCGCGGCGACCGTGCCCGGCGGCACCCCCGCACCGATGCCCAGCACGCACACCGGCGCCGGCCCCGGCCTGACCTCCGTCCTCAACGACACCACCGCCCAGGACCTGCTCAAATCGGCCGACCTGGTCGTCGACCTGACCCGCGAGGGCTTCATCCACGCCCCGGTCCAGCAGGAGATCCTGCGCGCCGGCACCCGGATCCTCTTCGTCTGCGACGCGCCCGAGGTGTTGATCCGCAACCTGCCCGAGGAGGAGGACAAAGCCGAGGTGCTGCGCGGCGTCGAGCTGCTCAAGCGGTCGGCGCAGATGCGGGTGCGCTCCGCCGCCGGCACCGATCTGACCGTCCAACTCGCCGGTTCCCGGCCGGAGTTCCAGTGCGGCTTCGCCGACGATCCGGGCCGGTGGGACCACTGGCCGAGCACCATGGTGCTGTGCTGGCCGGAATTCTCCGACGGGCAGATCGTGCTGGCGCCGGGCGACATCCTGCTGCCGTTCAAGGAGTACGTGCGCGAGCCGGTGACGCTGCGGATCGTCGACGGGCACATCGAGAAGGTCAGCGGCGGCGCCGAGGCCGAGTTGCTCACCACGTTCTTCGCGGACTCCCGGGACACCTGGGCGCGCAGCCTGTCGCACATGGGGTGGGGGCTGATGCGCACCGCCGACTGGTTCGCCACCGCGATGTACGGCAAGGACGAGCTGATGGGCATGGACGCCCGGGCCTTCGCCGGCAACTTCCTGTGGTCGACCGGCCCGCACCCGGTCCTGGGCCGCGAGTCCTACGCCCACCTCGACATCGCGATGCGCGGCTGCTCGGTCACGGTCGACGGGACGGAGGTGGTGGTCGACGGCCGGCTCGCCGAGGACCTCGGACCCGCCGGCGGCTGACCGACCGGCCGCATCCGCTGCCCCGTCGTGCGCGAGCGCAACGTCCTGGAGGAAGAGTGGCGCCCAGTCAGTCCTACGAAGTCACCATCGCCGGCGGCGGTCTCGGCGGCCTGACCGCGGCGCTGGCCCTGCGCCAGCGCGGTCTGCGGGTCACCGTCCTGGAACAGGCACCGCAGCTCGGCGAGGTCGGTGCCGGCATCCAGACCGCGCCCAACGCCAGCCGGGTGCTGCTCGGGCTGGGCCTGCGCCGACAGCTCGAAGCCATCCACACCGAACCGCTCGACCAGGTGCGGCGGCGCTGGCAGGACGGCAGCGTCGTGGCGCTCACCCCGCTCGGTCAGCACTGCAAGGACCGGTTCAACGCCCCCTACTGGCACTACCACCGGGCCGATCTGCACCGGGTGATCATGGATGCCTGTCTGGATCCGACCGGTCCGGGCCCGGCGGTGGCGATCCACACCGCGAGCCGGGTCGTCGAGTTGGACCGCACCCGGCCCGAGCGGCCGGAGGTGACCACCGACGACGGGCGGCGGTTCGCCGGGGACGTGCTGATCGGGGCCGACGGCGTCCGCTCGCGCGTGCGGGAGCTGATGGGCGCCCCCGACACCCTGCTGTTCTCCGGCGAGATGGCCTACCGGGCGCTGGTCCCGGGCGAGCTGATCGCCGCCGACCCGGCCACCCGGTGGCTGGTCGACCGCTTCCAGAGCACGATCTGGTACGGCCCGGAGCGGCACCTCGTCCACTACCTGATTCGGGGCGGCGCGTACCTCAATGTGGTGGCATGCGTGCCGTGCACCGAGGAGGTCGCCGAGAAGTGGACCGTCGCCGCGTCCCCACAGGACCTGGTGGACGCCTTCCCCGGCTGGGACGACCGGGTGTCGGCGATGCTCTCCAAGGCCAAGGAGAACGTCAGTTGCTTCGCCCTCTACCACCGGCGGCGGGACCCCGTCTGGACCGACGGGCACGTGGCGCTGCTCGGCGACGCCTGTCACGCCATGCTGCCCTACCAGGCGCAGGGCGCCTCGCAGGCGATGGAGGACGCCGCGGTGCTGGCCGAGGAGTTGGGGGCGGTCACCGTCTCGGGGGTGGCGGACGCGCTGCGCCGGTACGTCGACCGGCGGGCCAAGCACGCCGGGATGGTGCAGGAGGCGTCATGGCAGAACAAGACCTTCTACCACTTCCCCGACGGTCCCGAGCAGCGGGCCCGGGACGCGCAGCTGCGGCGCTTCGACGGGGAGTCGGACCTGTCCTACGACTGGCTGTGGCGCGGCACCCCGCTCAACGACCCGGACCAGGTGGCCTTCTCCTACCCGTTCGCCCGCTGACGCCTCCGCACGCCCGCCGGGTCCCCGTCCCGGCGCCCCCGGGTCCCCACCCCGGTGTCCGCACGGGCGCGGGCAGGCCGTCCGCGTCCGGTCCGTACACCCACCTGGAGCGCATGTGAAAACCGGCGATCAGATCGTCCAGGAACTCCCCTGGAAGTGGGGCGTCCAAGGCAAGGTCTTCCTCATCGGTGGCCTCGGCTATCTCTTCGACGCGTACGACATCGCCCTCAACGGCTTCCTGATGCCGCTGCTGGGCGAGCACTTCCACCTGGCGCCGGCCGACCGAGGGCTGGTCGCCACCGCCAACCTGGTGGGGATGGCCGTGGGCGCGGTGGCCTGGGGCGCGGTGGCGGACCGGCTCGGGCGGAAACGGGCCTTCAGCGTCACCCTGTTGATCTTCGCGTCGTTCTCGGTGCTGGGTGCCTTCGCCCCGACGTACCCGGTGTTCCTGGTGCTGCGGTTCGCCGCCGGGGTGGGGCTCGGCGGCTGCATCCCGGTGGACTACGCGCTGGTGGGTGAGTTCGCGCCGCGCCGGTACCGGGGGCGGGTGCTGACCGCGCTGGACGCCTGGTGGCCGATCGGGGTGACGCTGTGCGGGCTGGTCTCGACGGGACTGCTGCCGGCGGCGGACAACTGGCGGTGGATGCTGGCGGTGATGAGCGTGCCGGCGCTGCTGCTGTTCTGGGTCCGCCGGGGCGTGCCGGAGTCGCCCGTGCACCTGGCCGGGCAGGGCCGGGAGGCGGAGGCGCGGGCGGTCATCGACGCGCTGGTGGCCCGTACGGGGGCGACGCCCGAGCCCTACGCGATCCCCGCACCGGTGGCCGGTTCCGGGGCGCGGGGGCCGCGGGCGGTGGGCGAACAGCTGGTGCGGATCTGGGCGTTCAGCCCGCGGATCACCTCGGCCGCCTGGCTGCTGTTCGCGGCCGTGATGCTGGTCTACTACGCGGCGTTGAGCTGGTTGCCGTCGATCCTCAAGGACCAGGGGCTGGGCAGCACCGCCGCGTTCACGGGCACCACGGTCATGAGCGGCGTCGGCATCGTCGGGGTGCTGGTGTCCACCGCGCTGGTGGACGTGATCGGCCGCAAGTGGCTGATCGGTCTGTCGGCGCCGCTGGCCGCGCTGGCGCTGGTGCTGTTCGCGCTGGTGCGCCGGGAACCGGCAGCGTCGGTGGCGGCCCTCGCGGTGTTCGGCTTCCTGATGCAGTTGGCGATCCCGGCGCTGTACGCGTACGTCGCCGAGCTGTACCCGACCCGGCTGCGGGCCAGTGGCTTCGGCTGGGCCTCCTCGGTCAGCCGGGTGCTCACCGGCTTCGCGCCGCTGCTGTTCGGCTCGGTGCTGTGGCCGGTGCTGGGGCTGCCGCTGACGTTCGGGGTGCTGGCGCTGGCGGTGGTGGCCGCGGTCGGCTGGACCGCGGTGGCCGCGCCCGAGACCAAGGGGCGGGCACTGGACGACGCGCCGGCACCCGACCGCACCGCGGCCCCCCACACCGCCGTGCCGGCCGCCGCCACCGGCACGGCGGACCCGCCCGGCACCGCCCTGACCGCGCCCCGCCGCCGCCCCTCCTGACCCCGCCCCGCCGGGAACCGCCGCACGACACGAACAGGATCCGCATGAAACCCGCCCCCTTCCGCTACCACCGGGCCCGCGACGTCCACGGCACCACCCGGCTCCTGGCCGAACTGGGCGAGGACGCCAAGGTCCTCGCCGGCGGCCAGAGCCTGGTCGCGATGATGAACTTCCGGCTGGCCCGCCCCGACCACCTCGTCGACATCGGCGGCCTGCGCGAGCTCGACCACCTCACGACCGGTCCCGAAGGCGCCCTGCACATCGGTGCCCTGACGACCCATCACACCGTGGAGACCGCTCCCGACGCGCTGCTGGGGCCGGGGTTCGCGGTGCTGCGCCGGGCCATGGGCTGGATCGGCCACCTGCCGATCCGGACCCGCGGCACGGTCGGCGGCAGCCTGGCGCACGCCGACGCGACGGCCGAGTGGTGTCTGCTCGCGGTCACCCTCGGCGCCGAGATCGTCATCAGCGGGCCCGACGGGCAACGACGCGTACCGGCCGGGGAGTTCTTCCTGGGCCCGTACACCAGCGCCCTGGAACCCGACGAACTGCTGACCGAAGTCGTCTTCCCGCGGCCCGCGCCGCACGCCGCGCTCACCGAGTTCGCGGCGCGCAAGGGGGACTTCGCGCTGGTGTCGGCGGTGGTGGACCTCCACGTCGAGGGGGCCCGGGTGCGCGGCGGTCGGGTGGGGCTGGGCGGGGTGGCGCCGGTGCCGGTGCGGGTGCCGGAGGCCGAGGCGGTACTGGCCGACGGCGGGTCGTTCGCCGACTGCGCCGCCGCGGCCGCCGCGGCCGCCGATCCCCCGGACGACACCGGCGGCAGTGCGGCCTACCGCCGGCAGCTCGTCCGGGCCCTGGTCGAACGGGCCTGCGTCCAGGCGAGCGGAGCGACGGAGCCGAAGGGGGCGAGGACGCGATGAGGCGGGTCGAGGACGGTGCACACGAGAGCGAGGGAAGGCTGATCGGCCGGTCCGTGCCACGCCGGGAGGACCCCCGACTGCTGACCGGACGCGGTCGGTTCGTCGACGACGTCACCCTGCCGGGCACGCTGCACGCGCAGTTCGTGCGCAGCACGGTCGCGCACGGCGAGGTCACCGCGATCGACCTGGACGGGGTGCGCGCGGTGCCGGGCGTGGTCGCCGCGTACACCGCCGACGACCTCGGATTGGGCGACATCACCGCCCAACTGGCCCGCCCACCCGAGGAGTTCGTGCCGACGGCGATGCCGGTACTGGCCCGCGACCGGGTGCGCTACGTCGGCGAACCGGTGGCGATCGTGGTGGCACGGGACGCCTACGCCGCCGAGGACGGGGTCGAGGCGGCCCGGGTCGGCTACGCCGTCCGCCCGCCGGTGACGGACGAGGCGGCGGCGCTGGCCGACGACGCTCCGCTGCTGCACGCCGAGGCCGCCCGGAACACGCTGGTCGACGTCCAGTCGTTCGCCACCGAAGGCATCGACGAGATCTTCGCCGCCGCCCACCGCGTCGTCCGGGTCGAGGCCCGCACCGGCCGGCAGAACGCCCTGCCGCTGGAGACCCGGGGCGCCCTGGCGCACTGGGACGACCGGGAGGAGCAGCTCGTCCTGCACACCTGCAGCCAAGTCCCGCACCAGGTGCGGACGGTGGCCTCGCGGTGCCTGGGCCTGGCCGAGCGGGCGGTGCGGGTGGTGGTGCCCGACATGGGCGGCGGCTTCGGGCTGAAGTGCGTGGTGGGGCGGGAGGAGATCGCCGCGGCGGCGGCCGCGCTCCGGCTGCGCCGCCCGGTGAAGTGGATCGAGGACCGCAAGGACGCGCTCTCGGCGTCCTTCCTCGCCCGCGAGCAGCACTACGACGTGCGGGCCGCCTTCGACGCGGCCGGCCGGATCCTGGCGCTCGACGCGGACGTGGTGTGCGACATGGGCGCCTACTCCTGCTATCCGTTCACGGCCGGCATCGAACCGCTGATGGCCGCGGCGGAGATGCCGGGCGTCTACAAGGTGCCCGCCTACCGGGTGCGCGGCCGGGCGATCGCCACCAACAAGGCGCCGACCGCGCCGTACCGCGGGGTCAGCCGGCCGCAGTACGTGATGGTCGTGGAGCGGCTCTTCGAGCGCGCGGCCCGGGAGCTGGACCTCGACCCGGTGGAGATCCGGCGCCGCAACCTGATCACCGACTTCCCCTACACCGGCGTCAACGGCATCACCTACGACCCGGGCTCCTACCGGGAGTCGCTGGACCTCTGCGAGCGCACGCTGCGCGACGAGGGCTGGTACGAGCGGCAGCGCGCGGCCCGGGCCGAGGGCCGGCACCTGGGCATCGGCTACTCCTGCTTCAGCGAGCGCACCGGCTACGGCTCGGCCGCGTTCGCGCAGCGGAAGATGGCGGTCGTGCCCGGCTTCGACCTGTCCGAGGTGCGGATGGACCCCAGCGGGGCGGTGACCGTCACCACGGGGACGATGAGCCACGGACAGAGCCACGAGACGACCATGGCGCAGATCGTCGCCGAGCGGCTGGGCCTGGAGCTGGACCGGGTGCGGCTCCACCAGGGCGACACCGACCGGGTCGCCTACGGATGGGGCACCTTCGCCAGCCGGTCGATCGCGGTCGGCGGCAGTGCCGTCCGGCTGGCCGCCGGGCGGCTCGGCGAGAAGCTGCGGGCGATCGCGGCGGCCCGCTGGGAGGTCCCCGTGGAGGAGACCGTCCTCGGCCGCGGCGAGGTGGTGCGTCGGGGCGCGCCCGGCACCGCGCTCGGTTACCGCGAGCTGGCCGAGATCGCCTACCTACGGGTCGACCTGCTGCCCAAGGACATCGAGCCGGGGCTCTCCGCCACCGCCGCCTTCGACGTCTTCAACGACGGGACGTTCTCCAACGCCACCCACGGCGTCGTCGTCGAACTCCACGCGGACACCGGCCGGGTGGAGATCCTGCGGTACGTCTGCGTGGAGGACTGCGGGGTGGCGATCAACCCGCAGGTGGTGGAGGGCCAGTGCCGGGGCGGGATCGCCCAGGGCATCGCGGGGGCGCTGTTCGAGCAGGTGACGTACGACGCCCAGGGCGAGCCGTCGGCCACCAGCTTCATGGACTACCGGGTGCCCACCGCGCACGAGATCCCCGACGTGGCGATCCACCACCTCCAGACGCCGTGCGCGTTCACCGAGACCGGCGCCAAGGGCGCGGGCGAGGGCGGCACCATCGGCGCCCCCGCGGCCGTGCTCAACGCCGTCAACGACGCGCTGCGCCCCACCGGCGTGGAACTGGACGACATCCCGATCACCCCCGAGACGGTGCACCGCGCCCTGCACCGCCGGCACTACCAGGAGAGCGCCCGATGACGACCCGCCCCCAGCCGCCCGCCGCCACCCCGGACGCCGCCACTGCCGCGCAGGCCCCGCCGCCGGCGGAGCGGGAGGTGCAGTTGATGGTCCTGGACGTGAACGGCGAACGGCACGAGGTGATCACCGAACCGCGCCGCACGTTGGTGGACGTGCTCCGCCACGAACTGCGGCTGACCGGCGCCCACGTCGGCTGCGAGCACGGCATCTGCGGAGCCTGCACGGTGCTGCTCGACGACCGGCCGGTGCGGGCCTGCCTGATGTTCGCCGCGCAGGCGGAGGGCGCGCGGATCCGCACCGTCGAATCGCTGTCGGCGGGACCGCCGGACGCGGCGGACGGCGGACTGAGCGACCTGCAACGTGCGTTCCGCGCGCACCACGCCCTGCAATGCGGCTTCTGCACCCCCGGGTTCCTGATGCTCGCCGAGGGGTTCCTCGCCGAGCGGCCGGACGCCGACAAGGAGGAGATCCGCGAGGTGGTGGCCGCCAACCTGTGCCGGTGCACCGGCTACCAACCCATCGTCGAGGCCATCGAGGACTGCGCCGCGGCCCGGCGCGCCGAACGGGCCGCGGCGTCGGCCCCCCGGAAGGAGAAGTGATGCAGCTCAGCAACACGGTGCCGGTGCCGGCCCCGCCGGACGCGGTGTTCGCGCTGGTCAACGACGTGGAACGGGTGGCGTCCTGCATGCCGGGCGCGGTGCTCGACGGCCGCGACGGCGACGCCTGGCAGGGCCGGGTCCGGGTCAAGGTCGGCCCGATCACCGCCGCCTACGCGGGCACCGTGCGTTTCCTGGAGGCCGACGCCGACCGGCGGCGGCTGCGGGTGCAGGCCCGCGGGGCGGACGCGCACGGGAACGGCGACGCGGAGGCGGAGGTGACGCTGACCGTCACCGAGGCGCCGGAGGGGGCGCGGTTGGAGTTGGTCACGGACCTGGTGATCCGCGGCAAGCTGGCGCAGTTCGGCAAGGGCGCGATCGGGACCGTCTCGACGCGGATCCTGGAGCAGTTCGCCCGGAACCTGGGCGGACTGCTGGCGGCCGAACGCGACGGCACCACCGCAGCGGCGCCCTCACCCACGCCCTCACCCGCGCCGTCGACGACACCGGCGTCCGCTCCGGTCGCGTCGCCCCGGCCGCAGGGGGCCGCCGCGGCGCAGGACCTCGACGGGTTGTCGGTCCTCGTCGGGCCGGCGGTCGGGCCGGTGCTGGCCAAGTACGGTCCGTTGGCCGCCGCGTTCGCGGTCGGGGCGTGCCAGGGCTGGCTGTTGGGGCGGTTGGCCGGAATGCGGCGGGAGCTCAAGACGCTGCGGCGGGGGCGCGCATGAGCCACTACGGGGCGGCCACCGACCGCACCTACGAGCGGGCCGGGTTCGGCGCCGCGGTGCGCCGCGGGCGGCGGCCCGCACTCGTCGTCGTCGACCTGACCCGGGGGTTCACCGAGGACCGCTTCCCCACCGGCGCGGATCTGAGCGACGTCGTCGGGGCCACCGGGCGGCTGATCGAGGCGGCCCGGCCGGCGGGCGTCCCGGTGGTGTTCACCGCGATCGCCTACACCCCGGCCGAGGTGTCCGGCGGCCACGTCACCTGGCTGCGCAAGGCGCCGGGGTTGGGCGCGCTGCTGGAGGGCAGCGAGGCGGTCGCGGTCGATCCGCGGTTGCCCCGGCGGGAGTCCGATGCGCTGGTCCTCAAGAAGGGCGCGTCGGCCTTCTTCGGCACCTCGCTGGCCGCCACCCTGACCGGGTTGGGCTGCGACACCGCGGTGGTGTGCGGCGCGACCACCAGTGGCTGCGTGCGGGCCACGGCGGTCGACGCGGTGCAGTCCGGCTTCCCGGTGCTGGTCCCGCGGGAGTGCGTCGGGGACCGGGCGGCGGGCCCGCACGCCGCGGCCCTCTTCGACATCCAGGCCAAGTACGGCGACGTGGTCACGCTGGCCGACGCCGTCGGTTATCTGGCGGAATCGGTGCGCGATTGAGCCAATCCGGCCCCCGGCCGCCCGGGCCCACCGCTCCGGGCCCGCCCTCCGCTCCCCGTCCGGCCCTCGTGACCTCTTGCCCCTGTGCCCCGTGCCCCCGTGCCCCGTCAGGAAGGTGTCACCATGTCGCAGTCCTCCCCGTCCGCCGCGCCCGTCCGGTGCGTGCGGCAATCCGCCCTCGCGGACCTGGCCGACGTGCCGGCCACCAGTCGGTGGGTCCGCTCGGGGGCCACCCGGCTGCACGTGCTGGACTACGGCGGCGACGGACCCGCGCTGGTCGTCCTGCCCGGGATCACCAGTCCGGCCGTCACCATGGACTTCGTCGCCCGCGAACTCACCGATCTCGTGCGGCCGTTGGTGGTCGACGTGCGCGGGCGCGGGCTGTCGGACGGCTGCGGCAGGGAGCCGGCGGACGGCGGTGACGACGGCCGCGGCTACGGGTTGGAGTCGTACGCCGAGGACACCGAGGCGGTGATCGACGGGCTCGGGCTGACCCGGCCGTTGCTCTTCGGGCACTCCATGGGGGCGCGGATCGCGGCGGTGGTCGCGGCGCGCGGCACGGTGGCGCTCGGCGGCAGCGTACTGGCCGATCCGCCGATGAGCGGGCCGGGCCGCGGCCCGTACCCGACGACGCTGGCGGCGTTCCTGGGGCAGTTGGCGGAGGCCGAACGCGGCACCGACGCCGACGAGGTGGCCCGGTCGTGGCCGCGCTGGCCGCGCCGCGAGCAGGAGTTGCGGGCGCGCTGGCTGTCCAGTTGCGACCGGCGGGCGGTCGCCGCCACCCACCGCGGTTTCGAGTCCGAGGACTTCTTCGCCTGGTGGCCCGCGGTCACCGGTCCGACGGCGCTGCTGTACGGCGCGCAGAGTCCGGTGGTCACGGCGGCGGGGGCGGCCCAGGCGCGGGCGGTGCTGCCGTCGGCGACGGTGACCGCGGTCCCGGACGCCGGCCACATGCTCTTCTGGGACAACCCGCCGGCGGCACTGGACGCGCTGCGTGCGGCACTGCGCCCCATGCTGGCGTGAACATGCTGACCATCCACGGGACCGGCGCGGCGCACCGTGATTGAGTTGCCCCCATGGCTGACGAGACCACACCCACCGCGCCCGGCTCCCCCGCGGCTCCCCGCACCACCGAGTGCGGGGTGACGATTCCGCCCGCCCTGATGGCGGCCCCCGGCTATCAGGTGCGCCGGCTCTACCAGGCGTACCTGGCCGTGTGGGTGCGCGCGGTCGATCCGACGCTCACCGGGCCGCAGTTCGCGGTGCTGACCGCGGTGGACGCGACGCCGGGACGGGACCAGCGGTCGATGGCCTCGGCGGTGGCGCTGGACACCTCGACGATGGCGGACGTGGCCCGACGGCTGGAGAGCCGGGGCCTGATAGTGCGCCGCACCGACACCGCCGACGGCCGGCGCAAACTGCTGTACCTCACCGAGGAGGGCGAGCGGACGCTGCGCGGCGCCCACGACCGGGCCCGGCAGCTGGACGCCCGCCTGTTGACCCCGTACGACGACGGCCAACGTGCCGACGTGATGGACCTGCTGACGTCCCTGGCCGACCACTGGGAGGGCCTGGCCGGGGGTTCCTGACGCGCGCCGGCCCGGCGTGCGTCCAGATGCCGTCGCTCGCCGCGATCCAACCGGTCGAGTACCCGGCCGGGTAGCGGCTCGCGGGGCCGGGCGCCGCACCCCCGGCGCCGCGCCCCGCGCGCGTCGTCAGGCGGCCGGCTTGCGGGCCAGCAGGTACGCCTGCGGGCCGTTCTCCCGGCCCTCGGGCTCCCGCAGCACCCGCGTGCCCACCACGAACCCGGCCCCGACCGCCAGGTCGGCGACCCGCTCCGGGGTCAGCCAGTAGACGTCCAACGCGAGGTCATGGCCGTAGGCGTGGTCCAGGTGCCGGAGTGCGTCGCCGGCCTTGAAGGCGAGCAGGAGGTGGCCGCCCGGGGCGAGGACACGGTGGAACTCGTCGAAGACGGCCGGCAGCAGCTCCGGCGGCGTGTGGATGATCGAGTACCACGCGACGACGCCGGCGAGCCCTCCGTCGGCCAGCTCCAGGCCCGTCATCGACCCTTCCTCGAACCGGATTTCCGGGTGCGTCGCGCGGGCCACCGTCACCATCCCGGGCGACAGGTCGACCCCGAAGACGTCCAACCCGAGGGCGTGCAGGTGACCGGTGATCCGACCGGGACCGCACCCGAGGTCGGCGACCCGGCCGGCGCCGTCCGCCCGCACCAGGTCGGCGAAGGCGCCGAGCATGGCCCGGTCCATCGGCATCCCGGCGAGCGCCGTCCGCAACAGCCGTTCGTAGTCGACGGCGACGGTGTCGTAGGCGGCGCGGGTGCTGCGCAGGAAGTCCGGTTCGGTCGGGGCGTGCGGTTCGGGAGCGGTCATGGGGCAGGACGGTAGCGGACGGGACGGCAGCGGGAGACCCGGCGGGGAGTGCGGGAGCGAATGCGCCTGACCGTCACACAATGCCCACATGACACAATGTGTCAACCACCGCGTACGGTAGGCCCGTCCACCGGCCCTCGGCGCCGCCCGCCTCCACGGGGACGCCGCCACGCGTCCGGTGGACTGGTCCACGCTCCGCAACGCAGGTATGAGGTGACAGCAGCAGTGCGTCGACGGGTCTTTCTCTCGCGTACGGCCGGCATGACGGGCGCGGCGGCGCTCGGGCTCGCCGGGTGCGGGTCCGGTACGGCGTCCGGCGAGCCCGGCCGGATCAAGGTGATGGCGGCGAGCTACGGCACGACCGTGGGCTCCCCGATCGTGGACCGGTGGCACGAGTTCATCGGCACGTTCCAGAAGGAACACCCCGACATCCGGATCGATCTGGAACTCGTCCCCATCGACAAGATCGACCGGACGCTCGCCGCACGGGCCGCGGCGGGCCGGGAACCGGACATCGCGCAGTCCTACGTCTTCGCCGACTACGCCGAGGCCGGGCGGCTCTACAGCGCCGACGACCTGTTCGACCTCTCGGCGCAGGCGGACTTCCTCACGTCCTTCGCCCGGGCCGGCGAGATCAACTTCACCGAGTACGGCATTCCGTTCCTCGCCAGCACCCCGCGGCTCTTCTACCACACCGGCCACTTCGCCCGGGCGGGCCTGAGCGGACCGCCGACGTCCTGGGCCGAACTGCGCTCCGCCGCGCAGGCGCTCAAGGCGGTGGGCGTCACCGTCCCCTACGGCCTCCAGTTCGGCCCCGAGTCGGCGGAGGACGAGGCGCTGGCCTGGATGTTGGGGACCGGCGGCGGCTACGGCGGACAGGCCGGCTACGACTTCACCAAGGAGGCCAACGCCGAGGCGCTCCTCTGGGTCAAGGAGCAGTTGGTCGCCCCCGGGCTGGCCGGCGACGACCCGGCCACGTTCAGCCGCACCCCCGCCTACGCCGCCTTCCTGAAGGGCGAGGTCGGGATGATGCTGGCCCATCCGGTCCTCCTCGGCGCGGCCGACCGGGCCAAGGTGCCCTACGCCAACGCCGACTTCCCGATGAAGGACGGCGGTGCGGCACCACCGGTCGGGCTCAGCGACTGGTTGATGGCGTTCAAGCGGAACGGCCACCGCCGGGAGTGCGCGGCGTTCCTCGACTTCCTCTACAGCGAGCGGGCGACCACGCAGTTCGCGCGCGGGCAGGGAACGCTGCCGGTCACCGTCTCGGGCTCCGAGGCGCTGCGGGCGCAACCCTCCGAGCGGGCGCTGCGGCCGTTCATCGACCAGACGCCCCGGGCCGAGTTCCATCCCGTCGGGCGGAGCACCTGGCCGAAGGTCCGCGACACCCTCCGGCAGGGGATCGGAGCGGCGGTCAAACCGGGCGGCAACCCGCGGGCGTTGCTCAAGACGCTCCAGACGACCGCGGAAGCGGCGGAGGCCGCGCGGCCGCAGGACACCGCCCAGTAGGGGCGTCGATGCCCCGTCGTGCACCTCTTGCGCCCCTCCCGGTCCCGTTCCGGGGGCGAGGTGCGACGATGGGGCCTGTCATGGATGCGGGGCACGTTCTCAGGGGGCTGCGCGCCGCGGTGTTCGCGGTGGTCTGCGTGCTCCTGGCTGCGCTCGGGCACGCGGTGATGTCGGACGCCGTGGTGCCCGGCTGGATGCTGCTCGCCGCCGGTGCGGCGACGGCGGCCGGTGCCTGGTGCCTGGCCGGACGCGAACGCGGCCCCGTCGTGGTGGGTCTGCTGACCGTCGGCGCCCAAGCCGCCCTGCACAGCGCGTTCTCCCTGGGACAGGCGGTGGCCGGCCCCGACCGGGCGTCCCTGACCCGTGCGTGGGCGAACACCTGGCTGTGCGGTGCCCAGGGGCTGTCGCCCGCCGACCTCGACGCGGCGCGGGCGCTGTCGCCCATGGGTCCCCCCGGCACGTCCGGGTCCACCGGTTCGATGGACTCCATGACCGGTATGGGAGCCGGCGGTGCGATGGGGTCGATGGATCCCACGGCGTCGATGGACATGTCCCACGCCGGCATGGCGCACATGGGCATGCACGGCAGCGCCGGCGGCATGCTCGCCGCGCACCTGTTGGTGGCGCTGCTCAGCGCGTGGTGGCTGTGGGGCGGCGAACGGGCCGCGTTCCGGCTCGTGCGGAGCGTGTCCGCCCGGCTGTTCGCGCCGCTGCTGCTGGTGCTGCGGGCGGTGCTGCCCACCGGCCGCCCGGTCCCGCGTCCCGCCCGGCAGGAGCCGCGGTGCGCGGTGCGCCAGCTGCTGCTGGCCCATGCGATGTCCTTGCGGGGTCCCCCGCGTGAGCCGGCTGTCGTCTGACAGCACGGTCGAACTCCCCAGCCGGAAGGACGGCGGGCGGGCCACGGTCCCGTGCCCGGCGCCCCGGCTGTGACGTCACCGGTCGTCCGCGCCGTCGCGCGACGACCGGATCACGCGAAGGACTCCAGAGGACTCCAGATGACGAATCCTGTCCGGATGCCGGTGGCACCGCCGCCCGCGTCCGTTCCCAGTCAACGGGCGGGCCGCGGCGGGCGCCCGGCGCGCCCCGGCGGCTCAGCCCGCCCGTCGTCCCGGCCGCAGGCGGGCGAGCAGTGCCTCGACGGCCGCCGGGTCGCCGTCGGACGCGCCCCGCGCGGATGCGGTGGCGTCGCCCAGGACGGCGGTCAGCGCCCGCGCGCGGGCGTCCCATCGGCGGCAGTCCCGACAGCCCGCGAGGTGGTCGTCGAGCCGGCGGGCGGTGACCCCCGCGGGCAGCGCCTCCCCGTCGAGGCGGGCGGAGAGTGCCGTACGGATGCGCGAGCAGAGCATGCCCCCATCCTCCCCGAATTGGTCCGTACCGGCGAGGGGCGGTTCCGGCATGCGTGACGACGAGACGGTGACCGGCTGGGCGTTGGCCGCCCGGGACGGCGACGAACGGGCCGTCGAGCAGTTCGTACGGGCCACCCAGCTCGACGTCCGGCGGTACGTGACGCACCTCAGTGGCGACGCGCAGGCCGCCGACGACCTGGTGCAGGACACCTACGTGCGGGCGCTGCGCGGGCTGCCGCGGTTCGAGGGCCGGTCGTCGGCGCGGACCTGGCTGCTGACGATCGCCCGCCGGGTGGTGGCGGACCGGATCCGCACCCATGCGGTGCGGCCGCGGCTGTCGGCGACCGACGACTGGCAGTCCGCCGCCGAGCGGGTCCAGCCGCGCGGGGTGCCGGGCTTCGACGAGGGCATCGCGCTGGCCGAGTTGTTGGCGGCGTTGAGCGCGCAGCGGCGCGAGGCGTTCGTGCTGACGCAGTTGCTGGGGCTGCCGTACGCGGCGGCGGCCGGGGTGATGGGCTGTCCGGTGGGGACGGTGCGTTCGCGGGTGGCTCGTGCCCGGGAGACCCTGATCGCCCTGCTGGCCGAGGCGGAGGCCGGCGCCGGGTCCGGTGCGGCGGGTGCGGGCACGGGCGCGGGCGCGGTGCCCGCCGACAAGGTCGGTCGGCAGCGGGCGGCCGGCGCGGCTCCGTGCGACGCGGCGCAGCGCAGGCCGGGGCCGGTTGACCGGCCGCCGCGTCGGCTCGCCGCCGCCCTGGCCTGACCGGCCGGGCGCGACGGGCCGCCGGGGCCCCGGGCGGGTCGATGACCTGCCCGGGGCCCCGGCCGCGGAGCGGGGTGCGCCGGCCCCTACTGGCCGGGACGAACCGCGCGGGCCTCGACGGTCAACGGCGGGCTGTCGCGGAAGTGGAGGGTGAAGGTGAGGCGGTCGCCGGGGGCGAGCCGGGGCGGCGGCGCGACCATGACGTCGAGGGTGGTCGGCGACATGGTCAGCGTGGCACGGGCCGGGACGGTGGCGCCCTCGACCATGGCCATGGAGTGGGCGTTGCGGCCGACCTCGACGTCGCGGCTGAGCATCGTGCGGTGCCCTGGCGGTCCGGTGACGCCGGTGAGGACGTCGTCGGCCGTGCCGGTGTTGCGGAGGGTGAAGAAGGCGGCGGTGGCGTCGTGGCCGGCGGGGATCAGGATCCGTCCGTCGGTGGCGCTGATCCGGGCGGGGGTGCCCGCGTTGCCGGTGGCGGTCCAGGCCGTGAGCGTGCCGAGGGTCGCCAGGCAGGTGAGGAGCGGCACCGCAGCGGCGGCGAGACGTGCGCGCGTCATGCGGACTCCCAGGTTCCGTTGGTGCGGTGGCGGGATGCGGCGGTGGACCGGCGGGTGCCGCGGGTGGCGGACGGCGGCTGCCAGGCGCGCAGCCGCAGGCTGTTGCCGACGACGAGGAGGGAACTGGCGGACATGGCGGCCGCCGCCAGCATCGGATTGAGCAGGCCGACCGCGGCGAGCGGCACGGTGACGAGGTTGTAGCCGAAGGCCCAGAACAGGTTGGCGCGGATGGTGCCGAGCGTGCGACGGGCCAGCCGCACCGCGTCGGCGATGGCCTGGAGGTCCTCGCGGACGAGAGTGACGTCGGCGGCGCCGATCGCCGCGTCGGTGCCGCCGCCCATGGCGATACCGAGGTCGGCGAGGGCCAGTGCCGCGGCGTCGTTGACCCCGTCGCCGACCACCGCGACCCGGCCGCCCTGTTCCTGAAGGGTCGTGACCAGCGCGGCCTTGTCGTGCGGGCGGGCCTGCGCATGGACCTCGGTGATCGCGAGCTGTCGGGCGACGACCCGTGCGGTGGCCGCGCGGTCGCCGGTGGCCAGCACCGGTCGTACGCCCAGGCGGCGCAGGTGGTCGACGGCGCGGTAGCCGTCGGGGCGGAGCGCGTCGCCGAGGGCGAGGACGGCTTCCGGTGTGCCGTCGACGGTGACCAGCACCGCGGTGCGGCCGGCGGCCCCGGCGGCGCGGACCGCCTCCGGCAGCGGCGCCGGGAGTCCGGTGGGGTCGTCGGGCGGCCGGACCACGGTCACCGTGCGCCCGTCGAGCGCCCCGCGCACCCCGAAGCCGGGGGTGGCGGTGAAGTCCCGGACCGCGGCGGCCGGTTCGAGCCGGACGGCGGGCCGGTGGTCCCGGACGTGGCCGAGGACGGCGCGGGCCACCGGGTGCTCGGAGCACTGCTCCACGGTGGCGGCGAGCCGCAGCACCTCGTCCGGGTCGCGCCCGTCCGTCCGGTGCGTGACGTCGCGGACGGTCATCCGCCCGGTGGTGAGGGTGCCGGTCTTGTCGAGGACGACGGTGTCGATGCGGCGCAGGCGTTCCAGTGCCTGCGGGCCGCTGACCAGGATGCCGAGCTGGGCGCCGCGGCCGGTGGCGGCCAGCAGCGCGGTCGGGGTCGCCAGTCCCAGGGCGCACGGGCAGGCCACCACGAGCACGGCGACCGCGGCGGTGACCGCGGCCTGCGGATCCGCGCCGGCGCCGAGCCAGAACCCCAGGACGGTCACCGCGATGGTCAGCACCGCCGGCACGAAGACCGCGGCCACCGCGTCCGCGAGCCGCTGGGCCCGGGTCTTGCCGGTCTGGGCGTCCTCGACGAGCCGGGTGATCCTGGCGAGTTGGGTGTCGCCGCCCACCGCGTCGGCCCGGACCTCCAGCAGTCCGCCGGAGTTGACCGCGCCGCCGACCACCGTCGCGCCCGGTCCGACCTCGACGGGATGGCTCTCACCGGTGATCAGGGAGAGGTCCAGGGCCGAACTGCCGGTGCGGACGGTGCCGTCGGTGGCGACCCGTTCGCCGGGCCGGACCAGGAACCGGTCGCCGACCCCCAACCGGGCGATGGGGATGCGGCGTTCGGTGCCGTCCGGCCCGGGCACCGACACCTCCTTGGCGGCGAGCTCCGCGAGCGAGCGGAGCGCGGCGCCGGTGCCGCGCCGGGCCCGGGCCTCCATCCGGCGTCCGGCCAGGACGAACAGCGGGACCCCGACGGCGGCTTCGAGGTAGAGGTGGGCGGTGCCGTCGCCGGCCGCGGGCAGCAGGCTGAACGGCATCGTCATGCCGGGCGTGCCGGCGCCGCCCAGGAACAGCGCGTAGGTGGACCAGCCGAACGACGCGGCGACCCCGAGGGACACCAGGGTGTCCATGGTCGCGGCGCCGTGCCGCAGACCGCGCAGCGCACGGACGTGGAAGGGCGCCGCGCCCCATACGGCGACGGGGGCGGCCAGCACGAAGCAGAGCCACTGCCAGTTGCGGAACTGCCAGCCGGGCACCATCGACAGGGCCAGTACGGGCAGGGCGAGCGCGGCGGTCAGCAGCAGCCGGCGGCGCTCGGCACCGGCGCCGTCCCCGTCTTCCGGGCGGGCGTCGGGCCGGTCGTCGGCGGGCTCTTCGGCGGCGGCGGAGGGCCCGGCGGCGGGGGCCGCGGCGGGCGGGCCGGCCTCGTCCGGTTGGGGTGCGGCCGGGGCCGCTTCGGGGAGGTGCGCGGTGAAGCCGGCGGCCTCCACGGTGGCGACGAGGTCGGTCACGGAGACCGCCGCGGGGTGGTCGATCCGGGCCCGCGCGGTGGCCAGGTTCACCGAGGCGCTCACGCCGGTCAGCCGGCCGAGTGTGCGCTCGACCCGGCCCACGCAGGCACCGCAGGTCATGCCGCCGATGGCGAGCGTGGTGGTGCGGTCGGCGGGCGGCACGGCGGTGGGTGCGGCGGCTCGGGGCGCCGGCTCGGGCTGCGTCATCGCCGTGCCCCCCGCGTCGCCACGACGGTCTCCGGGCCAGCGGCGGCGGAGGTGACCGCGGTCGCCGGCACCGCCGGTGGCGCGCCCTGCGCGCTCATCCCCGCCATGCCGGGCATCCCGCCGGAACCACCGCCGGGCGCGTCGGGGGTCCCGCCGCGCGGGCGGTCGGCGGGATGCAGGCCGGGGGCGACCGGCCCGACGGCGCCGCCGACGGCGTACGACAGGGCGAAGAGCAGCGCCAGGAGCGCGACGAAGCCCAGGACCGAACGCGCCGGCAGCAGGCGCCGGATCGGATGGAGCCGGGCCGCCGCGGCCCCGGGGTGCCGGACGCGGTCGGGTGGCGGAGCGGAGATCACGGGGGTGGTCATCGCGTCATCGTGGCAGGTGGACGCGGGGGTGGACGGGCGATCAGGGGCCGTTCGGCGCGTGAGGTTTGTCCCGCCCGGACGTCGGAACTCGGTGGGCGTCCGGCCCGACTAACTGGGTTTGACCGGCGTCCACTTCGCCCCGCCGCGGCCTGGGTGCGCGGGTGCCGGACGCCACCCTCGACGCCTACGGGGACGCGCTGCGGACGCTGGTCCATGACGAGGGGCTCGCGGCCCGGCTGGGCGGCTTCGACCTGCGCGCGGCGTACGGGGACCTGTCGTACGACGAGAAGCGGGCCCGGGTCGAGGCCGAGCACGCGCCGACGCTCCAAGACGTTGTGGGCCGAGACGCGGGCCGACGAGGCGGCCCGGCGGCTGTACCGGGGGATCACCCGGTCGGGCGGGCACCGCATCCGGTTCCCGGGATGTCCGCAGGTCGTCCCGGGAACCGGCCGGACGCCGCTCAGGGCCCGGCGCCGCTGCCTTGGGGGCCGTAGAGGTCGAGCAGGCGGGTGCGGGTGCCGTGCAGGCGTTCGGCGACGGTTTCGGCGACGTACCGGTAGACGGCGCGGCCCAGGATGGGGTCGTGCTCGCACAGGGCGCGGACGAGGGTGGCGTCGAATTCGTGGGCCTCCACGGGGCCGACGGTCTCCGCGCCGAAGTGCCAGAGGTAGGGCGGGAACAGCCAGGACCAGCCGAGGACTTCGTCCCGGCCGAGGGTTTCGACGACCGCCGCCCGGCGGCCGGGGACCCGCTGGTCGAGCGTGACCCGGCCGGTGCGGATGATCCAGAACCGGTCGGCCCGGCGGCCCTCCTCGAACAGCCGGGTGGCGCGGGGCAGCGACACCTCGTGGGCGAGTTCGGTCAGTCGTCGGCGCCGGTCCGGAGGCATCGCATCGAACAGGTGCTTGACCGTGGGCATCTCGTCTCCATCCGCCGCTCTCCAGTGCCTCGCACGATATGCGGCGGATCGAGGGATTTCGACCATGGCCGGTCCGGCTGCCGGCGAGCGGGACCCGGTCAGGCCATCTGACGGCGGACCAGGTCGTGCAGCCGGCCGCCGGTGTCGGCGAGGAGGGCGGCCGGGGCGCCCTGTTCGACGATCCGGCCCTCGTCCATGACGAGGACCCGGTCGGCGTCCAGCACCGTGGTGAGGCGGTGCGCGATGACCACCCGGCTGGCGCTGAGCGCGCGGGTGCTGTCGATGACGATCCGCTGGGTCTCGTTGTCGAGGGCGCTGGTGGCCTCGTCGAAGAAGAGGATGCGGGGGCGCCGGACCAGCGCCTGGGCGATCATCAGCCGCTGCCGCTGGCCCCCGGAGATGGCACCACCGCCGGCGATCATGGTGTGCAGGCCCATCGGCATCCGCTTGACGTCCTCGGCCAACCCGGCCATCTCGGCCGCCGCCCACACCTCTTCCTGGGTGAACGCCTCGGCGCCGCAGATGCAGTCGAGGATCGAGCCGGTGAGCGGCTGGGCGTTCTGCAGGACCACGCCGCACTGCCGGCGGACGGCGGCCTGGTCGAGCGCGGCGAGGTCCTGACCGTCGTACAGGACGCTGCCGGCGGTCGGCCGGTCGAAGCCGATGAGCAGGCGCAGCAGGGTCGACTTGCCGCAGCCGCTCGGTCCCACGATCGCCACGAACTCGCCGGGCCGCACCTGGAGCGAGACGTCGTCGAGGACCAGCGGGCCGTCCTCGCCGTAGCGGAAGGAGAGCTTGCGGGCCTCGATGGCGCCGGCCAGCGCACCGGGTTGGGAACTGCCGCCGCGGACCTCGGGCGCCTCGTCCAGCACCGGCTTGATCTGCTCGAACATCGGCAGCGCCGCGGCGGCCGAGACGAACGCGCCGGTGAGCTGGGTGACCGAGGTGAGCAGCATGGTCACCGAGGTGTTGAAGGTCAGGAAGGCGCCGGCGGACAGGGTGCCGCGGGCCGGGCCGGCCAGCAGCACGAACAGCGCGAGGGAGCAGAGCGGGAGGTAGACGGCGTTGAGGACGGTGGTGAGGTTCTTGATCCGGCCGGCCTGCTGCTGAAGCTCCCGGGAGCGGGCGAACTCCCGGGCCCAGGCCGCGTACGCGAAGGACTCCGCCGCCGCGACCCTCAGCTTGGGCAGCCCGCGCAGGGTCTGGAACGCCTGGTTGTTGAGCTTGTTGCCGAGCGTGATCAGCCGGCGCTGCCAGCGCAGCTCCCACAGGCCCAGGACGAGGAAGACCGCGCCGATGACGAGCAGCACGGCGAACGCGGCGAGCGCCAGCGGGACGCTGTAGACGAGCAGCAGCGCGAGGTTGACCGCGCCGACCGTGCCGGCCTGCACGGCGACCGGCCCGACCCCGGCCAGCACCCGGCGGATGGCGCTGATGCCCATCGCGGCGCTGGCCAGTTCACCGGTGGAGCGGGCGGCGAAGAACGAGGTGGGCAGGCGCAACAGCCGGTCCCAGACGGCGGGCTGCAGCACGCTCTCGATGCGGCCTTCGATGCGCAGCACGGTGAGGTTCTGCAACAGGGTGAAGGCGGCCGCGACGATGCCGGCGATCATCACGGCGAGCGCGACCTGGACGATCGGGCCGCGGGCGGCGGCCGGCACGAAGACGCCGAGCACCTTGCCGGTGGCGATCGGGACGAGGGCGCCGAGGGCGACCGTCACCAGCCCGCTGAGGGCGAGGTTGCGCAGGTCCGTGCGGTTCCCGCGGAGGCTGAAGCGCATCAGCCGCCACAGCGTCAGCCGGCGGTCCGGCAGCGGCCGGTAGAACATCACCGCGCGCGGTTCGAACTCCTCGGCGTTGTCCTTGCCGATCCGGATCCGCAGCCCGGACGTCGGGTTGACCGCTTCGTACCGGCCGCGCCGCCACAGCAGGGCCACCGGCGCGCCGGACTTGGCGCGGTGCCCCACCAGGGGCCCGACGTCGGTGCGCCACCAGGGGCCGTCGAGGCGGACCGCTCGGGTGCGGATCCGGGAGGCCAGGGCGATGCGTTCGACCGGGCTGATCCGGTCGCCGGTCGCGGCGCCCTTGGGCGGCTCGGTGAGCGGGATGCCGGCGGCCTGGGCGACCTGCCGGCAGACCGCGAAGGTGAGGTCGTCGCCGGCCCGGTCGCGGCCCGCGCCGGCACGTCCGGAGCGGTCCTTGCCGATCGAGGCCAGCAGCGCCCGGTCGGCGCGTTCCCGGACGGCCTCGCCGGCCTTGATGCCGGCCGCCGCGCGGTCCTCGTGGGCGCGTTCGAGCTCTTCGATCCAGCGGTCGACGGCGGACAGCAGCCGGTACTGCTGGTTGACCATCCCCTGCCACAGGGCGCCGTCGACGAGCAGGTCGGCGGCGGCCTCGGCGCTGTAGGAGGCGCCGTACTGGACGCTGCCGGGCGGGACCGGCATCCACAGCACGTCGTCGTCGGCGACCGCCTCGTCGGTGGGCCGGCCCGCGAGCGGCGCCTCGAACAGCACGCCCAGTCCGCGGGCGGTGCCGAGCGCGAAGGCGTGCTCCAGGGGGCTGGCGGCCGGCGCCCCGTGGGCGTCGGCGTAGTCGTACGCCCCGGGATGCGCGCCGGGGTCGGCGTGGCCGCCGTGCTCCGGGCGGGGCAGTTCCCGCAGCGCGATCCGGCGCAGTCCGCAGTGCTGGGAGGGGCGGCCGACGAGGGTGTGCTGGGCGCCCTCGACGGGGCCGAGCAGCAGGGTGCCGGTTTCGAGCCGGCCGAGGAAGTGCCAGGGGCCCTCGTGGGTGGCGTCGACCGCGAAGAGGTCGAGGGTACCGCCGGTGACCAGCCACAGGACGTGCGGGCCTTCGAGGGGGACGTTGCGCAGGCCCGTGTGGTCCACGGGGGTGCCGAGGCCGCCCAGGGCGTGGGTGACCGCGTCGGCGGCCGGAGCCGTGGCGGGTGCCGCGTCCGGCGACGGGGGTACGGATGCCACGTCAGTGCTCCTTGACCAGCTCGGCGTAGGCGCCCCCGGCGGCGACCAGTTCCGCGTGCCGGCCGCGTTCGACGACCGCGCCGTGGTCGAGGACCACGATCTCGTCGCTGTCGCGGACGGTGCTCAGCCGGTGGGCGATGATGACGCAGGCACACCCCCGGCGCCGCAGGTTGTCCATGATGACCGCCTCGGTGCCGGCGTCCAGGGCGCTGGTGACCTCGTCGAGGACGAGGATGCTGGGGCGCCGGACCAGCGCCCGGGCGATCTCCAGGCGCTGCCGCTGACCGCCGGAGAAGTTGCGGCCGTCCTGCTCGACGCGGCTGTGGATGCCGTCGGGGCGGCGGGCTATGACGTCGTCGTAGAGGGCGGCGTCCTGGAGGGCGGCGATCACCGCGTCGTCCGGGATGGAGGGGTCCCACAGCGCGACGTTGTCCCGGACGGTGCCTTCGAAGAGGAAGACGTCCTGGTCGACGAAGGAGACCGAGGCGGCCAGCGCGCTGCGCGGGATGTCGGCGAGGCGCTGTCCGTCGATCCGGATGGTGCCTTCCCAAGGGGCGTAGAGGCCGGAGATCAGTCGGGAGACGGTGGACTTGCCGCTGCCCGAGCCGCCGACCAGGGCGACCTGCTGGCCGGGGCCGACGGCCAGCGAGAAGCCGGTCAGCAGCGGGGCGTCGAGCGGGCTGTAGCCGAAGGTGACGTCCTCCAGGGTGACGTGCCCCTTGAGGCGGCGGGTGCCGGCGTCCGCGTCCGGGCGGGAGTAGTGGGCGTCGGCGGGGAAGCTCTCGACGTCCTTGAGGCGGGCGACGTCGGCGGCGAAGTCCTGGATCCGGCCGGCGACGCCGTTGAGCCGGGTGATCGGGGCGGTGAAGCGGGTCACCAGGGCCTGGAAGGCGACCAACAGGCCGATCGAGATGTGGCCTTCGACGGCGCGCAGGCCGCCGATCCACAGGATCAGCGCGCTGTTGAGGGTGGCGAGGGTGGGGGCGACGACCGCCAGCCAGGCGCTGGGGACGCCGAGCCGCTGCTGTTCCTCCAGGGTGGCGGCGTGCTGCCCGGCCCAGCGGCGGAAGTAGCCGTTCTCGCCGCCGGTGGCCTTCATCGTCTCGATGAGCTGGAGGCCGGTGTAGGAGGTGTTGGTCAGGCGGGCGGTGTCGGCGCGCAGCTTCTGGGTGTGGGTGGCGCGCAGCCGGATCACGATCCGCATGGCGACGACGTTGAGCAGCGCGATGAGCACGCCGATGACGGTGAGTTGGGGGTCGTAGGTCCACAGCAGCACGGCGTAGAGGACGACGACCACGCCGTCGACGGCCGCCGCGGCCAGGTCGCGGGCGAGGGTCTCGGCGACCGCGTCGTTGGACTGCAGGCGCTGGACGAGGTCGGCGGGCGAGCGCTGGGCGAAGAAGGTGACCGGCAGGCGCAGCAGGTGGCGCAGGAAGCGGGCGCTGCTGAGGGTGGAGGAGATGATCCGGCCGCGGAGCAGGTTGGCCTGTTGGAGGCCGGTCAGGACGGCGGTGAGCACCACCATCGCGGTCATCGCGGCGAACAGCGGCCCCAGCAGCGAGGTCTGGTTGCCGATCAGGAACATGTCGATGTACGTGCGGCTGAGCGCGGGCAGCGCGGCGCCGACGCCGACCAGCAGCAGGCTGGCGAGCAGCGCCGCCAGCAGGGTCCCGGTGGTGCCGCGCAGTCGGGCCGGCAGGGCGCTGAGCACGTTGGGCCGACGACCGCCCTTGCGGAACGCCTCGGTGGGTTCGAAGACCAGCACCACGCCGGTGAAGCTGGTGTCGAAGTCCTCCACCGGCACGAAGCGGCGGCCCTTGTCGGGGTCGTTGATGTGGACGCCGCGGCGGCCGAGGCGGCGGCCCGGGCCGTCGTAGACGACGTAGTGGTTGAACTCCCAGAAGAGGATGGCCGGTGCCGCGACGTCGGCGAGGGCGGCCGGTTCCATCTGCATGCCCTTGGCCGACAGGCCGTAACTGCGGGCGGCCTTGAGGAGGTTGCTGGCACGGGAGCCGTCGCGGGAGACGCCACAGGCGATCCGCAGTTCCTCCAGCGGGATGTGCCGTCCGTAGTGGGCCAGGACCATCGCCAGGGAGGCGGCGCCGCACTCCACCGCTTCCATCTGGAGCACCGTGGGGGTGCGCACGGCCTTCTTCGCCTTGGGGGCGGCGGCCGGTGGTCTGCGGCGGCGGGCGGGCGGGGCGCCCTCGGGCCGGTGCCGGCCGCGGCCGGCGGGCGGGAGGTGCTGCGGGGGCGCGGCGGAGGCGTCGGGGGCGGTCACGAGAGCAGCCAATCGATCGGGTGCTGCGCGGCCAGGTGGACGGCGGCGGTGGCCTGGGTCATCGAGTCGAGGGCGAACGGCGGCCCGTCGGAGGTGGACCAGGCGTAGCCGGAGGCGGTGCGCGCGGGGTCGAGCCGGACCAGCACCGCGATCGGCTGGCCGGCGCGGGAGAACTGCTCGCCGAGTTGGGTGCTGCCGAGGAACGCGGAGATCCGCTGGCGGCTCTGGGCGGCCCGGCCGACGGCCGCGACGTGGCCGCGCAGCACCCCGAACCGCTGGGTGGGGGCGGCGGCGACGGTGAGATCGACGGGGGCGCCGACCGGAAGGGTGGCGGCGTTCTCGACCGGGACGTAGAGGGTGGCGGTGAGCGGGTCGCGGGTGCCGGTGGTGCGTTCCACCGAGGCGAGGTCGGCGCCGGTGGTGACGACCGCGCCGATGGTGGCGACGAGATTGGTCAACCGGCCGGCGGCGAGCGCCCGGACGACGGTGGTGGTGCCTTGAGCGGTGCGTATTCGCACCAGCGGCGCGCCGGCGGTGACCTGTTTGCCCTCCTCGACGAGGACCTCGGTGACCTGTCCGGCGACCGGGCTCTGGAGCACGTAACTGCCGTGGCCGTGGGTGAGGATGCCAGGGGCGCTGACGGTGGCGGAGACGGTGCCGGTGACCGCCCAGACGGCGGCGGCGATCATGACGAGGACGGTGACGGTCAGCACCAGCCAGCCCTGCGGGCGGGCGAAGCGCACCGGCAGGTCCAGTTCCTCCGGCGATTGCAGCTTGGAAAGGGCCTGTTGACGGAACTGCACGACACTCTTCCCTCAACTGCAGCGGCTGGTACGGGGGTACAGACGCGCGCCGGGGGCGCGCGGTTCCAACTCCGGCGGCTTCCGGTCGCGGACAGCCGGGTGCCCCGGAACCCGGTCGGAACCGGGTTGTCCGGGGCACTCGACACGGCGGATCGGCAGGGAGGGGGCGCCGATTGCCGTCGCGACCGTTGGATGCCGGCTGTGCCGCGCGGCGGCACAGGGTCGGCTCCGGGTCAGAGACCGGCGGTCAGGTTACCCGCAACGCCCTGGACGTCCAGGCCGGTGGTCTGCTGGACCAGGCCGGTGGCGGTGTTGAGGACACCGGTGACCGGGGCGACGGAGCCGACGGTGGTGGTGACGGTGTTCACGACACCGCCGACGAGGCCACCGGACACGTTGTCCAGGTCGGCGTCGGAAATTTCCTGGGTCTGCACCTGGGCGTTGTTCATGATGTTTCCCTTCGGATCAATATCAAGAAAACCGCGTACGGGTCTCCGGTGGGTGGCCCGGCCGCGGCCACGGTAGTCCGGGCCCCGATATCGGGAAACCCCGGCGACTCCCGCGGTGCGATGGATCAAAGCATGCAGGCGGGTTGCGCTGCTAATCGGATGAGCGGCGATCCGGACGTATCCACCCCGCGAAATTGCCGGTCGTGTGCGCGCATCCATGGCATGGTCGAAGCATCTTCACATCTTCTCCGGTTTCCTTTCCGCCGAACCCTCGTTGCCATTCCCGCGGAATGGGACATTCCGGATGCAAGTCGCCGAGCGGGCCGGCGCCGCACACACGCGAAACCGCGGCCCGTGTGCCGGCTGCACATTCGGTGTGCAGATTTCCTGAAGGCGGCCCGACTTAACGCCCGACTAGCGCCCCGCGACGCCGCGAAGTCCACTTCGCGTTTCCGCCGCACGACCTGGATGTTGCACAGGTTTTAACCGAACATGATTGCCCTCGACTTCCACGTCACTAATGACCGGAATCATCACGGCTATCGCCCCGTCATTCCGACGGAAACGGATCGAGCATCCAGAGAACGGACATATTCGCATAACTGCGGTGCCCGCCGTTCGCCGGACCGGCCGCGGTGGCAGGCGCCCCCCGCCCGGTGCACGGTGGGTACGTGGATCCCGTGGCGGCGCTGGAGCGGATCGCGTTCCTGTTGGAGCGACAGGGGGCGGTGACGTACCGGGTGCAGGCGTTCCGCACCGCGGCGTCGGTGCTGACCGCACTACCCGCCGACGCCCTGCGCGAGCGGGCCGGCAACGGCACGCTGGGGCGGCTGAAGGGACTGGGCCCCAAGACGACCCGGGTCGTCGAGGAGGCGCTCGCCGGGGAGCGGCCCGCCTATCTGACGCACCTGGAGGAGGAGGCCGGCGGCCCGTTGGTCGAGGGGGAGGCGGGTCGGGCCCTGCGCCGGGCCCTGCGCGGCGACTGCCACCTGCACTCGGACTGGTCCGACGGTGGCAGCCCCGTCGAGGAGATGGCCCGCACCGCCCGCGACCTCGGCCACGCCTGGTGCGCGCTGACCGACCACTCCCCCCGGCTCACCGTGGCCCGCGGACTGACCGCCGAGCGGCTGCGGCAGCAGTTGGCCGTGGTGGCCGAGGTCAATGCCCGGCTGGCGCCGTTCCGACTGCTGACCGGGATCGAGTGCGACATCCTCGACGACGGCTCCCTCGACCAGGAACCGGAGCTCCTGGACGAGCTCGACGTCGTGGTCGCCTCGGTGCACTCGAAACTGCGGATGGACGCCGGGCCGATGACCCGGCGGCTGCTGGCCGCGGTCCGCAACCCGTTGGTGGACGTGCTCGGCCACTGCACCGGGCGGCAGCTCACCGGCAAGCTGCGCCCGGAGTCGGAGTTCGACGCCACGGCGGTCTTCGCGGCGTGCGCCGAGCACCGCACCGCGGTGGAGATCAACTGCCGCCCGGACCGCCTCGACCCGCCGCGCCGCCTGCTCCGTCAGGCCCTGGACGCCGGCGCCTTCTTCGCCGTCGACAGCGACGCGCACGCCCCCGGCCAGTTGGACTGGCAGATCTACGGCTGCGCCCGCGCCGAGGAGTGCGGCGTCCCCGCCGACCGGATCATCAACACCTGGACGGCCCGTCAACTAACGGCCTGGACCCGGACCGGCCGCCCGCCGCCCGGCGCCGGCACCTGACGGCCGCCCCACCGCCCCGGCGGCTCACCCCAGGTCGGCAGCCGTCGCGCGCAGGGCCGTCAGCACCGGGCGGAACAGCGGGTGGTCCTCCGCGCCCCGCCGGACCGCGGCGAAGACCCGGCGGGTGGGCGCCACCCCGTCGACCGGCCGCACCACGACACCCCCGAGGTCCATCCCGCGCAGCGCCGAGCGGGGCACCAGGGCCACCCCCACCCCCGCCGAGGCCAGCGCCACCACCGCCCGGAAGTCGTCCGAGGAGTGCGTCAGGCGCGGCCGGAAGCCGGCGTACTCGCAGGCCAGCACGACCACGTCATGACACGGATTGCCGGAATAGGGGCCGATCCAGGGGTCCTTGGCGAGCCCGGCCAACGGCACCGCCGCCACCCCGGCCAACGGGTGCCCCGGCGGCAGCACCGCGTCGAACGGCTCGGCGTAGAGCGGGACGCGGGTCAGTCGGGGGTCGTCCGCGTCCGGCGCGCCCCGGTACTCGACGGCCACCGCCACGTCGACCTGCCGGTCCAGCACCATCAGCAGGCTGGCGTCGCCCTCCGCGTCCTGGACCCGGACGCGGATGCCGGGCGCGGAACCGGCCAGTTCGGCGAGGGCCGGGGCGAGCACCAGCGCGATGCCGGTCGCGAACGCGGCCACCGTCACGGTGCCCGCCTCGCCCTCGTCGTACGCGGCCAGCTCCGCCTCGGCCCGCTCCAGCTGGGCCAGGACGGCGTTGGCGTGGCCGAGCAGGATGTCGCCCGCGGCGGTCAGCCGGACGCCGCGGGCGCCGCGCTCCACGAGGCGGTGGCCGGTCTCCTGTTCCAGCGCGGCGAGCTGCTGGGAGACCGCCGAGGGCGTGAGGTACAGCGCGGCGGCCGCGGCGGTCACCGTGCGGTGGTCGGCCAGCGCACGGAGGATGTGCAGCCGACGTGCTTCGATCATGGATCCAGTTTCGCAGGGTTCGGCCGGATCGTGCCCGGCCGCCTCCGGTCGGGCCGGTCAGCTCCCCAGCGCCGCGCGGGCCGCCACGAAGGCGTCCACCGCGCGGTGCACGTCCTCGGTGGAGTGGGCGGCCGACAGCTGGACGCGGATCCGGGCCTCGCCCTGGGGCACCACCGGGTACGAGAAGCCGATGACGTACACCCCGCGCTCCAGGAGCAGTTCGGCCATCCGGGCCGCCTCGGCCGCGTCCCCGATCATCACGGGGGCGATCGGGTGCGCGCCGGGCAGGATCGCGAAGCCCTCCTCGGTCATCCGCGAACGGAACAGCGCGGTGTTGGCGTGCAGGCGTTCGCGCAGGTCGTCGGCGGATTCCAGGAGGTCCAGGACCTTGAGCGAGGCGGCCGCGATCACCGGCGCGAGCGAGTTGGAGAAGAGGTAGGGGCGGGAGCGCTGGCGGAGCAGCGCGACGATCTCGGCGCGCGCCGCGACGTAACCGCCGGAGGCACCGCCCAGCGCCTTGCCGAGCGTGCCGGTGATGATGTCGACCCGGTCCATCACCCCGCACAGCTCCGGGGTGCCGCGGCCACCGGCCCCGACGAACCCGACCGCGTGCGAGTCGTCGACCATGACCATCGCGCCGTAGCGGTCGGCCAGGTCGCAGATCTCCCGCAGCGGCGCCACGTAGCCGTCCATGGAGAACACGCCGTCGGTGACGACCAGGGTGCGCCGGGCGCCCTGCGCCTCCTTCAACTGCCGCTCCAGGTCGGCCAGGTCGCGGTTGGCGTAGCGCAGGCGGCGGGCCTTGGAGAGCCGGATGCCGTCGATGATGGAGGCGTGGTTGAGGGCGTCGGAGATCACCGCGTCCTCCGGGCCGAGCAGGGTCTCGAAGACACCGCCGTTGGCGTCGAAGCAGGAGGAGTACAGGATCGTGTCCTCCTGGCCGAGGAAGTGGGAGATCCGCTGCTCCAGTTCCTTGTGCACCTCCTGCGTGCCGCAGATGAAGCGGACCGACGCCAGCCCGTAGCCCCAGCGGTCGAGGGCCCCGTGGGCGGCGGCGATGACCTCGGGGTGGTCGGCCAGGCCCAGGTAGTTGTTGGCGCAGAAGTTGAGGACCTCGCCGGGGCGGCCGCCGGCGGTGACCGCGACGGTGGCGGACTGCGGGGTGCCGATCACCCGCTCCGGCTTGTGCAGGCCGGCGGCCCGGATCTCGTCGAGTGCGGTGCGCAGGTCGTCGCGTACGGCGTCGAACATGAGGGGTGTCTCCTTGGGGTGCGCGGGTCGGGCCGGCGGGCGGCGGCGTCTTGGGAGGGGCGGGCGGGGTCAGGCGCTCCAGTCGAGGATGACCTTGCCGCCCTGGCCGCTCGCCGCGTCGGCGAAGGCGGCGTCGAAGTCCTGGTACGGGTAGCGGCCGGTGATCACGGGCGCGAGGTCGAGGCCGCCCTCCAGCAGCACGGACATCGCGTACCAGGTCTCGAACATCTCCCGGCCGTAGATGCCCTTGATCGTGATCATGGAGGTGACGATCCGGGACCAGTCGACCGGGAACTCCTCGGACGGCAGCCCCAGGATGGCGATCCGACCGCCGTGCGTCATGTTCCCGATCATGTCGCGCAGCGCCTCGGGGCGGCCGGACATCTCCAGGCCGACGTCGAAGCCCTCGCGCAGGCCCAGTTCGCGCTGGCCGGCCTCGATCGAGGTGGCGGCGACGTTGAGGGCGAGGCTGACGCCGACCTTGCGGGCCAGGTCCAGGCGCTGCTCGCTGACGTCGGTGATCACCACGTTGCGGGCGCCGGCGTGTCGGGCGACCGCCGCCGCCATGATGCCGATCGGCCCGGCGCCGGTGATCAGCACGTCCTCGCCGACCAGCGGGAAGGACAGCGCGGTGTGCACGGCGTTGCCGAACGGGTCGAAGACCGCGGCGATGTCGAGGTCGACGGGGACCCGGTGCACCCACACGTTGGCGGCGGGCAGCGCGACGTACTCGGCGAACGCGCCGTCCCGTCCGACGCCCAGGCCCACCGTGGCGCGGCACAGGTGGCGGCGGCCGGCCAGGCAGTTGCGGCAGCTGCCGCACACCAGGTGGCCCTCGCCGCTGACCAGGTCACCGGCCTTGATGCCGGCCACGTCCCGGCCGGTCCCGACGACCTCCCCGACGAACTCGTGGCCGACCGTCAGCGGGGCGCTGACGGCCTGCTGCGCCCAGCCGTCCCAGGCGCGGATGTGCAGATCGGTGCCGCAGATGCCGGTGCGCAACACCTTGATCAGGACGTCGCCCGGGCCGACCTCCGGCTCCGGCACGTCCATCAGCCAGAGTCCCGGCTCCGCCTTCTGCTTGACCAGTGCCTTCACCGCAACGGCTCCCGTAGAAAAAGATGACTGGACGGCACCGGGGGCCCGGTACGGCCCGCCGATCTCCGGCCAGAAATCTTCCCTACGGCGGCCGCCCGGTCCATCGAGGATTTCTTAACCGCGCCCACAGCTCCCCTTTACGCCCCTTCCGCACCGCGCCCCACAGCGGTCGCGCCACCGCCCGGGCGCTCGGCGTGCGGTCAGCGCCACGGCGCCCGGGGGTGGGGTGGCCGGATTCCGCGCTCCGTCGGGCGCCCGTGACGTCGCGGCGGTCGGGGTCGGGCCGTCCTGCGGGACGGGAGGGACGGGCGGGACGGGTGCCCGCGGGCCGCGGCGGCCGGGCGGTGCGCGGCCGGAGCGCCCGGCCGGGGCGCCGTCGGGGCCGGTCGTCGGGGCGATCGGCTGCGGGACGCGGGGGCCGTACCCGACGCACCGGGACGTTCCGCCGCAGCGGAGCAGAACCGTAGCTTCCGGCCGCGCGGCGGTGGCACAATGCCGGCCCTATTCGGAACCAGCCTCAGGGGCACCATGGCGCCGAGCGAACGCGATGCCCAGATACCCGTCTTCCACGGAGCCGGACACCTGTTGCGGTTGATCGCCGACCTCGTCCGCCGGCCGCGCCGCAGGGAGTGTCCGGAGCCCGTGCGGCACCGCGGCGTGGCCCAGGGGCGCGAGGGCCTGCCGGTCCTGTGCCTGGTCGCCGGCGACGACCACGCCCAACTCGCCCGCGGCATCGGCTACTTCCTCTCGCACGCCGACCCCCGTCGGGTACCGCACTGCCTGCACGACCTGGCGGCCGATCCGGCGTCCACCGACCCGGGATCGGTGGAGGCGGTGCGCCGGACGTTGGAGCGCCTGGCGCAGGGGTTCGCACGCAGCGTCAACGGCACCGACGGACGGGTCAGGTTCCGCCGGTTCGGCCTGGTCAACTGGCTGTTGCAGGCCGGCTCCGGCAGTGGCGCGGACGGCACGGGCGACGTCGAGGGCACCGACCACAGCCTCCTCCGGGGCCTGCGGGAGCGGGAGTTCCGGCGCCGTCGACTGTTCGGCCTGTTGCGGGCGCCGGAGACCGAACTCGCGGTGGACGGCAACGTGCCGTGGTGGGTCTGGCTGTTCGCGGTGCACGTCTTCCCCCTGGCGTGGTTCCGGGTCCGCCGGGGCCTGGGCCGCGAGTACCGCTGGCTGCTCAACCAGCCCTACCTGGCCCCGCGCGACCCGGGCACCTTCATCGGCTTCGCGGAGCGGCTGACCGTCCCGCACAACCAGGTCGAAGACCCGGAACAACTGCGGAAGTTGATGGTCAACGCCTTCCTGGAGGACCTGCGGATCGCGTTCCGGCGCCGTCCGTGGCGGCCACGCTCCGCCCGCCGGACCGCGTACTGCGTCGCCGTGCTGTCCGGCACGGCCGCCGACAACTGCGGCCACCCCCTGCTGCGCACCGTCATCGACGTCCGCAACGAGACCGGCGCCTTCGATCCGCTGCTGCTGATCAGCTGCGGCGCGCAGCCGCCCGCGGAGGGCACCGAACTCCGCACCGACTGGGGCCACAACTCACTGTGGGAGCTCTCCGACCGGCTCTACGGCGGCTGGCGGGACACCTTCCTGCACACCGGCCGGGCCCGCAACCGCGCCCCCTGGTACCTCCCGGTCACCGTGCCCGCGCTGCTGCCGCCCTCCGACGACCCGGCGGCCAAGGCCCAATACGAGCTGACGCGACGTCAAGAAGTGGCACAGGACGCACGGTTGCGGCTACCCGAGCCCCCGCTGTGGGCCCGGCGCGTGGTGTCCGTCGCCGTCGCCTGCTGCGTGCTCGCGACCCTCCTGGGCACGGCCGGGCTGCTCTGGGACCGGGAAGGCGCCTACCGCACGGCGCACTGCGGACTCGGGCGCTTCCAGGACGACGCCGACACCCTGCACACCGTGGAGACCGGCGAGTGCATCGGCGTCTCCCGACACGGCTTCACCTTCCACTCCCCCGACGCCGAACTGAACAAGACCCTGCGCACCATCGCCGACCAGAACGCCCGCGCCGACCAGATCCACCAGACGTCCCCGGAACGCCCCCTGGTCACGCTCGTCCACCTCTCCGCGCTGCTCAGCACCACCGGCAAGTCCACCGCCCAGCTCGCCTACGGACGCGAGGCCCTCCAGGGCGCGGCCAGCGCCCAGTCCCGGCAGCTGCGCACCACCGGCAGCACCGAACCGATCCTGCGGATCTTCCCCGCCAACGCCGGCTCCGGCATGCGCTACGGCACCCGAGTCGTGCAGATCCTCCAGGGGTTGAAGGCCCAGGACCCGTCCATCGTCGGCGTCACCGGCCTCGACCAGAGCCGCGAGGCCACCAACCAGACCATCCGCAAACTGACCGAGGCCGGAGTGCCCATGGTCGCCACCACCCTCTCCGCGGACTCCCTGGTGCGCCAGTCACCCCTGTACTTCCAGGTGTCCCCGCAGAACAGCCGGGAGGCCGAGGTCGCCGCGGCCTACGCCGACCACCTCGTCGACGGCCGGACCAAACCCACCCGGCAGGTCCGGGTCATCGGCTCCGCCGACCCCACCGACACCTACAGCCAGACGCTCGGCGACGACGTCGCCCGGCAGTTCCGGGCCCGGGGCTTCGCGGTCGAGCGGACCGCCTTCAGTCCGCCGCCGCCCCCGGGCGGCGAGCCGTCCTCGACGGCACCGGGCGCCGGCTCGGTCGGCCAGCGCAGCTGCTCCTACCCGGGGCTGGTGTTCTACGCCGGGCGCGCGGAGGACTTCGAGACCTTCCTCGGCGGGATCAACGAGTCCTGCAACTCCGCCCCGCCCACCGTCATCGGCGGCGACGACGTCGCCCGGCTGGCGGCCGACCCGGTCCGCCGCGCCCAGTACCCCGGGATCCCCTACGCCTTCTTGGACTTCACCCTCGGCTCGGCGCACTGCGCCGACTCCAGCGAGCTGTACTCCGAGATGTCCCGGCTCTTCCCCGAGGAGTGCGCCAAGGTCCCCAATTCGTCCCTCGACGGCCACGCCGCACTCGGCTTCGACGCGGTGAAGCTGTACGTCAACGCGGTCAAGCAGCTGCGCGAGGACGCCCCGGGGATGCCGCTGACGCCCTCCGCGGTGTGGCACGCGATCAGTGGGGTGCACGGAGAGGGAGCGCTCGACGGGGAGAGCGGGATCATCGGCTTCGGCGGCGAGGTGGACCGTCAGGTCCCGCTGGACAAGCTGCTGTCGGTGCAGCACATCGACGGCGACGGCAAGCCCACCCAGGCCGGCTACTGCGGACGGGTCGGCGGCAGCGTCCAGTCCGCGTGGTGCCCGCCGCTCCAACCGGAGAGGGGCGCCTGAGGCCCGCCGCGGCGAGCCTCAGGCCGGCGCCGCGGGCCCCGTGACGGTGAACAACCCGCCGTCCGGATCGCGCACCATCGCCCGGCTCCCGTGGCCGTCCCGGGTCTCGGTCAGCGGGGTGGCGGTCCCGCCACCGGCCACCGCCGCCTCGATGGCCGCGGCGACGTCCGGGACCCGGAAGTGCACGTGCCACTGGGGCCGCACCCGCGGGTCCGGGGCGGCCTCCACCGCGCCGCCGCGCAGCGCCGCCACCACGTGTGTGCGGTCGCGCACGATGACCTGGTCGTGCTCGTACGTCACCTGGCAGCCGCCCGGTTCCTCCGACGCCCAGTCGAAGACCTCGGCGTAGAAGATGGCTGCGGCGAACGCGTCCCTGGTGCGCAGTTCCAGGATCGCCGGGGCGTGGCCGGTCCCCACCGACCAGGACAGCGTCTGCCCCTCCCAGAAGCCGAAGATGGCGCCGTCCCGGTCGGCGGCGAGGGCGGCCCGTCCGGGGCCGAGCTTGAGCGGTCCGACGGCCACCGTGGCGCCGCGCTCGCGGATCCGGCCGGCGGTGTCGTCGGCGTCCGCCACCGCGAAGTACGCGGTCCAGGCCACCGGCACCTGGAAATTCGGGGCCAACGCCCCCATTCCGGCGACCGGCTCCCCGTCGTGCAGGGCGACCGAGAACTCCTCGCCCAGACTGGCCGGCCGGAAGTGCCAGCCCAGCACGGCCCCGTAGAAGCGCTGCGCGGACCGCAGGTCGCTGGTCATCAGGCTCACCCAACAGGGCGCGCCGCGGACCGGCGTGGTCGGGCGGGGGGACGGCATGGACATCTGCCTCCTGTCGCTGGGTCCCGTCGTCGAGAACTCCCGGCGTCCGGCCGGGAGCGCGGGAGTTCGACGACGGCGCCCGGCCCGGCCGACGGGCGAGCGCGGCTGGGCGTGACGCGCGGCCGGGTCCCCGGCGCCCCTCCCACTGTGCCAGCGACCGCCCCGCACCGCACCAAGAAAGGCCCGCCGGCCGCTCGCCCACTCGGGGCAGGGCCGGTTGTGCGGGTGGGTGGCGGGCTCGATGCTGGAGTTACTGAACCGGGCTGGGTTGATGCCATGAACGCATGGAACGCGGCGGCGACGAGCGCCGACTTCCGTGGTCCCCTCGACGTCACCAGGGCGGCCACCGCGGTGCTGGACGCCCGGGGACGGGTCATCGGCTGGAGCGCGGCGGCCTGGAGGCTGCTGGGGTACGCGCCGGAGGAGATCATCGGCCGTCCGGTCGGCACGTTCCTGCCGGAGCCGGAGCCGGCCCCCGCCCCGGACGGCCCGGCGCCGGGTGCCGGGGCACTGACCGACATCGGGACCCGCTCCGCCCGGCACGCGGACGGCCACCGGCTGCCGGTGGCCGTGACCATCTGCCCGTTGGCCGACGCGCTGCCCGCCACCGGCGCCGGTCCGGCCCGGGTGCTGGTGGCGACGGGGCTCGACGACCTGCGCCAGTGGGAGGCGCGCCAGGCGATGCTGCACGGGCTGGCCACCCAGTCACCGGTGGGCCTGGCCATCTACGACAACGACCTGCGGCTGACGTGGTTCAACACCTCGTACGGCCGGGAGATCGGGCTGCCGCTGGGGGAGTTGAGCGGCAAGCGGGCGGACGAGCTGTACCCGGGTGAGTTCGTGACCAAGGGGTACCCCCGCGGCCTGGACGCGGTGATGCACCACGTGCTGGCGACCGGTGAGCCCTTCCTCGACCTGCACTTCGTCGGCGAGCAGCCCACCGACCCGGGGACCGAACACGTCTGGTCCTGCTCCTACTACCGGCTCCAGGACCCGGACGGGCGGGTGCTGGGGGTGTGCGAGGACTCCTTCGACATCACCGACCGCTACCAGGCGCAGCGCCGGCTGAACCTCCTGGTGGAGGCCGGCCGCCGGATCGGCACCACGTTGGACATGGTCGGCACCGCCCGGGAGGTGACCGAGGTCGCGGTGCCGGCCTTCGCGGCCACGGTCACCGTCGACCTGCTGCGCTCGGTGCTGGCCGGCGGGGACCCGGATCCGGGCGAGGGCGGGGTGCCGGAGCTGGTCCGGGTGGCCTCGCGCTCCCGCGACGACCCGCCGGACCGGCCGCCGCACCCCCCGTACCCGGTCGCGTACCGGCGGGGCACGCTGCCGTACCGGAGCCTGTCGTCGGGCGGGATGATCCGCACGGAGCGGACCGTCGTGGTGCCGCTGCGGGCCGGTGGCACCCCGATGGGGCTGGTGACCTTCGACCGCGGGGCCACTTCGGCGGTCTTCGACGGCGGCGAGGTCGACCTGGCCGACGAACTGGTCGTCCGGGCCGCGGTCTCGATCGACAACGCCCGCCGGTTCGCCCGCGAGCACGCCGCGGCGCTCACCCTGCAACGCAATCTGCTCCCGCAGCGCCTGTCCCCGCAGTCCGCGGTGGACACCGCCTACCGGTACCTGCCCAGCGACGACCGGGCCGGCGTGGGCGGCGACTGGTTCGACGTCATCGGGCTGTCCGGCACCCGCGTCGGGCTGGTGGTCGGGGACGTCGTCGGGCACGGTCTCCAGGCGGCGGCCACCATGGGCCGACTGCGGACGACGGTACGGGCGCTCGCCAGGCTGGACCTGGCGCCCGAGGAGCTGCTGGGCCGCCTCGACGACCTGGTCGGGCAGGCCCCGGAGGACCGCGCCGCGGGCCTCGTCGAGGAACCCGGCCCGGACGACGCGGCCACCGGGGTGACCTGCCTGTACGCGGTCTACGACCCGGTGTCTCGGCACTGCACGATGGCCCGGGCCGGGCATCCGCCGCCGGCGGTCGTGCACCCCGGGGGCGAGGTGACGTTCCCGGACCTGCCGGCCGGCCCGCCACTGGGCCTGGGCGGCCTGCCGTTCGAGTCGTGGGAGACCGAGCTGCCCGCGGGCAGCATGCTGGCCCTGTTCACCGACGGGCTGCTGCGCTGCGGCGACCGGGACGTCGACGCCGGGCTGGCCCTCCTGGGCGACGTCCTCCGGGACGACCGGCGGCCCCTGGAGGAACTGTGCGACCGGGCGGTGGCGGCGCTGCTGCCCGGCGGGGCGGCACCGGACGACGCGGCGCTGCTGCTGGTGCGCACCCGGGAGCTGGACGCGCGGCAGGTCGCCGCCTGGGAGCTGCCCGCGGAGCCGGCCGCGGTGGCCGCCGCCCGCGAGCTGGCCACCCGGCAGCTGGCGTCGTGGGACCTGGCGGAGCTGTCGTACGCCACCGAGCTGGTGGTCAGCGAACTGGTCACCAACGCCGTGCGGCACGCCTCGGGCCCGGTGCACCTGCGGCTGCTGCGGGACCTGGCGCTGGTCACCGAGGTCTCCGACACCGGTCACACCTCGCCGCACCTGCGGTACGCCGCGAGCGACGACGAGGGCGGGCGGGGGCTGTTCATCGTCGCGCAGCTGGTGCAGCGCTGGGGGACGCGGTACGTGCCCTCCGGCAAGACGATCTGGGCGGAACAGGCGTTCCCGCCGGACTACCCGGGGGCCCCGCGCCCCGTGGGCTGACCGGGTGGGCCGGGCACGCCGTGCGGGTCTCCGGCACCGGTCCCATGATGGAACCAGCGAGGTCCCGGCACTCGGCGGGCGCGGACGAAGGAGGACCTGTGACGACCAAGGGCAGTAGTACCCCGGGCGAGCGGCGACCGGCGGAGCTGTACACGGGTAGCGAGCGGCCCTTCGACGCGGAGGACCTGGTCAGGGCTTCCGGGCGGGAGCCCACTCCGGCGAGCCTGCAGTGGGCACAGCGGCTGATCGACGAGAAGGGGCGGGCGGCCCTGGAGCGGTACCTTCCCTAGCCACGACACTTCCACGGCACCTGCCGGTTCGGCCCGGGGCACCCCGACCCCGGGCCGCGACCTGCGCCAGGACGATCGCCGGCCCCCGCCTCCATCGCACCGGTAGCCTCTCGGTACATGACAACCGAACGCCTCGATCCGCCCCGTCGCGCCGGTGAGCGGGAGACGCTCCGCGCCTACCTGGACTTCCACCGCGCCACGCTCGCGATGAAGATCGAGGGGCTGACCGACGAGCAACTGCGGCGGCGCGCCGTGCCGTCGTCCACGCTCTCCCTGTTGGGCCTGGTCCGGCACATGGCCGAGGTGGAACGCACGTGGTTCCGCCGGGTGGTCGGCGGGGAGGACATCCCCCTGGTCTGGTCCGACGAGGGCGACTTCCAGGCCGCGTTCGACGACGCCGAGGCGACCGGCGCCTCGGCCATCGCCGCCTGGCAGGCCGAGGTGGCACACGCCCGCCGCATCGAGGAGGCGGCCGAGTCCCTCGACCTCACCGCGTACCAACCCCGGTGGGGCGAGGACGTGTCGCTCCGCCTGATCATGCTGCACCTGATCCACGAGTACGCCCGGCACAACGGCCACGCGGACCTCCTCCGCGAGGGCGTCGACGGCGCCGTCGGCCCCTGACCCCATTGGCCCCCGACCCACTGGCCCCGACCCACTGCCCCCGGGCCACTTGGCGCATCGGCCCACTCGCTCATGAGCCCCCGGCGCCAACGGAAAGAGGTCCCTCCCCAACACGGGGAGGGACCTCTTCTCGTGGAGCGCCCGGCCGGCCTTGCACCTGCATTTCCCACCGGATGGTGGACGTCTTTCCTTGGACCACGGACGCCGGACTCCCGCCCGCAGGGCCGGAGTTCGCTCATGATCATACAGGACCCGCGGCGTGCCTCCCGCACCGCTCGCCGGGCAGCCCGGACGGGCGAAGCGCACGACCGCGGCGGGAAAGCACCGGTCCCCGACGGCCCGTGCCCGACGGACCGCAACGGAGTGCGAAGGTGTCTGTCGAACCACGACGGGCCACGAGTCCCGTCCTGACGAGGAGGCACCGGCATGGCTGCGCCACACGAAGAGTCCGACGGACCCGGAGGTCTCCGCAGCCATCCGCCGGACGACACCCTGCCGTTGCGCCTGCACGACGTGCCGGCATCCGCCTCCCCCACCACGGCCACGCCCGAAGCGAAGGGCGGCACCGCCCGACTGGCCAAGTCCAGCGCCCTGATGGCGGCCGGCACCATCGTGTCCCGCGTCACCGGCTTCCTGCGCACGCTGGTCATGGCGGCCGCGATCGGCGTCGGCACCCTCAACGACTCGTACCAAGTCGCCAACGTCCTGCCCACGATGATCTACACGCTGGTCGGCGGCGGCGCCTTGAACGCGGTGTTCGTGCCCCAGCTCGTGCGCGCCGTCAAGAACGACAAGGACGGCGGCGAGGCATACGCCAACCGACTGCTGACCCTCGTCGTCGTGCTGCTCGCGGGCGCCACGACGCTCTGCGTGGTGGCGGCGCCGCTGCTCGTGCGCATGATGTCGCCGGACATCGCGGCAGATCCCCAACGGATGGCCCTGACGGTGGCCTTCGCCCGCTACTGCCTGCCCACCTTGTTCTTCATGGGCATCCACGTCGTGCTCGGTCAGATCCTCAACGCCCGTGAGCGCTTCGGCGCGATGATGTGGACTCCGGTCCTCAACAACATCGTCACCATCGCCGGCTTCGGCACGTTCATCTGGGCCTTCGGCGGCTTCGCCCGCTCCGGCGTCAGCCCGGCGACCATCACCCCCGAAGGGGTCCGGCTCATCGGCCTGGCCACCCTGCTCGGGCTGGCCGTCCAGGCCCTGGCGATGTTCCCCTACCTGCGCAAGGCCGGCGTCCGGCTCCGCCCCCGCTTCGACTTCCGCGGACACGGGCTGGGGAAGGCCGTCGGCCTGGCCAAGTGGACGCTGCTGTTCGTGCTCGCCAACCAGCTCGGGCTGACCGTCGTCACCCAACTCGCCACCAAGGCAGGCGCCGCCGCGGAGCGCGCCGGCCACAGCGGTGCCGGCATCACCGCCTACAACTTCGCCCTGCAGATCTGGCAGATGCCGCAGGCGATCATCACCGTCTCCGTCATGACCGCCGTCCTCCCCCGCATCTCCCGCGCCGCCCACACCGGGGACGCCGGCGCCGTCCGCGACGACATCTCCTACGGCCTGCGCACCTCCGCCGTCGCCATCGTCCCCTGCGCCTTCGCGTTCCTCGCCCTGGGACTGCCGATGGCCACCCTGCTCTACGGCAGTTCGGACGCCCAGGGCGCCGAGGGCATCGGTCACGCCCTGATGGCCTTCGGCCTGGGCCTCATCCCCTACTCCGCCCAATACGTCGTGCTGCGCGGCTTCTACGCCTACGAGGACACCCGCACCCCCTTCTACAACACCCTCGTCGTCGCCCTCGTCAACGCCGCCGCCTCCGCCCTGTGCTTCGCCCTCCTGCCCGCCCAATGGGCCGTCACCGGCATCGCCGCCTCCTACGGTCTGGCCTTCGCCGTCGGTATCGCCGTCGCCTGGCGCCGGCTGCGCCACCGTCTCGGCGGCGACCTGGACGGCGCCCGCGTCCTGCGCACCTACGCCCGCCTGTGCACCGCCGCCGCCCCGGCCGCGCTCGCCGCCGGCGCCGCGTCCACCGCGCTGCTGCACGCCCTGGGCACGGACGTCCTGGGCTCCCTGACCGCCCTCGTGGTCGGCGCGGCAGTCCTCTTCGCCCTCTTCCTCGCCCTCGCCCGCCTCCTCAAACTCCCCGAACTCAACGCCCTGTTCACCATGGTCCGCAGTCGACTGGGCCGCTGAGCCCTCACCCAGCGGGACCGGCCTGGGGTGCCCCGGCCGCTCCCGCCACCAACGGCAGCCGGTCTCCGCCTCCCTTTGCTCGCTCCTCCACCCGCGGCCCGGCCCTGCCCCCTCCCGGAGTCCGTCCCCACCCGCCACGCCTTCGCCGACGTCCCCCACCTGCGCGACGCCCGCGGCATCCGTCGCGCCCAACCACCCGAGTCGCCCCAACTCCCCCGCCACCGAGCCCGCATCCGGGCCGGACGCACTCGGCGGCGATCCCGAGCGACGCGCACGCAGCGCTCACGACTGCTCCTCCGCCCAGCGCATCTCCTTCAAGGCGATCCGGGCGGCCGGTGCCTGGTCGGGGATGTCGGCCCAGTAGGGGTGCGTGGCGATCTGCACCGACAGCCGTTGCAGTCGACGGCGCAGTACCGTCGCGCGCACCGGGCTGTCCTCTGTGGCGAGTTGTTGATAGGCGGCGTACCAGGCGGACTGGGCCTGGACGAGGTCGTCGGGGAATGCATAGTGCGTCATGCCTCAAATTGCATCACGTGTTCGATTTCCGGTGCAGCACTCACACGAGTGAATGTGGGCCGGGCCGGTGCGACCGAGCCTGCGCGCAGGCCGGTTGGGGGCGGGGCCCGGTGGGGTGCCCGGTCTCCGGCGGGGTGAGGGCCGCATCCGGAGAACCGCGCCCGGTCCGCCCCGCGTCTCCACCGGGAACGGCCCCGGAACGCACAGAGGGCTCGTCCCATGACGCGCACCACGCAACACGACCGCACCACGCCGCCGACGGACGTGCGCCCGCAACGCGGCGTCGCCGCCACGGCGTTCGCCGCCCTCCGGCGGCATCGGTGCACCCTGACGGCTGCGACGGTGCGCGTCGTCGGCCGGTCCGGACTGGCCGGGCTGCTGCTGACGGCCGCGACGTTCGCACTCGCCTGGCCCGTCTTCACCCACATGCGGAACGAGCAGATCCGATACCACCAACTTGAGGACCCCTACCTGCACGACCCCACCGGCCTGGTACGGGTCGCCCTCTGCACGCTCCCCCTCTTCCTGCTCCTCCTCGGCACCGGCAGCGCGGCCCTGCAGGGCGTGTGTTCCCGGGCCGTCGCAACGGGGGCCGACGCGCCTGCGGAGGAGGTCCGGCCGCGCACCGGCGGATTCGCGCGGATTCGCGGGGTGCTCGCCGTCTACGCGCTGCGCGGCCTGATCGTGTGGCCCCTGCCGCTGCTCGTCGGCGCCGTGTCGCACGCCCTCACCGGCTACCAGCTCGACACCCCGGAGCCCCTGGAGCGCGGCTCGTTGCCCTACACGCTCGTCGCGGCCTCCCCGGCGGCGGCCGTGCTCGTCGCCGTGCTGTTGCGCCTCGCGCTCGCCCGCACCCCTCCCCGACGTCCCGGCGACACGGCGACCGCCACCGCCACCGCCTGACGCTCCCGCCCGCACCGGGGCCGCGGCGAGCGCACAGCGCCGTGCGGAAACCGATCGGCATGACCCGGGTCCCGGAGTACGACTTCGACGATCCCGCCGCCCCGGAGGGGCCGCTGCGACCGAACGTGGTGTACCGCACGGGCCGGAGCGCGCCGCGCTGACTGCTCCGCCAGGGTTCTCTGCCGGGGCGCTCGGCCGGCCGGCAACACGGCCACTTTTGCCGCCGCGGCCGGGGCCCGGCCGGCACTACGCTCCGGCCGGTGACCACTCACCCGACGAACGACGCGGCGATCCGACAGTGGAACGACATCCCCCGTACGGCGTTGGAGGCGATGGAGCCCGACGGCGACTTCGCCAAGCACCACCTGATCAACCCGGTGCTCCTGCGCATGCTCGGTGACGTGCGCGGACTCCGCGTCCTGGACGCGGGGTGCGGGCACGGCTACTTCAGCCGCATGCTCGCCGCCCGAGGGGCGCACGTGACCGGCGTCGAGCCCACGGACACGATGTTCGGCTACGCCCAGGAGAAGGAACGCGCCCTCGCGCAGGGCATCGCCTTCGTCCAGGCCGACCTCACCCGACTGCCGGATCTCGGCGGCCCGTTCGACGCCGTCGTCTGCAGCATGGTGCTGGCGGCCGTCCCGGACTGGAAGCCGGCGATGCGGGCCTGCGTGCAGGCGCTGCGGCCCGGCGGACGGTTCGTCTTCTCCGTCAACCACCCGGCCTTCGAACAGCTCCTGACCACGTGGCGCGAGCACGGCGCCTACCGCGTGGACCGCTATCTGGAGGAGTACGCCATCCCCCAGACCTACGCCCACGACTTCCACCGCCCGCTCTCGGCCTACCTCAACGAACTCGCCGCCCTCGGCTGCCGCCTCCGCGAACTCGCCGAACCGGGCCTCGACCCCCGCACGGCGCGCGCGGCGCAGGACACCACCCCGGGCATCGAGAGCTACGTCCACCTGCCCAACTTCTTGATCGCTGCCGCCGAACGCCCGTGACCGCGGACGTCCGCGCTCCGGGCGAGCGGACGGCAGGGGCGCGGGCCGCGCGACGGCTGGAGGTTGGCGCCGGAGGGACGACGGAACCGCCGGGGCCGTCGCTCGGCTTGACCCTCCGGTAACAGGAGGCCCTACGGTCCCGGGACATGGAGATCGTTGTGCATGACACCGCGTCCGCGATGCTCGACCTGCTGCAGCGTCCGGTCGCCCAGCGGCCGGACGCCCTGCGAGAGATGCTCAGCCCTCTCCGGGGCCCGATGGCCGTACTGGGCGACGTGGATCAGGCCCAGGTCCACCAACAGGGTGCCGGCTTCCGCCTGGACCGCGACGACCCGCGGTACGTGGCCGCCCTGCACCGGATGCGGCAGGCGCAGGTCTGGGAACGGGTCGAGGAGTCGCTGACCGCCGCCTGGGAGCGGATCAGTGGTGCGGTGCCCGGGATCAGGCACGCCGAGACGGTGCACGTCGTGGTGGTGCTCGGCGATCCCGACGACCACCACCTGACGGTCCGTAGCGCCGGCTACTTCGGGCTGGGGGGCTTCCCCGGCGCGATCCACCTGCTGATGTGGCCCACCGAGACGAGTCTGGCCAAGATCGACCACGCCGCCGCGCACGAGCTGCACCACAACGTGCGCTACGCCAACGTGGTCTGGAATCCGATGACCGTCACGGTGGGGGAACAGGTCGTCGCCGAGGGGTTGGCCGAGGCGTTCGTACGGGAGTTGGCCGGCGAGCAGGCCATGGGGCCGTGGGCGACGGGGTTGACCGGCGTCGCACTGGACCGTGCGTACGAGAAGGTCACCGCCGCCGTCGACGTGGCCGGCATGCCGAACCTGCCGCCGTACGTCTTCGGCGACGCCACCGCCCGGCTCATGGGGTGCGAGCCGGTGGGACTGCCGGACTTCGCCGGGTACGCGACCGGGCTGCGGATCGTCGACGCCCATCTGGCGGCCTCCGGCCTGACCGCCGCGCAGAGCGTGGCCCTGTCGCCGGGCGAGATCCTCACCAACGCCGGTGTGCCGCACGGTGCGTGACCGCGCGGGCGGTGCGGCGCCCCGGGCGGTCCCGGGGCCGTCGTCGGCGGGTGCACGGCACCGGCGCGGTACTGCCGCGCGCCTCGGGAGGGCTCGGCCCTTCCGAGGTGCGCGGCAGCGTGCGTCGGCGCCGCGGGGCGTCCGGTCAGCCCAGTTCGAGGCTGGTGACGCCGAAGGTGCGGGACGGGTCCGTGGACGGGACCGGGCCGGTGTACATGCGGACGGTGTGCGAGCGGGGCGTCAGGCCGCGGGCGGTCGCCAACGTCCTTGCTGCTGCGTGGGGTTCGGGGATGTCGAGGGTGACCTCGTCGGCCGGGTCGAGGTGGGCGGTGAGGGCGTCGAAGAGGGCTTCGGCGGCCTGCGGGGTGTCGGCGAAGAGCGGGCCGATGCGGTGGCCCGTGTGCGCGGGGCGGAGCACGCCGTACCCGGTGACCTCGCCGTCCCGGAGGTGGACGACGGCGGTGCGGCCCGGTGCGGTCAGCCAACGGGTGACAAAGCCGCGCCGGTCGGCGGGGAAGCAGCGGCGGTCGTAGGCGGCGATCGCGTCGAGGTGGGCGGCGGTGACCGGGTGGGTGTCCGGGGAGGTCGGGGCGCCGGGGGTGGGGCGGCCGGTGTAGCGGAGGGTGTCGTGGGCCGGGGTGAAGCCGGCCCGCTGGTAGGTCTCCTGCTGGGCGGGGACCGCGTCCAGGCCGATGGTCCGGCTCCCGGCGTGCGGGAGGGCGGTGCGCCAGGTGGCGAGCCCGAGGCCCTGGCCGCGCAGGCCGGGTGCGACGAGGTAGAAGCCCAGGAAGGCGTATGCGGACGAGTAGTTGACGAGCGAGACGGCGGAGACCGTGCGGTCGCCGAGGCGGCCGAGGTGGAAGCCGTCGGGGTCCGTGCGGTGGAAGGCGTCGATGTCGCCGTCGCCGGGGTTCCAGCCCTCGTCGGCGGTCCAGTCGACGATCTCGTGCCAGTGGTCCAACGGGGCTGCGGCGACGCTGAGTTCACCGGCGCCCGTCGGGGCGGTGCGGGGGGTCGGTCGCATCGGGGGTGCGTCCCTTTCTGCTGGTGGTTCTTCGGTCAGATCAGGTCCATCGCGGCGACCTCGTCGGGGCTGCCGTAGCTGACCGGACCCTGGAAGCGGCGGCGGGCGGTGGCGAACCACCAGACCGTGGCGATCACGAGGACCACCGCCAGGGCGATCGGGGCGTAGTTGAAGGACTCCGGGGTGACCGGGTACTGCTGCGGCAGCATGAAGAGGAGGTTGCTCACGACGATCCAGAGGACGGCGATCGCGGCGATCGGCTTGCCCCAGCGGCCGAGGTTCCACGGGCCGGACGGGAAGTCGTCGAGGCGCAGCCGCAGGAAGATCGGCACGCCGTAGGAGAGGAAGAGGCCCACGACGTTGACGCTGACGACCGCGGTGAAGGCGGTGTGCGACCACCAGCCGGGGACGACCAGGACCAGCGAGGAGACGGCGGCGAGCCAGACGGCCTTGACGGGGGTGCGGGTGCGGTCGGAGACCGAGTGCCACCAGCGGGAGCCGGGCATCGCGCCGTCGCGGGAGAAGGCGAAGATCTGGCGGGTGTTGCTGGTCATGTTGGCGAGCCCGCAGAAGAGCATGGCGCCGATGACGATCAGCAGGAGGAACTTCGCGGTCTGCACGCCGAGCGCGTCGACGAGAATCTGCACCGGCGGGGCATCGGCCTTCGCGGCGTGGTCGTAGTCGCGAATGGCATAGACCAGCGCGAGCATGAGGATCAGTCCGGTGATCGCGGAGCAGCTGATCGCCCGCATGATCCCGCGCGGGGCATTGACGGTGGCCTTCACCGTTTCCTCGGACATGTGGAAACTGCCGTCGAAGCCGGTGAACGTCCAGCTGGTGACGAGCAGGCCGAGCATTCCACCGTAAATGGCGTTGGTGAAGCCGGTGTTGTTGGCGAAGTGGGTGACGAAGGACGGTTCTTGGTGGTGTGTCGGAATCAGCGCGAGGGTGACGACGATCACCACCATGCCGACCAGCAGCCACCACACGGAAATTCGGTTGAGCAGTGCAACCAGCCGCACGGTGTAGGTGTTTGCGAGGGCTTGCACCAGCAAAATGGCCGCAGTGATGCCGACGGTCTGCGGTGCGGTGGGCACGTACGAGGGCCATTGCATGGCGATGAACGCCTGGATGAAGGTGGCGGCCGCGAAGTTGGTGGCGGCGGTGCCCCCGACCTGGCCGACGAAGTTGAGCCAGCCGGTGTACCAGGACCAGGCGCCCTGGTGACGCTTGGCGAGCTTGCCGGCGGAGAAGTAGAGGGCGCCGCTGGTCGGGAACGCGGAGGCGATCTCGCCCATGGCGGCGCCGACGAACAGCACCATGAGGGAGACCGCGATCCAGCCGAATATCAGGATGCGCGGGCCACCGGCGTTCAGGCCGAAGCCGAACGAGGAGAAGATGCCGGAGATGATGTTGATGATGGTGAAGGAGATGGCGAAATTATCGAAAGCGCGGAATCTCCGGGTGAGTTTCCGCGGATACCCCATGGCATGCAGGGTCGCGTCATCATCGAGGGCGGCGGGGTCCGGGCCGTTCTGGATATTCGAGCGGGATGCGGCGCGAGCTGGGGTGGACGTACGATCGGGCACTACCGAAACCTTTCTGTTGGTGGGGACAACGGTCCGGTGGGGGGTGCGTTCAGTGCGTCACGGATCGTGCGGAATGGGGAGCCCGCACGCCCTTCTGGCTTTGGTCAATTGTTCTTCCGGATCACCGAAAACACTCCAGGGCATCCGTGACGCATAAGGCCCCATGACCGTGAGGACTTCCCTGGCCTCGAATTCACACTTCGCCATGAACAACGCATGGGCGAGGTAGGCCAGGTCCACGACCGGGGTGAAGCGGTAGCCGGCCACGGTGGGGAACCAGTTGCGGTAGACGCCGGTCGCGGCGGTGATCCACTGCGGTTGTTCCCAGGTGCGGTCGGCCAACAGCGCGGCGGGGTTGTAGTCCTCGACGAGTGCCACCAGGGGCAGCAGTCGGAGCGGTGAGGAGGCCGCGGCGCGCTGGCTCAGGAAGGCGGCGACGTCCCAGCTCGCGCTGGAGGAACCGCCGTATCGGGTGAAGAAGAAGGACAGGAAGCGGTGGTGCGCCTCGCGGTGCCAGGGGTCGATCCGGAGGATGTGCGCGAAGAGGTACCAGGGCCCGGTGGGCGCGGTCAACAGCCCCTGGGGCGCGGGGTCGTGGGGGCGGTCGAGACGGGCCAGGGCGAGCTGTGCCACCCACGGGGTGGGGTCCTCGGGCGCCAGTTTCGCGGCCCGCTCGCAGGCCGTGCGCGCGATCCGGTCCAGTGCGCCGGCCCGTCGGTCGCCGGCGTCGGCCATGCGCAGCGCCCGGAGCATGGCCACCCGGGCCCATAACAGGGCGGCGTCCGGTCCCGGTTCTTCGGCGAGCCAGCGTTCCGCCAGGTCGGTGCCGGCCGCCTCGGAGGCCAGCACCAACGACCGGTGAGCCCGCAGCTCGAAATCCTGCCGGGTCTCCCGCAGCACCTCGTGAGCGCTCAAGTAGCGTCCGGCACGGACATCCATACACGCTCGCGCCAGCGCCCGGTCATCGGCTGCTGGACTCCATACGTAGTGCCCCTCGAATGAGCCACCCGGCATGTTCCCCTCCCGGTGCACGTGGGTACCTTGCGGCACCTACGCATTCCGTCCATGCCGAATTCGGCTGGACCGCCGCCGCTGGTCAGTCGGCAGCGGGGCACACCCTACTCATTTCCTCCTCATTTCGAAAACAGTCGTCTGGAATATCTGGTTCCGCACCTTTTCGCCGTGGGGAGTTTGAAACGCAAACCAGCCCGCCGGGCGCTTATGACTGGCATATTCACTCCCGCCTGACGGCCAGTCACGCGAACGGGGCGCGGGCACGGAACGGCTCGAACGGCGCCCGCCGACCGGTCCGCACGGCGCTCCACGAGGGCGAAGGGGAACAGCGCTACCACACCGCCGACGGGTCCCGGCGCGGTCGAGCCATCGCGCCAGTCACCTCCGGCCACGCTCCGGCCGGCAGGGCCGCGGTCCACCATGTGAGCGCCCTCACCCACTCCCCGCCGACCGACACCGGACGCGGATCCGGCCGGGGTGCCGTCGCGCGGGCCGCCGGGGCGGGGCGGCCCGCACCGGCCGGGCCGGCCCGCGCGGACCGGGCCGCCGGACACCCGGCGAATACGGCAATGCCTTCGGGGAGTTCGGCCGCCCGGCGCGGTGACGACGGCACCGCGCCGGGCGGGAGACGGAGAACGATTCATAAGGAAGTGGTAAAGAAATCGATGCACAATGCATCGCCTCCTGACCGCCTTCGACGCGACGCGCCTGGTCACACGGGCCGCGAACGTCGGCAAACACAAAATCGGCTCAAGAGCAACCGTGATTAGCGGAAGCTACTATCCGGAAGCGCGCGATCACATGTAGCGTTCGGTCAGACCGGTGACGTGACGGTTGTTCACGTCACGACCGCGCACGGGCACGGGCGCGAACGCCCCTCCTAACAGGGACGGAAGGGCGATCGGCCCGCTGGACGCACCCGCATCACGAGTGCCGGTGCGCCTGCCCGGCTCCACACCGGCCTGCGCAGCGAGTGCGGCGTGGCCGAACCGCACGCCGCACGTCGAGCACCGCCATGTCTGTCCGAACACGCCTGCTTTGCAAGAGGAATGGGCCCAGATCATGTTTATGAACGCGTCGACGACCCCCCTTGCGTTGCGACCGGATGCCGATTTCGGTCGGCCGGCAAAGGTCGGCTCCGGCGGAGGGCCACCCTTGGCGGTCGACCGGCTCCCCGACGGCAAGTGGCAACTCACCTTGCACGATTTGGAGCCCGTGTCGGTGCATCGATTGACCTCCGACAAACTCCACATCATCCTCGCCCCGCCGTGCGCGCAGCCGCCCGCGGCGGACACCGGTGCGCAACCGGCCGGGCCGGCCTCTGCGGACCCGATCCAGATCGACACCGCGGCCCGCACCGTCGTCATCGACGGGCGGCAGATCGACGTCCCGCGGCTGGAGTTCGACCTGCTCGCCCACCTGGTGCTGAACCCGCGGCGGGCGTTCACCCGGCAGCAGCTGATGGCCGCGGTGTGGCCGGACTGCCGGTCCAGCGACCGCACGGTTGACGTGCACGTCGCCCGGCTGCGACGGCGACTGGGACCGGGCCGACGGAAGTTGATCAGCACCGTCTTCGGCATCGGGTACAAGTACCTGCCCACGCCGTGACGCCGGCCGGGTAGGCGGTGCGGGCCGGTGACCGGCACGCGTACGGTCACCGGCCCGTTCCGCGGGCGGTGCGCACGGTCAGTCGACGCGGCGCGCGGTGCTCCCGCCATACCCGGCAGCGGCGTTCAGGTGCTCCGGGGTGCCGGTCGCGGGCTCCTTGCGGACGAAGGCGCGACGCAGCGCGTGGTACGGGGCGCCGGGATCCTCGAAGGTGCGCCGCATGCGGGCGAGTTCGTCGGCCCGGTAGGCGGCGAGCGGCCGTCGGGCCTCGTCACCGTCCCGAGCGGCCTTCTTGGCGGCGATGCGGGCGTGGACGCCGGGGGACGCCGCGAGCCGACGGGCGAGCCGTCCGGTGTGGTCGGGGAACTCCTGCGCGGCGCAGTCGACGATCCGGTCGACGAGGCCGAGCCGTTGCCCGTGCGCCGCGGTGACCGGTAGGGCCCGGGCCATCAGGGCCGCGGCCGTCTCGGCGCCGACCCGGCGCGGCAGGGTGTACGTCCAGTACTCCGAGCCGTGGAGTCCCATCAGCCGGTAGTGCGGGTTGAGGACGGCGGCGGAGCGGCACCAGACGTCGTCGGCGGCGAGCGCCAGCATGGCCCCGCCGGCCGCCGCGTTGCCGCCGAGGGCGGCGATCACCACCCGGTCGGTGGTGGTCAGCACGGCCTGCACGAGGTCGTCGATCGCGTTGATGTTGGCCCAGGACTCGGCCGCGGGGTCGGCGGACGCCTCGATGACGTTGAGGTGGATGCCGTTGGAGAAGAAGTCCCGCTGGCCGCCGAGGACCAGGACGGTGGTGGGGCGGGTGCAGGCGTAGCGGTAGGCGGCGAGCAGCCGTCGGCAGTGGTCGGTGCTCATCGCGCCGCCGGGGAAGGAGAAGCGCAGGAATCCGGCCGGTCCGTCCTCGTGGTACCGGATGTCGGTCCAGGTAGGCGGGCCGTCACCGGTCTCCAGCGGTACCGGCACCTCGGGCAGCGGCGGGAGCCGGTCGCCCAGGGCGAGCGTGGCGGGCAGTTTGACGGGGGTGGGCTCCCCCGGGGCCCGGGCCGGGCGGAGTTCGGGGATCCAGACGGCGCCGTCGACGGTGGCCCGGCAGAGCGCGCCGTGCCGGGTGGCGAGCAGGTCCCCGGGGCGGCCGGTGAGGGTGCCCTCGGGGTGGCCGCCGTGCAGGAACCAGGTGCCGCCGAGGAGTTCGTCCCGTACACCGGGGCGGGAGTCGGCGGCCCGGAGGGTACGCAGGACGGTCTCGGTCGGGTCGGTCGACCAGTCGATGCGGCGGTCGGCCTGGCGGAGCGGGGGCCGGGGGCGACCGGGCAGCCGGCCGGCGGGCAGGGCGTGCTGCGGTTGCGGGCGGTGGGTGCCGGAGGCGAAGCGGGCGACGGCGGTCAGCAGCGCCTCGATGGCGGCGTCGGCGATCTCGTTGCGGTAGAGGTCGCTCTTGCCGACCTCCGGGACCGGGCACTCGACGGTCGCCCAGACGTCGCCGGCGTCCATCTCGTCGTTGGCCTGGAGGACGGTGACGCCCCACCGCTCGGCGCCCAGGTGGACGGCCCAGTCGACCGACGACGGTCCGCGGTCGCCGAGCGGGCCGGGGTGGACGATCAGGCACGGCCAGGCGGACCAGACCTCGCGGGGGACGGCCGTGGTGAGCATCGGCGCGACGATCAGGTCGGGGGCGTGCCGGGGCACCAGCGCGGCGAGTGGCGTCCCGCGGGTGACCAGTTCGACGCCGAGGTGGTGTCCGCGGTCGGCGAGTTCGGCGTAGGCGCGCTGGGTCAGACTGTTGAACGCGCCGGCGAGGAGCAGGATGCGCACAGCGGGCTCCCTGGGGTGGTGGGCGGTGGACGGTCGTGATCGTTCCCCGTCCGTGGCGGGCGGGCGGCGGACCCGCTGGGGAGGTCACCCGAACGCATCCGGTCCGGTACCGCCGGGCGGCGGGCCGCGGTACCGGGTCCGCGGAGCGCCGAATTGAGCGGGCGTCAGATAGTTCCGCGGTCGCTCGCCGTGACGGCATCCCGCCAAAGTTGGCGCACCGACCCGCATCCCCAGCGCTCGACATTGCCTTTCATTGACATTCACTTGAGGAGCCTTTTACCTTCGAGGAGTCGGCGTCGGCGCAGGTCATCACCGCACCGCCGAGCGCCGCTCCCCCATCCCCACACCTATGGAGGTCCCCATGGAGCAGCTCATCAAGAAGATGGCCCAGGACGACGTCTGGCAGAGCTGGGTGGCCGCCAACTCCGCCGGACCGGACCCGCGCACGGCGAAGAACGGCTGCATCAGCGCCGCCCCCAAGGCCGGCTGCATCAGCGCCGCGCCCAAGAGCGGCTGTATCTCCTGACACCCGGGTGACGGACCCGGCGGGCCGGCGACCGTCCGGCCGCCGGCCCGCCGACCGGTCCAGCACACCCGACGTCCCGGGCGGGTCCCCGCCCGCGCACACCTCCGAGGGATCCCATGGAAGGCCAGCCGACCGCCGAGTTCATCGAGCAGATCCGCGACATCCCGATCTACCGCGCAGCACTGGCGAAGGGCCACTTCCCGGTACTCGACAAACCGGAGATCGCCCGCGGCTTCCCCGACAACTGGATGACACCCCGGCTGGCCGCCGCGCTGGAGTCCGGCGAGGCCGAGTTCGTGCTCTCCACGGGCACCAACCACGCCCGGATGCAGCTCATCCGGCCCCCGTACTTCCTGCTGCGCTCCTACTACCAACTGTGGAGCGAACACGCCGACCTGGCCGCCACCTGGGAGGCCGGTTGCCGGCGCGTCTCGCTGACCACCGTCCTGGCGACCGAGCACGTGGCACGGGTCAACGCCGCCAAGCGCGGCGCCGCGCCCGACCCCGTGCCGAGCCTCGACGACCGCCGGCTCGACGACCGCACCAGCTACCTCAACCTGCGGCTCGATCCGGCGCTGTGGAGCCGCGACGACGTGGTCCGCATGCTCCACGAGATCCGCACCGCCGCCGAGGCCCACCCACAGGGCTGGTACCACCTGGACTGCTCCGGATACCACCTGGCGCACCTGGTGCGGAAGGTCGGCGAGTGGGGGTTGTGGGACGACTTCCCGCCACCCGCCAGCATCATCCACGCCTACGAATACACGCCGGTGAACGTCCGGCGCTTCCTGCACCAGCACTTCGCCTGCCCGATCATCGACCTGTTCGGCAGCACCGAACTCGGCTACCTCTACTCCAGCGACCGACGCGGCAACTACCGCCCGCACCTGGACAAGATGAGCGTCGAACTCCACCCGGTCACGCCCGGCAGCACCCTGTACCACCTGATCGTCTCCAGCGTGCGCAACCCCTACATGCCGCTGATCCGGTACCGGTCGGGGGACTGCGTACGGACCACGGACGACACCCCCGACCCGGACCGGATCGCCCAGTTCGCCGGCCGCCACAAGGAACTCCTGGACACCCGGCACGGTCCGGTGGCCCAGGGCGACCTCGACCGGTGCGTGGGCGAGACGACCGCGCAGATCTTCGTCCACCAGCTCCGGCTGGTGGACGCCACCGAGGCACGCCTGGCGTACACCACCCTCAACGGCGCGCCCCTGGCACCGGCGGATTCCGCCGCGTTGGAACGGGGCGTCGCCGAACTCACCGGCCGGCACTGCCGGCTCGACCACCGACCGCACATCCCCATCGGCCGGTCCGGGAAGTACTCCTGGCTGGCGAGAGGAGAGGCATGACCCACCGGACCGCGCCGGCGGCCGCGGCCACCGCACCCGCCACGGCGGCCCCGCACCGGGCGCTCACCGCCGAGGACCTCCGGGACCTCCTCGGTGCCGCGCTGCACGCCGAAGTCCTCGCCCACTTCGAGGAGACGACCGACGCGCCGCCGGACCTCGTGGCGCGCCGCGTCACCGAATGCCTGCGCTACCTCTACCTCGTCTCCCGCTACCGCGAGCGGCTCGGCGGGCTGTTCCTCCCCGTCGAGCAGGACGTCGACGAGGTCTGGCACTACCTCATCCTGCAGACCCGGGAGTACCGCGCACTGTGCGAGGAACGGCTCCCCGGCGGGTTCTTCATCGAGCACCGCAGCATCGGCTACGAGGAGTACCAGCAGGAGCCCGGCCGCGCGCAGGCGCTCGACGAGGCGCTGCGCTGGATCCCGCTGTACTGCCGGGAGTTCGGCCCGTTCGACGAGGACGCGCTGCCGCACTGGACCATCGTCCGCTTCCTGCACCAGCGGATGGGCATGTCCCTCGCGGACATCGCGGCGCTGGAGCCGCTGCCCGCATGACCGGTGCCGCACCCCGGCGGCCGTTGGCCGTCCTGGTGTTCTCGCAGGTGCTCAGCGGGGCGGGCCTGGCGGCCGGGATCACGGTGGGGGCGCTGCTCGCCGAGGACATGCTCGGATCGACCGGGCTGGCCGGGGTACCCAGCGCGCTGTTCACCGCCGGCGCGGCGGTCGGCGCCGCGGGCATCGGCCGGCTCTCCCAACGCCGGGGCCGGCGCGCCGGGCTCGTCCTCGGATACGGGGCCGGAGTGCTCGGCAGCCTGGGCGTGGTGGCCGCCGCCGCGCTCGGCAGCGTCCTGCTGCTCTTCCCGTCACTGCTGGTCTACGGGGCGGGCACCGCCACGAACCTGATGGCCCGTTACGCGGGCGCCGAGTTGGCTCCGCCCGAGCGGCGCGGACGTGCGGTCAGCACGGTGCTGTGCGCCACCACGCTCGGCGCGGTGGCCGGCCCCAACCTGGTCACCGCGACCGGAGACCTGGCCCTGGCCTGGGGCGTGCCCCGGCTGGCCGGTCCGTTCCTGCTGGCCGCCGCGGCGTTCGGCGCCGCGGCCGTGGTCCTGGCCGGTCTGCTGCGGCCCGAACCGCTGCCGCAGCCCGCGGCGCCGGCAGCGTCCGCCGTCGGCCCGGACGCCCCACCGGACGACCGGGCGGCGGCTCCCTCGGCCCTCGGGCCGACGGGCGGACCGCGGCGCGGCCTGCTGGCCGGCACCGCGGTGATGCTGCTGACCCAACTGGTGATGATCGCGCTGATGACCATGACCCCGGTGCATCTGCGGGCGCACGGCCACGACGCCCAGGCGGCCGGGCTGGTGATCGCGCTGCACGTCGGGGCGATGTTCCTGCCGTCCCCGCTGACCGGGCGGTGGGTCGACCGGGTCGGGCCGCGGCGGGTGGCCGCGGCGTCGGGAGTGACGCTGCTGGCCGCCGGGTTGCTCGCGATGCTCGCCCCGCCGCACTCGGTGGCGGGGCTCGCCGTGGCGCTCGTACTGCTCGGCCTGGGCTGGAACTTCGGGCTGATCAGCGGCACCGCATGGGTCACCGAAGCGCTGCCGCCGGCCCGCCGGGCCACCTCCCAGGGACTGGTGGACGTCGGGATCGCGCTGGCCGGCGCGACCGGGGGGATGGCCTCCGGGCCGGTGCTGGCCGCGGGGGGCTTCCCGGTGCTGGCGCTGGTCTGCGGGGTGCTCGCGGCGGTGGTGGTCCCTGTGGCCGCACTGGGCGCCCGGGGATCCGGCGGCGCCCGTTAACCCCTGAGAAAGCACGCAACATGGCGTCATTTCTCGTTTTCATACTGGAAACCTGGATGCTGCACTATGGGGAGCGCGGTTCCCGCAACCACGGTCGACGCCGAGCGCACCGGACCGGAATCGCGCCCCGACGACCAGGACCGTGCACAGCCGCGGCCCCCGCCGCCACGCGCGCGGCCGGCCCCCTGCCGAACGACCCAACGGCCCCCCACGACACGGGGCGAAGCGGAGGACGACGATGCGGAAGGACACCGGCATACCGGGGGCACGCCCCCCGATGGCGGCCTGGTGCCGCCTGCCGCTGACTGCGCTCCTCGTCGTCCTGGCCTTCCTGCTCGGCGCGGCGGCGCCGGCGTGCGCGGCCGCGGCGGCGCGCCCGGCCACCTCCGCTTCCGGCGCCACCGGCAAGTCGGCTGCCGCGAACTCCAGTTCCGAGGAGGAGAAGCACTCCAAGCGGGAGTCCGAGCGCAGCCGCCCCCGGCGCATGGCGCCGGCCGCGGAGGGCGTGCCGCCGGACCGACGTCCCCTGCCGCCGCACCTGAGCGGTGCGGCCGGTGACGACCGGGCAACCGGCCGGGCACCGACCGCCGACCACGACGCGGCGGCCTCCAGACCGTCCGAACTCCCCCTGCTCCACTGCGTCTTCCGCTGCTGAGCGGCTCCGCGGCGGGCCACGGCCGCGCGCCGTGCACCGCCACGCGAGTACCGCACGTCCTCGCCATCCCCACGGTGGCATCACACTTCAGCAGGAGACCTCCTCGTGGAGACCTTCATCCAGCACGCCCGGGGCCTGACCGCCCGTATCGCCGCACAGCGGGAAGAACAGGAGACGTACGGTCGGCTCGCCGCCGGCCAGTCCCCCCTCGCCCTGTTCATCACCTGCTCCGACTCCCGCGTCATCCCGTCCCTGATCACCGGGGCCCGGCCTGGGGAACTCTTCGAACTCCGCACGGCCGGCAACGCCGTGCCCGCCTACCAGGACGGCATGGCGGCCAGTTCGGAGGCCGCCACCATCGAGTACGCGATGCGGGTGCTCAAGGTCGCCGACGTCGTGGTCTGCGGGCACTCGCACTGCGGTGCGGTGGGCGCCCGGGCCCGCCGCGAGGACCTGACCGGGGCACCCGCCGTCCGCGACTGGCTGGCGCTCCAACTCTCCGACGAACTACCGGGCGACGACGGGCCGGCCGTCACCGCGGCCGTGCAGCGCCACGTGCGCCAGCAACTGGACCGGCTGGGTGACTACCCGTGCGTCCGGGAGCGGCTGGACGCCGACGAGGTCCGGCTGCACGGCTGGTTCTACGAGGTCCACACCGGGTCGGTCTCCGTGCACCGGCCGGCCGCCGACGCATTCCTCCCTCTGTGAAGGCGGGCTGTACGTGATGAAGCGATTCCCTTTCCTCCGGGCGGACTTCACCGCCTCCCTCGTGGTCTTCCTCGTCGCCGTCCCGCTGTGCGTGGGGGTGGCGGTCGCCTCCGGCGTCCCGGCCGAACTGGGGCTGGTCACCGGCATCGTCGGCGGGCTGGTCACCGGGCTGCTGCCCGGTAGCAGCCTCCAGGTCAGCGGCCCGGCCGCCGGCCTGACGGTGCTGGTCTTCGAAGCCGTCAAGGCGTACGGCCTGGGCGCGCTCGGCGCCCTGGTACTGGCCGCGGGACTGCTGCAACTGGCCATGGGTGCACTCAAATTGGGGCGCTGGTTCCGGGCGATCTCGGTCGCGGTGGTGCAGGGCATGCTGGCGGGCATCGGGTTGGTCCTGATCGCCGGGCAGCTCTACGCCCTGGCGGACGCCAAGGCACCGGGCAGCGGACTGGCCAACATCGGGTCGTTGCCGCAGCTGGCGTGGGACACCGCACGGTCCGGCCCGGCGCTCGCCGCGCTCGCCGTGGGGGCCGGCACCGTCGCCGTCCTCGTGCTGTGGCCCCGCTGGCGGCGCGCGGCACGCGTCCTGCCGGCGCCGCTGGCGGCCGTCGCCCTGGCCACCACCGCGGTCTGGGCGCTGGACCTGCCGATCGCCCGGGTGCAGGTCAGCGGGTTGTTGGACGCGATCCAGCCCCCCGGGTTCGCCAACATCGGCCGACTGACCGAACTCGGCGTGCTGGGCACGGTGTTGGCGTTCACCCTGATCGCCTCCGCGGAGTCGCTGTTCAGCGCGGCGGCGGTGGACCGGCTGCACGACGGGCCGCGGACCGACTACGACAAGGAGCTGATGGCCCAGGGCGCCGGCAACACGCTGTGCGGGGTGCTCGGCGCGCTGCCGATGACGGCGGTGATCGTGCGCAGTGCCGCCAACGTCCAGGCGGGTGCCCGGACCAAGGCGTCCCGGGTGCTGCACGGGGTGTGGTTGCTGCTGTTCGCGGCGGCGTTCCCGGCGGCGCTGGGCGTGGTGCCGGTCGCGGCTCTGGCCGGTGTGCTGGTGCACGCGGGGTGGAAGCTGATCCCGCTGCGGGAGCTGCGGCCGCTGTGGCGGGCACACCGCGGTGAGGCGGTGGTGCTGTGCGTCACCGCGCTCGCCATCGTGACGGTGAACATGTTCGAGGGGGTGCTGATCGGCCTGCTGCTGGCCGTGGCCAAGACCGCCTGGGAGACCTCCCAGGCGCACCTGGAGGTGCACGTCCCCAGCGTGCCCGGCCCGGTGCGGGTCAGGGCCGTCGGCAACGCCACCTTCCTGCGGCTGCCCAAGCTCCTCGACCAGTTGGAGGCGCTGCCCGCCGACCGGGACGTCGAACTGGATCTGAGCGGGCTGCGGCACGTCGACCACGCCTGCGAGGCGGCACTGGCGAACTGGGCCGAGCAGCACCGCCGCAACCGGAGCCGGGCGGTCGAGCTGGTCTCCTGAACCGGGCGCCCGATGCGGCGCCGCGGGGCGCGCCCGGCCGGGAACAACGGCGTTCCCGGCCGGGCGCGCCGGCCCCGGACGCCGCGGCGGACGATCGCCGCGGCGCCGGCGGAATGATCCGCCCCCGCTCCGTCGTTCCCCCCACACCGGAAGACGTCGACGACAAGGTGGACGACATGCCCCTGCAGGGAGAGTACGAGCCGAGCCCGACCGCGTGGGTCCGCGATCAGGTCGAGTTGTACGAGGGATCCGGCGGCACCCGCGGCACGACGCTGCGCGGGCTGCCGGTGATCGTGCTGACCACCCGCGGCGCCCAGTCCGGCAAGCTGCGCAAGAGCCCGCTGATGCGGGTGGAGCACGACGGGGCGTACGCCGCGGTCGCCTCCCAGGGTGGCGCGCCGAAGAACCCGGTGTGGTACCACAACCTGCTCGCCGACCCCCGGGTGGAGCTCCAGGACGGCCCGGTCCGCCGGGACATGACGGCCCGCGAGGTCACCGGCGAGGAGAAGGCCGCGTGGTGGGCCCGGGCGGTCGAGGCGTTCCCCGACTACGCGGACTACCAGCAGAAGACGGACCGTCGCATTCCGGTCTTCGTGTTGGAGCCGGCGGCGACCCCGCACTGACGCCCGCGCGCCGCGCGCCGACGTCCGTCAGAGCGTCACCAGGGTCACCTCGGTGGCCTTGACGCTGGTCCAGACGGCGGCGCCGTCGGTGAGCCCGAGTTCCAGAGCCGCCGCCGGCGTGATCTCGGCGACGAGATCGGGCGCCGCGGACGAACTGATGACGACCCGCAGCCGACTGCCCGCGGCGGTGATCTCCCGTACGGTGCCGGGCCAGACGTTGCGCGGACTGCCCACGGGCTTCTCGATGTGCACCGCGACCGCCTCGGGAGCGATCACCGCGAGCGCGCGGGTGCCGTCGGGGAGCAGGTCGGCGGCGACCAGGTGACCGCCTTCGGCGAGGGTCAGCCCGTCGCCGGCGGCGGTGCCGGGCCAGGCGTTGCGGCCGAGCATCCGGGCCACCCACGGGGAGCGCGGCTGCCGGGTGACCTCGGCGGGCGGGGCGTCCTGCAGGGCCCGGCCGCCGTCCAGGACGAGGACCCGGTCGGCGAGCGAGACCGCCTCGACGGGGTCGTGGGTGACGATCAGGCAGACCCCGCCGAAGCCCGCGAGGTGGCCGCGCAGGGTATGCCGGACGTGCGCCCGGGTGGTCTGGTCGAGGGCGGCCAGCGGCTCGTCGAGCAGCAGCAGCCGCGGCCGGGCGGCCAACGCCCGGGCCAGGGCGACGCGCTGGGCCTGGCCGCCGGACAGCTGGGCGGGCCGACGGTGGGAGAGCGGGCCGACGCCGAGCCGGTCGAGCCACCGCTGCGCGGTGCGTCGGGCCTCGCCGCGGGACACCCCCTGGGCGCGCAGCCCGTAGGCGGTGTTGGCCAGTGCGCTCAGGTGCGGGAAGAGCGCCCCGTCCTGGGGGACCCAGGCGACGCCCCGCCGGTGCGGGGGCAGTGCGGTGACGTCGGTCTCCCCCAGTTGGAGGGCGGCTCGGGCCCGCGGCGTCAGTCCGAGCAGGGCGCGCAGCAGGGTCGTCTTGCCGGCACCGTTGGGGCCGACGACGGCGATGGTGGTGCCCGGGTCGGCCCGGAGGGAGAGTTCGGTGAAGCCGGTGACGTCGGCGTGCAGCGGCCAGCGTTCCGCGGGGGACGGCACCGGCACGGACGGCTCCCGGCCGCCGTCGTCCGCGGAGCCGTCCGTCGGCTGCGGGCCGGTCCCGTCCGGCCCGGCAGGGACGCCGTCGGCCGAGGCGGCGCGCCGCCCGGCGCGGGCGGAGCGGTCCGCGGGCCCGCCGGTCCACCGTCCGCGCAGGCACACCAGCACGGCCATGGCGATGACGAGCAGCAGCAGGGAGACGGAGGTGGCGGCCTCCGGGGAGTCCTGCAGCAGGAGGTAGACCTGGAGCGGAAGGGTCTGGGTGGTGCCGGGCAGGTTGCCCGCGAAGGTGATCGTCGCACCGAATTCGCCGAGCGCACGGGCCCAGGTCAGCGCGGCGCCGGCGGCCAGGCCGGGGGCGACCATCGGCAGCGTGACGGTGCAGAAGACCCGCACCGGCGAGGCGCCGAGGGAGGCCGCGGTCTCCTCGTAGCTGGGGCGGAGACCGGCGAGGGTGCCCTCCAGGCTGATGACCAGGAAGGGCATCGCGACGAAGGTGGCCGCGATCACCGCCCCCGACGTGTGGAACGGCAGGACGATGCCGAAGGTGTTCTCCAGCCAGGGGCCGAGGAGCCCGCGGCGGCCGAAGCCGAGCAGGAGGGCGACACCGCCGACGGTCGGCGGCAGCACCATGGGCAGCAGCACCAGCGAACGGACCAGCACCTTGCCCGGGAAGTCGACCCTGGCCAGCAACCAGGCCAGCGGGACACCGAGCAGCAGCGACAGACCCAGCGCCCAGCACGACACCAGCAGCGACAGCCGGAGCGCTTCGAGCACGCCGGGGCTGGTGAGGTGGGTGCCCAGGTCGCCCCAACTGGTGCGGGCGAGGATGCCCAGCAGCGGCATCAGCAGGAAGGCGACGGCGAGCAGCGCGGGGACGGCCAGCGCGGCGGGGGTACGGGCACCGGGCACGCGGCGGCGGCCGACCGGCGCGGCGGCGGGGGTGCTGAGGCGGCTCATCGGGAGTCCAGGGATCGGGGCGGGGGTCGGGTCCGGGCGGCCCGGCGGACGCCGGCGGATACGGCAGCGGGGGGGGGGGGGGGCCCCCCCCCCCCCCCCCGCCGGCCCCCCCCCCCCCGGGGGGGGGGGGGGGGGGGGGGGGGGGGGGGGGGCGGCTCGCCGGTGTCCTGTGGGCGGGCCAGCCATCGGGAGATGGCGAGCCGGGCGGCGGGGGTGCGCGCGTGGTCGAGCCACTGCGGCGAGGGGCCGGCGGAGTCCTGGGCCATCAGCAG